>QCKC01000007.1 GCA_003215635.1 Prochlorococcus sp. AG-409-J19
CCAATAGCTGGAGCAACCAACGCCACAGATGTGGACTCAGCAGCTGCCAGGTCTAGAGGGAAGTTATGAGCATTACGCTCATGCATTACTTCCATACCAAGGTTTGCACGGTTAAGTACATCGCCCCAAGTTGGAACTACCTTGCCCTGAGAATCAAGGATCGACTGGTTGAAATTAAATCCGTTCAAGTTGAAAGCCATGGTGCAAATACCCATGGAAGTCAACCAAACACAAACAACCGGGAAGATCGCTAGGAAGAAGTGGAGACTACGACTGTTATTGAAGCTGGCATATTGGAAAATAAGACGACCAAAATAACCGTGAGCAGCCACGATGTTATAGGTCTCCTCTTCCTGACCAAACTTGTAACCGTAGTTCTGGGATTCGGTCTCGGTGGTTTCACGGATAAGTGAAGAAGTCACCAAGGATCCATGCATAGCGGAGAACAAGCTGCCGCCGAACATCCCTGCAACACCAGCCATATGGAAGGGGTGCATCAAAATGTTGTGCTCAGCCTGGAACACAAACATGAAGTTGAAGGTTCCAGAAATACCAAGAGGCATTCCGTCAGAGAAAGAACCCTGACCGAAGGGGTATACAAGGAATACAGCGAATGCTGCAGAAACTGGTGCCGAATAAGCAACGCAGATCCATGGACGCATTCCTAAGCGATAGGAAAGTTCCCACTGACGACCCATCCATCCACAGATACCAATCAAGAAGTGGAAAACCACTAACTGATATGGACCACCGTTATAAAGCCACTCATCAAGTGTGGCGGCTTCCCAGATGGGGTAGAAGTGCAGACCAATAGCGTTACTAGAAGGAACAACTGCACCAGAAATGATGTTGTTGCCATACATAAAAGAACCGGCAACAGGCTCACGGATACCGTCGATATCAACCGGCGGTGCCGCAATGAAAGCGATGATGAAACAAGTAGTAGCAGCTAAAAGGCATGGAATCATCAGAACACCAAACCAACCGACATAAATACGGTTGTTGGTGGAAGTGACCCATTCACAAAACTGCTGCCAGCTTGTAGCGCCAGAGCGCTGCTGGATAGTAGTCATGAGGACGTTCTAAAAAGTCCCGAAGGGACAAGCTAAATAAGAGCAGGCTGTGCCTACCGAGGGGATTGTAAAGGAAAATTGCAAAGCCCGTGAAGCAAATGGATGAAGCAACACAACTAAAAAACGAAAACAGCAAAGCCTAAGAAACCCTTAAGATTTAAACTGCAGGTTCATGCGGAGATTCCTTTGGTTCTAATTCGCTGGCTCAAGGGCAATACTCACAAAGAAGAAATTGTTCCTATAGCGATCGCAAGGCATCGTCGTCAAGAACTCGAAAGTACAGGGGCGGTGGTCTACTGGAGCGAAAGGCTTGCACATACTCAATGAAAATATATTTACAAATGATGCTCAATTAAATGAATTCCATTCTTAAAAAGATTATATATTCAATAATCATAGGATTAGTATTTTTTTCTAATAGTAGTTGTACCCGTGGGAAAAAAGTTTCTACTGGAAAGGATGGAAATACAGTTGAACATCAAGCAAGCAAAAATATAGAGCTCAGGATAACCAAACTTGAAAATAAGTTAAACAAATATCTAAACGAAACTCGAGACAATAAAATTCCCAATAATTCTAGAATAAACACATTAACATTTAGGTTAGGGACAGCCGATGATAGGTTAAGAATATACTGGATGGACGGTGGAATAAGCGACCTTCCATGCGAGAAAGAAGAAACTACATGGATTTGCGGTTAGCAATAACTAGATCTTCAAGGTCTTCCTTCCATTGTGAATCAATTTCCCAAACCTCTCTCTTAGTTAAACTCATTGCAATCTTCTTCTCAACATAAGCTGACTCATTTATAAAAACTGGAACAAGATAGTCTTTTTCCGCAAATGCAACCATCTCTCCATCCAGTCCAATAAATATAGGATCACCTTCTTGCAAATTCGACCAATCTCTTCCATCAATAAACGGGTGAATATATGACTGTGGTTTACCAATGTTATCTCTTGGGAAATCCAAACTTTTTTTATGAATATGAACTATTATTTGACTGGGATACTGAGGATTTCCTGAACAAATACTTGCTATACATGCCATAGAAGCCTCTATAGCAATTCTATTTTTCTCAATAATAGAAGCTGATAATTGATTTTGTGATACAGGGCCTATCTCTAAGACAAGTCCACATTGCCAAGATTCAACTAAAAAGCCTGTTTGAGAACAATCACCTTCATGAAGATAAATAGGCAACCCTAATTTACCTTGAATAAGAGAAGCAAGGGCCAAATCACAAGAACGACGTCCATAAACAACTAAAGATGAACCCATATTTGAAGTAGTGCTATGAAAATCAAAAACTATCTGACAAGGGTTGGATCCTTTAGGCCCATATTGATTTAATAGTTCCTTAGCCCTCACAACCTCTCTTATTTTCGGGTCATTAGAACTGAGATAAGCATCACAGAAACATCGATTCAAGTCAAAGTCCAAATAGCGCTTACCTTCTTTAAATGCTTGAGGATTTCCAATTACACTTATTACATTCAAGCCACACGAATTAATCAGGTCTGGATTCTTAGCCCACTCTTCCATAAGCCATGGTGCGTTAATTTCGTTCCCATGTGTGCCAGCAACAAAAAGCACCTGAAGGCTATCCATCGCAAAAATAAAACTATCTTGAGGATGGCTGAGAATCTCTAAAAAAGGAACCTATATGTCAATTCCACCCTTTGCAGTAAAAGCAGCTCGTCTCGGCTGGAACTGCCAGTGGAAAATCTTGATGAATGGCCTTGGACCTTCAGATGAACAAGGAAATTACAAAAGACCTAAAAGCCAACATCAAACCAAAGTAATCCCTTCGCAACAGGACATTCTTAGCAGATCTCCAGACAACCAATATCAGTTGATTATTGGCAGAAGCTGTCCTTGGGCTCATAGAACGTTATTAGTACATAAATTACGCAAACTTAACGAAAGTATTAATATTATTTTCGCCGAAGCAGATCATAAAAAAGGTAGGTGGAAAATCAATCCAACCTGGAAAGGCTGCGACTCTCTTATTTCAATATATAAGCTGTGCGGAGCAAAATCTAACCAACGAGCAACTGTTCCAGTACTAGTCGATCCTGGGAACAATAATGATAAAAACCCAGAGATTATAGGCAATGAAAGCTCTATATTAGTTGAAGTTCTTAATAAATGGCCAAGCAGTGAAAATAATCTCGATCTTGCTCCAAAAGAATTAGAAAATGAAATTACAAATTGGAACTATCTTCTCCAAGATTCATTAAATAATGGAGTATATAAATGTGGATTTGCCCGCAATCAAATTGCTTATGAGAAGGCTTCTCATGATCTCTTCGAAGCTTTAGAAATAGTGGAAAAGAGCCTAAAGAAAAATGGCCCCTGGTTGTGTGGCAAAAAACTAACTCTTGCGGATATTCGTCTTTTCCCAACACTTGTTCGATGGGAAATGGTTTATTTGCCATTATTTAATTGCAGCAAGGAACCTCTTTGGTCATTCACTAACGTATGGAAATGGCGTCAGAAATTCATGGCATTGCCTTCTGTCTCTCAAACTTGCAAACCAGACGCATGGAGAGAAGACTATTTTGGGGCACTGTTCCCTTTAAGACCAAGTAATATTGTCCCAGAAGGGCCTGAGCTTAAAAAGATCATCAACTCCAACTTCACTGATATACAATGACAAGCAAAGAAAAAACTACATCAAAGGAATTCAAGGGTTTATACGGAAGCTATACCATAGATAAAGTTGATGAGATTGAAGTAAGAAGGTACCGACTATCATTGCTATTTTGTGGTGTATTCCTAGCAATGGGGATAATTCATTTGTCTTTATTTGGATCAGATTTTGTAGGCATATGGCTAGTATTACTTGCAATCTCAATTGGATTGTCACTAAATTGGATTCATATCTATTTGAAGCAATTACATATGCTATTAATATTGTTATGGGCAGCTGGATTTATTGGTATTTGCATACTAATTTCACTATTTGGGATTAAAGAACTAATTCCTAATTTAGGAGAAAGACCCATTCTAATATTTTTGATAGGTCCACTCTTTGCATCATTGACAGGCGTGGGATTTAAAGAATTCTTTTGCTTTCAAAAGCCAGAAGCTATAGGAATGACAATATTAATTCCTTTAAGCCTACTTGGTTATCTCAGTGGCCTATCAGGCACTTTTATAAGCCTATTCTTAATGGCAATGTCAGCTATTTCGTTGTTATTTCTAGCTATTCGTAAATTTGGCACTGAGGTATCCGCAGATGTTGGAGATAAAAGTATTTTCAATTATCTCAAATTACAAAGTGGTCGATAGAAATTGTGAACTTAGTCTCTCTGACAAATGCTTCTAAAGACTATGGGATCAAACCTCTATTCTCGGAACTAACATTGCATATTGAAAGCAAAGAACGTCTCGGAATTATTGGAGGTAATGGAGCAGGTAAATCAACATTACTAAACATTATAGCTGGCAAAGAACCACTTGCTGATGGCAAAAGATGGGCAACATCTCATCTTAGTATTGAGCTCGTGGACCAACAAAGTTGCTTTCAAGAAAATAAAACAATATTAGAGCAAGTTCTCTCTAGTTGTGGGAAGAAGAGAGAACTTCTTCTTAAATTTGCAAACCTCAGTAAAGAATTAGAAAACAATCCGAATGATTCTCTATGTCTTGCAGAAATTGGCAGGGTAAGTCAAGAAATGGACGAATCTCAAGCATGGATTCTAGAGAAGCAATGCCAAGAAGTACTTAATCGTTTAGGAATAATAGAAATACATAGACCCATTAAAGAACTCTCTGGTGGATATAGGAAACGGGTAAGCCTTGCATCTGCTCTTGTTGCCAAGCCAGATCTACTTTTACTAGATGAACCAACCAATCATTTGGATGCCAGCGCTGTTGAATGGCTTCAACAATGGCTAGACAAATATCAGGGAGCTCTTGTAATAGTTACACATGATAGATATGTGCTTGATAGAGTAACTACTCGCATGGTCGAAATTGATCAAGGTTCAGCAAAAATATTTAAAGGCAATTACAATGACTTTCTTATCAGAAAAGCCGAGCAGAAAGATTCCGAAACATCCTCTGAAGCAAAATTCAAAAGTATTTTAAGAAAAGAAATTGATTGGCTGAGACAAGGACCTAAGGCTAGAAGTACCAAACAAAAAGCTCGTATTCAAAGAATTGCTGCAATGCAATCTCAATCCAAAAGCAAAGCAAATACTTCTCTTGAAATAAATTCAATCAGCAGAAGGATGGGAAAGTTAGTAATTGAAGCAGAATCTATAACTATGGCCAAAGATAATTCCCATGATCTTATTTTCAAAGATTTTACCTATAGCTTTGGGCCTGAAGACAGAGTTGGAATTATTGGACCTAATGGTTGTGGGAAATCTAGTCTCCTAGATTTAATAGCTGGGCGAAGAAAAACGACCAACGGAATATTAAGAGTCGGGGAAACAATTCATATTGGTTACCTAGACCAACATACGGAAGAATTAAACAGAGGGAAAGGCTTAGAAAGAAAGGTAATTAATTTTGTTGAAGAAGCTGCAAAACATATCTCAATAAACAATTACATTATTACTGCTTCACAACTACTTGAAAGATTCCTATTCCCTATAGCTCAACAATATACTCCTATTAAAAAACTTTCAGGAGGTGAGAAAAGAAGATTAATACTTTGCAGGATACTAATTCAGTCTCCCAATGTTCTTCTATTAGATGAACCAACTAATGATCTGGATATTCATACGCTCAGTGTGTTAGAGGATTTTATTGAAGAGTTTAAAGGATGTGTAATAATTGTATCTCATGATCGATATTTTCTTGATAGAACAGTAGACAGAATTTTCAACTTTGAAGAAGGCACGCTAAAACAATATGAAGGCAACTATACTGAATTCATTAATAAGAATAAATTACTTAATAAACATTCTATTAGTTTCGAAAAAAAGAAGAAATCATCCAAGAAATCTACTTACACAGAGACAAAAATATCTGATTTACCTTCTTTCAAAATCAAGTCTCGAAAAAGAAGTTTTAAAGAGAATCAAGAACTGGAAAACCTAGAGAAAGAAATACCAAAACTCGAAGCTAAGCGCAATGAATTAGAAATCAGTTTGAACAAAGGTTCAAAAGATTCAGCCTATTTAAGTACACAATTAGCTCAAATAATAGATCAAATAAACGATTATGAAGATCGCTGGATAGAACTAAATGAAATAGAATTGGGATAAGAATATCGATTGATTTTATTTCGGTAAGGCAACAATAAATTCATATAGAACTAATTTTGACTGAAATCTATTACAAAAGAATTGCACTTAAATATAAGACCATCACAAAATAATGAATTAACTTGTGATGGCATCTCCTCTGAGCAGGTTTTCATTTATTACTTACCTCATAGTCATGTTTGTAATACAAATTCAATATTGCAAACCAATAAATCAATCCACCTGTATCACTAGTTGAAAAAGTGGCACCCTGAAAGCTCCGCTCTAGATAGCCAAGAAAGCTGTCACAGACTATCTTTTTACCGATTTATGGCGAATCCCAAAAAACAAAATGGTGTTGTAAACAAAACCAAGTTTCTCTTTACCCGGTGGCACAACCGACTTAGCGACTTATCGTTAGAAAGTCTCAAGAGGCCTGCATCGGCCAAGACTTCATGAACACCATCGACGAACACATCCTTAAGGATCAAACAGAGATCCAATCAGCCAAAGCTGAAGGCAATTCAGCGAAGGTCCGTCATCTCACGGAAGAGCTTCACTCTCTTGAAGAGTATAAAGAGCATCATCCAGAAGATAAGCATGATCCAAATGCTCTAGAACTATTCTGTGAAGCTAATCCTGACGAACCAGAATGCCTTGTTTACGACGATTGACACCTCAATAAAGCTTGAAGGATGTAGGCGAAAAGCAAAAATCAACTACTTCAAATACATCTTTCAAGCCTGTAACGAGATGATCTCAATAATCTTCATTAAATTCAGAAGGGCTACTGGTCAAAGAGCAAACGACAGCCTCTTCTCTTTTCATCTCTCGAACCTCACGAATAGGACGTCCCATTCTCCTCAAGGCTTCTATTTCTTGTGAGGTTTGACAACGAGCGATGATTTCACCACTTTCATCAAAACAGCTGTAAAAAGTCATAATCCAATAGTTACCTTCCAGTTATGGCGAATAATTCTTGAGTTAACAAGCCTAAATTCTGAACCTGACACTTCAAACACCCAACTCCTTCCAGACAAACTCAAGCATTTCTTCAAGTCCTGTCCCCATTGCCGCTGATATAAGAATTGGCTTTAAGTTAGTTATAAGATTCAATTGATTTAATAATTCAGAAGTTTTATTTTTATCCAAAAGTTCCTTTTTATTGAGCACTAACACTCGTGGACGATCAATCAAGCCATGACCATACGCAGATAGCTCTTTTTCAACTGTTAAAAAATCTTCAATTGGGTTTTCTACTCCAATATCTAGAACATGAATCAACAGTCTTGTCCTTTCAATATGTCTAAGGAAATCATGTCCTAATCCTGCTCCAGCAGAGGCACCAGCTATTAATCCAGGGATATCAGCAAAAACTGTCCCATCACCTGTAGGTCTCCTAACCACTCCAAGATTAGGAATCAATGTCGTAAAAGGGTAATCAGCAATCTTTGGACGAGCTGCTGATAACACAGCAATCAATGTACTCTTGCCAGCATTGGGCATACCGATAATGCCAACTTCTGCCAATAATTTAAGTTCTAATTGTAATTGCCATTCCTCTCCTTCTTTCCCCTCAGTGTACTTTTCTGGAGCACGATTTCGATTACTAAGATAATGAGCATTACCTCTACCTCCATTCCCTCCATAGGCAACCTGCAATGTTTCACCTGGAGCTAATAAATCACCCAAAATAATTCCCGTAATCTGATGACGCACCTCAGTTCCACAAGGAACTTTAATTAATAAATCTTGTCCTGAGGCTCCTGTACATCTATTAGGTCCACCTCTCTTTCCATCAGCAGCAGGAAAAATTCTTTTGTATTTAAAGTCTAATAAAGTTTGAAGGTTGGAATCTGCTACAAGCAAAACATTTCCTCCCTTGCCACCATCGCCTCCTGAAGGCCCGCCAGCAGGAACATACTTCTCTCGTCTGAAGGCGACTATGCCATCACCCCCCTTTCCTGCTTTAACAGTGATCAATGCCTGATCTATAAACTGCATTTTCGTCTTGGGGTGAAAAGGGATCTCAAGGATTCAAAACTAATGATGAAACATCTGGGAATACATAACGTGAACCGTTTATGTAAATCATTAGACAATGATTTAATTCTAATTGGTAAATTTCAAAAAGCATCTAAGACATTTTCTGAAATAAAAATCATCTGAATTACCGATAGGATTAATCAATGAACCTATTCTAATTCACCACATAGAAATTAGAAGCATTTAAAAGTAATTCAAGTAAATTTATCTTCGTTCAAAATTAATTTAAGAAATTTCCAAATAAGCATCCCAAAAAACTTATTTAACTCAACCAAACAACTGTGCATCCTGCTCCTCCATCAGACTGATCAGCATCTGAGAGCCTTTCTACATAAGGAAGGCCTAAAAGCCACTCCCTAAGACCTTTTTTTAATTTACCTGTTCCAATTCCATGAATAACCCATAAAGGTCCCTGAGACGAACGAATACGCTCCTCAACAACAATCTCTGCCTCATGAACTCTTAAGCCACGAACATCAATAGTGTTGAGACTTGTCCGGACAGAAGAAGTGCTAGTGCTAATCGGAAAATTTGTTTTCACGTCGATAATAGGCTTAGAGACAAGAGGCTTTCGACCATCAAGACTTTCAACTTCTGACAAATCTAATTTGCTCCGTAAAAGTCCACATCTCACTACTAATTTTTTTCCATCATCTGAGATCGAAATGACCTCTCCCGCTTTCCCTAAAGGAATAACCCTTATACGCTCACCAAGGTAAGGTTTCCATCCATTGTTAAACTTTCGCTTAGGCAAAATACTAAATTCCGATTCCATTCGCCGTAAGCGTTGTCCAACTCTTCTTGCCGTTTCACCATTTGCCCCTTGATTACGCAACTGTCTTATTAGATTTCGAACTTCTGCTTGGCCATTTTTGATTGCATTATCAAGTTCTTGCCTGCCACGCTCCTTATATTGATCTGAATAATCCGAATACTGTTTCCACCTAGCAAGCAATTCCTCATGAAGCAGTTCCGCTTGGGCTAACAATGCTGCAGCTTCTTCTGCAGCATTTTGTTGCATAACTCGTTGATCTTCTAGACCTTTTATAATTTCATTAACCTCTAAATGAGCATCTTTAGATAATAATTCTTTTGCCTTTTTAACAACCTTTAACTCCAAACCCAATTTTGTCGCTATTGCAATTGCATTACTACGTCCAGGTATACCCCATTGCAAAACATAAGTGGGAGACAATTTATCAATATCAAAAGCAACAGAAGCATTTTCAAATCTTGAGTCTGTATATTTTAAAGCTTTAAGTTCACCAAAATGAGTTGTCGCAATGGTCAAACGAGTTCTCTCTGACAATTCCTGCAAAATAGATATTGCCAAAACATTTCCTTCGGTTGGATCTGTACCTCCACCAACCTCATCCAAGAGAACCAAAGATGATCCATCAGTATCTTTTAGAGATTCAAATATCTTAGAAATTCTTTTCACATGTCCACTAAATGTCGAAAGATTTTGCTGAATAGATTGATCATCACCAATATCAGCTAAAACCTGAGTAAAGAAAGGTAGATTAATACATTTTTTACACGGTAATAACAACCCGGCACGAGCCATAAGTACAGCAAGACCAATACTCTTCAATGAAACTGTTTTACCTCCTGTATTAGGACCAGTAACTGTTACAACTTTTGTAGAAGAGTTAACGTCAATATCTATAGGAACTACTTCATTGCCATGCTCCCAATGTTGCTGCCAGATCAACAAAGGATGTCTAAAGTCTTTAATTGAAAAAGGAGAATTAATTTCATCATTTAAATAGGCAGGTACACCTTCAATTAATCTCCCATATCTAGCACGAGCGAGAGCAACATCGAGCTTCAACAATACTTCATCTAATTCTCTCAGTGAAGTATAGTTTTCACTAACCATAGCACTCCATTGAGCGAGTAAACGATTTTCTTCTTCCTTTATTTGTACTTCTAATTCTCTAATATGATTGCCTAAAGAAATTACACAATCAGGCTCCAAAAAAACAGTACCTCCAGAAGATGAGCTGTCATGAACTAACCCAGGAATCTGTTTTGCGAAGGCACTCTTTACAGAAATAACTGGGCGACCATACCTTTCAGTAATTATCTTTTCTTGCAGAATTGAGCCAAATGTATTCAAAATTGATTGCAATAATTCATTTCTAGAAATACATAAGGAATTTCTCCTGAAACGCAAAGATGAAAGCTTCGTACTTGCTCTATCAGCCAATCTTCCTCCATCTTCCAGACCAAACTTTAAAGATTTCTCCAAACCTGGACAAGTTGAAATTCTACCAACCAAATTTGAGAGCACTGTTAGATCTTCTACCTCTAAAATCTGTCTTCTTAATCTACTAGCACTAGAGAGTGTTAATGCTAACGCCAACAGCCTTTCACCAGTTTCAATTCCTCCCTTGAAACATCTAGTTAACGTATCATCCAAATTATGTATATCTTTAAAGCTTAATCCATCTTGAGTTAATGTATCTGCTTTACCTATTTCCAATGTCTCTTGCAATCTCAAATTAGCAACAGACAAATTATCTGGTATGGTTAACTTTTTACAATGTTGTATTCCCTTTACTGTTGAAGCGAATTTCGAAAGATGCATACACAAACGAGGCCACTCCAATAAATCCAGAGTTTCTGAATAAATACTATTATCATTGAAATTTAAAGAGTCCAAAGCTAAAAATTTAACTTATAAGAATATTTTCAATCGACATTTGTAGCGATCCCGGAGGAAGGGTGATAGAGCATTTCCAACCAATTACCTTCTGGATCCCTAACATAAAAAGATGCTGTCTGATCACGATGCTCATGAATAGAACCAACTTCTATTTCAGATTCTTTTAATCTTGCATGTAAAAGTTCTAACTCTGTCCTTTCGGTGAAATGAAATGCGAAATGAGGACCTGCTGACTTATAACCAGGGCCAAGCAAAGCCAATCCATCTTTACCTTCTCCTGCTTCTAAATAGCACCAATCTTGATCATCCCAAACTAATTTCATTCCCAAATTTAAATAAAATGATTTTGCTCGTTGAATATCTTCCACTCGAATAGCTACATGTCCAATTCTTTTAACTTTGCTAGTCTCACTGCTCAGCATTTTAAATAGGTTAAGAAAAGAAAATTAAATAACTAGGAGATAGTGCATAGTTAATGAGAAAACGAAAAGGCTTATTCATCATTATTCAACCAAGCAGCAGCATCACACGCATGATAGGTGAGTATTAAATCAGCACCAGATCTCTTAAAACTAAGCAAAGTTTCTAGCACTACAGACCTCTCATCAATCCATCCTCTTTCAGCAGCTGCTTTTACCATTGCATATTCTCCACTAACGTTATAAGCAGCAATAGGCAATTGAGATTCTTCTCTTAAACGATAAATAATATCCAAGTAAGCCAATCCTGGCTTCACCATTAAGATATCAGCTCCTTCTTGCTCATCAAGTTGCGCTTCAGTAATTGCCTCACGTGAGTTTGCGGGATCCATCTGATAAGTAGATTTATCTTTAGGAATAGGTTTGTTACTTGTTAAACGGGGTGCAGAATCAAGGGCCTCTCTAAAAGGTCCATAGTAAGCAGATGAATATTTTGCTGTATAACTAATTATGCCTACATGTTCATAGCCATCATCATCAAGCGCTTCGCGTATCGCTCCAACACGTCCATCCATCATGTCACTAGGTCCAATCAAATCAGCTCCTGCATCAGCCTGAACGACTGCTTGTCTACATAGTTGCTCGATTGTCTCATCATTTAAAACAACACCATCAGAATCAACTATCCCATCATGCCCATCACATGAATAAGGATCCAATGCGACATCTGTCATAACAGTCATTTGTGGCAATTCTTTCTTAATAAGCCGAATCGCACGAGGTATTAATCCATCTGGATTGAAACATTCAGAACCGTCTTCTGACTTAAGTGATTCATTAACTTTTGGGAAAAGGACTACACAACGAATGCCAAGATTCCAAGCTCTTTCAACCTCTCGCACCAAACCATTCAAGCTCCACCGATTTGCACCAGGCATCGCCCGAATTGGCTCTATTTCATTCGTTTCATGAACAAACATTGGATAAATAAAATCTGATGCAGATAGGTAATTTTCCCGAACCATCGACCTAAGAGCAGGAGAGCGTCTCAAACGACGGGGGCGATAAGTGAGATCCATCAGAAAATCAAACAAGATAATGATCCTAAGTCCAACTCAGAGCAAAGCTGATTTCAGCCAGTCCTTGCGAGGACTCATGACTCTAAGTTCCTGCAAGTGCCTTAGAGTTTGCAATTCTTCCTCAGACCATTGAGAGGGCAGTTTCAAAACCAACTTAAAAATTAAATCCCCACGACCATTAGCTGAAGGCCAACCTTTACCTTTTAATCTGAGATGACAACCTGGAGAAGTTCCTGCGGGTATTGACAAGCTGGCTTCACCATCAGGGGTAACGGCTGTAACCATCCCTCCAAGGGCCAATTCATCAAAAGAAACCGGGAAGTCAGCTCTTAATTGACCTTTTTCCAATCTCCATATGGAGTGAGGATGTAATTCGATATTTAAATAAAGATCACCTCTCCTGCCAGTACCAGGCTGCAAATTCCCCTTGCCTTTAAGACGAAGCCTTGAGCCAGGCTTCACTCCTTCCGGTACTTGAACCGTCACTAATTCTTCATTAACAGAAAGAGTCCTGTCAGTACCACGAAAAGCATCCGCAAAACTTAGCTTCAATAGCACTTCTGCGTCTAAATTTAATTGAGATTTAGATTGACTACCCCTCGGGAAACCAGAACTAAACCCTGTGGCACCATTACTGTTCCCAAAACGACCCAATAGGTCATTTACAAAGTCATCAAAATTGCCGTATTGACCAAAATCAACTTCAAAAGGGTTGCCTACATTAGATCTCCCTCCCATACCACGTGATTGATTCCAGTATTGACCAAATTGTTCATAGCGCCTTCGTTTCTCTGGATCTGATAAAACCTCATAGGCCTCATTAATCTCTTTAAACCTTGCTTCAGCATTGGTATTACCTGGATTTACATCTGGATGATATTTACGTGCAAGCTTTCTGAAAACCCGCTTAATTTCTTCCTGAGTAGCGCCGCGATCTACTCCAAGTACTTTGAAATAATCTCGATAACCATTTTCCACAATAAAGACTATGGGAGAAAAACTCCTTTAATATTTTCGCACTGAATAAAGTTCAATGGGAACTGAATTATGGAGGGAAGCCCGAACGTCTAAGAATTACTACGAGTGAACCCAGTCAACTCTAATTGACTTCCTACTATTGAGAAATCTGTCTATAGCCATTGCTGCAATACATCCATCAGATGCAGCAACCACAGCTTGTTTAAAGGGTGTATTTCGTATATCTCCAATAGCCCAAACGCCTTCGCAACTAGTCGCCATAAAATCATCAACAACCACACCACCATCTTCACGTAAAGCTATTTGATCACCTAGGAAATCAGTAATCGGCTTAGATCCACTCATATAAACAAACACTCCATCCACAGCTACATCTTCCTGCGATTCAGAGGAACGCGACTTAACTTGAATCATATTTACCCCAGAATCATTTCCATTAATCTTCATTAGGCGAGTCTTACTCCAATGCTTGACATTTGGGTGAGCAATTAAATCCTGAGCATGCAAATCATCTTCTTTGGGATCATTTGAAGTGATCCAATGCACAGTGGATGCAAATTTCGTTAAGACCTGCCCCTCTTCAATTGCCTCTTTGTTAAACCCTACAACTGCCACCTCACGACCTCTATAAAACGCACCATCACAAGTTGCGCAATAACTTACACCTTTGCCTAAAAAATCTGCTTCTCCCTTGAAAGATGCTGGACGCCCCATTGCTCCACTGGCCAAAACAAGAGAACGTGCTTTAAAAGTTCCTTCTGGTGTGTAAACAGTTTTCCATTCTCCATTAACATCGACACCAAATACTTGTGCCCTACGATAATCAGTCCCATATTCGACTGCCTGATCACGCATTAAAGACAATAGTGCGTCTCCGCTCATCTCGCTGGAGACACCTGGGTAATTAGCGATTTGATGTGTGATCGCCAAGGCTCCCACAGAAGGGTTCTTGTCAAGGATGACGGTCTTTAGGTCTGCCCTAGATGTGTAGAGCGCACAGGTGCATCCTGCCGGACCACCTCCGACTATTACGACGTCAGCTTCGATTATGTCCAAGGTAATGAGATCTCCTTAATGGTTTCCTTGCCTTTTCCCAACAAACACTTACTCACTAGACAGTTCTCCTGGCATAACGTTTCAAGTGTTGCCCTAGTAGCCTAATGATCCTTTAGGCCAACTGTCGAAGTTATAAAAGGTTCATAAAAAACCTGCACAATTCCCTAAAAGACCCCTTAGCGCGCACAACCCTTGTATTTACTGCCAGAATTGAACATGAGCCATTGTTGCCCCCATGGCGACTTCCAGAAAACTTAATAACAAACCCCAAAAAAGTCCTCGTTTCTGGGTTGGTCCTTTACTAGCTAGTTGTTTTTTCTCAATTGGTTATGGGGTAATGCATAGATTGATAATTCAAATAAACCTGTGGGGAAAACAGTCTGAGGTTGTGTTTAATGACAAGCCATTTCCTGGTACGCCACTCAAAATAGTCAAGGAGAAGATAGATAGAGAAAAGAAAAAGTCCCACTATAAAATCTCTGGCAAGTTAGAATCATCTATTAAAAATCAACAAGCTCTGCTGGATGTATCTAATCATCCAGAAAAGATCCCAAATGAAAAAAAATTAATGGTAGGTAAAGAAGAGTCTAAGATCAAGGCTCAAAATATATCTACTAAAAAATTAGACAATTTTGGTAACCTCCCAAATAAACCTCCAAATCAAAAAAAATTCAGAAGAAGCCTGACTTCAAGAAATGAAACTAAACTACTTCCCACCTTCAATCACGATTGGATTTCACACAAATATTCAATCTTCAATCAATCAAAATTTTATCCATTAACAAGCTTTCCACCAATCAACTCAAATGATCAATAAAGTGAACGAGAAAATCAATTAACCCTAAATAAACAATCATCTTATCACCATGCCTTCATCGGAAACTATATTACTTGCAACAATCAACAGATTGTCGGAAAGGTTAAGTGACGCAAAAAAATATTTTAAGCATATCGCCAAAGATGCTCCCAAAAAAATAAAAAAAGAATGGGAGTTATTTCAAGAAGAGGTTTTATCAGAAGCTGATAGGATCGAAGAAAATTCAAATCATGAAGCAGATACAGTCCAAACCACAAAAAAAGATGAGTTGCAAGATAAAATCACTTCCATTAGAGAAATTTTAAGCAAACTATCAAGCCAAATTTAAGAACCATATATGCACACAAAGTTCTGTATAAATCTCCTAAATAAAGGGTTGCGAATCCTAAGGATCTGGAAAACAGTTATTATTCTAATAATATTACTCTGGTGGGATGCTAGAAGTTGGACTTATCTAGGTGGATTCTCTATTCATCAAAAACAAATCAGACAAGCAGTGCGGGCAAAATGGCTAACTAATGAACTAATCAAACTTGGTTCAGCTTTCATAAAAGTCGGGCAATTACTATCAGCAAGACCAGATGTATTACCTTCAGGATGGGTGTCTGAACTTGCAGATCTACAGGATAAAGTGCCTCCTTTTAGTTTTCGCGATATTCAATTTATTCTTCAAGCAGAACTTGGAAAAAAATTTAAATCAATAGTTCATCTTGAAGAAGATCCAATTGGAGCAGCATCATTAGCTCAAGTACATAGAGGTTCATTAAATAATGGACGCTCTGTAGTCTTCAAAGTTCAACGTCCTGGATTACAGAAATTATTCCGATTAGATCTCTTAGTAATGCAACAAGTAGCTGCCTTAATACAGCGTCACCCACGTTGGGGGAAGGGCAGAGATTGGGTGGGAATCGCTAAAGAGTCTCAAAGAGTATTATTAAGAGAGCTCGATTTTCGTTTAGAAGCAGAATATGCAGCAAGATTTCGTCAACAATTTTTAGATAATGATCAAATCAAAGTACCTCAAGTAATCTGGGATTTAAGTACTGAAAAGATTCTTTGCCTTGATTATGTTCCTGGAATTAAAATCAATTCCCAACAAGAACTGATAGATGCTGAGATAGATCCAAAAAAAATTGCTGAACTTGGGGCCACAAGTTATCTACAGCAATTAGTAACTTTTGGATTCTTTCATGCAGATCCTCATCCTGGAAATCTAGCTGTTGCTTCCGATGGCGCTCTCATTTACTACGACTTTGGAATGATGGGAGTGATTTCCGAATCTCTTAGAAATAGGCTTGGGAAAATGATCAAAGCTGCCGCTTCCAAAAACACCTCTGCTTTAATAGAAGAGCTTCAAGAGGCGGGTTTAATTGCCCCAGAAGTTGACTTAGGCCCTGTCCGAAGATTAGTGCGTCTAATGCTAAAAGAGGCACTCTCCCCACCATTTCAATCAAATATAATTGAAAAACTTTCGGGAGATCTGTATGAACTTGTATATGGACAACCTTTTCGTGTTCCTGTTGAACTCATTTTTGTAATGCGTGCTTTATCAACATTTGAAGGTGTTGGTAGAAGCCTAGATCCAAGCTTTAATTTAATGACCATTGCCCAGCCATACCTACTTCCACTCATGAATTCCTCAGGTTCAAACTCAAACGATTTCATCAATGAAATCGGTCGGCAAGTGGGAGTATTGGGAAGCAAAGCGGCGGCACTTCCCAAGAGGCTAGACGACAGCCTGGAAAAATTAGAACAAGGAGACCTCCAACTACAAATTAGAATGGGGGAATCAGATAGACAATTAAGACGCATCGTTACTGCTCAACATTCAATTGGACAATCCTTTTTATTGGGCTGCCTGGGAATATCTGCCGCACTTCTTGGAGCAAGTAATCGCCCACACTGGGCAATATTTCCACTTTTAATATCATTACCAATTGGATTAGGTTGGTTAAAACTGCAATTTAAACTTGGGAGAGATAATCGTCTTGATAGAATTCATGATAAAAATTCAGATCAAATATCTTAAAAGGAAATCAAATTAACTATCAATCTCTTCCTCTAGGTCCTTGCTCTACTAAACCAGCATATATAGCTTGACTCCCAAGCTCATCTTCTATCCTGAGTAATTGATTATATTTAGCTACTCTTTCACTTCTACTTAAAGAACCAGTCTTTATTTGACCTACACGAGTCGCAACTGCCAGATCAGCAATTGTAGTATCTTCAGTTTCACCACTACGGTGACTAATAACAGATGTATATCCTGATCGTTTTGCTAAATCAATAGCTGTCAAAGTTTCCGTAAGAGTTCCTATCTGATTGACTTTTATTAAAATCGAATTAGCTACATTCTGCTCAATTCCTTTTTTAAGTCTAATAGAATTAGTTACAAAAAGATCATCTCCCACCAGTTGAACGCTCCCGCCTAATTGCTTTGTCAAAACAGACCACCCATTCCAATCATCTTCTGCCAGACCATCTTCTATAGAAATAATTGGATATCTAGAAACCAACTTTGCCAACTCATTAACCATGGACTCACTAGAATAATTTGAGCCACCAAAAATATATTTACCTTCACTAAAGAATTCTGTACTTGCAACATCAAGAGCTAATGAAACTTCTTTACCAGGAACAAAACCAGCCTTCTCAATAGCATTGACCAACAGTTTACCAGCAGCATCATTGCTTTCCAAGTCAGGTGCAAAGCCACCTTCATCACCAACAGCCGTTGAAAGTCCTTTCGCACTTAAAAGATCCTTAAGAGTATGAAAAATCTCTGCACCCATTCTTAATGCTTCACGAAAACTAGTTGCTCCATGAGGCACCAACATAAATTCTTGAAAGTCAAGATTATTTGCTGCATGAGCCCCGCCATTTATGACATTCATAAGTGGAACTGGCAAAAGTGTTGCCATTGGGCCTCCTAGGTATTTATAGAGAGGCAATCCAAGACCATTTGAGGCAGCACGAGCTGTAGCAATACTTACAGCCAGAATTGCATTAGCCCCAAGCTTAGATTTGTTTTTGCTACCATCCAATTCCAACATCACGGAATCGACAGTTCCCTGATCTAACGCAGATAGACCACATAAAGCTGGAGCAATGGATTCCTCAATATGATGAACAGCCTTCGTTACTCCTTTCCCGAAATAACGATTTTCACCATCCCTCATTTCATGAGCTTCATGAGCTCCTGTACTGGCTCCACTTGGAACAATCGCTCGTCCAATTGCACCACCTTCGAGAAGAACTTCCGCTTCAACTGTTGGGTTCCCTCGGGAATCTAAAACCTCTCTTGCGAAGATGGTATCAATCGCTAGATCTAAAGAATCGATCACTGGGTGCAATTCAGGTTTGCTGAGATCCTATGAATAACGTCCATAGGTTGAGAAGAAATGGATTGTGTTGAACTAACGCTCTTCGCAAGCCATTCCATATAGATATCAAAGCAGACTAGTGCTCCCTATGTCAGGTATGACATCCAATCATCCTTGAAGCACTTCATCAAATTGCCATTATAAAAACACTCTCTTCCACTTGCTTTTAGGATAAGGTCATCCCCTTTACCTTCAAGGTTAGATACATGACACATCTAGATGGATAAGTCATGATCAAGAATAATCATCAAATCAAATTCATTAAAGATACTGAAAATTGGCTGATATTCTCAAACCAATTGCCATAGCATCTCTATGGAGGTTGATTTCATAAATGATTCACCCTTTCATCAGGAAGTGAACTCCTTTTCCAAAAATCCATGAAACAAAGTTCTGAAATTTATGTCCTCTGAGACCAACAATCCAATTTCAATGCAAGAAAGCCTTACCAACTTTCCTGATCGGTTCAGCGATGATGCATGGAGTCTTTTACTAACAAGTCAAGAAGTTGCTAGAAAGTGGAAACATAGCCAATTAGATGTAGAACATCTCTTACAAGTTTTATTTAATTATCCAGATTATATTAAAATTACTAAATCTTTACCAATAAACAATGATGATTTACTTGATCGCTTAGATGCATTCCTAGCAGATCAGCCTATGAGTAGGGAATCAGATTTATTTATTGGAGAAGACCTTGAACAACTTCTGGAGGAAGCCAATCGTTTCCGATCCAATTGGGGTTCGAAACTTATTGAATTATCTCACGTTATAGGCGCAATAGGAAGAGATCAGCGAATAGGTGCTGAAATATTTGAAGATCTTGGTCTGCCTAGTGAAAGGCTTGAAGCCGAATTAAGACGTTTACCTATAAATTCAATTTTCAACAATGAAGATTCATCTAAGAAAGCATATACTCACGTCAAAGAAAATGCTGCACAAACTTTAAAGGCTAAAGAAATCAATTCAATCGCAACTCCTAATAGAAACGAAACTCCTCCAAAAGAAGGATCTAGTATTACTCCAGAAGAATCTTTAACTCTAGTAGAAAATTCTAGAGCGATAGATACCTACGGTAAAGATCTCACAGCAGCAGCAAGGGAAGGAAAATTAGATCCTGTAATTGGTCGAGATCTAGAGATAAGAAGCCTTATAAAGGTCTTATGTAGAAGAAGTAAAAACAATCCTGTATTGACTGGGCCTCCTGGGGTTGGCAAAACAGCTATTGCTGAGTTATTGGCTCAACAAATAGTCTCAGGGCAAGTGCCAGACGACCTAAGAGGTTTAAAACTAATCGCACTAGACCTTGGCGCATTAATTGCAGGTGCAAAATTCCGCGGTCAATTTGAAGAAAGATTCAGAGCAGTTTTGGCCGAAGTGAGCGATCCTAATGCCGGGGTCATCTTGTTCATCGATGAACTCCATAGTGTTATTAGTGGAGATCGTGCAAGTGCTGATGCAGGTAACATCCTCAAACCAATTCTTGCTAGAGGAGATCTTCGATGTATTGGAGCCACAACAACAGAAAATTATCGGAGAACTGTGGAAAAGGACCCTACTTTAAATAGACGTTTTCAAAAAGTTCATATAAAAGAACCTACCTTAAATCTAAGTATTGAAATTGTTAGCGGATTAAAAGAAAATTATGAGTTGCACCATGGAATAAAAATTTCTGAAGATTCTGTAATAGCTGCCAATCGACTTTCTGATCGTTACATAAGTGATAGATATCTGCCTGACAAAGCTATTGATCTTATTGATGAAGCTGCTGCACAACTCAAGATGGAGTTAACATCCAAACCTCAAATAATTGAAGACGCAGAAGCAAAAGTGAGGGAGCTTAAATTAACCTTATCAAAATCTGCTGAAAAGCCACAAATAGAAATACAAACACTTAATCAAGATATCCATCTTGCCTCTTCAAAACTAGATCATCTCCAAGATAAATGGGAGACAGAAATTTCTCAAATAGGAGAAATAAAGATACTCAGAAAAGAAGAAGAAGATATATTGGATGCAATATATGCTGCAGAATCAAGCGGCAATTTAGAAGAAGCCGCAAAGTTAAAATATAACGAGCTGCATGAACTACAACAACGAAGAAAAGACATTGAAGAAATCTTCACTGAAAGAAAACTTGAAGGTCATTCATTATTAAGAGATCAAGTAGAAGCGGAGGATATTGCTGATGTAGTGGCTAGATGGACTGGAATACCTACTCAAAGACTCCTCGCTGAAGAAAAACAAAAACTTTTAGATCTGGAAAAACATATTTCAGAAAGGGTAATTGGCCAGTCCGAAGCAGTTACAGCAATTTCAGCTTCAATTCGAAGAGCTAGAGCTGGCATGCAAGATCCAAGAAGACCAGTGGGTTCATTCTTATTTCTAGGGCCAACCGGTGTAGGCAAAACGGAATTGGCAAAAGCACTTGCAGATGCCTTATTTGATGAGGAAGAGGCACTAATACGCCTAGACATGAGTGAATTTATGGAGAGGAATGCTGTTGCTCGTTTATTAGGGGCACCTCCCGGTTACGTAGGATACGAAGAAGGTGGACAACTCACAGAAGCAGTCAGGCAAAGACCTTATGCAGTAATTCTTTTAGATGAACTCGAAAAAGCCCATCCCGATGTTTTCAATGTGCTTTTACAAGTTTTAGACGACGGCCGATTAACCGATTCTCAAGGAAGAACTGTTGATTTTCGCCATACGGTGATTGTGATGACAAGCAACTTGGCCAGCCGTGCAATTATCGAAACAGCAAGGTCATCTGAAGAAAAAACTGATAATCAAAAATTGCTAGATAACAATCTTTCTTCCAAAGTCAATGAAGCATTAGAGAAACAATTCCGACCTGAATTTTTAAATCGTATTGATGAAATAATTAGATTTAGGCCCCTTCAGCCAAAAGATTTAGAACAAATTGTTAGCTTGCAATTAAAAGCACTAGGAGACCTCTTAGAAGAGCAAGGACTCCAGCTTCGGGTAGATGATTCCGTGATAAAGCTCATAGCTTCTCAAGGATATGAGCCTGAGTATGGAGCCAGGCCTCTGCGACGGGTGATCAGAAGGCAATTAGAAAACCCTCTAGCAACGGAACTACTTGCAGATCGATTCAATAGCGCATATGGGGTCCGTGTGGAAATAAACGATGAATCTTCAAATGAACTAATTTTTCTACCAGAAGAGTAAAAAAAACTAATATCCGTTAGTGTATAAATTGCCATTCACGGGTTGCTGAATAAATTCAGCTTCCGGTTTGAATTCCGTGACCAGCCAAACTCCCGAGGAAAACTCACTGAAAAGTGATAAAGAGCTTGAACAAGAGACTACTAAAGTTAGTAGTCCTGATGGAAGCCTTCCTGAAAGAGACCCAAGCGAAACAGCCACCCCACATCAAACTGGCTTTATTCCTGCAACTTTGGAGGAATTAAAGCTTGTGGTTTGGCCAAGTCGTCAACAACTATTCAGCGAATCAATCGCCGTAATTCTTATGGTCACCCTTTCTGCAGCCTCTATTGCGGCCGTAAGTCGGTTTTACGGTTGGGGTGCGTCCCAAGTTTTCCGTTAATCCCTTCCCCAAAGCAATCTTTACTCAATTCCCCTATTAACTGTGACAGAGCTTGATATCACAACTCCAGATACCTCCGACCTACAAGATCCCTCTGAAAAGACTCAGGAGGTTAACGAAAATTCTCAACCATCCCCAATTGCAAAAACTAGTGTCGCCAGATGGTATGCAATCCAAGTGGCCTCAAGTTGTGAGAAAAAAGTGAAGGCGACCCTTGAACAAAGAGCTGTGACTCTTGGAGTGAGTAATAGGATTTTAGAAATTGAAATTCCTCAAACTCCAGCAGTCAAACTCAAAAAAGATGGCACTCGCCAATCAACCGAAGAGAAAGTATTCCCAGGCTATGTACTTGTAAGAATGGTTCTAGATGAAGACACAATGATGGCAGTACGTAGTACTCCCAATGTGATCAATTTCGTAGGAGCGGAAGATCGTCGAGCTACTGGTAAATCAAGAGGTCATATAAAACCCCGTCCACTTAGTCGCCAAGAAGTAGATAGAATTTTCAAACGTGCAGCAGAAAAGAAAACCGTTGTCAAACTTGATCTGGCAGAAGGTGATCAAATCCTTGTTACAGGAGGGCCATTTAAAGACTTCCAAGGAGAAGTAATTGAAGTTTCTGGAGAACGCAGCAAACTCAAGGCCCTTTTATCAATATTTGGACGAGAAACACCAGTAGAACTTGAGTTCTCACAGATCAGCAAACAAAATTGATTCAACCACTGGCTATGTCTTTCTAGAGTATTGCCCTTAGGGTGAAGTATGTTGAGCGATTAGTATCAACTGTCCTAATCGGACATGTTCTCCGTAGTCATCTAATCAAACTCGCCGATGGCCAAGAAAGTCGTAGCTGTGATCAAACTGGCATTGCAAGCCGGTAAAGCCAATCCTGCCCCTCCCGTTGGACCTGCCCTAGGACAACATGGTGTCAATATCATGGCTTTTTGCAAAGAGTACAACGCTCGTACTCAGGAAAAAGCTGGGTTTGTGATTCCAGTTGAAATTTCTGTTTTTGAAGATCGCAGTTTTACTTTCATCACCAAGACACCGCCGGCATCTGTCTTGATAACGAAAGCTGCTGGGATTGCGAAAGGTTCTGGGGAATCTGCCAAAGGGAAAGCAGGAACTATCACTCGTGCACAACTGGAGGAAATTGCAAAAACAAAACTCCCGGATCTGAACTGCACTAACATTGAATCAGCAATGAAAGTAATCGAGGGAACAGCCAAAAATATGGGTGTTTCTATAGGTAACTAGCTCACTGATCAACGCTCAAACAATTAACCTCTAAAAAATTCGGGGGAGACAATCAAGTCGACTGAACCCCAACACAAATCATGGCCAAACTATCCAAACGCATTACCAACCTGCTCTCAAAGGTAGAGGACAGAGAATATGAGCCTCTGAAGGCCATTGAATTGGTTAAAGGCAATGCCAATGCAAAATTTGACGAGACCATTGAGGCACATGCACGTCTGGGAATTGATCCCAAATACACAGACCAGCAATTAAGAACGACTGTTGCTTTGCCACATGGCACAGGTCAGAGCATTCGAATTGCTGTAATTGCAAGAGGAGAAAAAGTAGCGGAAGCGAAAGCAGCTGGTGCAGAAATTTATGGTGACGATGATCTTGTGGACAAAATCAGCAAGGGAGAAATGGACTTTGATCTATTAATCGCTACACCTGACATGATGCCAAAAGTAGCAAAGTTGGGAAGAGTGCTTGGTCCCAGAGGCCTTATGCCAAATCCAAAAGCAGGAACAGTTTCTACTGATCTAGCTGGAGCCATTAAAGAGTTCAAAGCTGGCAAACTCGAATTTCGGGCTGACAAGGCAGGTATAGTGCATGTCCGCTTTGGCAAAGCAAGTTTTTCAGCGGAAAACTTGCTAGACAATCTAAAGACTTTGCAAGAAACTATTGATCGCAATAAGCCTAGTGGCGCAAAAGGGAAATACTGGAAAAGTCTCTATATAACTTCGACTATGGGGCCATCTATAGAAGTAGATATTAATGCTCTTCAGGATATTGCAAAAGACGAATAACCTCACTGTTGTATCTTAGGAGTGGTGGCGCAAGCCATGGGCATGCCCCAACCAAAGACAACAGGCAAGAATTGACTGCATGTTTTCCAACATCAGCTCAATTTCATTAAGACCTGTCGAGGTAAACGCAAGGTTTTTCCCATAGGGTTCGATCTACATGCAACCTCGTCTCATTAGAGATTCTTAGTCAAGTGCATGTTCCGTTTCTTCTCCCGATTCGATCCCAACAATTATGGGCCGCACGCTGGAAAGCAAACAAAAGATAGTCGAAGAGCTCAAAGAGCTACTAGGCAAATCTGAAATGGCACTGGTAATTGATTACCAAGGTCTATCCATCAAAGAGATGTCAGATCTGCGGACTCGTCTGCAGGAAAACAATGGGATCTGCAAGGTAACCAAAAACACCTTGATGAACCTAGCTATTGATGGGAATAGTGCCTGGCAAGATCTTCAATCTCTACTTACAGGAACAAATGCATTTGTTCTCATCCAGGGAGACGTTGGTCCTGCCGTAAAAGCTGTTCAGAACTTCCAGAAGGACACCAAGAAATCTGAAACCAAAGGAGGCCTTTATGAAGGCAAGCTCCTAAGCCAAGATGAAATCAAAGCCATCGCAAATCTCCCTTCAAGGGAAGCACTTATGGCGCAGATTGCTGGTGCCTTAAATGGCCTCACAACAAAAGTTGCAGTGGGCATAAACGAAGTTCCTTCAGGTCTTGCCAGATCTCTTAAACAGCATGCCGATAGCGGCAAAAGCTGAACTTCTAATCTCGACTTTTCTAATTAATTATTTGCTTAACTAAACCATGTCTTCAAAAACCGACGAAATCCTCGAATCACTAAAAAGCCTCTCGCTACTTGAGGCATCTGAGCTTGTCAAGCAAATTGAAGAAGCTTTTGGAGTCTCCGCTGCCGCTACAGCCGGTGCCGTCATCGCTGCACCTGCAGCAGGTGGAGGGGCTGGAGAAGCTGCTGAAGAACAAACTGAATTTGATGTTGTTCTGGAAAGCTTCGAAGCCTCAGCCAAAATCAAAGTTTTAAAAGCTGTACGAGAAGCTACTGGACTTGGCCTTGGAGATGCAAAAGCAATGGTTGAAGCTGCACCTAAAACAATTAAAGAAGGCATTGCCAAAGAAGAAGCCGAATCACTCAAAAAGGCGATCGAAGATGCTGGTGGCAAAGTAACTCTGAAATAACCTCATTACCTGTTAAAAAGCCCTGCTTTATGCAGGGCTTTTTAATTGGGCATCCCTCAGGAGTCTTTCATTGTTTCGACTTCTAAGAGATCTAGATAAACCTCAAACTATTAAACCCTAGAAAAGAGAAACGAATAAACAGCCAAAATTAGCCGAGTTAATCAAACTGTCTTATTGATAAATTCTTTCCCATAAAGAAAGAAGAATTGAAACATTAGCTCAAACTAAATTGTGCAAAACAATAATTTTAAAAAAGGACTTGCCTAATCAGAATAAAAAGCAATCTATGATTAAAATAAGAAATATACTTTCCGAATCCCAACTAAATAAGAAAAGATCTGACTAAGTTGCAAAAGGCTAGTGCAATGAACAAAAACCAAAATATAGTTGTTAAAGCTGCTACTGACGGAGCGTGTAGCGGCAATCCTGGCCCAGGAGGGTGGGGTGCACTCTTAAGATTCAAAGATGGAAGTATCGAAGAATTTGGTGGGCACGAGCCACAAACTACTAACAACAGAATGGAGCTAAAAGCACTACTTGAGGTTCTAAAAAGGCTAAAAGATCTTCCACTAGATCAAAATTTAAAAATATATACAGATAGCAAGTACTTAATCAATGGACTAGAAACCTGGATTATCAACTGGAAAAAGAAAGGATGGCGAACTGCTGCTGGCAAAAAGGTACTAAATCAAGATCTTTGGCAAGCTTTAGATTCTGCTCGTATAGAGAATGTTTCTTTGTCTTATATTAAAGGACATAGTGGTGACCCTGATAACGATCGTGTAGATGAAATAGCTGTGACTTTTTCAAAAGGTCTTATTCCTACAATGAATTGTCAAGGGAATATCCTTACAAGAAAACAACAACCCAAACATGAGAACTCATTATTTTCAGGGCCACCATCCCTAAAACTCAGGAAATTAGTATCTAAATTAGAAATAGCTGATTTCTTGGCAAAAGAAGGTTATCAAATCACTGTTCAGGAATTATCCGAACTTGTTGATATTCCATCAGCAGAATTAAAGCAAATAAATAAAACATGGCAATGGAGGCAATGGCTTATCGAACCATTAGGAATGGATATATGGAAATTACTCCCCGAAAGGAAAAATATAAACGAAAATTTGGATCTAAAAGATACATAGAATGACTATGCAAAATCTAAACTTAACAAGTGAAATCTATAAAAGAGTAATAGGACCTTTAATATCTAGAGATGAAGGAATAGACCCAGAAATAGTTAGCGAATTATCTCTGCTAATCTTATCGGAGATATCTCTTAGAAGGCGATCCCCAATATCAAGAAAAATATTAAATACACTCTCTAGAGAACTTGAATTTAAGAACCAAAGACTCCAACAAAAGTTTTTTGGATGCAATTTTAGAAACCCTTTAGGACTAGCAGCAGGATTTGATAAAAATGGAGTTGCAGCTTCTATATGGGACCGATTTGGCTTTGGTTTTGCTGAAATAGGTACAGTTACCTATTATCCCCAAAAAGGAAATCCAAGGCCAAGACTCTTCAGACTAGCTAAAGAACAAGCAGCACTCAATCGCATGGGTTTTAATAACAAAGGGGCACAAGCAATGTTACGCTCGCTTGAAAAGCAATTACTTCCAGAATCAAAAAAGCGGCCAGCAGTTCTTGGAATTAATTTAGGCAAGTCGAAAATTATTTCCCTTGATAAGGCAGAAGAAGACTATTTTTCTTCGCTTGAAATACTATCAAATCACTCCGATTATGCAGTAATTAATGTAAGTTCGCCTAATACACCAGGGTTAAGAGAGCTTCAAGAGCCAAATTATTTATCTAAACTAATAAAGAAACTGAAAAGTTTGCACAAATGTCCTCCCCTATTTATAAAGATTGCGCCCGATTTACTCAATCATGAAATAGATTCCATAGCCAACCTTGCTTGCGAAGAAGGTTTAGAAGGTATTATTGCAGTTAATACGAGTATCAATCGACTAGGACTGGAGAAAAGAATTATCCAACAAACCGGCAAAACACTTCTAGAAGAAAGTGGAGGACTAAGTGGAATGCCTATATGTAATCGAGCTTTGGAAGTCCTGAAAAGGATCCGGTCAATAAGTGCATCCAAATTAATTCTTATTGCAGTCGGAGGAATTCATTCTCCTGAGACTGCATGGGAAAGAATTAGTGCTGGTGCTTCTCTTTTGCAAATATACACTGGCTGGATTTACAAAGGACCTATCATTGTCCCTCAAATCCTCGAAGGAATCAACAATCAACTTGAGCTAAACGGATTTAACAATATTTCTGAGGCCATAGGAAGTAATGTACCCTGGCATGAATAAATATTTTTTGGCTATAAGTGTATTCTTATCCTCTAATAATAAAATGATTTATATTGACTAGGTCTAATAAGTCCAGAAATTTTTCAACTAAAAAGTCATCATTGAAGCATGAAAGGAATCATTCAAACCCATGGAGGTAATGTAAATAAAGAAGCTCAGGAACTAAATTGTTCTATAGAGCACTTGCTAGACTCTAGTTCTTCTTTAGTACCTTTTGATCCCCCATTCCATCTAAGACGGTGCTTACATAAATGCATTAATTCAAGAACTCTTAGAGATTATCCTGACAGAGAGCAAAACAATCTCATAAATGCCATCAGCTCTTGGCATTGCATAGATCCTGAAATGATTCTGCCAGGGAATGGTGCCGCAGAACTTTTTACATGGGCAGCCAAAGATGCTGGTAAAAAAGGCATAAGTGGATTACCATCTCCTGGATTTTCAGACTATTCCAGGGCATTGAGATGCTGGGATGCATCATATTTTGAATTCTCATTACCCTTAGAATGGAGCAATGAAACCCCCCAAGTATTCCCGTTAAAACCTAATTCTAATGTAATTTGGATTACTAATCCCCACAATCCAACCGGTCAATTATGGAGTCAAAAATCCATTAGAGATTTAATTAAAAGATATTCACTAATAATTTGCGATGAAGCATTCCTTCCATTAGTACCTAATGGAGAAAAGCAATCATTAATCCCACTAGTCAAAACAAATCCAAACCTAATTGTGATCAGAAGTTTAACAAAACTTTTTGGAATAGCGGGGCTTAGACTTGGATATGCAATAAGTTACCCAGATCGAATAGATCGGTGGAAAAAATTACGAGACCCATGGCCAGTGAATGGACTTGCCTTAGAAGCAGGAACTATTCTCATGAATGAAAGGTTTCTAATGCAAAAATGGTTAAATAAAGTTCACTCATGGGTCACTAAAGAAGGGCAATGGATGTATAAAAATCTTTCACTTATAAATGGCATTGAGCCTCAACATTCATCCTGCAATTTTCTGCTTATCAAAGGGGATAATTCTCTTATTCCTCTAAGAAATTATCTAGCCAAAGAAAAAATCTTATTAAGAGATTGTCGTTCATTCAAAGCCTTAGGAGAGAATTGGTTGCGAATAGGATTGCAATCACAGAAAAACAATAATCGAATTATTAAAAA
This sequence comes from Prochlorococcus sp. AG-409-J19, assembly GCA_003215635.1. Classification (GTDB taxonomy): domain Bacteria; phylum Cyanobacteriota; class Cyanobacteriia; order PCC-6307; family Cyanobiaceae; genus AG-409-J19. Next base: position 29,027 of record QCKC01000007.1, read on the forward strand.
AATTCGCAAATTTATTTCTTAATTTGTTCTCTCAATAATTCACATATTTTCTTATTCGCATTAGATATAGCTATTCTCTTCATTCCTTGATTCATTTCAAATAAAAAATCATCTGTAATTCTTTCCGGGAATAATTTAGAACCTAGAATCCTCCATATTGCTTCTTCCAAAGCCAAAGAAGATTCCAAATTTTGTTGAACAATAATTGCCGCCCCATATTCTGCAGCATAAGCTGCATTTGCATCCTGATGATTATCGGTTGCATAAGGATAGGGAACAAGAATTGCAGGAGTGCCCGATATAGCCAACTCACTTAAGGCCCCAGCCCCAGCTCGAGATATTGCTAAATCAGCGTGCTGAAGAAGGCTAGGGATATCATTACTAAAAACTTTTTCAACCAGATTTGGATGCTTCATCACATCTTTAACTTCATCATTGGAACCAGTGAGATGAACTATTCTGCAACCAGCATCAAGAAAAACCGGCAAAATCTTTCTAAACATAAGATTTAATCCACAAGCACCCTGACTACCACCCATCACAACCAACAAAGGGCCCTGAGACCGAGGCACCCAATCTGGCAACTTTTGAGACAAAAGGAATTCAGATCTCACTGGCGTACCAGTCACTAGAGTTTGGCACCCTTTAAGAGTCTGACGAGCATTTGGCAACCCTAGCGCCACAATGCTGCAAAAGCGTCCTAACAATCGAGTGACTCGACCTGGAAAAGCATTTGATTCATGCAAAATAACTGGCAATCGACAAAAACAAGCCGCCAAAATTGCTGGAGCAGCAATATAACCACCGGTAGTAAAAATGATCTGCACCTTTTCCAAATTAATTATTTCAATAACTTTTCGAGTGGCAAAAACAAGTTTTAATAGCTTCAAAAGCTTACGAAAACCTTTACCCTCAAGCCCACGCACATGAATTGCAAAAAAAGAATATCTAGAAGGCACTAGATTAGTTTCAAGTCTGTCAGGTACGCCCAACCAACTAACATGCCAATCCGTATTAAGTGAATCCGCTATTGACAAAGCTGGAAAGATATGACCACCAGTGCCACTGGCAGCAATGAGAAGCCTAGGCATGAGAATTAGCCGAGAAAAAGCTGCTTAACTTATCGATCTTGCCATGAAGTACAAACTTAGTCATTCCATCTCATTCGCAATACTAGCTGCCCTGAGCTGGTCAACTATTCCTCTAATAAGCAGACCTGCATTTGGGGACGAAATGGCTTCAATGATCAATGAATTAGAGAATGTATTAAATCAATCAAAATCATCCTCCAAAACCTTTAATGACCTTTTTACCTCTAAACAAGTTTCAAAGATAAAAAATCGACATCGACATCTACTCCAAAAATTTCCTAATACAAACTGGAAGATAGAGACATCTAGCAAACTTGACGAAGGGAAAGTAATAATATATACAGTGCTACAAGGGAATCAAGCACAATACAACTTAGAAGCAAAGCAAAAGATTCTATTAGAAATAACAGCAGGGAAGATAACCAATCAAAGCCTGCTAGAGTCACAATCAATTATCAATAGCAATAATAAAAATATACCAATAAGAATATCTATCCCTCAAGTTGTTCTTACAGGCAGCAAATACAATGCAGACATAATACTAGTAAAACCTCTAGGTGACAGAATAGTTGCAGGAGGTCTAATTAGAATTGATGCTGATGAATTGGAACAAAATGCGAATCCAAATATTGAAATTTCAGAATTAGGAGGAGGAGGGATTTTTAAATCAATACAAGCACCATTAAAACCAGGAATAGAAACTTTAGCAGCACTAATTGTACACCCTGAGGGAATAATATCTATAACCCATCAGGTTCGTGTTGTTTCCAAAGAAGAAGAATTAAAATTGCATCAAATTTAATTCTTCTTCTTTGGAAACAACACATTAAAATCGAACAATTAAGTGTATTAATATCCCTCTACATTAAAATTAAATATAAGACAGGCTTAAATTAAATCATCCAAAGCCGCAACTCCTGGAAGCACTTTACCTTCTAGAAGCTCAAGACTAGCACCACCTCCGGTAGAAATATGTGACATCTTCTCAGCTAATCCTGCTTTCTCAACAGCCGCAACTGAATCACCTCCTCCAATAATAGTACAGCAATCATTATCACTTAAATTAGCCAATGTTGTAGCTATAGAGTTAGTACCATTGGCAAATTTATCAAACTCAAAAACACCCATGGGACCATTCCAAATAATAGTTTTACAATTTGCTAAAGCATTTTGGAAAGCTATTACTGATTCCGGACCAATATCAAGACCCATCCAACCTTCTGGAATGTTATTTATACTAGATACCTGATCATTAGCATCTGGCGCAAAATTATCTGCAAGAACAACATCTGTTGGTAATAATAAGTCAACTCCCTTAGCCTTTGCTTTTTCCTCGAGTTGTTTAGCTAATTCCAATTTATCTTCTTCAACCAAACTTTTTCCTACTGATAAACCTCTCGCTTTGTAGAATGTAAAGATCATACCTCCACCAATTAAAACCTTATCGCACTTATCGATCAAAGACTCAAGAACTCCAATCTTACTACTAACTTTTGAACCACCAACGATTGCGGCAAGAGGACGCTTTGGATCATCAATAGCACCCTGCAAGTATTGAAGTTCTTTCTCCATAAGATGACCAGCAACACTTGGACTCAGAAAAGTAGCTACACCTTCTGTAGAAGCGTGAGCTCTATGGGCCGCTCCAAAAGCATCATTTACATAAACATCCGCTAAAGATGCCAATTGCTGAGCGAAGGCAGGATCATTTTTTTCTTCCTCAGCAAAAAAGCGAACATTTTCTAAAAGAACAATATCTCCATTAGACATAGAAGATACTTTTGCCTGAGCATCCTCTCCAATACAACTATTGGTTTTAATAACTGACTTGCCAAGTAATTCACTTAAGCGTTGAGCAACTGGAGTCAAACGCATGGATTCATTTACCTTGCCTTTAGGACGACCAAAATGAGCCGAAAGGATCAAACGCGCACCTTTACTAATTAAATCTTTGAGTGTTGGCAATGCTGCTCTAATTCTTGTGTCATCTGTGATCTGACAAGAATCATTCAAAGGCACATTGAAATCAACCCTCACAAAAACTCGCTTACCAGAAAGATCAGCATCAGTAAGACTTGAAAGAGAACGCTTCGCCATGAGGTGTTTCGTACGGTAATCAAACGGCCTGAGATTAACCCTTGAGTAGCTTTCTTGGTGAAGGAAGGGGCCAGAAAGTCAGCCTGGAAAGAAGCAGAACATCCTGACATGAAGTATTTGTGAAAAAATGGGCATTGACAAACTACTTTCTAGGGCCTTCCGCTGAAAAATCTAGAAACCATAAACGCTCATTCAAGTGCCAACAATCAATAATTGCTCGCAAAAAAGCTAAGATTCCAGGAATTTGGCAGGATGAAGCAATCTGTATTTCATTCTTCGGATGTAGCTGCTGATATAAGGATTAGTGGTATAACCAAGAAATAGCAATAATCTATTTCTAAAGAGCTCTTTGGCTAGAGCAAATAATCCAGTGAGTAATCCCACAATTCAGTGGTACCCAGGCCACATCGCCAAAGCAGAAAAACAACTCCAGAAGAATCTCAACAAAGTCGACCTAGTAATCGAAGTAAGAGACGCTCGTATACCTCTTGCCACAGCACATCCAGACTTAATTCGTTGGACAAAAGGGAAACAGCACCTATTAGTTGTTAATAGATTGGACATGATTTCTTTAAATGCCCGAAAAGAATGGGATGAATGGCTGCGGAGGAAAGGACTAACACCTTGGTGGTGTAATGCCAAACAAGGAACTGGAATCAAACAATTACAACAAGCCATTATTCGTTCAGGGAGTCAATTAAATGAACGACGTGTTCTCCGAGGTATGCGACCACGCCCAGTAAGAGCATTAACAATTGGATTCCCAAATGTAGGGAAATCTGCCCTGATCAATAGGCTTGTTCGCCAGAAGGCAGTTGCTAGTGAAAGAAGAGCTGGTGTAACAAGAACTCTTCGCTGGATAAGAGTTGGTCAAGATATTGATTTACTTGATGCACCAGGAGTTCTACCAACTCGTTTAAATGATCAACATTCCGCTTTGCTACTTGCTCTTTGTAATGACATTGGCCAAGCCGCCTATGACATTGAGACTGTAGCAATCTCATTCATAAATATACTAAAACAATTAGAGGATAAACCCTCAGCAGGTGTTAAATCTTGCCTACTTGAAAAGAAATATGGTATAGCTTTAGAAACAGAAAAAATGGGAGCTTTTCATTGGCTAAATGCTGTTTCGAAAATCCATACATCATCTGACAGAGTTAGGATGTCTCAACGTATTGTTGATGACTACCGTAGAACATCACTAGGTTTAATCGCACTAGAATTACCATGAATATAGACCAATCAAAAAATTATTTTGGAGAAGGAAAGGGTGAACTGGTAATTATGTATTACGACAAGCCATTGCCTATGCGTTTAGATCGCTGGCTAGTAACTCAAAGGCCAGAACAAAGTAGATCTCGCATACAGAAATTCATCGAAGCCAAATTAGTTCAGGTAAATGGAACTACAGGGCAGGCAAAAACCCCTTTAAGACCAGGAGATGAGATCAAACTTTGGCTAATACCACCAGAACCACTCTCTTATCTAAAACCAGAAGCAATGGATTTAGATATTATTTTTGAAGACGATCATCTGATTGTGATAAACAAATCAGCTGGTGTAACAGTTCACCCAGCCCCTGGCAATAAAGATGGAACACTGGTGAATGGACTTTTACATCACTGTCCCGATTTACCCGGAATTAGTGGCAAGCTAAGGCCAGGAATTGTGCATAGATTAGATAAAGATACAACTGGCTGTATCGTAATAGCTAAGACTCAATTTGCCCTGGTAAATCTACAAGATCAAATACAAAAAAGAATAGCCTCGAGAAATTATTGTGCAGTAATTCATGGGGTCCCAAAAGGAGAAGAAGGGACAATTTTAGGAGCAATTGGTAGGCATCCAGTCAATCGAAAAAAATATGCTGTTGTTTCAGATGAAAATGGACGTCACGCAATAACTCATTGGCGTCTAATAGAAAGATTAGGTGACTATTCACTCCTGAATTTCAAACTTGAGACTGGAAGAACTCATCAAATACGTGTGCATTCTGCATATTTAGGACATCCAATTGTAGGTGATCAACTCTATAGTCGATGTAAAAAACTACCCATACAAATTCAAGGACAAGTTTTACATGCCAAAAAGCTTGAACTAAACCACCCAAGCACAAATACAAGGATGGTTTTTGAAGCAGCTATACCAGAAGTATTTAAACGTCTTCTCAATGTTTTGAGGAAAAATAAATCTTAGACTACTCATTCTGGCAACCTTGGACAAGCTTCCATTAAACAACGAGCCATAAGAGACTTTGGAGAACGAAACAACTTATCTCCAGGCCCTTCCTCAACGACTCGACCATTATGTAAAACAATTACACGATTACAAAATCCTGTCGCAACTGACAATTCATGTGTAATAAAAACCATTGAGAGATCACGTTTTATTTGAAGGTTTCTCAAAAGTTGCAGAATATCAGCTTGCACCTGTGCATCCAACATACTAACAATCTCGTCACAGATAAGAACTTTAGGCTTTAAAGCCAAAGCTCTAGCAATAACTATTCTTTGTTGTTGCCCACCTGATAATTGCTTAGGAAAACGATTATAAAATTTTTCTACTGGTTCTAATCCAACTTCGGCAAGTAAATCAAAAGTATTCTGCTTAGCTGCTTTTTTATCCCCCAAATTATGAATCAAAAAAGGATCTGCAACTGCATCTCCTACAGTCATCTTTGGATTAAGACAAGCTAAAGGATCCTGGAAAATCATTTGCATATCTTTTCGAATTAACTTTAACTTTTTACCTTTCATATTCACAATACTTTTTCCTTGAAGTTTTATATCCCCCCCACGAATAGGAGCAAGACCCATTAATGCTCTACACAAAGTACTTTTCCCACAACCAGATACACCTACTACACCTAAGCTTTCTCCAGCACGTAAAGAAAATGTCACCTCATTAACAGCTTTCAACCAAGAATCCTTCCAAGGCAAAGATATTTGCTGGTGCCAACACCGCAACCTATCTACCTCTAAAACAATAGGAGAATTCAATTCTTCTGGAGTTAAAGCTTTTTCTTTAGCTCTAGCAGCAATTAACAAATTCTTACCTACTTTAGATTGAGGTCTAGTTAATATATTACTGGTGTAATCTTCTTCAACAATATGTCCATTATCAAGTATAGCTAAACGATTGCACCAACGTGCTGACAGAGCCAAGTCATGACTAATAACTAATAATGCACTACCCAAATCTTCACACAGAGTGGACAACTCCGACATCACCTGATTTGCCACGACAACATCTAAGCTAGTGGTTGGCTCATCAGCAATTACCAAAAGGGGATTCAAGGCAATTGCCAATGCAATAGATAATCTTTGACGCATACCACCACTTAATTCATGGGGATAGCAATTAAAACGATTGGGCTGAATACCCACTTTGTCTAGCAACTCCTTAGACCTATTTATTCGCCATTCAAAAGAAGTCCCTTTTAGATGCGCTGACAAGGTATCCATTAAATGAGAGCCTATTGTCATCAAAGGATTCAGCCTCGTCATGGGATCTTGGAAAACGAATCCCACTGACTCCCCTCGCAAAGTTTTCAATTGGATCTGATCTAAAGATCTAGGGTCCTGACCGTTTAAAAGCAATTCACCTGTACAAATACTCCCCACGGGCAGAAGCTGCACAATCGCTCTCCCTAAAGTACTTTTTCCACAGCCCGAAGGTCCTGCTATGGCTAGCTTCTCTCCTGCTTTCAAACACAAATCAACACCATCCAATATCCAGTGCTTACTAGTTGGATAACAAACCCTCAACTGTTTTATCTTGAGGACTTTTTCCTCAATGTGCTTCATTTGATGTAGCAAGGCTTCTTAAGCGGGAATACCATGGATTCATGATCTGAGTCGGATGCTAAACGCTATCTCTCCGACAAATTCACCTCCGACCAATACGGTCGTTGAATCAGAGTGGCTTGGAGTTCCTAAAATCAGGTCAAAACCTATACGAAGCATTGATGATTACGGTATTTGGCTTCCTGATTGGTTAAAAGAATGTATCGAACATATTCCTCCTGGAATTGGGCAAACCTGTCCAACAGATTCAGAGTCATTATTAGCATCAGCTTTTGACCTAGCATTTCAACTCCATGAAGGTCAATTTAGAGCTAGCGGAGAGCCTTATATCGTTCATCCAGTTGCAGTTGCAGATCTACTACGTGATATAGGTGCAAGTGCAAGTGTGATTGCAGCAGGGTTTCTTCATGATGTTGTTGAAGACACTGTTATAACACCAGCCCAACTAGAAGGATATTTCGGTAGTGAAGTACGTGAATTGGTAGAAGGTGTAACAAAATTAGGAGGCATTCATTTCACTAATAGAACTGAAGCTCAAGCAGAAAACCTTCGCAAAATGTTCTTAGCAATGGCGAGTGATATAAGAGTAGTACTAGTAAAACTAGCCGATCGATTACATAACATGAGAACCATTGGATCTTTGCAATCCGACAAACAACAACGCATAGCAAGAGAAACCAGAGAAATATATGCTCCACTAGCCAATAGATTAGGAATCGGACGCTTCAAATGGGAATTAGAAGATCTTGCATTCAAACTTCTAGAAGCAGATCAATTCAGAGAGATTCAACAACAAATCTCCACTAAGAGAAGTGAAAGAGAGGAAAGACTTGAAACAACAGTTCAGTTATTAAAAGAAAGATTGTCTTCAATGGGTCTAGATAGCTGTGAAGTAAATGGCCGTCCTAAACACCTTTACGGAATATGGAGCAAAATGCAACGTCAGCAGAAAGCATTCCATGAAATTTTCGACGTAGCTGCACTCAGGATAATTGCACCATCAGTCGAAGCATGTTATCGCGCATTAGCCGTGGTACATGACACATTCAGACCAATTCCTGGACGCTTTAAAGATTACATAGGGTTACCCAAACCAAATGGTTATCAATCACTACATACAGCAGTGATTGGACGTCACAGACCAATCGAAGTTCAAATCAGAACTACTGAGATGCATCGAGTTGCAGAATTTGGAATTGCTGCACATTGGAAATATAAAGAAGGTGGATCTCCTGCTGCCGTTGATGCTGAAAAATTTAATTGGCTGCGTCAATTAGTAGAGTGGCAACAAGAAGGAGGTAATGATGATCATAATGACTATTTAGCCTCTATAAAAGAAGATCTATTTGACGAAGAAGTTTTTGTATTTACTCCTAAAGGAGATGTAATTGGATTAAGAAAAGGATCAACAGCTGTTGATTTTGCTTACAGAATTCATTCTGAAATTGGGAACCATTGCCATGGGGTCAGAATCAATGACCGTTTATGTACTCTCTCAACTTCACTGCAGAATGGAGATTTTGTACAAATTATTACTAGCAAAACAGCTCATCCCAGCCTGGATTGGCTGAATTTTGTAAAAACTCCAACTGCACGAAATCGGATTAGGCAATGGTATAAACGCAGTCATCGGGATGAGACAATCGAACGAGGCAAAGAACTATTAGAACGTGAACTGGGACGTAATGGCTTTGACGCGCTGTTGAGCAGCGTAGCTATGACAAAAGTAGCCGAAAGATGCAACTTAATAACTACCGAAGATCTACTAGCTTCACTTGGATTTGGCGGAATAACACTTCAACAAGTATTGAACAGATTACGAGAAGAAATACGGCTACAAGCACTACTTCCAGAACATTCCATTCCCAATGAAGAAGTTGCAAAAAAACTCGCTCCTCAAACTGAGAAAGGCAACCAATCCAAGACCTCCAATTCAGGGAAAACGCCTATTGTTGGAGTAGAAGGTCTTGATTATCGTTTTGGAGGCTGTTGTAGTCCATTACCTGGGGAACCAATAATTGGAAGCGTTGCTTTAGGTAATCATGGAATTACAATTCACCGGCAAGATTGTGGGAACATCTCAAATATTCCAAATGAAAGACGACTACCAGTTACATGGAATTGTATTAACGCAATACAAGATGAACGATTCCCTGTGCAACTACGAATAGAAGTAATAGATAGGGTCGGAATACTAAAGGATATCCTAATGCGTCTTTCTGATAGTCGTATAAATGTTAGCGATGCTCGCGTAAAAACATCCTTTGGAAAACCAGCTTGTATTGATCTACGAGTAGAGCTCAATAGCTCAGAGCAATTAAGAACAACTATGAGTCAAATTCGTTCAATGGCTGATGTTATAGATATTGCTCGCACTGGCTTAGGTTAAAGTATCTGAGAATTAATGTTTGCAAAACCATTATATTAAATATGAAAAATAATCAAATCAATAAACTCTTCCTTCCTTAATTTTTAATAGAATATAAATTAGGATACCACTAAAGGAAGAGGATATTACACCAACCAAACCAGACCCTAAAAAAATTCTTAACGCAAACAGTAATCCTTGGTTGAAAATTTCTTTCCAAGTAAAAGAAGATAAAAGGATTAGATCTTCTCCATTTCCAAGAAAAGCACAACCAACCTTATAATTCAACCAATACAGTGGTAAATAAGTAAATGGATTGCTAATTAATGTTCCCGCTGCTGCCATAAAATGATTACCTCTTAACAATATGGAAAGAATTAGTCCCAGAAGGGTTTGGAACCCAAATAAAGGGAAACAACCAGCAAAAACCCCTGCAGCTAAACCTCTGGCTCGATAACCTGGATTCCCATCCTGAATTCTTATCCAATCAAAATATCTCTTAATTCGAAAAATCAGTCCCTTTAGGATCATGACCATCGCTGAACCTGAGGCTAATTGAATCTAAGAGAAACTCAATCCTAGTAGAAACTCAAATCCAATTCATTGATGTCTTCGCTTGCACGCTCCAATGAAACCATTGCAGCAATTGCTACTGCTATAGCTCCTGGGCAAGGAGGGATTGCAATTGTAAGGATTTCAGGTCCTGTAGCAGAACAAATAGCAAAGGAGGTAGTCACTATCCCTGGGAATCAAACCTGGGAAAGCCACCATATACTTTATGGTTACATTCTCAATCAAGAAACAAAGCAAAAAATTGACGAAGTCCTAGTGCTAATAATGCAAGCTCCAAGAAGCTTTACTGGTGAAGATGTTGTAGAGATTCACTGCCATGGTGGCTTAGTAGTTGTTCAAGAAGTACTGGAACAACTACTTGAACGTAATGGGGTCAGGCTTGCCCTGCCTGGCGAGTTTAGTGAACGTGCAGTTATGAATGGTCGATTAGGACTAACTCAAGCAGAATCAATTAGTGAATTAATTGGATCCAGAAGCCGCAAAGCCGCTCAAATTGCAATATCTGGACTGGATGGCGGAATACAGCATCAAATCAATACGCTTCGCCATAGATTATTAGATCAATTAAGTGAAATAGAAGCACGAATCGATTTCGAAGATGAGCTGCCAATTCTTGATCAGAAAAAATTATTAAATGAAACTATTCAAATAAAAAATGAACTTTCAAAATTAGTATATGATGCAAAACTAGGGGAAATACTAAGAAGAGGGTTAAGAATAGCTATTATAGGCAGACCCAATGTTGGCAAAAGTTCCCTACTAAATCAAATCAGTCGCAGAGAACGTGCAATCGTGACAGATATTCCAGGTACAACAAGAGATTTACTTGAAAGTGAGGTTATTCTAAGTGGAGTACCAATAACTCTAATTGATACTGCAGGAATTAGAAAATCAACAAATAAAGTTGAACAAATTGGGATAAACAAAAGCCATGAAGCAATTCAGGGAGCTGATGCCGTTATATTAATTTTTGATTTAGTAAAGGGATGGAGTAAAGAAGATAATAGTATTCTTTCAGAAATACCTAAAGACATTCCAAAGTTAATTATTGGGAATAAAGCCGATCTTCTAAATCATCATCAAAGAAATCTTCTTACAAAAAATATAAATTGCAAAATAACTCCTTTAGAAATGAGTGCTTTAACTGGGCAAGGGTTGTCAGATGTTATCCAACACCTGTTACAACTCTGTAAAGCAAGTGGGACAGAAGGATTGTTAATGGCTCTTAACGAGCGTCAAAGAGATCTGGCTTCCGCCGCAATTAAATCACTAGAAAGGACTGAAGAAGTTGCAAAGCAAAATTTACCGTGGGATTTTTGGACCATTGACTTAAGAGAAGCCATAATCATTTTGGGTGAAATCACAGGAGAAGAGATCACAGAAGATTTACTAGGCAAAATTTTTTCTCGTTTTTGTATTGGTAAATAAGTCGATGCTTATTTGGATTGAACAACTTCTCTTCATAGGCTCATATAAAAGTCCCTTTATAAACCCATTCTCGTGAATCCATTTTTACCTTCTCTGAATCATCTGTTAGACATCTGGCTCAATGAAGATATAGGTAGAGGAGACCTCTCATCACCAGCTATTAAAAACTGTGTTAGATCAGCCCATTGGATTGCCAAAAAACCAGGGGTTTTTTGTGGTGGACCTTTAGTCAAGGAAATCTTCAAACGTTTGGATCCATCCGTCGATGTTCATCTGCTAATGAAGGAAGGTGAGAGTTGTTGCCAAAATCAGCGTCTAATTGAGTTAGAAGGGTCAGCTCAAACACTTTTGTTAGCAGAGAGAACAGCCTTGAATATCGTTATGCATTTATCAGGAATAGCTACTGCGACATCACATTTAGTTAAAGAGCTAGAAGGTACTGGCGTAAAGCTTGCAGATACACGAAAAACAACCCCAGGGCTTCGGGTATTGGAGAAATATGCTGTTCGTTGTGGTGGAGGACTCAACCATAGATTAGGACTGGACGACACTGCAATGCTGAAAGAAAATCACCTCGCTTGGTCTGAAAATATTCAAATTGCATTAGATGCCATTCGTGCACAAGCTCCTTGGCCATCAAGAATAATAGTGGAAGCAGAAACAGCAGAACAAGCCAAAGAAGCAGTAATCGCAGGGGCAGATGGAGTCCTCCTAGATGAGATACCTGCCGAGAAACTCCATAAACTTGTACCTCAGTTGCGACAATTAGCACAATCGAATAAGAACAATCAAAAATCACGCCAAATTATCATTGAAGCCTCGGGTGTAGATGCAACTGATTTAAAAGCTTTTGCTTCTACAGGAGTTGACTTGATTTCAACAAGTGCACCTATTACTCGAAGTCATTGGCTAGACATCAGTATGCGTTTCGAAGCAGCTTCCTATAAACCCAAGACCCCATGCTAAGCCTCTCTCATAATCTAAAAAATCAACTGCAAGAAGCTCTAGAGAAAGCGTTTCCTGAAGCGGTAGCATCTGCAAAAAAATCCGACTCCCCATTAGAAGCAACATTAGTAGCCACAGGCAAAGAAGAATTTGGTGATTTCCAAGTCAATAGTTGTTTTCAACTTGCAAAAACTCTCAGAAAATCTCCACGCGACATAGCTCTAGAGATAGTTAAATATTTAAATATGGACCCTGATTTCTCAGAAATGTGTGATCCTCCTAAAATTGCAGGGCCAGGATTTATTAATATAACCATATCTAAAGATCAACTAATAAAAGAAATACGTTCTCGTCTAACAGATAAACGTCTAGGTATACCCTTCGAAGATTCATCGAAGGATATCGAAAAGTTGAAGCCAGTAATTATTGACTTTTCAAGTCCTAATATTGCAAAGGAAATGCATGTAGGTCATCTTCGATCAACAATTATAGGAGATTCACTTGCTAGAATATTTGAATTTCGCGGATATAAAGTTCTTCGCCTTAACCATGTGGGAGATTGGGGAACACAATTTGGCATGTTAATAAGTCATCTCAAAGAAGTCGCTCCAGAAGCCTTAACTGATCCCAACGCCTTTGAAATCAGTGATTTAGTGAAGTTTTATAAGGAAGCAAAAAAACGTTTTGATGAAGATGAAAACTTCCAAGACATTTCCCGCAAAGAAGTTATCAAGCTACAAAATAAAGATATTGAATCACTAAATGCATGGAATTTATTATGCGAACAATCAAGAAGAGAATTCGAAAAAATATATGAACGATTAGATATAAATATTCAAGAACGCGGGGAATCATTTTACAATCCTTTTTTAAAGCAGGTAATCAATGACTTAGAAAAAGATAAGTTATTAGTAACTGATGATGGTGCCAAATGTATTTTCCTTGTAGACAAAGATCAAAATCAGAATAATTTACCTCCAGTTATTGTTCAAAAAAGGGATGGAGGTTTTAATTATGCAACTACTGATCTTGCTGCGATAAGGTATAGGTTCAGAAATTCCCCTGAAGGAGATGGCGCATCTCGTCTAATATATGTAACAGATTCTGGGCAATCAAGCCATTTTAATGGAGTCTTCCAAGTAGCAAAAAGGGCTGAATGGATTCCAAAAGGTTGTCGAATGGAACATGTACCATTTGGACTCGTTCTAGGAGAAGATGGTAAAAAATTAAAAACACGTTCTGGAGAGACAATTAAGCTTAGCGATCTCCTTGACGAAGCCATAAAAAAAGCAAAGTCCGATATAAGACAAAGACTTCAGAAAGAAGAAAGAGAAGAAAGTGAGACTTTCATTGAAAAAGTAGGAAAGACAATAGGAATTGCAGCCGTTAAATATGCAGATCTAAGTCAAAATAGAACAACAGATTATCAATTTAGCTATAAAAAAATGCTCTCTTTGCAAGGGAATACAGCTCCTTATCTACTTTATGCAGTTGTACGCATTGCAGGGATCATACGAAAAGGAGATAATATACAAGTTTCTCTACGGGAGATTACATTTAATGAAGACAAAGAATGGTCTCTATTAAGACAAATACTTAAACTTGATGAGGTAATAATTGAGGTTGAAGAAGAATTATTGCCCAATCGTCTCTGCACCTATCTTTTTGAGCTGAGCCAAATTTTTAACAGATTCTACGATCAAATGCCTGTACTCAAAGCGGAAGAGCCTTATAGAAGCTCAAGATTAGTACTCTGCCGCCTTACAGCAGATACATTAAAACTAGGATTAAGCCTGCTTGGAATCAACACACTAGAAAGGATGTAATGGCTGAGGAGTATCGACAAGGTTTTTCACAAGGACCACTGCCTCGGGAAGAAGTCCAGGCCATGAAAGGATATTCTGCACCTCTAGAGGGGCGTAGAAATCTTTTAAGGCTTGATTTCAACGAAAACACAATTGGGCCAAGCCCACATGTTCTTAATGCATTAAAAAACTTTCCTTCAAATGAAATTTCAATATACCCAGAATATGAAGGTCTTAAAGAAGCGGTAATTGTCAACCTTAAAAAAAGGCATCTAGGGCTTGAACTACAAACTTCCCAAGTAGGGTTATTCAATGGAGCAGATGCCGCAATTCACGCAATTTTTCAATCATATGGAGTCAAAGGAGATAAATTTGTAACAACCATTCCGACTTTTGGCTATTACACGCCATGTGCACAAATGCAGGGAATGGAAATACTAAATATTCCATATGAAGGGAAAAGTTTTGATTTTCCTCTAGAAGAAATATTAAAAACACTAAAAAGATATAATCCCAAAATAATGATAATATGCAATCCAAATAATCCTACAGGTACCATAACCAACTCAGAGGATATTATTCAGATCGCAAATTCATCCCCTGATAGTCTAATTGTAATAGATGAGCTATATGAAGCATTTGGAGAGGATAGTGTAATGCCAGTAGTTAATTTTAATGAGACACCAAATCTTCTTGTAATTCAATCTCTTTCCAAAACCGCAGGCCTGGCAGGTTTACGGATTGGCTTTTCCATTGGCAGTGAAAAAGTAATAAGTAATATCAAACGAGTCACTGGTCCTTATGACATAAATAGCTTTGCAGTAAGAGCAGCATATGCGGCTCTAGAAGATCAAGATTTCATTGATAAATATATAGAAGAGGTCTTAGAAGCAAGAGAATGGATTTCAGCCAAGCTAATCCGCAATTCAGTTCCTCATAATATAAATGGAGGCAACTATATGCTGATTTGGCCTAATAAATCCCCAAACTTAATTGCTAAGTATCTAAAAGAGAATGGGATACTAATACGAGACATGAGCAATCAGAAATATATAGAGGGGTCAATAAGAGTAACCATTGGTACAAAAACTCAAATGCAACAATTCTGGGAAGTATTTTCAAGAATAGAAAGTCTATCTTATTAATCAGCGCAAAACTTCTCTTACTATCTCATCGCCAAGATTATTCAGAATATTTAGATTTTTCCCACCTCGCGAACCTTTGTTCCGAGCATTGCCTCCAGAAACTCTGTTTAATCCCAATTCATAGGCTTCTCACCGCTCACATATTGCACTGGGATTACCCTTTTTGGATTTAACTTTCTAACAACAATTGCAGCTTCTTTTCCATTAAAAGCCTAGGCTCCACCAATAACAGTAATAATCAAAATATCCGGAAAAGAATAACCCAATCAATCCCAGTTAAAGGAACTAACTGCCTACGAGGTGCACAAACTGAAGATCAACTTGTTCCAAATACAAAAGGTAATTTGCCCAAACCGTCTTCCACCAAATAGATTATGTGGTGCAGAGAAGGCATCGATGTTTATTTGATCAAAACTAGAAGAAACTGGTTGTAGAAGAAATTTTCCTCAGGCCACACGAGATGATTCATCTACGAGTTCTGCACTTGCCAAAATTAAATCAACACTTAGCTTTAGTTCTTCCAACGCTGATTCAAAACCAACAGCCTTAAAGAGACTAATAAGAATAGATTTAGCATATCCTTTTATTAACAGAAGACTATAGAGAAAATTAAAAATTAAACACCATCCACGAAAGCCATAACTAGAGAAAAAACCAATTCCCAAGAAAGAAAAGACTGGCAAGTATATAGATAAACCAAAGGATAATTACAATCTAGAAAGCATAATTAAAAACTATTTCCAGTAAAATAATATTGTTCTTAGAATGATTGTGCAATACTTGCAAAATTAGCAAGCAATTGATGACCAGCCTCAGTTAAAACACTTTCAGGGTGGAATTGAACACCTTGAATATGACTATAAGATCGATGTCGTAAGCCCATAATAGTGCCATCTTCCAACCACGCAGTAACTTCAAAACAAGCAGGGAGAGTCTCTCTTTCTACTATCAAGCTATGGTATCTAGTAGCAACAAGTGGTTCTGGAAGATTCTCAAAAATTCCTAATTTATTATGAAGTATTGGGGATGTCTTACCATGCATTAATTCATGCGCTCTAATAATTCTACCTCCATAAGACTGAGCTAACGCTTGGTGACCAAGACAAACTCCTAGGGTAGGGATATTGGGTGATATTTCTTTAAATACTTCCAAACAAATGCCTGATTGATCAGGGTTTCCTGGGCCAGGGGAAACGATAATTGCGGAAGGTTTCAGAGAGTATATTTCATCTAAAGTAATTTGATCATTGCGCTTTACTATTACTTCATTTGCTACTTCATATTGAGAGGGCAATTCCCCCAAGTATTGGACTAAATTAAAAGTAAAGCTGTCGTAATTGTCAATTACTAAAAACATATCTAGAGAAGAGTTAGAGGCCTAGTTTTTGAAGCAAATTTGGTAAAATAATAAACCCTCCAATCAGCAAAGAACTAAATGAAGCAACTAATACAGATGCTGCTGCACAATCCTTTGCTATACGCGCAAGAGGATGAAAAGCTCTACCAACTGTCAAATCTACAACAGCTTCAATAGAAGTATTTAATAATTCGAGAATCAAAACCGCTGCTATAGTCAAAACTAATATCGCAAGCTGATTCAAACTTAAGTCAATCCATAGGCCTATGAGCAACGCGAAAGTAGAAATAAAAATATGTATACGAAAGTTACGCTGACTCTTAAAGGTGTAGAGAAAACCTTTAGCTGCGTAACGAAAACTCGCGGGCAAGTCAGCAGAATTTCTCCATGCATATTCGGATCCCCTATCCTCTTCAGGAAGGACTTCCAATCCTTCATCTTCAAATGTATTATTTTGAGTAGCAGCCATTTTTAATTCTGGCACTTTCAAGAATATATTTAATATTACCGTTAATTTGGAATATTTAGTAGTCGATTCTGAAAAAAAAGCATTTGATTCAAACCTTCCTCTGTCTTATGCGTCCAACCTAACAAATGCAAAAGTCCATGGCTAACCAACCATCGCAATTCATGAATGAGCTCATGCTTATGATCCAAGGCTTGCATTTTAGCCATTGGAACAGAAACAATTATGTCTCCAAGCTCCAAGAAATCATGATCAGGTAAAGGCATATTTTCGCTTATAGCAGGAAAGGACAAAACATCCGTCTTCTGGGATTTATTACGCCATAAAGTATTCAACTCTGTAATTCTTTTATCGTCAGTCAACTCAAGGCCCATACTTATACCTGAGGCTTTACTCACTAGATCTGGGGAAAGAATTTTATTATCATTCCGAACAATTTGAATCCAATTGGTCAAGTCTCGATGCCAAACATCAGCTGAGGTTAATCTATCTTTAAGTGAAGAATTTATCTCAATTAAATCTAGATAACTTTCAAATCCCCGAAAAGAAAGATCCAATTCTAGCTTTACTACAGAATCTTTTTGCATATCAATTAATTAGGTAGATTAGGCCTCCCAATACAAGCAACTATAAGGATAAATCCTATAAAGCCTATTGCTGTGATTGCAAAATGAGAAAGGCTCTGATTTCCCTTCCTAACCATATTTCTCATTGCCATCTTAACAAAGCTAGGCGGAGGTGTTTTCTTATTTTGAGTGTCCTTAGTAATCTGTTTTTTAGTCATGAGATTTGATTAAGAATCTGTCTCGGTGCCTGGAAGATCTGCACCTTGACGCAATAATGATTGAATAAATGGATCTAGATCGCCATTCATTACTGATTGAATATCTGTAGTCTCTTCTGATGTTCTGAGATCCTTAACCATTTGATATGGATGAAAAACATAATTGCGAATTTGATTACCCCATGCAGCTTCAACAATATCACCTCTTATATCTGCAATCTGAGCAGCACGTTGCTCCTGAGCAATAATCATTAATTTTGCTTTAAGTAAGGCCATAGCTTTTTCTTTATTTTGCAACTGTGATCTTTCTTGAGTGCACCGAACAGCTAAACCAGTTGGTATATGAAGAATTCGCACTGCAGTCTCTACCTTATTAACATTCTGACCACCTGCACCTCCAGAACGACTCGTTGAAACTTCTAAGTCTTTATCTGGTATATCTAATTCAATTTCCTGATCTAAGTAAGGCATAACTTCAACACCGGCAAAACTTGTTTGACGCTTAGCATTAGCATTAAATGGTGAAATTCTTACTAATCTATGAGTACCTTTTTCATGCTGTAGATATCCATAAGCATAACGACCTTCTATCTCAATTGTTGCACTCTTAATACCTGCTTCCTCACCTTCCGAGATTTCATCAATATTAACTTTCATACCATGATCCTCGGCCCATCGGGTATACATTCTTAGGAGCATTTGAGCCCAATCCTGTGCATCTGTTCCACCTGCTCCTGCATTGATAGACAAAATCGCACTTTCTTTGTCATAAGTACCACTAAATAAACGCTCAAGTTCCCATCTATTTAGATCCATTTTTAATTGTGCCAACCCAACTTGAGCTTCTAAAAGTATTTCTTCATCCGGATCAATCTCAAGCAGCTCAAGAGTTGCTCTCCCATCCTCAATTGCCTTGTGCCAATTAGACAGTTGACACAATTGAGCCTTAACCTCGTCTAGTAGCTGCATTTCCTTTTGCGCATTCCTTTGATCATTCCAAAAATCTGGTTGAGAAGCGCGATGCTCAAGATCTTGCTGCCGAGCATTTAAAGCGGGAACGTCAAAGACAGTCCTGAGCTTTGCTCAGGCGATCAGACAAAACTGAGAGATCCCGTTTAAAATCAGTGACGTCCAACAAAACTGGCATATCAATACAACAGTTAATTAGAATATCAGCATGGAAGATTACTCAAGACCATTACAAAATTCCGATCAAGCCAATGGCCAAAGTTGAGATTTACACATGGCAATCTTGCCCTTTTTGCATTAGAGCCAAGCAATTGCTTGAACTTAAAGGTATCAAATACATTGAACATTCAATTGATGGAGATCAAGTAGCAAGAGAATCAATGACTACTAGAGCTGGAGGAAGAAGAACAGTCCCGCAAATTTTCATAGACAACAATGGGATTGGTGGCTGTGATGAACTTTATCAACTTGAGAAAAATCATCAGTTGGATGCTCTACTCAAAATAGACAATTGAACTCTTCTTACAAAAATAATTGATTTTCATACCTCACTCAGAGAGTTAGATATATAAAAGCAATGTAAACAATATCATTGAATAGAAATAGAATTTAATCTGGTTTTTTATGGTACTTGCATAAGTCAGAGGAAATGAAACTATGAGACAACTATTCGTTCTCGATCCGATTGAGCTTATAGATCCAGCGAAAGATTCAACAGCAGCATTAATGCAAGCTGCTAAAAGAGCCTTTTCAGAAGTTTGGGCTTGCACACCAACTGACCTAATAGCAAAGAATGGGCGAGCCTGGGCAAATGTCAGAATTGTAAATCCTGAACCTTGGATCACACTTGGGGAAAATACAAACTGCTCGCTAGAAATATTTGACTGTATTTGGATGAGAAAAGATCCCCCTGTTGACGAAGCCTATCTCTATGCAACTCATCTGCTTGAAATTGCCGAAAGGGAAGGTGTCCTGATAGTCAATAAACCGTCTTCTTTAAGAGCTTGGAACGAGAAACTTGGCGCGCTTCAATTCGACTCCCTGATGGCACCAACATTAGTCGCAAGCTGTATTACTACGCTATCTGATTTTGCATCAGAGCAAAAAGAAGTCGTCATCAAACCTTTAGGAGGGAAAGGAGGCCAAGGTGTCATTAGATGGGCAAGTAATCATTCAGGACTTCAAGCATTACTAGAACTTGTTACTCAACAAGAAAGTTTACCTGTAATGATTCAGCGTTTTTTACCTGAAGTAAAGGAAGGTGATAAACGTATATTGCTTGTAAATGGAGAACCCTTAGGTGCAATTAATCGACGACCGAAGCAAGGAGATTTCCGCAGTAATCTTGCATTAGGTGGGACCCCGGAATCGACCAAATTAACTATCCGTGAAAACGAAATTTGCCAAGAATTATCACCTATTTTAAGAAAGGAAGGATTATTTTTTGTAGGGATTGACGTAATTGGAGGCATGTTAAGTGAAATTAACGTCACTAGCCCTACTGGTATTCGAGAGGTTGAGAAACTACTGGGACTTCCTATTAGTGATCAAGTAATCGCCGTTCTAGGAGAAGAGTTAAACAAAGATTCAGACCGCAAATCAAATTGATCTGCTAAAACCGCAAGCTTTAGTGAAACCTCCTGCAATTCTTTTTCTTCAATAGAACCTTTTACTAAACCTGCCCCTGCAGTTAGTTCCAAATGCTCTCGGAATATGCTTCCACAACGTATCGCAACCCTAAATTCAGCATCACCATGATTATCAATCCATCCAATTGGTCCTGCATAACCTCCTCTATCAAATGGTTCGAGCGTACGTAACCAACTCATAGCCTCACGACATGGCAATCCTGCCACTGCTGGAGTTGGATGTAATTTATCCGCCAAATTCAAAGCCGATAAACCTTTAGAGGAAGCTGTAATTGGTGAATGAAGATGAACCAGACGACCATGTCGAGCAAGGCGAGGTTCTCTTGGACGACGTGGCTCGAGGCCTGTTCTAACAAGTGACTGAGTAATTGAATTGACCACTAGTTCATGCTCTCGTCGATCTTTATCTGATCTCAATAAATTCGTACCATCATCATCACCACTAGCGGTACCAGCTAGTGCATCAGTCCGCAACTGACCTTTTCGCAAACTCAAAAGGCGTTCAGGCGATGCTCCAAAAAATGCATTGTTACTACTTTGCCGCCAAAGGAATCGGCAACTACCTGCTTGCTGCTTCCTTAAGCGAAGAAGTATTGCCAATGGATCTATGGGTGCCTTTAAAACAATTGATTGACGTACTGCTAAAACAAGTTTTTGCAAAATCCTCTCATTCACCAATTCAATTCCACGACTTAAGGCTGGTATATAAGACTCTTGCCATTCATTCGGCTCATAAACCCCTCTAAATGCTCTTGGAGAAACTAATCCCTGAATATGAGAAGACTTGATCAAACGTTCTCTCATTAGCCACAATTGTTCTGCGTGCTCCCTTGCATCAGCCTCATGGCTAGCCACTCCATTAATCCTCAACCAACTTTGTCTGCCTTGACGCACCAATTGCCACCGAGGAAGCACCGCTTGCACAGGAGAAGGATGAAATAGAGATTTTCTTTTTTCTGTAGGCTGATCAAAAAACGTAAATGCAAATAACAACTTAGGACGAGCAACCGTGGGCGCCTCAGGACTTAGATCTAATAATCTTGCAAGAGAAGCATCGCTAAACCGTTGAGACAGCTCAAATCTTCGAGCTCCAACTAAATCAAGATGTTGACACTTCCCAGAAGCAGCAAGACAAAGTCCAGGAGAAGTGTCCCAAAGAAAACTAAATTCTTCTCTTTCTGAAAGTATTGACAACTTATTAAGAGGATCTACACCTTCCATAGGAATAGCCAAGCTCAAGAGAGCCTCATCCAAATTCCTATTGCACCATCCCCTCACAGATGCGGTTAAAAAATCACTGAAACTTGGAACAAGTGCCATTCGAAAGAAGAGCAAATTCAGTTAACTGCTCAAATGTATAAACCGTCACCAAGATTAAAAGACAAGAATTGCATGCAAAACCCACATGATGTTGCATCCCTTTACGCCCAGAAAGCCGAACATAGGCGTCTGTGGCGGGCTGCCATTAAGTGGCCTTTGTACACAGTCGCAGTCATGCCAGTACTTTTAGCCACAGGTTGGACACTAAGCACTGGGCAAACTGTACGCATTGGGCAACTATTTGAATTTTTGATAGCTTCGGTCCTTCTCTTGCTCTGGGAAAACCTAACTAATGATCTTTTTGACGCAGAAACAGGTGTTGACCAATTCGCCAAGCCTCACTCTGTAGTAGCACTACTTGGGAGAAAGGAACCTATACGGAACGTAGCTTATATCTCACTAATTCTTGGATTGTTAATCATTTTGCATCTTGCATTACACAGCAGTCCATCTGTATTTTTTCTTGTTTGCGGAAGTTGTTTGTTGGGTTACATCTACCAAGGGCCTCCTTTTCGTCTGGGATACCAGGGATTAGGAGAGCCTCTTTGCTGGCTAGCATTTGGCCCCGTAGCCACTTCAGCTGCATTATTAGCTCTGGCCCCAAATTTCCACAACTCCAATGTCATCCCTTGGCAAATTGCCACAACGTTAGGAGCCGGTCCTGCACTCGCCACCTCTCTAGTACTCTTCTGTTCCCATTTTCATCAAACAGATCAAGATGCAGCCCATGGAAAACGATCTCCATTAGTGCTCCTCGGGACTAAACGATCTGCCTCTTTTATCCCTTGGTTAATAGCACTTGTTTTGGCTTTGGAATGGTTGCCAGTAATTCATGGAGATTGGCCACCCACAGCTCTTCTAGGGATAATTGGATTGCCGGCTGGCATAAATTTAATTAGTTTTCTCAATAAAAATCACAACCGCCCTAATTTAGTTAGTAGGTGCAAGTTTATAGCTTTACGTTTCCAATCTTTGAATGGAATTGGATTAAGTATTGGTCTTGCAATAGGGCCAATTTTAGGACACACCTTAAATCCAAGCTAAGAATATGGAAATAGATTTTAAATTTAAACCTTTTTCTTTTAAGCTAACAAGAAAACTTCGCACTTCTCAAGCGATTGTTGAAAAAAAACAAGGTTGGCTGATTCGCCTAGAAAACTC
The DNA here is from genome assembly GCA_003215635.1 of Prochlorococcus sp. AG-409-J19. Lineage (GTDB taxonomy): Bacteria > Cyanobacteriota > Cyanobacteriia > PCC-6307 > Cyanobiaceae > AG-409-J19. The sequence goes on from QCKC01000007.1 coordinate 51,994, forward strand.
AAAGAGTGAGTTCGGATGGGGGGAAGTTTCTCACTTAGATATCAAAGAGTTAATAAAATGCGAGAAAATACTATATGAAATACCAAGCAGATCTACTCGAAATAGATTAGAAGAAAGCATGCACAAATGGCCAAAATCTTTGGCGTTTGGTATAGGAGCAGCACTTGCAGAGATTGACGGACTAATTGGGAATAAGTCAAATAACGGTTGGCTAAGAGCACCTCAGTCATCACTTCTGCTCACTGGAGGAGAAAAAGTAATCCAAGAAGTTAAATTATTAGTGGAAGAGTTGCATAGAAAAGATTTTCCATTAACTTTAAAGTGGAAAATTATCAATAAAGACCCTAATAGAGAAAAAGAATTGTTAAAAATAATTCTAACAACTCTACCTAAAAATGCTCTTTTAAGACTAGATGTAAATGGAAGCTGGTCTATGAATCAAGCAGAAGAGTGGATTTCTGAAATTGAAAATGAACATCGTATTGAATGGATAGAACAACCCTTAGAATCAAAAGATTTTGAAGGGCATCAATTACTAGCTAACAAAATACCAATAGCACTGGATGAATCTCTTACAGATCATCCACATCTAATCAATTACTGGAAAGGCTGGCAAATTCGCAGACCAACGATAGAAGGTGACCCAAGAGCGTTATTAAGTGAACTCCACTCAGGTGCGAGCCACAGAGTTATAAGTACTGCGTTTGAGACGGGAATTGGTACTAGATGGGTGAATCATCTAGCAGCCCTCCAAAACAAAGGGCCCACACCAACAGCGCCTGGTCTTGCTCCTGGATGGCGCCCACGAGGAAAACTCTTTTGCGAGCATCCAGAAATAGTTTGGGAAGCTGCATGAATCAACTTGTTTACATTAAATGTTCTCCTTTGGACAATTTAACTTGTTCAAAGGAGCTTTCACGCGCTCTTAATAAAGGCAAATGGGTCCAATTATTTGTACATGATGAAAACAAAATTACACTACAAGATTCACAGTTACCTATTGGTCCTGGCGTTATCATATCAAGCGGTGGCAGCGCCAATGGACCTCATCAATGTTTGCTGCCATCTATGCATCTAGATCAATCAGCTTTAGCAACAGAGATATGGTTAAAAGACCAAGGAATCTCATCAAGAAATTGCATAATATTTAATCCATTACCTATTAACCATATTAGTGGATTAATGCCCTGGTGGAGAAGTAAGAGATGGGGTTCTCAACATATCTGGATCTCACCACAGACAATGAAAGATCCCTCTCAATTAGAACTATCAACAAAAGATCTATTAGGTAAGAATAAACAAAAATTGTTGATTTCTATTGTTCCCACTCAACTTCAAAGACTATCAGAAAATCCCAAAGGAATTCTATGGTTAAAAAACTTTGATGTTATTTGGGTAGGCGGCGCAAGACTATCTAATGATTTAGAATTTTTTGCTAGAAAACAAAATCTGAGATTAGCTCCTTGCTATGGAGCAACAGAAACTGCTGCAATGGTTACGATATTAAATCCCAAAGATTTCTTAGCAGGAAAATCCGGCTGTGGCAATCCCTTAAAAGATGTCAAAATAGACTTAAATAATAATGGAACATTAAAGATAAAAACATCCAGGCTTGCTATATCTAAAATAAAGAATAACGCTCTTGAAAGCCTTATAGATGATAAAGGATGGTGGTCTTCAGGAGATATAGGCAAATTAGATCTAAACAATTCCAAGTTAGAACTAAAAATAATTGGTCGGGCTGATAATGCAATTAATTCTGGTGGAACAACCATTTTCCCCGACAAAATCGAAATGAAATTAATGAAAATATTTACGAATGAAAATATTCCCATCGATAAAATTCTGATCTTACCCAGAAAAGATGAAGAATGGGGAGAAAGAGTTGTGGCAATTCTAAGATTTAAATCAAATAAATATTCATTTGCAGAACTACAAAAAAAAATTAAGTTTTTGATAGATGATTGGCCACCAGAAGACAAACCAATCTCATGGCATGAATGTCCAGAGTTAGAAGAAAATTCTACTGGTAAATGGGAACGCAAAAAATGGATTAAATGGTTAGATTCTCAAATTTAGATAGAGTCAATCTAAAAATTTTAAAAACATTTGGATTTCACGATTCCATAATTGAAGATCCAATCCATTCATCTATATTATTAGGCAGATTACATCTCTTCTTGGTAAGTGCATTAAGAGAAACATGTCTTGTCAAAGCAACAGCTGCCTCATTTCCTTCCTTTAAGAACTTAGATTGAACTTGAAAACTGCCAGAATCGATTTTTTCTGGAAATATCTTGACCAATAATCTATCCCCAACCGTTAAAGGCATTAGAAAATCCGCCTCGCAATGAACTATTGGCATTAGTACCTCTGGATCCTTTCCAGATTGATTGATAGAGGGAAACACTTCAAGAGCAGAAACACCAAATAGGTCAAGACTCTCCTCCCAAGATTCATGACACCAACGGAGACATTGCACAAAGTGGATAACCCCAGCCGCATCAGTATCACCAAATCGGACCACTCTCTTCAAGTGAAACCATTTAGAAGACTCTAGGTAAAGCAAATAAAAATCAGCGATCTACAGAACCCATAATGACGTCAATAGAACCAAGTATCGCCATTATGTCTGCAACTTTTGCACCTTTTAAAATATGTGGAAGGATCTGAAGATTATTAAGATCTGCCGCACGTATTTTAAATCGCCAAGGAGTTACATCATTATTCCCCTGGAGAAAAACACCTATTTCTCCCTTCCCTGACTCTAATCTTGTATACAGCTCACCATTGGGAATCTTGAAAGTAGGCGCAACTTTTTTAGCCACATATTGATAATCGAATCCTGCAAATTCACTCTTCTTTCCTTCTGCAATTCGAAGAGCTTCTAAGTTTTCAGTGGGACCCCCAGGGATCATTTCACATGCTTGCCGAAGAATATTTAACGATTGCCGCATTTCTTCAATACGAACCCTATATCGAGCAAAACAATCTCCTTCCTTCTCCCATGAAATATTCCAATCAAAATCGTCATAGCATTCATAGTGATCTACCTTTCGTAAATCCCAAGGAACTCCTGAGGCTCGAAGCATTGGCCCTGAAAGACTCCAATTAATAGCCTCATCTCTTCCAATCTTTCCCAAACCTTCAATACGACGTCTAAAAATTGGATTATTAGTAATTAACTTTTCATATTCATCGATCTTTGGGCCAAACCAATCACAAAAATCTCTACATTTTTCAAGCCAACCCCAAGGTAGATCGCAAGCCACTCCTCCAATTCGAAAATAATTATTATTAATTAATCGTTGACCTGTTGCAGCCTCCCAGAGGTCATAAATCATTTCCCTTTCCCGAAAAATATAAAAGAAAGGGGTTTGGGCCCCAACATCAGCCAAAAAAGGTCCTAACCAAAGCAAATGGTTGGCAATACGGTTCAACTCAAGCATGAGGACTCGAATATAACTAGCTCTTCTGGGGACTTGGATGTTCGCTAATCTTTCAGGCGCATTAACCACAATCGCCTCATAAAACATTCCTGCCGCATAATCCATACGACTGACATACGGGACGAACATCACATTCGTCCTATTCTCGGCAATTTTCTCCATCCCTCGGTGGAGATAACCAATTACCGGCTCGCAATCAATAACATCTTCACCGTCAAGAGTTACCACTAACCTCAATACACCATGCATTGAGGGATGATGAGGGCCAAAATTGACCACCATTGGCTCTGTACGCGTTTCAAGCTGCGTCATCCCACGATGGTTGGAGTACTTTGTTTGATCTTAGGAAGCGATGGAAAAAGAATCACCAATTAATTCTCACTCTTATCAACATGAGCCTGTCCTGGCAGAGGAATTAGGAGCCGCGATTGCAACACTCCCAATCGATCTCTTACATGATGGGCTGGGCATAGATGCAACTGTTGGAGGTGGAGGACATTGCTCAATGTTATTAAAAGCTCATCCACAACTTAGATTTATTGCTATAGATCAAGATCCAAGCGCAAGGGAAGCCGCAAAGCAAAGACTTAAATGCTTTAAGAACAGAGTCAAAATAGTTGCAAGTAACTTTGGCAATTTCATTCCATTAGAAAAAGCAATCTTTGTAATCGCCGATTTAGGTGTAAGTAGTCCACAATTAGATGTGCCAGAAAGAGGTTTTAGTTTTCGCCTAAATGGTTCACTAGACATGCGCATGAATCCTGACAAAGGAGAAACAGCAGCAGAACTAATCGACAAACTTCAAGAAAATGAATTAGCAGAAATTATCTATAAATATGGAGAAGAAAAATTTTCTCGCAGAATTGCTAGGCGAATCAAAAAAGATTTAACCGAAGTAGGCTCCTATTCAGGAACTTCTGATTTGGCTTATTCAATAGCTGGTTGCTATCCGCCAAAAATGCGACATGGAAGAATTCATCCTGCCACAAGGACGTTTCAAGCTTTAAGAATCGCGGTTAATAATGAAATGACGATGCTAGATCAATTCTTAGAGAACTCACCAGACTGGTTAAGGGTTGGTGGTTTAATCGGGATAATAAGTTTTCACTCACTGGAAGACAGGAAAGTTAAATTATCATTTAAAAATGACAATCGACTATCTATGATTACTCGCAAACCTATAATTCCAAGTCCTAATGAGTTACTTGCAAATCCAAGAAGCAGAAGCGCGAAACTTCGTCTGGCCATACGTAAATAATACTAAGTATCAACCAATTTTTCTCCTAAATATATTTAATCTCACTAACTGTCTTTGAGATCAACAATATAGCTCTATTAATATCCTCTTCTGAAGTATTTCTTCCAAGACTAAGTCTTAAAGAAGAGGAAGCCTCATCTAAAGTTCTGCCTAATGATAACAAGACATGAGATGGCATCCCATTGGCACATGCTGAACCACTGCTACATAAAACTCGTAAACGCAATAAACGATGTAGTCGATTTCCTTTTATACCAGGAATAGTAATATTAAGATTATGAGCCAAGCGTCTTTTCATCGATCCATTAACTATTAGCTCTGGCAATTTATTTCTCAACCCTTCTAAAAGCTTATCTCTAAGAAACATCAATCTCTGTTCACGCATATCCAGATCACCTATTGCCAATTGCGCAGCTTTAGCAAATCCTGCTATCAGAGGTACAGGTAGAGAACCAGGCCTTAATCCCTTCTCTTGCCCACCTCCCCATTGTAAAGGCATAATTGGTAACTTTGATTTCATTATCAGAGCTCCTATTCCTTTGGGGCCATACATTTTATGAGCACTAATAGTTGCAAAGTCTATGCCAAGTGAATATAGATCCAATCTCATATGTCCATATGCCTGAACAATATCACTATGTAAAATAGCGCCCTTAGAATGACATAAATTAGACAATTCTTGTATAGGTTGTATAACTCCTATCTCATTATTTGCAAGCATAATACTCAACAAAAAAGTATCATCTTCGAAAGCTTCATTTACAGCTCTTATATCTATTAATCCATCTTTACCTGGATTAAGCTCAGAGACACGAAAACCCTCTAACTTTAGTTGCCGAAGAGGGTCCAACACAGAATGGTGCTCAGTAGTCAAGGTAATGACATGACCTCGTTTGCCCTTGATATCAGCTAAAGCTCTCGCATAACCAATAAGCGCCAAATTATTTGCTTCTGTTGCACCACTTGTGAAAATCACACTTTCTGCAGGAATTTTCAAAGTTGAGGCAAGCTGTTCTCTAGCCAAACTCACAAGAGCAGCAGCTTTAATTCCAGAACGATTTTGACTACTAGATGGATTTCCCCAAAAGGTATTCCAATAAGGCTCCATGGCTTTCACCACCTCGGGAGCACAAGGGGTGGTGGATTGATTATCCAATTCCACAGGAGAATCAATGATGACTAAAGACAAAAAAAGGATTTAGATAAAGCCTAATCGTTTTGTTCTCATTCCATATCGCTATTAGATTTCGAAAAGTCATAGATCTTTGTGGATGACTCATCCAGACAATCCAGCAACTGCAAACGAACAGCCAGCACGACTATTACTTGTTGATGACGAACCAGGCATACGTAATGCTGTTCAAGCTTATCTGGAAGATGAGGGTTTCAACGTAACCACTGCAGTGGATGGGGAAGAAGGCTGGGAAAAAGCTCAACTAATGATTCCAGATCTTGTAATTAGCGATGTGATGATGCCAAGGTGTGACGGTTATTGTCTTCTGAAGCACTTACGAGAAGACGAACGACTTGGCGGAACCCCAGTCATCTTCCTGACTGCAAAGGGTATGACAATAGACAGAACACAGGGATATCAAGCAGGGGTTGACGATTACATACCAAAACCTTTTGACCCAGACGAATTAGTAGCTCGAGTAAGAAACGTTGTAAGAAGACAAGAAAGATTACTTTCCGAAGCTGCCCGCTTTGCTGATGCTGATGTAGGTCAAATGGCTCGCCAAATCACTGAGATTCGTTCACTTCTAGCTCAGAAAAATGCAAACAACCAAAAAGAGTCCCCTATGCATCACTTCACTCCCCGAGAAGAAAGTGTACTCCAATTAGTAGCAGAAGGATTAATGAATAAAGAAATCGCTAGACGGCTTGAAACTTCCATTAGAAATGTTGAAAAATACGTTAGTAGACTATTCAACAAAACAGGTACATCCAGTCGCACGGAATTAGTAAGATATGCTCTTGAAAATAATCTCGTAACATAAGAAATTGAAAGCCAACAATAATATTCAGGATTGGATTCCTGCTGCTTTTAATAATGGATGGATATACAGACAACAATTAACTGAAGACGACTCTCAGCGAACGCTGATAAGTGCACTTTTTGCTAAGAGCAAACAGGCCACCCTTCAAGATTGGAATTGTCGATTAGAGCAAGGCCAAATTAAAATTAACAACCAATTTATACACCAAGACTGTGCTCTAAATAATGGGGATGTTATCGAATGGCATCGCCCACCATGGAGAGAAGATGCAGTACCAGCCAATTGGGATCTAATTTTTGATAATGGGGATCTACTTGTGATAAACAAACCTTCAGGTTTGCCAGTAATACCTGGGGGAGGTTTCCTAAAACATACTCTAACTGAATTACTAAAGCAAAAGTACAAGAATGAATCAATTCCCATACCAATCCACCGTCTCGGAAGATATACATCTGGTTTATTGGTCTGTGCACGTAAAAAAAGTACCCGAAACAAATTATCGCAAATCTTCCGGACAATGTCTAATAGAAATCAGACAAGTTTTCTAAAAATATATCGAGCTCTAGCTTCAATTAATACAGCGCTCCAAAAAAATAAATTGGTTGAGGTTAATACACCAATAAAAAGAATAACGCACCCATTAATTGGCTCTGTCTGGGGGGCAGATCAGGATACAGCATATAAGATTAGTAATAAACATAGTGATAAAAAACTGAACGCTTTTTCAACAGTAGAATTACTAGAAAGGCGAATTAATTCTGATCTATTGAAAATAATTATCCGCACAGGGAGACCTCATCAAATCAGGATTCATCTTTCCTCCTTGGGATCACCACTTATAGGCGATCCTTTATACAAAGGCGATAAAAGTATTAACAAATCAGCCACTCCCGGAGAAGGAGGTTTTCACTTACATGCACATAGGTTAGAGCAGTTACCTATTTACAATGAATATTTATCTTTTGAAGCACCTCCTCCTAAAATACTATTAAAAGAAAATGAATAAAAAATCATAGTTGAGAAAATAAATCTCAAACTTTTTTAAATTCAATCAGCTGTGAGAAATAAAAAGGAGCCTTATTGAAACTCTTGCGAGAAATATCAAACCCACAACTTGAAGCGGCTCTCACAATCCCTGACTCTTTCAATGTATAGGCGCGCGTTGTTTTGCTGGGGCCAGGGAAGAGTTGGCCAATCGTCTTTAAAAGCGCTAAAAATGGGGTATAAGGAGCAAAACTAACTATCAGTCTTTTGTTTGTAAGACTACAAAGATGTTTAACCATTTCTTCAGCTGCATCTTGCTGATAATGAATAAAAACATCCAAACAAATAACTACATCAAATGATCCTTTGACACTTTCAAGATCTGATACATTGAAATCAAACCGAGTCAAATCAACCCCTATTTCCTTAGCGCGTCGTTGAGTTTCAGCAATCATTGCAGGAGATATATCACTAGCAGAGATTGAACCAGCACCCATTTGAGCGAGTGGCAAACAAACGCTTCCTACACCACATCCAGCATCGCAGAAACTAGATTTACCTATATCTTCTCCAAGATCCTTAACCCATTCCAAGGCATCATCAACAGTTTTCTGATGACCAAGTCGAATATTCCTTTGAACATTATTGACATCATCACGGGTACTGTAAATACGATTCCATCGTTCAAATCCCATTCCATTGAAATAATTAGCCACTTCTGTCTTTTCAGCTTTCTTTCTTGCTTTCAAATTTTCATTAGACATAATCATTTGCTCAATAGAACGAGAACTTACTTAGTTGGCATGTTGCCATTGCAACTCTTTCATATCTTGGCAATAGTTCCAACGAATCAATTGTTTTAAATTTTTACGGACCAAATAATCTTTTATTAAACTTTTATCTCCGATGATTCTCCTAGGAGCCATGGTCGCAGACCAAATTGCAGCAAGAGGATCATTACACCATTTAGCAAAATTGCAACAAGCATCTAAAAGCCTGACAGTTGTTCCAGCCAAAGTCTGATCCTCTAGGCGACAAGTGCCTTGAAAAGAATACAACTTCCTTCCTTCCCATTTATATTCCCCATCACCCAATCCATAGGGAGCCAAGGCATCAGTGATAAGTACAACTTTCTTCGAAAAAAGCCTTTTAAGGATTGCAACCATTGCTGGATGGACATGAACACCATCAGCAATGAGACCAACAGAAACCTCTCCATTTAAAGAAGCTGCAGCGATTGGCCCAGGATATCGATGATGCAAGCCCGACATAGCATTAAAAGCATGCGTAAGCATTGTTACTCCATTACTGAAGGAGTGGGAAGCAACTTCAAAATTTGCTGAAGAATGACCAAGACAAACAACTATACCTAGAGAATTTAAACGTTCTATAACTGCTTGCGCACCAGACAGTTCGGGTGCCAAGGTAAACAAGGCGATCTCATTTTCAAAACCCTTAATACGTTGTTCGAGAGCCTTGGAACTAGGCGAACAAACATTCTTAATAGCATGAGCACCGATTTTCCTACGATCTATAAAAGGGCCTTCCAGATGTGAACCCAATAATTTGCACCTATTTTCAGAATGATACTTTCTGGCCTCTCTGAAAACCAATAAAGATTCTCTTAACTGATCAATGCCTGAAGTGACTACTGTGGGCGATATTGCATCAACTCCATCTATCCACAACTGATCAAGTAATTCGAGTAAATCAGGAATATCTGAATACGTGATTTCTGAAAATGCGATACCTAAGCCACCATTGATTTGCAGATCAACGCCCATTGGGCTTAACCAATCACCATTCCAACTTTGTCCAGCGATTGTCTGGCATTCATCCATTAGCTGAACATCGAGAATTGTGTTGTCATCATTTAGAAGAATGGACCAAAGAGTTCCCACCTCTAAATCAATGGTTGGATCAGGCAAACGAACGTTGGTTATCCGGTGCATTAAAGGAAATCAAAAATTACTAGTGCGTAATCCTCATAGTCTGGTCATGATTGATAGTGATCCCTTCAATCAGAAATAATTGTCTTCAAAAGATACTGGCAAAATCGCTCAAGTGGCTGTGGTCATGGGTAGCGACTCAGATCTGCCTACCATGGATTCCGCCATCAAGATACTGGAAGATTTCGAAGTTGCGCTCGAAGTTCGGATTCTCTCTGCCCATAGAACCCCTTTAGAGATGTTCAAATTTGCCCAAGAGGCTGAAGATAAAGGTTTAAAAGTAATCCTGGCTGGTGCTGGAGGTGCTGCCCATCTTCCTGGAATGATTGCTTCTATTACAGTAATTCCTGTAATAGGGGTTCCAATTCAAAGCAAGGCCCTATCTGGAGTTGATTCTTTACACTCAATAGTTCAAATGCCCAATGGAATTCCTGTAGGTACAGTTGCAATTGGGGGTGGTGTCAATGCAGGATTGCTAGCTGTGCAAATACTTGCAAATACAGATTCAGACCTTAAAGCAAAGATTGTTAACTATCGTCAGTATATACATGACAAAGTCATAGAAAAAGATACAAAACTAATCGAACTAGGAGCTTCTAAATATCTAGAAGAAACTAAATTAACCTAGTGAATAGATCTATCAGTACTAAATAGATAAGTTAAAATCCAAACAACTAATCTCTTGAATTACTATATATTCATATGATGTCTAAATCCGAAAGTTTCTTAATTACCAACTCAACACAACTATCTAAATTGCATTTACCTGTATCCAATCGCAGATCAGGTGATTCTGGAGACTCATAGGGACTAGAAATACCAGTAAAATCTTTAATAATTCCCGCTCTAGCCTTTTTATAAAGACCTTTCGGATCTCTTTCTTCGCAAGCTTTTAAATCAGCCGCACAATAAATCTCCAAGAAATCAGAAGAATCTACTAACCCCCTAGCCTGATCTCTATCAGCTCTAAATGGTGAAACAAACGCTGTTAAAACAATTATTCCTGCATCAAGAAACAACTTGGAAACTTCACCTATCCGTCTAATATTCTCTGCCCTATCTAGATCAGAAAAGCCCAAGTCCTTACAAAGGCCATGTCGAATATTATCTCCATCAAGTACATAGGAGGACAATCCACCTCTAAACAACTCTTTATTAACAGCATTAGCCAAAGTACTTTTACCCGAGCCGGATAAACCGGTAAACCATAGAATTGCACTCTTATGTCCTCTTTGTTCTCTAATCGCTTGACGATTAACCGAGGCTTGATGCCAAACAATATTATTTGTTTCAAGTGAATCTTTTGTCATGAATAAGCATTAGGACAATTCCTATTCTCCCTCCCAGGCTGACCAAATCCAAGATTGATTAACCACCTGACCTTTTTGGGCAATATCCCTGATCACGCAAAAAATCCATTATCTTTGCCACTTGATCCCCTTGCAGCTCAATCGAACTTCCTTTAAGGGTCCCTCCTGTTCCGCAATTTCTCTTAAGACTCTTTAACAAGCTTCTTAAATGAGCATTCTCATGCTCTAGGCCATTAATCACAGTGACTGTCTTACCTTTCTTGCCCCCACTGGTCTTTTGAACTTTCACAGCCATATGAGATTTAGTTGCAATGGGGGTTTCCAAAGGCAAGCCGATTTCTTTAGCTGGATCACCAAATTCACGCCAATTACCTTTAGGCATAGATCTAATTCTTAGGCTAGGGAAAACTTGTGAACTTTTGACCGTGAATAGAAACTTTTCCACTGATGCAAAAGAAACGGAACTTTCAGTTGACGTTCGTCCATCAAGTCAAGGTCGTTTTGGCAAATATGGCGGACAATATGTCCCCGAGACATTAATGCCTGCCCTAGCAGAATTGGAAAACGCAGCAGCAAAGGCTTGGAAAGATACGACATTCACAAATGAATTAAATCATTTATTGCACTCATATGTAGGACGTGCCACTCCTCTCTATGAAGCAGAAAGACTAACTGCTCACTATTCTCGCGCTAATAAAGGACCGAGAATTTGGTTAAAAAGAGAAGACTTAAATCACACTGGAGCTCATAAAATCAATAATGCCCTGGGTCAAGCACTTTTAGCACTCAGAATGGGGAAAAAAAGAATTATTGCGGAAACTGGTGCTGGACAACATGGGGTGGCTACTGCAACCGTTTGTGCTCGATTTGGCCTTGATTGTCAAATTTATATGGGCGAAGAGGATATGCGCAGACAGGCTTTAAATGTTTTTCGCATGAAGCTACTTGGAGCAAAAGTACATCCTGTAACGAGTGGAACTGCAACATTAAAAGATGCAACTAGTGAAGCAATTAGAGATTGGGTTACAAATGTAGAAACAACCCATTACATCCTTGGATCTGTCGCAGGCCCTCACCCATACCCAATGCTTGTTAGAGACTTTCATGCAGTAATTGGACAAGAAACTCGGCAGCAGTGTCAGGATGCTTTCGGTCACCTTCCTAACGTACTGATTGCATGTGTTGGTGGAGGTTCGAATGCAATGGGACTGTTCCATCCCTTCGTAGAAGAAACATCGGTAAGAATGATTGGCGTAGAAGCTGCTGGTGACGGAATCCTTTCAGAACGACATGCAGCAACAATTACTAAAGGAAGAGTAGGTGTTCTTCATGGAGCAATGAGTCTTTTACTACAAGATAATGATGGACAAATCCAAGAAGCTCATTCGATTAGTGCTGGACTCGATTATCCAGGAGTAGGACCAGAGCACAGCTACTTGAAAGAAATTGGTAGAGCAGAATATGTTGCTGTTACTGATGCAGAAGCCTTGCAAGCTTTACAACTTGTTAGTCAGCTTGAAGGGATTATTCCGGCATTAGAAACTGCTCATGCTTTTGCATGGTTAGAAAAACTTTGTCCCACACTTTCTTCACAAGAAGAAATCGTAATCAATTGTTCTGGCAGAGGAGATAAAGACGTAAATACGGTTGCCAATCAAATGGGATCGGAACTTTAAAAATCAGGACAACACAGTCTCAAGATGATTTGCAACCATCTTTACAGCAGCCTTTGAAGTTGCATAAGCCATTCTCATTGGTCCTACTAGAGCTACATGACCAATTCCTTCGTTAGAAGTACGGAAGGGCTCTTCAACCACCGAACAATCTGTTAAAGCATGGTGTGGATGTTCATGACCAATCCAAACACTACCCATTGGATTTTCATGAATAGGAACAACAGAGGCTGGGCGATTATCAATTAGCTCCAACAAAGGAATAAATCTATTACTATTGCGAAATTCTGGTTGATCAACTAAACGAGAAATTCCATGAAATAAAGCATTTCTATCTGTAGAGATTTTGCCTTGACTATGACTTTGTAGAGCTTCTCGCACAATAGATCCTATGAATTGTAATTGGGTAGGCAAAGCCAACCATTCAATAGAACCATCACCAGATTTGGAGAGTTGCTCCCTAAGCCAAATCTCCATTACTTCTAAATCAAGTGATCCCTCTAGAGGCAATCTCACATTTAAATTTGTTGTTTGACTAGAACTTTCCACCAACATAATCAACATTCGATCACAATTGCGAACAAGACGAACTTGTTGAAGAGTATCTTTTTGACGCACTGGTTTAATTATCAAACTCATTAGACCCGTGAAATCAGTTAAACGTTTTGCTAACTGAAACAACAAATCATCGCGAGCTGCCCATTTAAAACTGAGATTAGTGAGTTCTTTTTGCAGATAAATCAATGCACCCGCTGGCGGAGGAAGCAAGCAATCAACATAATGCCTATAACCTTGTGCACTTGGAACTCTGCCTGAAGAAGCATGCGGTTGAGTAAGCAAACCTCTTTGCGATAGAGCTCCCATAGCAGAACGTACTGTTGAGGAAGAAGCCTCTAAGCCAAAGCGTTTTACTAAAGTTGCACTACTGACAGGCTCGACTGTATCCACATAATGATGGACAGTGGCTCTTAAAACCTGCTCTTGCCTATCTGAGAGCCGATCCACTTTCTCCTGGTGGGTATTCAAATAGTAAGCGAAAACAAAGCTTCTTTAAAAAATCAGCTAAAAGGAATTAATACCGCGGCACAGTTGAATCGATCTCTACACTCCAGGCATCTATACCTCCTTCCAAGTTCCATACCTCGCTAACCAAATCTTGTTGTATCAAAAAAGTTCCAAAGTTCCAACTACGTACTCCCAAATGACATATTGCAACTATCTTCTGATCCTTTGAAAGTAATCGTGGCAAATCAGAAATCCAACTAACTGAGTCGCTCATCGGCAAATGAAGAGTTTGTTCTGGGAAAGGGGCAAATTGAAGCTCCTCTATTTCTCTGACATCTATCAAATATGGTTTAATCTCTTTGTCTTGCAACCAACTTTGCAAACGACTAGGAGAAATTGGGAAGGGGTTACTTTGCCGCATCAAATTAATCATGATATTCCAATTTTTGAAAATTCATCCTTTAATCAAGTTAATCTGAGACATTAATGAAGGAATCCATGAAGTTACGTACCTTCATTATTTTAATTATTACAATACTTTTTCTATTGGTTGGTTTCTACCTATGGAGGTCATCGCCTTCAAAAACCTATACCAATGAAGAATTATTAAATAGACCAATAGGGATACCATTAGCGGCTAAATTCTTCCCAAAGAATTCTCTCTTAACCATACATTGGATTGTCAATCCCAAAAAGATACCTCATTATCTTGAAACAATTATTCCAGGATCTAGCAAAACAGACGCCAAAAATAAAGCGGAAATTTTTATTAATGATTTATTTGGAATTATTGACCTAGATTTTGAAAAAGACCTTTCAGAATGGGTAGGTGAGGAAATCAGTTTTACTCTATTACCCTCCGAAAGAATAGATACCAATTTTGATTGGATCATGGCAATTTCACTGGAAGAAAATAGCAATAAAGAAATTTTCCTTGAGCAATTCTGGAATAAACATAGCCGTACAGGAAATGATCTGGAAATAAATCATTCGCAACATTTTAGCTTGATAACTGGTCCAATTGATGCAATCTCAGCAGAATCAAGAAAGATATCTACAGTTCAAATAGAAAATGAATTAATTTTATTCTCCTCTAACAAAAATATTCTTGAGAAAGCAATAAAAATGTCAACCTCTACAAATGAAAATCAACTAAATGATTCCTTGCTAAATGAATCATTTCAAAACTTAGGAGACGGGATTGCTTTTATAAGTGCCTCAAATCAGGGCATTCATAATCTCCTCGATTTTAAAAATCAAATGATAGGCATAGATCAAATCAACTCGTTGGTATCCCGATTGCAACTAAAAGGAAAAGATATAATCATAGAGACAACTATATATTTAAATAAAAATCTTAACAAAGAACTTGCTAATACAAGTATCAATTCACTTTTACCATATGCAAATGGCCCTGCAAATCTCATAGAGATAGTGAATGCAACTCCAGAATTTGTCTCTCCAATAGAACAAAAAGTAATTATGGAATCAGAACAAACAGATACGGCTCTTCCAAATTTAAAAGAAATAGCTATCTCCAATAAATTACCAGTACTACATATACTAGATCAAGAAGACTGGATACTTGCTACACCAGAGAATACATATATAGAAGAAATTGCAGACAAAAATCTGACAAAGAATGGCTATAAAAAAAATGAAATAAATTACAATAGTCAAACACTAGAAGTATGGGCGAAACTAATTGTAGAAAAAATTTCCAATCGGGAGACAATAAATAATGATATTGGATTAATACTTCTAAAAGAAAACAATATAAATTGGTGGAGTAACAAACTTGATTTAATAGAACGCAAGTCAAAAAATAATCAACCTGACGAATCAGGAATGACATTAAATATCTACAAAGATGAGCAAGAAAGGAAAATCTATCAACAAATCATTTTCTCTGGTAATTATATGAAATCACAGCTCAATAGTTGGAGACCCTGGCTATTGGTAAACACATTGTCAGGGAATTCTCTCGGGGACAATGCGAAGATTCTTATAATATCTATAGAATCACCAGAGAAGGAAAATGAAAACAGCCTAAGTATTCATTCGCGTTTGAGCTTTGGCTAATTACTATAATGTAACTAAATAAATGCTCCTAAAATAATATGTACTATTTCAAGTGAATCTATCCGATTCACAGTTGTGTTCAGAACAAAAAACAAATTAAGTGATGCATTATCTAGTATCTTAATAAGGATAGCCCAATAGAATCGATTAACGAGTGGTTAAGGAGCTTGCCAAAGAGCATGGTACTGAGCAAAACGGCATAGTTTTTCGCCCTGGTCTTGAAGGCGTACCTGTCACTCAATCTGCGATATGTGACATTAATGGTCACACTGGAAATTTGGCATATCGTGGCTACCCAATTGCAGAGCTTTCTGCTCATAGCACTTTCCTAGAAACCACCTATCTCTTGATATGGGGCCATCTACCTAGTCGCCAAGAGTTAAGAGACTTTGAAGAAGCTGTGCAAATGCACCGAAGGGTGAGCTTCAGGGTCAGAGACATGATGAAATGTTTCCCCGCAACGGGTCACCCTATGGATGCGCTGCAATCTAGTGCTGCGTCATTAGGCCTTTTCTATTCAAGGCGAGCTATTGATAAACCCCAATATATATATGACGCAGCAGTAAGACTGATTGCAAAAATTCCCACAATGGTTGCTGCATTTCAACTGATTAGAAAAGGTCAGGATCCTATTCAACCCCGAGATGACTTGGCATATTCAGCTAATTTTTTATATATGCTTACAGATAAAGAGCCAGATCCATTATCAGCAAAAATCTTTGATAAATGTCTAATACTCCATGCTGAACACAGTCTAAATGCAAGTACTTTTAGTGCTCGGGTCACCGCAAGTACTCTGACTGATCCAT
>QCKC01000008.1 GCA_003215635.1 Prochlorococcus sp. AG-409-J19
TTCTTTTTGAAATTCATCAGGCAAAAGAACCATTATCCAGTCTGCTTTCGCAGATGCTTCTGCGACAGATAGAACTTCGAGGCCATCCGAAATAGCCTTTTGGGCAGAGCGACTACCTTCGTAAAGGCCTACAACTACATTTATCCCACTGTCCTTGAGATTAAGAGCATGGGCATGACCTTGTGAGCCATAGCCAATGATTGCCACAGTCTTGGCTTCTAGCAGACTAAGGTCTGCATCGTTGTCATAGAAGAGTTGCGCCATTGGGAATGTATTTCGGAGCAATAGTTTGCCTGAGCATATATGCAAAGGCGATAGACCCAAAGAGCTTAATTAATCGCTCCCAGTGCTGACAAAAGAATTGAACAAAAAATGAAAATCAGGTTTTTATTTTTTGTTATTTAGTTTGGGAGTCTTGTTTTCAAGCTTCACTGGGATGAGCTATTACCCTGTCTATCAGGCCATATTCCTTAGCTTCTTCTGCACTAAGAAAGTAATCGCGGTCAGTATCTTTTTCGATCTTCTCGAAAGTTTGTCCGGTCATTGATGCCATGGATTTGTTTAGCATTTCTTTGATTCTTAGGATTTCTCTTGCTTCGATCTCGATATCACTTGCTTGTCTCTGTGCGGTGCCTCCAAGGGGTTGATGAATCATTATGCGGCTGTGAGGGAGTGCTAAACGTTTCGTTTTTGTACCTGCACCTAATAAAAACGCACCCATAGATGCAGCGAGTCCAACGCAAATTGTCACAACATCACTTTTGACGTATTGCATAGTGTCGAAAATAGCTAAACCAGCTGTTACAGAGCCTCCAGGCGAATTTATATACAGGTATATAGGTTTAGTGCTGTCTTCTGAATCTAGGTAGAGCATCTGAGCTACCAGGCTATTGGCGATTCCGTCAGTAACCTCTTGACCTAGAAACAAGATTCTTTCTGCACCAAGTCGCGTATAGATATCTACCCATCGTTCTAGTTGGCTACCTGGAAGTCGGTAAGGGACACTTGGAGTTCCAATTGGCATGATTAAAGTTGTTTGTAAATAAAGGGTTTTTAATTTTTTGGGTGAACCTATAAGGTTTTAAGAAATGATTCGTTAGTGCTATGTGAAAGGAGGTGATTTCGGTAATTCTTTTCTACTCTCAAGAACTCTGTCTATTAATCCATATTCGACAGCTTGTTTAGGCGTAAGATAGCTCATTCGATCAGAATCTTTAGATAATTCCTCAACACTTCGACCAGTATTCTTCGAGAGGATTTGAAGCATCGTTTTTTTATTTTGAATTACTTCCTTTGCACGAATTTGTATGTCAGTTGCTTGCCCTCGAGCACCACTTCTAGGTTGATGCAACACAATTGAAGCGTGTGGGAGAGCAGCTCTTTGACCTTTCGTTCCTGCGGAAAGGATTACTGCAGCTGTGCCCATTGCTTGCCCAATACATATTGTGTGGACTGGCGGCTTGACATAGCTTAGTGTGTCGCAAATGGCAAATGCCTCAGTCTCGAATCCTATTGAATCACCTGTATACCAACTTGTTCCTGTTGAATTGATATAAAAATAGATAGGTTTATCTGGATTGTCGAACTCTAAATAAAGCAATTGAGCAATTATTAGTTCAGTTACATCCATACCAAGCTGTCTTTTGGCATCGTCATCTGAGAACAAAGGAAGTCCCAAATAAACAATGCGCTCTTTGAGTAAAAGTGAAGGCAAATCCGGAGGAGGAGTGCGCATCACTGTTGATTCGCCGTAGTAGGGAGCCGAAACGGTCATATGCAAAGATCTCTTTATTGCTTTGGAGCCTAGCGAGGGTTATAGCTCCCTTGCTCATAGTTTTTGTTATTTGGTGGCTCTTTCTCTAATCTCCCAAAGATCATTCGCCCAGTTGGAGTTTGCAACTCCCCAGTGATTACAACCTCTTTCCTTGTTCCGACAAAGCTACTTGCTCCTTCTACTACAACCATTGTTCCGTCATCAAGATATCCGATGCCTTGACTTTCTTCTTTTCCCTCGCGCACTATCTTGAGATTTAATTCTTGGCCTGGTTGAACATTCGGTCTAAGAGCAATGACTAATTCACTTAGGTTTAAGACCTTTAATTCATTAACTTCTGCAACTTTAGCTAAATTGTAGTCAGTAGTAATTAGTGTTCCGCCTGTATCTGATGTGAGTTTAAGCAGACGATCATCAGTCCCTTTCCCTTCGTATTTGGTGCTATTTACTACCAGTTTCCGCCCATAATTAGAGCGCATTGCTGTAAGTAAATTCAAACCCCTTCTACCTTTCCCCCTTTTTTCATTATTGCTAGAGTCTGCAAGTTGTTGAAGTTCATCAATTACAGTTTGAGCAATTATGACTTGTCCTTCAAGGATTCCGCAGGCAAGCAAAGATTGAATTCGACCATCAATAATTACACTTGTATCTATAATTTTTGCAGTTGCAGGGGTGAGAATTCCTTCTGTTACTAGAAGGGCTTCAGTACTATTTGGATTGAAGAGACGAAGAAGATTTCGACCTTGGATTTCTCCAAGATTATAGCCAATTACACCAAAAAAAAGATTGCTAAGGACTGCTGCTAATGGCTTGACCCAGATGATTTGTGAAGGAACAGGCAATAAAAGTATTGGAGCTAGAATAAGATTTGCTAGAAGTAATCCTAGAATTAAACCTACGGCTCTGCTGATTAATAGGTCCGTGGGAGTATCTCGAATTTGCTTAACAAGTCTATTTCGGAGTGCTTTGAATATGAATCCTGCAATAAGACCTATTAACCCAGTGATTCCGGTCAGAATATATTTGAGTTCATTGATGTCTCCAGTTTGTTGGAGAAGAGTTTCAGGTATAAGACCAAACCCGATCCAACCTGCTGCAGCTCCAGAGAAAAGGAATAGAACCAAGATGAGAGGATCCACCATGGTTCAAAAAATGTCCCCAGTTTCTTTATTACTTAAGCATGATTCATTATTAGAATTTTTGCTCTGGCAGATGACCGCACCTTGGAGGCAATCATGGGTGTAAAGGATGTTTTGATGCCACCCCGTAGTGCCTATGTGCATATTCCTTTTTGTCATCGGCGTTGCTTTTACTGTGATTTTGCGGTGGTACCACTAGGTGATCGAGCTAGAGGATCAGTGGGGCCAGGGAGTTCTTCTATTAATGCTTATTTGAAGCTCCTTCATAAAGAGGTTTCTTTATGTCCTTATGGCCCTCCTTTGGCAACTGTTTATCTAGGTGGTGGTACACCTTCATTATTAACACCTCAGCAGATTAGTTCTTTATTAGAAAATTTAAGAAATCATTTTGGTTTTCAGCAAGGTGCTGAAGTCACACTTGAGATGGATCCTGCCAGTTTTGATAGGGAATACTTGCAAAAAGTTCTAGAAATAGGTATTAATCGAGTCAGTCTTGGCGGACAAAGTTTTGATGACACAGTGCTTGCTGGACTTGGGAGGAGGCATACTCATCAGCATTTGATTAATGCATGTAGATGGCTAAATAATGCGAAAGTTAGAGGAGACCTTGTTAGTTGGAACTTGGATCTTTTACAAGGTTTGCCTGGCCAAGATTTGTCCTCTTGGATAAATCAACTTGAGCAGGCTCTAGAGACTAGAGCTCCGCATCTTTCTATTTATGAGCTTTCAATTGAATCAGGAACAGTATTTGAATGGAAGCAAAAACGAGGAGAATTATTTTTGCCAGATGAAGAATTAGCTTCAGAGATGATGATTCTTACAAGTGAGCTTCTTAGAAAAGCAGGATTTAGTCATTATGAAATTTCTAATTACGCTATCCCAGGTCATGCTTCACGTCATAATAGAGTTTACTGGAGCGGAGCAGGTTGGTGGGGTTTTGGTCTTGGTGCAACCAGTTCTCCTTGGGGGCAGAGATTTGCTCGTCCAAGGACAAGAAACTCTTATGATCAATGGATTAAAAGTCAAGAATATAATGGTCTAGAGTCTTCATTAATTTCTTCTTTAGCTAAAGAATTAAGTCTCGAAGATCAAATCTTGATTGGACTAAGAAGAAAGGAAGGTGTTAACTTAATAGCTTTAAGTGAATCTTGGGGATGGAATAATGAAGAATCTGCATCGTTTTTAGAACTTTTAAAAATACGTTGGAAATCTGCTTTCGAAAAAGGTTGGATTCAACAAAAAGGAAGAAGATTTTTTTTAAGTGATCCAAGAGGAATGATGATTAGTAATCAGGTCCTTATAGAAGTTATTCGATGGTGGGAGTCTTTACCTCTTGATGCTGTTGATTTATCCAGTCGTGAAGTGCTTCCACGCAAAGTTCTCTCACATTTAGTAGGGGAGGACTAAATGGCGGTTGTTTCTCAGTAAGTCCAAGTAGATCAGCGGTTACCCTTACCTGACCATCACAGTCTTCACCTGCGCCTATTCCGATCACAGGAATTTGGAGTTCTTTCCTGATCTCGCTAGCAACTATTGCTGGGATATGTTCTAAAACAATTGAGAAACATCCAGCGGTCTCTAGTTTCTTTGCATCCAGTTTGATTCGTTTTTGGCTACTTGGATCTTGAGCTTGGGGAAGGTAGCCAAGGCTATTAACAGATTGAGGGGTCAGTCCTAAGTGTCCCATTACTGGAATACCCATCCTTATAAGTCTCGTTATTACGGCAATAACTTCTGGTTCTGCCCCTTCAAGTTTGACAGCAGCTGCACATGAATTTTTCAAAAGATTTCCAGCAGCAGCTACAGCCTTGTCTTCTCCGCATTGATAGCTCAAAAAAGGCAAGTCACAAATGACAAGAGGTTGCTTGGAAATTGGTCCAATGAAACCTCTCCCTACAGCTTTCGTATGATGGAGCATTTCTTCAAGGGTTGCAGGCAAAGTAGTGGAGTGGCCAAGAACAACCATGGCAAGTGAGTCTCCAACAAGTACTACATCAGCACCTGCTGCCTGAACAATTGAGGAGGAAAGGCTGTCCCATGCCGTTAATACAGTTATAGACCGACCTTTTTCCTTAAAGCTAATTAAATCTGCTGGGCGCATCTCAGGTTGACATTATTTGGGTGGACCCTTGCTAGAATTTACTTGACTCGGACCCATGCGGTCTCGACGCCTAAACCTGGTCAGGACCGGAAGGTAGCAGCCAAAAGGGATGCTCGAGGCAGGCGTGGATTCCGGGTCGTCACAATCATTTAATTGCTTTGGTCTCTCCTGACTTGTCGAAGTCTTAGAAATTCAGGAATACTTGCCCCAGGTTCTTTAGGTGGTGATTGGTTCTTGGTATTTGGAGAAATCAGTCTGTTGGAAGAGCTTCTCCCTATATAAGGCTGGTTGCCTTCAAAGCCAGTTGCAATAACAGTTACTTGAATTTCTCCTTCTAGTTTCTCATCAACCACAGCTCCAACAATGATATTTGCTTCTGGGTCAACTACGTCATATATGACCTCTGATGCAGAGGTCATATCTTCTAGGGTCATATCGCTGCCTCCGCTGATATTAATTACGCAGCCTTTTGCGCCGTCGATTTGAGCTGCTTCAAGAAGAGGGCTGTTGATTGCTGCCTGAGCTGCTTCAAGCGCTCTAGATCTTCCAGAACCAACTCCAATGCCTAGTAGCGCCGTACCAGCTTCTGTCATCACGGAACGAACGTCTGCGAAGTCAACGTTTACGAGTCCAGGCAGAGTGATGATATCGCTAATCCCCTTGACTCCCATTCTTAAAACATCATCTGCATTTTGAAAAGCTTCTTGAAGCGGAGCACTTGAAATAACGTCTTTTAACCGGTCATTAGGAATGACAATAAGTGTGTCAACATTTTCTGCTAGTCGAGCTATTCCTTCATCGGCTTGTCTCATACGTCTACGGCCTTCAAATCCAAATGGTTTAGTAACTATTCCTACCGTTAGGGCACCGCTTTCTTTTGCTACCTCTGCTACTACAGGGGCTGCTCCAGTGCCAGTACCGCCTCCCATGCCTGCGGCAATAAAAACCAAGTCTGATCCCTCTAGAGCCTGTTGAAGGTCAGGTTTTGATTCCTCAGCCGCTTTTTGGCCAATACTGGGGTTGCCGCCTGCTCCAAGTCCTCTGGTAAGAGATTGACCTAATTGCATCCGGTTGGGTGCATCAGATTGAAGTAGGGCTTGGGCATCTGTGTTAAGAACCCTATATGCCACCCCTTCGAGATCACTAAGGATCATTCGGTTGACAGCATTACTGCCACCACCACCAACTCCAATCACCTCAATACGGGCTGATTGACTGGGGTTAATTCCATCGAGCTTCATTAGCCCGGATTTGTTCCCGATAGCCATCTCCATCTGCAGATTTAATCATTGAGGTTTCGTGCATTATGTCTCTAACAGCGAGTTCTGTAGAAATTTTCAAAAAGGTTATCTTTTTGAACTTGGATGATTTCATAGGCAATTCGGCCTATTTAGGAGGGCGCTGGCATTGAGATGTATTGCTACATAAGGCTTTTAAGGTTAGGTGTTTATCCAATTCAGAATTGATAGACAAAATATCAAAATAAGGATTAGCAGAAATTTCTCTGCAGTATTGAAGTCTGTGGAATTATCTTTTGGGGTTGGTTTCGAAGGGGGTTCTGAAGACTTTTTTTGTTGGTAAAATTCCTTGATTTCAAAGCTTGGGCGTCCAGATACCTCCCATTCCAAACGTTTTTGAGGATCACTTAAGACTTTGTAGGCTTCATTGATCCATTTAAACCGCTCTTCTGCGTTCTTATTGTTCATGTTTAAATCAGGATGCCAACGCATTGCTTCTTTCTTAAAGGCTTGCCTGACCTCTATTGAGTTACTCCCTGGACTAAGTCCTAATAAGGACCAATAGGTAAATTTACGCTGGGATGAATTGGACAATTTTTTTTGCATTAAATAAACCATCGATATCGAGAAAAAGAGCAATTGACCAGACTTGTTAAATGAATTTTTGTTTTTTATTTAAAATCATCAATTCTCATCAAGACTTCCTGACTAAAATATTCGATCTGGTTTTTCTCACTCCAGGATAAGTATTCTTAGCATTTAATGCTCTTGATATCCTATCCTCCATGTCGTTAATCCGTTTGATTTGTGTTGGAATTCAGGGTAGCTGAATTTCTGGCTTTGAAGGATCCCTGATATCTATTATTGCCTCATTATTCTCAATAAATTTCTTTGGTAGAAGTATATTTAGCTTTGAAATTGTTTTTAATTGTTTATCTAATATTGATTTTTCACTTCCTAGTTGTATCAGCTTAAAGTTCTTAGTGCCAAGACTTAAATCACCTTGGGGTGATATTATTATCCTCTCAAGATTGCCACCAAGATATTCCCTGCTTTTTAGGATGGTTGCAATTCTTTCTTTCTCTATCTGCGTCCATCCCTCAACTCTTACTGTTGTATTTAAATCCTTTAATTTATAAGCTATAGCAATTGGTATCCAGTTTCCTTTTTCATCTAACATGCCATTCTCTTTCCCAGTGGATAGTTTCCTAGATGCGGAAGCGATTATTTTTGTTTGTTGTAATTCAATTTCAACTCTAGGAGGGAACATCTTCCTCCTTACGAAAGCATCTTCTATCGGCAGATCTTCTAATAGACTAATTTTAATTGACTGTGGATCGATTTCCATTAGTGATTGATTTATGATCTGCTTTGTTGAGTCATTTAAGTGTTTTTTCTTTAAGTTACCAGCTCCTTTGATGATTATTCCTTCTGGATATATTGGCCGCCATCCTTGTTGAATGAATATTTCGATCAATGCTATTGATAATGCTGAAAGCAATATTGTTCTCCATAGGAGAACAATATTGTTATGTTCGGAGCTCCTAGTTGGTTCTCTACTTTTAATCTTCCCATTGTAGACATTGTTATATTTGTATTTTGTATCCCTTGATCCCCTATTAGTCATAGGTCACAACGAGATTTTGACATTAGTTCTTTCATCCATGTCCGGGCGCGATCTGCATCAGTAAAGGGCACATCCATTTCTTTACCCTTTCCAACGAGTCTCAATCGACATCTTCCCTGAGATTCATCAGTTAATGGAGCCTCACCAGAGGAAAGAGCCATTAACTCGACAAGTTCTAGTTTGCTTATTTGAAATTCTCCCTGTAGTTGAAAGGTCCCCGCCTCGAAACTGCTCCAAATGAGAACACCTTCTTTTAGTCGAGCGGCGCATGAGCCATCTAGTTTTGAAAGTTCTGAGTCCTTCGCCCATTCTCTAAAAAGGTTCTGTCTCCTTCTCTCTAGCCAACCAAGAGCAGTTAAGAGAACAAAAGAGATTAAAAGAGGGAACCAAAGTAAACCGTGAATCATTGCTCAGGAGAAGGTGAAGTCCTTATTGAATTGCCTTTGGAAATTTTTACTCTCCAGCGGCATATAGAAGTTTGGCTACGAGTTGTTCGAGATTTATTCCCGAGGCTTCCCATAACAATGGATACATACTTTTTGGGGTAAATCCAGGCATTGTATTTATTTCGTTAATCCAAATTTGGTTCGTATTTTCGTTATAAAAGAAATCCACTCTTGCTAATCCACTAGCATTAACGGCTTCACATGCCTTTAATGAGTAATTTTTGACTTGCTTTTCTATCTTTTTTGGAATGGGAGCAGGTATTAAGGATTCGCTGTTTCCCTCTGAATACTTTGTGTGATAGTCGTACCAGTCCGCATTAAAGGAGATTTCTCCTACAACCGATGTCCTTAACTCATTTCCACCTAAAATTGCGCATTCCAGTTCTCTTGCTTCGACGCTTTCCTCAACAATAATTCTTTCGTCTAGATCGCCAGCTTTCTTTAGAGATTGCAAAAGTTCTTTTCTATTGAAAGCTTTACTTACTCCTACTGAAGATCCTAGGTTGGCAGGCTTAACAAATAATGGATAATGGAGTTTCTTTTCTAATTGTTCAATTAAATTATTTTCTTTGTTTGATTGGGTAAAAATACTTTTGTTAAGTCCTAAATATTCTACTTGAGGTATTTTGGCTGCCGAAAAAGCCGCCTTCATAGCAATTTTGTCCATTCCTAATGCTGAGCCAAGAATTCCAGAGCCAACAAATGGTTTTTTGGTCAGTTTTAAAAGTCCTTGAATTGTTCCGTCTTCTCCGTTAGGGCCATGAAGAACAGGAAACCATATCTCAACCTCATTGCTCTCTTGTGGTAATTCTGTAAAGCCTTCAAAAGATGTTTCCGTTGAGAGACCTTTTATCTTCTTTGAAAAACCCTTAATAAGGACTTCTTCAGCAATAGAACCTCCCCACCATTTTCCTTTTTTATCAATATAAAATAGTATTACTTTGAATCTAGAACTGTTTGAGTCTCTTCTTAAGGCTTTGAAAATTGTCAAGGCTGAAATAATAGAAACATTATGCTCTCTCGATTCTCCACCAAAAATAAGACCAACGGATTTCATTCTGTGATTCATTTATTATGTGCCTCAAAATACATTAATGGTTTTTTAGCATTTGGATAATCTATTGGATTGGGGTTCCGCTAAGTGAGAAGGATCGTATTTGATCAATTTTTACATTAACTATATCGCCTGGTTTATAATTCCATTCCCCATGAGTATTCTGAGGGAAAAATGTTAAACGATTCGTACGAGTTCTTCCCATAAGTTGATTTGAATCTTTTTGATTTATTCCTTCGACAAGAATTTCTTCTATATTTCCCAAATATCTAAGGTTTCTTTTTTTTGCTACTGATTCAACCAATGAGTTTATTTCTCTAAGTCTTTCTATTTTTACTTCTTCTGAAAGTTGGTTGTCCCAATTGGCGGCTGGAGTATTGGGTCTGGGAGAGTATGCAGCAGTATTTAGTTGGTCAAACTCAACCTCTTTTATTATGGATAGTGTTTTGTAGAATTGCTTTTCAGATTCTCCAGGGAAAGCAACTATTACATCAGCACTAATAGAGGCATTAGGCATAAGTGTTCGAATACTTTCAATGATTTTTATATACTTTTCAATTGTGTAACCTCTCGCCATTGCTTTAAGAATATCGTTGTCTCCACTTTGAAAAGGGATATGAAAATGTTCACAAACTTTTGGGAGTCTGTAGCATGATTGAATTAATTCATCAGTAAAGTATCTAGGGTGACTTGTGGCAAAACGTATTCTCTCTATACCTTTGATTTCATGAATATAATGCAACAAGTCACTAAGACTATTTTTCCTCTTTCCCTCTGGAGTAACTTCTTGTAAGTCTCGACCGTAAGCATCAATATTTTGACCCAATAAAGTTATTTCCTTGTATCCAAGTGATGCAAGTCCTTCTATTTCATTTTTTATTGCTTGCTTGGTTCGAGATTGTTCTTTCCCCCTGACTGATGGAACTACACAATATGTACAACGTTCATTGCATCCATAGATGACATTTACCCATCCGCAAATCTTGCTATCTCTTCTCGCAGTAGTTACATCTTCCATTATGTGCTGATCATCGGTTGCAACTACCTGCTGACCACTATCTACTTTTGAAAGGAGTGTTTCTAAACGATTGGCATGTTGTGGTCCCATTACTAAGTCAAGTTCTGGTACCCTTCTAAGAAGTGCTTCACCTTCCTGCTGAGCTACGCAACCTGCAATAACTAGCTTTAGATGGGGGAGACTGCGTTTGCGTAGTGCTTGACGACCTAGGTAGCTGTAGACTTTTTGCTCAGCATTGTCTCGAATTGTGCAGGTGTTATATATAACCAGATCAGCTTCAAGTTCTCCATTGGCTTCGTTATATCCCATTTTTTCTAATATTCCTGCCATCCTTTCTGAATCAGCTTTATTCATTTGACAACCAAAAGTTGTTATCCAGTAGGTACCTCGAGCTTCAATGCTCGGGGATTGAGGCTTATCAGGATTGATTGTGGGAGTTGCTAACAAAGCGTAAGAACTGCAGAAAGAAATCGTAGAGGTCTATTTAAATGATTCAATATTCGGCATTAGAGAGGCTTTGAACCATTGAGGGCTATTCTTTCTTTTGATTGAAGATGAGGGCGAGCGAGGGGATTCGAACCCCCGAATAGCGGCGCCACAAGCCGCTGCCTTAACCACTTGGCGACGCCCGCCGCACTTATAAGAATTTACCAACTCTCGAACAAATCAGCTCAATAATGTTCATTTTCACAATTTGATCAGATTGACAAATTCCTCTCTGGCTACTTTTGGGTTGGCTTTGGGGGATTGCGACTCCCTAAATCTTCCCATATGGGTTGGCAATGCTTTTTGGAGTGTTTGTGAAGAGTTGATTTGAAGAGTGTTTGCTTAGTGAGAAGCAAATATATTTTTGGGTTTCCAATTCGCATTCCAATTTTCCTTAGAAAAGCGGAGCTTTGATATTCGAATTTAGATAATTTAGAGGAATTTACAAGCATTAAGTATATTTGCTCCTAGCTCTATTTGGAATAGGTTCCTTGAACATAATTTTAGTAAGCTTTAAAAGCTTTCTTCTCATAAATTAGGTTTTGGGAGAGATAAACCAGCAACTCTTTTCTATAGATGCATTGGTCCCCCGTGGATTGGTTTCAGGTTCTGCGGATTTAATTCGTGTGCCAATTTCTTCCGATGGTTTGTGTCCCTTAAGAATTTGTTGGAATGAAGGAGTGATTACTTCTTTGCAGGGTTTAGATGATTCAGTGCCAAGGCCTAATCAGATTATTCTTCCTAGGCTTTCAGAACCTCATACCCATTTAGACAAGGCATTTTCTTGGTCAGAGACTCCGAATTTTAATGGTACTTATATCAATGCCTTTTCTCAGAATTTAAAAGAGCATCAATCTAGAACATCATTAAAGGTTCATGAAAGGGCGGAGGTTTCTATGAACTTGGCTTTAAGGAATGGAATTAGAGCGATCAGAACTCATGTGGATAGCTTTGGACCGCATGCTGAGATGACTTGGGAGGTTTTACTCGATGTTCAGAAAAAATGGAAAAGATTAATTGAGCTGCAATTAGTTGCTTTAGTTCCTTTGGATTTCTGGAGTACTGACAATGGGCTTCTTATGGCGAAAAAATTGGCGACTGTAGGAGGTCTATTAGGTGGTGTTTTGGTGCCTCCTTTCGACAGGAGAAAATCTAGTGAAAATCTGAGAAGGATGGTTCAATTAGCATATCAATTTGATCTTGACATAGATTTACATATTGATGAGTCAGATAATCAACCTGCAGCAGGTATTAAATCTTTGCTGACTGTATTAGATAAGACGAGAACAAGAGTTAATATAACTTGCAGCCATGCTAGCAGTTTGAGTTTGCTGCGTTCAGAACAACTTAGATGTCTGGCCAGTCGGATTGCTGAGCATCAAATAAATATTGTTGCATTACCTTTGACGAATTTTTGGTTGCTAGGTAGAAAACCTAGGCATACTCCTATTCAACGATCTTTTGCTCCAGTGTGTCAATTACAGGAAGCAGGAATTGACGTAGCAATTGGCAGTGATAATATTCAGGATCCCTGGTTTCCATTAGGTAATTTGGATCCATTATCTTTGATGGCTTTCTCTTTGCCGTTGACTCAACTTGCTCCTTGGGACCGAAGAGGACTGGCACCTTTCACAACAGCATCTGCAAGATTAATGAACCTTTCATGGGATGGAGTTATTAAGCCTGGAAATCCAGTTGAACTGATTTTATTAGAAGGGTCTAGTTGGGTGGACTTGCTAGCAAACTTATCTTCTCGCAAGATAATTAATCGAGGTGTATTGTTAGAGGATGAGTTAATTTAATTTGTTTTCAAAAGAGCCTCTTGAAATTATGAGTAGTGCTAATTCACTAACAAAACTTAGATCTGAGTTAAAATCAGTTCCAAATCTGGATTTAATAGAATCAACAACAGATAGAAAGAGATTCTCCAGGGACTTTTTTGATTATTCGCCTGTACTCCAGGTTCAATTAAAAGATTGCTTAGCTGATCTGGTTGTTCGTCCTTATACGGTTGATGCCGTCTTGGCAGTCGCAAGAAATTGTAAACGTTTTGATATTCCTTTGACCTTGCGAGGCTCTGGGACAGGCAATTATGGGCAGTCAGTTCCTTTAGAGGCAGGAGTAGTGATGTTGATGAATGCACTTAATCAAGTGCGCCAATTTGATCCTTTTACTAACTTTGTAACAGTTGAGCCCGGTTGTCTATTACGGGATCTAAATAAGCATTTGTTTAGTCAAGGTAGGCAGTTAAGACTTGTTCCTAGCACTTGGAGAAGCGCTTCTGTTGGAGGATTTTTTTCCGGAGGTTCGGGTGGTATTGGTTCTGTGCGCTGGGGCTTTTTGCGAGATCCAGGACACCTTATTGGACTCGAAATTGTAACTTTGCAAGATCACCCAGAAAAATTACAGCTTGATGCTAATTCTGCTGAGGCTCTTAATCACGCTTATGGGACAAATGGAATAATTACCTCTCTTACAATTTCTACTGCTAAATTTGTAGATTGGCAGCAGGTAATTATTGATACTCAATCGTTTTCAAAAGCGATAGATCTGTTGTTGGTTTGCGCTAATTCAGCTATCGAGGTAAATCTATGTAGCTTGATTGAAAGTCAGATTTCTCAGCAATTGCCTAATTGGTTTGGCTCATCTAAAAGCTCTCATAGAATATATATTTTGGTTGCACCCGATGGATTGAGCACCTTGGAGCGTCTTGCTAAATCAGCGGGTGCATCTTTTCAACATATAGGAACAGAGAATGATAATAGCGGTAATGGTTTCAGAGAAATTACCTGGAATCACACTACATTGCATATGAGGGCTGTCGACCCTGAATGGACTTATTTGCAGCTACTTCTTCCTCGTCCAGAATTGTCAGTCATTGAAAAACTAAAAGACAAATGGGGAGATGATTTGTTATGGCATTTGGAAGCCGTTAGGCAACAAGGGGTTCAAAGGCTAGCAGCTTTGCCATTGGTTAAATGGAAAGGTAGAAATTATTTAGATGAGTTAATAGAAGATTGTCGAAAACTAGACATTATTATTTTCAACCCTCATGTGATTACTGTGGAAGATGGCGGTCTTGGCGTGATAGATAGTAATCAAGTGGAAGCAAAACATAGATATGATCCAAGTGGGATACTTAACCCAGGGAAGTTAAGAGGTTGGTATGCATAGTTATATTTGATTATGTTTTTGTTTTGATATTATTTTGCTTGCCAATAAATCACCAATTATATATATTGAGCCTGTTACAATTGGCGGGGTAGTGGGCCAATCTTGTTGCGAATTAATATTAGAAAAAACTTTCTCTGCTGAATCGGCCTCGAAGATTTGTTCTGCCAGGTAAGGATTGTTTCTTACTAGTTTTGATTTGGTCCAACTAGAGGAATTAGGCACAGGGATGATCCATGCCACATCATTTGGCTGCAAAAGATGCTTAATCATAGTTTGGCCATCTTTATGAGATTGAATTCCAATTATCCAAATAACTCCCATGCTTTGATTTGCCCAATTCAATCTTTCTTCTGATAATTGTTTTACACCTAAAGGGTTATGAGCACAGTCAATTAGTAAAGGTAGATTTTTCCAGTAGACATATTCAAGTCTTCCAGGCCAATAAGCATTTTTCAATCCTTTTCGTATTTGGGATTGATTTATATGGTAACCTAAATTTGATAATGACTCTAAAGCTACTTTCGCAACAGCAGCATTATACCTTTGGACTGAGCCTGGTATTCCTAAATCCCAACTTGCTGATAATGGATCAACCCATTTGATTTTTGATTTTTTATTAAAAGCCTCTTGTTCCATTATTTCTTTTACTAATTTATTCTGACAAGCACTTATGACTACAGAAGACTGATTTATTATGGCTGATTTTTCTTTTGCAATTTGGGACAGATTGTCTCCTAAATACTCGCAATGATCAAGCCCAATCCTGCCCATTGCAATAATTGGCCTGCAAGGATGAATTGTTGTCGCATCTAAGCGACCACCCATGCCAACTTCTAATATTAGAAGCTGTACTTTCTCTTCTTCGAAATATTTTAATGCAGCACAAATTATCAATTCAAAAGGTGTAAGTTTGTATAAGTCTGTTTGAGATTTGACTAATTCCAATATTCTTTTTAGCTCAGCTTCGCTAATATTTTCATCATTAACTGCAATCCTTTCGCACCAACTTACTAAATGAGGTGATGTGGTTACTCCAACTTTAATTCCAGACAAGACAAGAGTGCTTTTTATGAAGCTGCTAATAGATCCTTTGCCATTAGTACCTGCTACTTGAATTGCAGGAATTTCTTTACAGGGATTGTTAATTGCATCAAGAGCTAATCTCATTCTATTAATATCTAAATTTATTTCATTTGTATCTAAACTATTTAAGAGGTTTTTGAGTGGATTCAAATTAGTTCTGTGCCTCCAATTTATATTAATTTTTTTAGAGTTGCTTTCAGGCGAGAAATAATTTCATTGATTTCTATTTTATTTATGATCAGAGGAGGTACGATCCTAATAACATCTTTGCCGGCACTAATTAAAAGTAATTTTTCCTCGAGGGCTGCATTTACTACTTCTCCTGGCGTTATTGTTGACACCTCTTTGAAAACAAGACCTTGAATTAGGCCCCATCCTCTTGTTTGTTCAAGTTGATCGGGGAAAATGTCTATAAGGGATTGCAGTCCCTTTTGCAATTCTTTCCCTCTTTGCATAGCATTTTCGGTTAAGTTTCGCCGATCTATTTCTTTTGCGACTGTTAAACCAGCAGTGCAGGCAAACGGGTTGCCACCAAAAGTACTTGCGTGGTCCCCAGGTTTAAAAATGTTTCCCTTATCATTTGAAAGAAGTGCTCCAATTGCATGTCCTCCTCCTAATCCTTTCGCTAAGGTAAAGATGTCAGGTTCAATTCCTAGTTGTTGATAACCCCATAATTTTCCAGTCCTGCCCATGCCTGTTTGAACTTCATCCAATATTAAGAGAATGTTCATTTGATTGCAAAGTTTCCTGAGATATTGAAAGAAATGTGCTTCTCCAGGCTTTATACCTCCTTCTCCTTGAAGTGGCTCTATGAAGATAGCTACAACATTATTTTTTTTGTCTTTAAGTTGATTGAATGTGTTATTAAAACTATTTAAATCATTGAATTCAAAGAAATTAAATCCTACTAAAAGTGGTTCGAAACCTTCTTGATACTTGGGCTGACCAGTTGCACTTATAGCGGCTAAAGTCCTTCCATGAAAGCTATTTTTTGCACAAAGAATTATTGGATTTTGTATTCCCTTTCGAATGCGTCCATATTTGCGTGCGAGTTTTATAGCCCCTTCGTTTGCTTCCGCTCCACTATTACAAAAGAAAACGTTGCTTGCACAACTATTTTGGACAAGCCATTGAGCAAGTTCTTCTTGTTCCCCAATTTCATAGAGATTGGAAACATGTTGAATTTTCCCTAATTGTGTCGATAGGGCTTTTTTAAGTGCCTGATCACTATGGCCAAGACTGCAAGTTGCTATGCCAGCTACTGCATCAAGATATCTTTCCCCTTTCTGGTCCGTTAACCAGCAGCCTTTCCCTTCCACAAATGAGACTGGGAAACGTTGATATGTTCCCATTAATGCAGTGGGAGCGGTGGGACTTGAACCCACATGCCCAAGGGCGCTCGATTTTGAGTCGAGTCCGTCTACCAATTCCGGCACGCTCCCGCTTGTTTAGTTTAAGTGAGACCAGGCTTATAGTTCATGCCTTTGAATTTGACTGCCTGCAGAATTTAATTTTTTTTCTAGATCTTCATACCCTCTATCAAGGTGGTTAAGTCCCTCAACCTTGCTAGTCCCTTTTGCAGCAAGACCTGCTAACACCATTGCAGCGGCAGCCCTAAGATCTCCTCCGCTTACAGGAGCAGCACTTAACTGAGGTACTCCTTCCACTACAGCAGTGCTTCCTTGGAGACGGATTGAGGCCCCCATTCTTTGAAGTTCCCCTACGTGTTGCATTCTGTTTTCGTAGATTTTTTCCGTCACAACACTTGTACCTTTTGCGGTTGCTAGCAGAGCCATGAAAGGAGCTTGAAGATCAGTGGGGAATCCAGGGAAAGGTTGAGTAGTTATATCAACTCCTTGTATTTCTCCGGGGATAATAGTGATACCTTTTTTGTCTATTTTGAGTTGGCAGCCACAATCACGCAATTTTTGAAGAACTGCACTTAAATGCTCAGGTATTACAGGCGATATTCGTAACTTTGATCGAGTAATTGCTGCAGCAATTAATAAGGTACCTGCTTCAATTCTGTCAGGGATAACTTTGTAATTACAACCAAAAAGTTTTTTTACTCCTTGGATGGAAATCGTGGGTCCACCGGCCCCTATAACTTTTGCCCCCATCATATTTAACATTCTTGCTAGATCCTGAATCTCTGGTTCTTGTGCTGCATTTTCAATTGTGGTTTTCCCTTCTGCTAAGACTGCTGCCATAAGAACAGTTTCTGTTGCTCCTACGCTTGGACAATCAAAGACGACGGATGCCCCTTTAAGTCTTTTGTTTATTCCAGGAACGGAAGCGGTGACAACACCATGTTCGACTTTTACAAAAGCCCCTAGAGCTTTAAGACCTCGAATGTGTTCTACTACTGGTCGCGCTCCAATTCGACAGCCCCCAGGGAGTGGGATTTTAGCTTCTCCTAACCTACCTAGAAGCGGACCTATACAGAAGAAGCTTGCGCGAAGCCCGTTGACAAGTTCATATGGTGGGTCTGAGTGATTTAAATTTTCTGCCTGCAAATTAATTGTTTCTGACTGGCGTTTTAGCTTTACTCCCATAGTCCTAAGGACTTTGCTCATTCCTTCAATGTCGGTCAATGCAGGGATGTTACTGATCTCAACAGGACACTCGGTTAATAACGATGCTGTCATAAGCACCAAGGCAGAATTTTTTGCTCCACTAACGGTTAGATCACCAGATAATTTATATCCGCCTTTAATTGCAAGATGCGGTTTGCTAATTCTCTGAGAGACTGTCGCCGCATTCGACATGCCTACATTCCTAGCATTTTTGGCATTTTGCCAAGAGCATCTTCTCTCGTCTAGATGTCCGGAGGGCAAACTGGCAATAGGTTCCTTTTAATGCCTAAAAGAATAGGCATTAATGCTTTATCGTCAACTTCGTTGAACTTCAACATAATCCAGCGGATGTGGCGGAATTGGTAGACGCGCTAGTTTCAGGTACTAGTGGCAGCAATGTCATGGGAGTTCAAATCTCCCCATCCGCATTTTTTAATTGCAATATTCCTTGCTGATCCTGTGAGTTTGTTGGGAAAATAATTTTTTTGATTTATTTGCCCAAAAGATTGGTCAATTAGTGGGAGCTTAACTCTTGTTAGTATTGATAAATCCAAAGTTGAAGATATTATAACTAAATTAATGATTAAAGCTTGTTAGAAGAAATTTATAACAGACATGTCTCTTTTGGTTTTGTAGAAGATGCTGATTTTAATCAGTTAATCCTTAATGAAGGATTTAAAATATGTCAGGTAATCAGTTTTTGAGGTTTCAGATATCGTCTTCTCCAACACCACTTTAATCTCAAGCCGTCGTAATCCTTTAGTAAAGAGGTTTAAGACATTTGCGACTCGGAAGGACAAGTCAATGTTGGTATTGGAGGGAACTCATCTCTTGGAAGAGTGCTTAAAGACTGATCATGTCCCCAAGGAAATAATTGCAACAAGTGCTTGGGTGAATTCAAATCATGAAATTTTGCAATCTGTTCCTAATCAAACAGTGATACAAGAAGTAACCCCAGATGTTTTAAAAGCTGCTCTCACAACTGTTAACCCTGATGGCGTAGCAACGATTATTTCGCACAATGCATTGCCGAAATGCTCACAAGAGCCAAATTTTGTGCTTGCTTTGGATCGATTGCAAGATCCTGGGAATCTTGGCACATTACTTAGGACAGCCTTGGCAGCTGATATAGAAGAGATTTGGTTGGCAGCTGGGGCTGACCCTCTAAGCCCTAAAACTCTTCGAGCCTCTTCAGGAGCTTTCTTTCACATGCCTTGCATGAGGCTTGGACCTTCTGAGTCTGAATCGATAGATTCTCTTGCGGAACTTCTTCAAAGTGCTACTAAAAGAGGCCTGCAAGTTGTTGCAAGCTTAGTCCCAGGCTCTTTAGGGATTCAGCCTATTTGTCCTTACTGGCAACTTGATTGGACTCGTCCAACAGTTTTGCTTTTGGGCAATGAAGGGTCGGGTTTACATCCTTACCTTCTCTCTTTCTGCACTCATGGAGTTACTCTGCCTCATAATTCAGCGGTTGAATCTCTAAATGTTGCTGCTGCTGCTGTTCCTCTCCTTATGGAACGGCGAAGAGCCAAAATGACCTTCTAAATAGAGGAATGCAATTGAGCGACGCTAATTTCGATTTCGATGTAATTGTCATAGGCGCCGGTTACGGTGGTTTTGATGCGGCAAAGCATGCATCAGAGCATGGTCTAAAAGTTGCGATTGTTGAATCTAGAGATATGGGAGGTACTTGCGTAAACAGAGGTTGTGTTCCTTCTAAGGCTTTGTTGGCTGCTAGTGGAAAGGTTCGAGAATTATCAGATTCTGCTCATTTAGAAGGTTTTGGTATACATCCTTCTCCAGTTCGTTTTGAAAGACGAAAGATTGCTGAACATTCAAATGACTTGGTTGCGGCGATCAGAACCAATCTGACGAAAACTTTAGAGCGTTTAGGCGTGACAATCCTAAGAGGAATAGGAAGGTTAGAAGGTCTTCAGAAAATTGGATTGAGAGAAAAAAATGGAGTAGATAGGATCCTTACAGCTAAAGACATTATTCTTGCCACAGGCTCTGATCCTTTTGTTCCACCGGGGATTGATATTGATGGCAGAACTGTTTTTACTAGTGATGAAGCTGTAAATCTCGAATGGCTGCCTCGTTGGATAGCAATAATCGGTAGTGGTTATATCGGATTGGAGTTTGCAGATGTATATACGGCTCTTGGATGCGAGGTAACGATGATTGAGGCTTTAGATAGAGTGATGCCAACA
Source organism: Prochlorococcus sp. AG-409-J19 (assembly GCA_003215635.1). Taxonomy (GTDB): domain Bacteria; phylum Cyanobacteriota; class Cyanobacteriia; order PCC-6307; family Cyanobiaceae; genus AG-409-J19. The sequence goes on from QCKC01000008.1 coordinate 19,927, forward strand.
TTTGATCCAGATATCACTAAAGTTGCGAAAAGAAATCTTATTGATGGTCGTGATATTGATGCCCGAGCTGGATTGTTGGCTAGCAAAGTTTCTCCAGGGTGTCCTGTAAAGGTTGAACTATCAGATATGAAAACTAGAGATGTAGTTGATCAGCTAGAAGTAGATGCTGTACTTGTTGCTACAGGCAGGATTCCTTGTAGTGGTTCATTAAATTTAGGATCAGTAGGCGTAGAAACCTCACGTGGATTTGTGCCAGTTGATGAAAGGATGAGAGTGCTTTCTCCAGATGGTTCATCAATTTCAAATCTTTGGGCAGTTGGTGATTTAACTGGAAAGTTAATGTTGGCACATGCCGCTGCTGCCCAGGGAACTGTGGCGGTTCAAAATATCCTTGGAGAAGAGAGAACAGTTGATTACAGAAGTATTCCAGCTGCTACTTTCACTCATCCTGAAATTAGTTCTGTAGGATTAACAGAACTAGAAGCTAAAGATTTAGCTAAAGAAGAGGGTTTTGAATTAGGAGTAGTTCGTAGTTATTTTAAGGCTAATTCAAAAGCTCTTGCGGAGTTGCAGAGTGATGGACTTATGAAGTTGATTTTCTCTAAAGATACTGGTGAAGTCCTAGGTGCACATATTTATGGGTTGCATGCAGCAGATCTTATTCAAGAGGTTGCTAATGCTATATCAAGACGTCAAAGCGTTCTCTCTCTTGTCAATGAGGTTCATACTCATCCAACTTTAAGTGAAGTAGTCGAAGTCGCATATAAGCTTGCTTATCAGCAAATTAAGAAAGAAAAAATATGATCTATTAATAGAACTCACCAATAAAAATGATTCTTTCTTAATCCTATTCTTACTTTAAACAACAATGAAAATAAGACGTCGTCCCCCAAATCCAAAAGTGCAGGTAGCCAATTTGGAATATGCTATTCCTCATGAAGATTCTAGAGCAAGAAACATTCTCGAGGAAATTATTTGGGCAAAGGATCGTGAAGTGGAGATAGCAAGACAAAGAGTTAGTCTGGAAACTCTTAAGGAAAAGATTTCCTCTCTTCCTAGTACAAAAGATTTCAAAAAATCATTAGAGGACTGTAATGTTAAACCTGCAGTAATTGCAGAAGTAAAGAAAGCAAGTCCTAGTCGAGGTGTTATCCGTGAAAAATTTAAGCCTTCGTTAATAGCTAAAGAATATCTTGAAGGTGGGGCAAGTTGTATATCTGTTCTTACTGATAAGAAGTTTTTCCAAGGTGGCTTTGAAGTCTTAGTTGAGGTAAGAGCTGCTGTGGATCTCCCGATTTTGTGTAAAGATTTTATATTGAGTCCTTATCAGATTTATCAAGCAAGAGCCGCAGGTGCAGATGCAATTCTCCTTATTGCAGGAATACTTTCTGATCAAGACCTAATTTATTTGCGTAAAATTGCAGCCAATCTGAGCCTTGCCGTATTGGTTGAAGTGCATGATTCAAAAGAATTGAAGAGGGTCTTAAGTATTGGTGGATTCTCTTTGATTGGTATTAATAACAGAGATCTAACTTCATTTGAAACTGATTTAAGAAACACAGAGGTTCTTTGTAAAGCTTTCTCTAAAGAGATTGACGACCAAAATATTCTAATTGTTAGTGAATCAGGGCTTTTTGATAGAAAAGATTTAGATCGTGTTGTTTATTCGGGGGGCAAAGCAGTTTTAGTAGGCGAGTCTCTGATGCGTCAGGAAAATATAACTAAAGGACTGAAATTATTGATAGGGGGATAGGTTTTTGTTGCTTGGATTGGGTTTGTAAGACTTTCTTTTAGATCAGTTTCTTTGTTTGGCGAAATAAGACTCGGCTATTCCCTCTATATTGTTTATATTTATAAATCCAAAATGCCTGCTATCACGGCTATGTTCCTCATTGTCACCTATCAGTTCTATCCCTCTGTCTCTAATCCCATTTATTCTCTTGATTAAGAGTTGTTTTTGATTTAAAGGATTCGATATTATAACAATTGAGCCTGTGTCTAGTTTTTCTACGTCTAAAGAAGCTGACTTGTAAAATATTATGTCTCCATGCTCAAGTGTTGGCGACATTGAGTGACCTTCTACTAGGCAATGCTTACGTTTGCCGATAAAGAAAAGTATTAAATCAAGCCAGTTTGATTGACGTAGTCTCTGTTTATTAGCTGGCGACAACCCATGCGTCTGAGCGTCCTTTTGATTGCCAAAACATGTTGTGAACTCTCTCGACGGATTTAAGAAGTTCCTCTGCAGTGGCTTGATTGATGTTTACTTTGCAGGCACTGCAAAGCTTTGCTGCCTTCCAAAAAGTTTCGTGAAGTTCAGGGAATGTAGCTAAATGTTCTGGCTTGAAATAATCAGTCCAGAGTATTAGGAGTTCAGCTTTCGTTTCTTGAGCTTGTTCTTCTTTTATGGCTGTGTAACGAGAAAAAGTGTTGTTGTATTCAGCCCAAGCAGCAGGGTCGTTACCTGTTGGGGGTGACAGTGAGAGTAGTTTTTTCGTCATTGATAAAACTGCTTCAGCTGCAATCCTTGCGGAGGCAGGGTCATAAACTCCGCAAGGGCCATCGCAGTGAGCGCTGGCTTTCCGAGCTGACAAGTTGTTGAGAAGTGAAAAAATAGCCGTAGGCAACATCAGTTAGCAAATGGTAATGAGCTTTAGATTAACCCTAACTTGGCATGTTGCAAAATGACTATTAGATCTTAGTAAATGGGGATTTGATTAACTTATTTCAAGGAGTTCTACTTCGAAAATTAACGTTGAGTTAGGTGGAATGACTCGTCCCGCTCCTCTGCTTCCATAACCAAGCTCGGGAGGAATGATTAGTTTTCTTTTCCCTCCTACCCTCATGCCTGCTACTCCTTCGTCCCATCCTTTGATTACGCGACCAGCTCCTAGAGGGAAGCTGAAAGGTCCTCGCCCATAACTGCTATCGAACTCCTCTCCGTTCTGCAGAGTTCCTCGATAATTTACAGAAACAGTTTGCCCAGGAGTCGCCTCATCACCATCTCCCAAAATAATGTCAGTGATGCTTAATCCACTAGATGTAACGGTTGTTTCGATTGATGTCATAGGTGCCCCTAGAGAAGATGCTTCATTGTCAGCAATTTTTTTGGCCATTGCAAAAAGCTTTGGGTTTGCATCTGCTGGATCTAGTTCGAAAGTACTGCTTATTTCAGTTGTTTTTGCTGGGGCGACTGTATTGAGGTTGCTATTTAAAGCAGTATCCAATACTGAAGCCGAGATACTTGTTGGTGAAATTAGCTGGCTGACCAAAGCCCCAACCACGAAAAAAACAAAAACTGTGAAACTAATAAGAATTTCTTTCACGGAAATAATCCTAAGATCAGAATGGAATCCATTCTTGCAGGAAAATCCAGCGGTTTTGCATGATTATGAATTAGATGCTTTTAAATTGCTTTTTGAAGATATAAGAAGGAAAAATCATCAATCTAAATTCGTTTTGCCGAGATTGCTTGCGAACCTTGGGGTTTGAAGTATATGAATAATCGTTCGCTTGCTATTTCTCAGGGATTGTTTGGGGGCGTTTTGGCGGGGATTAGTTTTTCTCAAGGTGGATTGTTGCTGATGGCACCAGCATTAGCTTTGCTTTGGGCATCAAGCAGTCGGGTTGTTTCTTCATTCTTATGGGGCTTTTTTGCGTTGCTCTTAAGTCATAGATGGCTTTTAGCTCTTCACCCTCTGACGTGGTTGGGTTTTTCTTCATCTTTTAGCTTGTTAATCGCATTATCTATCTGGCTTGGCTGTGCTCTTTTGGGCGGTCTGCTTGTGTCTGCATGGTCATTGCTAGGGAAGATTCTTTCATCTTTTATTTCTACTCAAGAAGGGATATGGGAAGGATGTTGCTATGCGATTGTGATGGCCTGTGTATGGGGAATAACAGAGACAATTCTTGCTAAATTTCCTTTGTTCTGGATTGGGATTTCTGGCAGTCTTTTGCCAGAGGATAGATTTCTTGCAGGTTTGGCCCGCGTAATTGGATCGGGTGGTTTGGCGGCTATTGAGTTGCTTTTAGGTTGGTGGTTGTGGAAGCTGTATATTGCATTTAGGCTTCAATTCTGTTGGAGAAGAATATTATTTATTGGGCTTACTTTTTTATTTTCTTTTCACTTAATTGGATGGGGATTGTTGAGATCAGTAGAGCCGTCTGCTTCGGTTTCGATTGCCGTTTGGCAAACATCAATTCCAATCCGGGAAAAATTTTCAGACTTACAAATTAACAGATTGCCATTTGCTATACGGGAGTCTCTTGATCGTTCAAATGATTTGAAAGCTGATTTCTTAGTAGCCCCAGAAGGTCTTCTACCTAGTGAGAAATTTGTGCAAGATCCTGTTCCTATTCCTTTTTTGACAGGAGGTTTTCGATGGGTTAACGGTACTCAAAGAAGTTCTATGTTTGCTTTTAATAGAGAGGGAATTGTCCCTTCTGCAATTATTGACAAGAATAGATTGGTTCCTTTAGGTGAATGGATACCTCCTCTTCTTGGGAAATCTTTTAAAGGACTTTCTGCTATCGGTGGTTTGCAGCCTGGATCCTCCTCAAGATTGTTTCAATGGCAAGGCCCTTCAGCTGCAGTGGCTATTTGTTATGAGTTGAGTGATGGCAACTTGTTGGCCAAAGCAGTAAAAGATGGAGCTCAATGGATGCTATCAATTGCGAACCTTGACCCTTACCCAATATCTCTTCAGAAACAATTCATTGCTTTAGCACAGTTGAGAAGTATAGAAACTGACAGAGATTTACTTAGTGTGGCAAATACGGGTCCCTCTGCGTTGATTTTGCCTAATGGTAAAACACAAATTTTGGTACCTCCTTTTTCGGAAGGACTATCTTTAGCTGAGGTTCAACTATCTAAAGGTAAGACCATATATGTGCGTTGGGGAAATTATCCTTTGATTTTTGCAATGATTTTCGGCCTATTAGTAAGCTTTGGGAAACGATTTGGCGTCAATCTGTTTAGGAAATAATGATCAAGATTGAATCAATCCTCCACCAAGAACTGTCTCATCTGAATAAAATACAGCTGCTTGACCAGGGGTTATTGAGAACTGCTTTTCATTAAATGATAATTGACAGCGATATGGACGATTGCTTTTTAAATCTGATTTTTCTGGGTTGATTGGTGTTAACTTTGCCGAACATGTTTTGGATCTATATCTAACTTGAACTTCTATATTTACCGGACCTTTAGGTGGATTTATTGAGATCCAGTTCACAGCTCCAACAGTGCACATTGATTTACCTGCTTCATCGCGAGTAGCAACTGTTATCTGATTTATTGCGCTATCGATTTTTATTACATGAAGTGGTTCACTCCATGAAACTCCTAGCCCTTTTCGTTGCCCAATTGTGAAATGTTCGATTCCATCATGTTCTCCTACAATGGTTCCATCTCTTAAAACTATTTCTCCTCTTCTGGGCTCAATAAAATTATCTAGGAATGCTTTCATTGAGCCATAATGATCGGCAAGACACAAGTCTTGACTCTCAGCCTTCTGAGCAGTTCTGAGGCCATACCGTTCAGCTTCTTTGCGAGTATTAGGTTTGGTTAATTCTCCAAGTGGGAATACAACATTGCTAAGCACTTCCTGGGGTAGATCATAAAGAAAATAGCTTTGATCTTTTCTAAGGTCAGAGCCTCTTAAGAGCTTGTATCTCCCATGAGATTCGCCTGGAATTGAGCTTATGGATAAGCAATTCTCATCAGGATGTCTAATACGGGCATAATGCCCTGTGGCGATTCTATTGATTTTTCTTTCTTGTTTGGCCCATTCCAGCATTGGTGTGAACTTAACTGAACGGTTGCATTGGGAACAGGGGAGAGGAGTAATCCCTTCTTTGTATCCAGTAATTAGTTTTTGGACGATTTCCTTTTGGAAGTTTGACCTTGAGTCAACAACATGATGATTAATCCCAAGCTGTTCACATATGCCTGCAGCATCTATTAGACCTTCTGAGCAGCATGTGCCTTTGCCACTCATAAGCCAAAGAGTCATACCTTCTACATCCCAGCCTGCTTCAACTAATAGAGCAGCAGTTAAAGAGCTATCAACTCCTCCAGATAGGCCAACAATGACTTTATGTTCTCCTGGCCATCGTTTGAGCCTCTCAATGGCTTCTTCACCAGCTTTTGTGGCTGGTGATTTGTTTTTCATTGCTTCAATTAATTGTTTGTGAGATGAGATAGGCATTTCTCTATTGATACCTCCATAGTGGGGTATCACGAGTGATTGTTGTGTCTTGGCCACCTTTTGATGCAGACCATTTAATGGTCGACTCTTTCCAGATGGAATTGCTTGAAAAGGAAATCTTAGGCAGTGGGATGCCTTTGGCTGCGTTGATGGAGAAAGTTGGACAGGGGATGGCTAGATGTATTTTGCAAAAACCAACTTTATTAAATCAAGGAGTATTGGTCTTAGTAGGCCCAGGACATAATGGTGGAGATGGACTTGTGGTTGCTCGTGAATTACATCTTGCGGGTGTCAAAGTTGAGATTTGGATTCCATTAAAGATTTCTAAAGTCCTTACTTCTAAACATTTAGAGCATTTGCAATGGCTTGGTGTAAAGAATATTAATGAAGTCCCAAAACCTAAGGAAAATAATCTTTGGATTGATGCAATTTTTGGGGTTGCACAAAGAAGGCCATTACCTAAAGATTTAGTAGACTTATTGATTGCCAGGCAAAAGTTTCAGCCAGGTAGATTGATCAGTTTAGATATACCCTCTGGTGTTTGTTCAAATACAGGCAAATCGTTATCACATGGTGTAGCAGTTTCTAGTGAAACAATTACTGCTGGTTTCATTAAGCAAGGCTTAGTTCAGGATGCTGCTTTATCAAATGTAGGAAAAATAACGAGAGTCGATATAGGTATACCTCAATACCTATTAAATGCTTCTGTTAAGAGTCAATTAAGGGTCCTTCTTCCTGGCGATTTAGAAAACTTTACTTGGCCTTATATTCCTCCGAATGCCATGAAATACAGAAGAGGACGTGTATTGATAATCGCTGGCAGTAAAGAATATCTAGGGGCAGCATTCCTTACCTTGATTGGAGCCTTGGCTAGTGGTGCTGGGAGTATTAAGGCCTCTTTGCCAAAGTGTGTGTCAGAGGGGCTCTGGCACAAAACTCCTGAAGTTGTCTTTCTTGATTGTCTTAATTCTTCTGAAGACGAAAGGAATTGTTTAAGAAGTCTTTTAGAGAAAGAGGATATAAGTAAGTTTGATGCGATATTGATTGGCCCTGGATTGGGTTCTAAAGATAAGGAATGGGACTTTTCGGCAGAGGTACTTAGTCGTTTTTCTGGTCTTTTGGTTTTAGATGCAGATGGTTTGAATAGAGTTGCTTTTTCTGATTCAAGTTGGCATTGGTTTAAACAACGTCAAGGGCCCACTTGGATTACTCCTCATTTTCATGAGTTTTTACGTTTGTTTCCTGAAATGATTGATCTTGAGCCTTTATCGGCGGCGTTAAAGGCGGCTAATTCAAGTGGAGTGTCAATATTATTAAAAGGAGCTCATACAGTTGTTGCTGATCCTGTAGGGCATGCATGGCAAGTTATTGAGACATTGCCTTTGGCGGCTCGTTGTGGCTTGGGCGACTTGTTGGCTGGCTATGCAACAGGAATAGGTTCTATAGGAATTCTTTCTGAAGATGGTTTAAGTACTGAAATGCTGGCATTTGCAGCATTGGCTCATTCTGAAGCAGCACGTAGATGTACAAAAAGCACCTCAGCAAGCGCTATTGCTGAGGTTTTGGCTCAAATGACGAGAGATCTTCAATTGAGGAATGTTCCATAGGGCACAGTTAGGCGTCTTGGATAGACCTGTTTTTGATGAAATGTGTAGATTTCCACTCACGAATCTGAAGGGTTCTTGAAAGCCGAGCGGTTTTTCCGATTTCTGTAGGAAAGTTCTTTCACTGTATGAAGGGGACTAGGAGAAATGGTTTCTTCAGCACCAAAGGCAACAGAGTCCCATAGACGCAGAAGCAGTGACCCAATTAGTTGGTACCTCTCCACTATTGGACGCATCCCTCTTCTTACTCCTGCTGAGGAGATTGAACTTGGAAACCAGGTTCAGAAAATGATGGAGCTTACTGAAGATGGTTTGATAGGAGAAGAAAGTAAGAAGTTGACTTCTCAGCAGCGAAGAATGGTTCGGATTGGACGACGCGCTAAAGAGAGAATGATGAAAGCGAACCTGAGACTAGTAGTCAGTGTTGCTAAAAAGTATCAAGGGAAAGGCTTGGAGTTACTTGATTTGATACAGGAAGGGTCTCTTGGCCTAGAGCGCGCAGTTGAAAAATTTGACCCAACTCGTGGCTACAAGTTCTCTACATATGCTTTTTGGTGGATTAGGCAGAGTATGACAAGAGCAATTGCTTGTCAGTCAAGAACAATTCGTTTGCCAGTTCATTTAAGTGAAAGGCTTACCACTATTAGAAAAGTAAGTCTTGATTTGGCTCATAAATTAGGTGCTATGCCTAGTCGACTTGAGATTGCTGAAGCAATTGATATGCCTCTTGAGGAGCTTGACTCACTTTTGAGACAAGCACTTACTACCAGTAGTTTGGATGCGCCTGTTAATGGTGAAGAAGGAAGAAGCTTCCTAGGAGATTTAATTGCAGACTCTAATCATGAAGAGCCATTAGACAAGGTTGAGCAGCGTATTCATCATGAACAGCTTGGAAGATGGCTGACTCATTTAAGTGAGCAAGAACAACACGTTCTAAGACTTAGATTTGGCTTGGAGGGTAATGAAAGACATACGCTTGCTGAAATAGGTCGTCTTTTAGAAGTTTCTAGAGAGAGAGTCCGACAAGTAGAACTAAAAGCTCTAAGGAAATTACGTAATCTCACTAGAAAGTTGCCAAGCGGAATCTAATCATCAGCCCAGATATATTTAGTTAATTCATCTTGATCAGGCTCATTTGCTTCAATTGCAAATTCAACCGAATCTTGAACTTCTAAATCTATTTCTTTTTCAATTTTTCTAAGCTCGTCTTGTGAAGCGAGCTTTTTATCAGTTAGGTCTTTTTCAAGTTTCTTGAGTGGATCTTTCTTAGCCCAAAACTCTTTCTCTTCTGCTTCGCGTAATTCATCAGGATCAGCTAAAGAATGTCCGCGGTAGCGATATGTAAGGCATTCAATCAAAGTAGGGCCTTCTCCTGAACGAGCACGTTCTAAAGCCCTTAGAGTGGCTCCTCGTACGGCTAGAACATCCATTCCGTCAACCTCTTCTCCTGCCATTCCAAAGGCAGAAGCTTTTCTCCAAATTTCCGGATCACTTGTGGCTCGGTCGTGAGCCATTCCAATCGCCCACTTATTGTTCTCTACAACAAAGATAATTGGGAGCTTCCAAAGCTGGGCCATGTTGAGGCATTCAAAAAATTGGCCGTTGTTACATGTGCCATCTCCAAAAAATGCCGCTGTGACAGCATCACTTCTTTCATCTCCAAGAGCATCTCTTTTGTATCTACTTGAGAATGCAGCTCCAAGAGCTACTGGAATTCCTTCTCCAATAAAGGCATAGCCTCCTAAAAGATGGTGTTCTTGCGAAAATAGATGCATTGAGCCTCCTCTTCCTTTGCTGCAGCCAGTTTCTTTCCCAAAAAGTTCGCTCATCACCTCTCTTGCGGGCACACCAGCACTAAGAGCGTGCACATGATCTCTATATGTGCTGCAGAACCAATCATGTTTTCTCTTCATTGCGCAAATTACTCCTGTGCTAACCGCTTCTTGCCCGTTGTATAGGTGCACAAATCCAAACATCTTGCCGCGATAGTACATTTCTGCACATTTGTCTTCGAATCTTCTTCCTAGGGTCATATCTCGGAAAAGATCGAGACCTATTTCACGGTCAATTTCAGCCGGCATTGCAGATACCAAGCTGGAAAGCCTCTCGGCATGTTCGGATTGATTTAGTGCAGTTGTCATGGATTGGCTAGATGGAATTGCAGTTTTCTTGTTGATGTAACACCCTTAGCAATTAATTACGACTGTAATGTCCTGTGGAAGAAGGATGGCAGAAACTCACCTGATGCCTAGAGTTTTATGCCAATGGCTTAAAAGCTAGTGGAATTGCCAATTGATCATTTTCGCTTGATTGGTGTGAGTCCTTCGGCTGAGGCTGAGGCCATTCTTCGAACGCTCCAATTGCGCTTAGATCGTCCTCCTCAACAGGGTTTCACGCAAGAGGCCTTAGCTAATAGGGCTGAATTACTTCGTCTTTCTGCTGATCTTTTGACAGATCTTCAGCGCCGTCAGGAGTATGAGACTGCTTTGTTGGGCGGAGCTTCAGGCCTTGAAATTTCTTCAAATATGGAGTTGGCAGGCTTGATGCTTCTTTGGGAAGCTGACGCGTCTTTGGAAGCTTTTCGTATCGCTTCTAATTGTCTGCATCCTCCTCAAGCCCCTGCTCTTGGTAGTGGGAGAGAGGCTGATTTGACCTTGGTCACAGCGTTGTCTTGTCGCTCGGCTGCGGGGATTGAGCGAGAACAGAGGAACTATGAAACTGCCGCAGGACTTTTGCAGGAAGGTATTCAGATATTGCAAAGAATGGGGAAGCTTCCTGAAGAAAGGGAAAACCTATTGAAGGATCTTGAACTTCTTCTGCCTTATCGAATCTTAGATCTAGTTAGTAGGGACCTTGGCGATCAAACATCTCGTCAAGAAGGTATTCGTCTATTGGATGAGTTTGTTTTTCAAAGAGGAGGACTAGATGGAGAGAATACAAGTACTTTGATAGGTGGATTGAGTCAGTCTGATTTTGAACGTTTTTTTCAGCAGATTCGTAATTATTTAACTGTTCAAGAGCAAGTAGATCTTTTTTCTGATTGGCAGAGGCAAGGTTCTCAAGATGCAGGTTTTCTATGCGCAATTGCTCTTATAGCTGATGGTTTCTCTAGGCGAAAACCTGAGCGTATTCATGAGGCTAGACAATATTTAAAAGGTATTAAATTAAAAGGACTAGATAAACTTCCCCTTTTGGGTTGTCTAGATCTATTACTTGCTGATGTTGATCTTTCTCATGAAAGATTTAGAAATAGCCCTGATGATACCCTTCAAAATTGGTTAAAGAACCACCAGGGGACTCCTTTAGAAGCTCTTTGTCAATACTCTCGTGATTGGCTGAGGAGAGATGTTTTACGTGGTTATAGAGATGTTGATGCTGATGAAACTGATTTAGAAGGATGGTTTGCTGATAGAGATGTTCAGGCGTATATAGAGAGATTGGACTGGAAAGGCCCTAGAGGAATAGCTAAGGCAGGATTTTCTTTCTTGTCCTCTTTGTCTGCAGAAGCTGATTCTGAATCTTCTACTGAAGCCCCAGAAGTAACTGTTCAAGATGAAGATCAGTTAATTGAAGATAAAGAAAGATCCGAATCTGATAAGGATGAATTAATACGCGATTTTGGATCCTCTTCAAATCATAATAATATCTTTCCTTTTCTGGATTTTAATTTGTTAAACAAACTAGAGCCTAACACCAGGAAAGTTTTTAATTTTGTGTTTGCGTCAGTGACTATAATAATTGCTCTTTTCGGTTTGCGATCAATATTTGATAATAGAATTAAACCATCGGCTGAAATTGTAACCATAGAAGAAAAAGTTCCAGATAGAGAATCTGATATAGAGATGTCTCAAGATGAAGCAATAAAACCTGTCATTATAGATATAAAAAATGATTTTGCTGGCTTGACTGTTCTTAAACCTACAAAGGATGATCTGATATTTTTCTTGGAAAGTTGGCTTTTTAATAAGGCCCAAGTATTATCTGGCGGTAAAAGTGATTCGTTGTCAATCCTCGCCAGGCCGGGTGTTTTGCAGAATTTGAAGAAGGAGAGAGATAAAGATAAATCTTTAGGGAGGATTCAAAATATAGAAGCATCTGTGGATTCTCTTCAGGTTGTTAGTGTCTCTTCCAAGAGAATAGAATTTAAGGCAAGATTGACTTACCGAGATAAAACAATTGATTCTTCTGGCAAAGTTATTTCAGAAAGTTTTATTCCTCGTCTTTTTGTTACGTATATTCTCGGGAGAGATGGGGATAATTGGCGACTTCATCATTATGTAAGTGGTAGCTGATGCTATTTATCTGAAGCATCCCAAATTTATTTATTCAATGTTTCTGTATTCCTATGTTTGATGAACTTTCCGCTCGTTTTGATGAGGCAGTTAAGGGTTTAAGAGGTCAAGCCAAAATTAGTGAAACCAATATTGACAGCGCATTGACGCAAGTCCGAAGAGCATTACTTGAAGCGGATGTGAGTTTGCCAGTGGTTAAAGAGTTTGTTATGGAGATGAGGGATAAAGCTCTTGGAGCAGAAGTGGTTAGAGGAGTTAGCCCTGATCAGAAATTTATTCAAGTCGTACATGAGCAATTGGTTGAAGTAATGGGAGGGGAAAATGATCCCCTAGCGCAATCAGAAATTTCTCCCACTGTTGTTTTGATGGCAGGCCTTCAGGGAGCTGGAAAAACTACAGCAACTGCAAAACTTGGGTTGTATTTAAAAGATCAGGGACGGAAAACTCTAATGGTTGCGGCTGACGTATATAGGCCCGCTGCTATAGATCAATTGAGAACTCTTGGTTCACAAATAGATGTTGAAGTTTTTAGCTTGGGTGTAGATGCAAAGCCAGAAGATATTGCGGCTGCTGGTCTTCTAAGAGCCAGAGAAGAAGGATTTGACACTTTGATTGTTGATACTGCTGGGCGACTACAAATTGATGTGGGAATGATGGAGGAGATGGTAAGAATTCGAAAGGCAGTTCAACCTAATGAAGTTTTGTTGGTGGTTGATTCAATGATTGGCCAAGAAGCCGCTGACCTGACAAGAACATTTCATGAAAAAGTTGGAATTACCGGCGCCGTTTTGACGAAACTTGATGGTGACTCAAGAGGAGGAGCGGCTCTTTCAATTCGCAAAATTAGTGGGAAACCAATCAAGTTTATTGGTACCGGAGAAAAGGTAGAGGCTTTGCAGCCATTTCATCCTGAAAGGATGGCAAGTCGGATTCTTGGCATGGGAGATGTTCTCACTCTTGTAGAGAAAGCTCAGAAAGAAGTTGAACTGGCAGATGCAGAAGAAATGCAAAAAAAATTGCAAGAAGCAACATTTGATTTTTCTGATTTCCTTAAACAGATGCGTTTAATTAAGCGCATGGGGTCGTTAGGTGGACTTATGAAAATGATTCCTGGAATGAACAAAATTGATGACGGGATGTTGAAAAGTGGGGAGGAACAGCTTCGAAAGGTTGAAGCAATGATTGATTCAATGACGCCTGAAGAACGAAGTCATCCAGAATTATTAGCTGCTGAGCCTTCTCGTCGGAGACGTCTTGCTAATGGCAGTGGTCATACGTCCGCATCAGTTGACAAGGTATTAGCTGATTTTCAGAAGATGAGAGGTTTCATGAAGCAAATGTCCAGTGGAGCTGGAATGCCAGGAATGCCAGGAATGCCAGGAATGCCAGGAATGCCAGGAATGCCAGGAACTGGAGGAAGTCAGTCTCAGTCTGCACGCCCTCAGAAAAGACAGAAGCCAGTCAAGAAAAAGAAAGGATTTGGAGATCTTTGACCCTCTGCAAGGTATCTTTATAGGTAGGAGGGGTTTAAAAATTAATCTTTCCAATTAATCACCCTTATTAAGAAAGAGCGACGATGATCAAGCTCCGCCTCAAGCGGTTCGGCAAGAAAAGGGAAGCTAGTTTCCGTTTAGTAGCTTGCAACAGCACTTCTCGCCGAGATGGGCGTCCTCTAGAAGAGTTGGGCTTTTACAATCCTCGGACCAAAGAAACAAGACTAGATACAGAAGCCCTACGCTCTAGGCTCTCCCAAGGCGCTCAGCCTACTGATGCAGTGAGAACTTTACTTGAAAAAGGTGGTTTGATTCCCAAGACTATTAGGCCTAGTCAAATAGTTGGTCAGGCCAAACAAGCTAAGCAGCGAAAGGCGGAATCTACTAAGTCAAAACAAGCAGATAATTCAAAGCCTGAAAAGGAAAAAACTCCTGATTCAGAAGCTTCTCTAGAAACACAAGAAGCTTGATCAATCGATGATTGAGGCCACCTCAGCAGGTCGCTTTTTTTTTGAATTACCTCATTTAGATGCAGCCATAGCCTTATCAGGTAATGGTCAAAAAACTCTTCAAGAATTAAATCAGCTCACAGGAGCAAAGTTTGTTCTGCGTGGTCTTCAGTTGGAGATAGCAGGGCATCCGACCCAACTTGAAAGAGCAGCTTCACTCATAGAGTTGATGAGACCAATATGGGAAGAAGGGCAAGCTATTTCTTTGGTTGATTTGCAATCTGCTTTAAGAGCATTAGACAATGGACATAGAGATCAACATGCTCAGATGGGAGAGGAAGTAATTGCCCGATCTAAGAGGGGTAAATTACTTCGTTCTAGAACTCTTAGACAGAAATCTTATGTGGAAGCGATTGAGAATAATGACCTTACTTTTGCAATAGGTCCAGCAGGAACAGGGAAGACTTTTTTGGCTACAGTCCTTGCCGTCAGAATGCTTACCGATAAAACTGTCGAGCGGCTTATCCTTATGAGGCCTGCAGTAGAAGCTGGAGAACGACTTGGCTTTCTTCCAGGAGATCTTCAACAAAAAGTAGATCCGTATTTAAGACCTTTGTATGACGCTCTGCATTCTTTGTTGGGAGAGGAGAAAACAACAATTTTATTGGAAAAAGGTGTTATAGAAGTAGCACCTTTGGCATATATGAGAGGAAGAACTCTTGATAATGCTTTTGTAATTCTAGATGAGGCGCAAAATACAACGATCCCTCAAATGAAGATGGTTTTAACTCGATTGGGCGAAAAATCTAGAATGGTTGTAACCGGAGATGTAACGCAGGTGGATTTATTGCCTGGACAGCGAAGTGGTTTGGTAGAAGCGGTTGAGGTATTGAATGAAATCAAAGGAGTTGCCGTATGTAGGCTGACTTCTGCAGATGTTGTAAGGCATCCGATTGTTCAAAAAGTCATAGACGCATTCCAAAGTCTTGATAAGAAATAGGGACAACCGCACTAAATAAATTCTGCTTTTTTGTTTTTTGCTGGCAGAATAACCTGATTACTTGACCTTGTTAGTTATGCCAGCAAGTAGCAATTTTCAGCAGGCCATTAGAGAAGCTCAATCAGGAGCTTTAGTTGGGCCAAATGTGGTTAACAAAGCACTTCCTTATGTGGGAGGTGGGATGGTTTTAACCGCAGGCGGTGTCATTGGTGGATTGACCTTAATGGCATCCAATCAAGCT
Source organism: Prochlorococcus sp. AG-409-J19 (assembly GCA_003215635.1). Lineage (GTDB taxonomy): Bacteria > Cyanobacteriota > Cyanobacteriia > PCC-6307 > Cyanobiaceae > AG-409-J19. The sequence goes on from QCKC01000008.1 coordinate 35,215, forward strand.
TTGTATATGCCTTTATTTTGGGTCGCTTTAATAGGTAATTTTATTTTGTTCTTCGTTGCTCAAAATGTGGCAATGAAGGGTAATAACAGTACGGCACTGCCTCTTCTTTCTGCTTACAGCCTAATAACAGGATTTACTTTAAGTGGAATTGTTGCTTATGCAATTGGAGTGGCAGGCATAGGTTCAATAGGAACTGCTGCATTCGCAACCGGAATTACCTTTGTGATCGCTTCGGTTGTCGGCCGTCGAATGAGTGACAGCGTCGGGCAAGCATTGACTGGGGTTGTTGGTCTTGGCCTGGTTGGATTGATTATTGCAATGGTTATTCAAATCGTTGGTGGCTTGTTTGCCCCAGGGATGTTTGGAGGATCAGGATTTGAATTGATGATCGCTGGTTTTGGTACTGTCCTTTTTGTAGGAGCAGCTTTTGTTGATTTCTATACAATGCCTAGAACATATAGAGATGAGCAATATCTTGCAGGAGCATTGGGAATGTATTTAACCTATATCAATTTATTTATATTTATTCTTAGGCTCATTATTGCTATTCAAGGAGGTGGGAGAAGAGATTGATAGAAACGAAATTTTAGTTTCTACTTTGCTTGAAATCTTCTATAGAAAAAAAGGGATTTGTGAATTGGCAAATCCCTTTTTTTTTATCCATAGAATATGCTGTTAATACTCTCAGAGATTGCAATAAGTTGATCTTTATCGTATCCCCACCTTTCTAAAAATTCAACATAATCTCCATGCCCCTTTGTTGCCTCTAATAGGGTCTCTAGCTTTACTTTTACTATTCTTGGATCAAGTAGTAATAGTAGTTCTTTGCATCTGTATGAGATCTTTTTAGAGGATTCTTTCTGAGTTAGGTTCTTTTCACGCTCATGTTGTATCGCCATCGCAGTGCTCATCGCAAGATTACGTATTACTAGATCTACTATTCTTTCTCCGCTTAGTCTTAGTTGAATAACTACTGCTTCAGGGAGGCGATCCAGTATTGGTGAGTCACTTGCAAGAGATATAACAAAAAAACCTCTAGCTCCAACATCTGTGGATATTAACTCACCGATTCTATCCGCAAGAACTTCATCACTTAATTGTCCTTCCTCCCAAGCTTTAGACCAAACCAGTGCAGCGTTCATGGCTTGTTCAAAATTCGGGATTCTCGAAACCACTTTTGTAAGGCATTCTTTAGGTAAGGCTATTGCTTCATTTTTAAAAAAACTATGAATTTGGATAAGTCTGTTTCAAAGGGATATCGATCTGGTTTTATTTCTTTGATTGGTAGACCCAATGTGGGTAAATCCACTTTGGTTAACCAATTGGTGGGAGAAGAAGTTGCAATTACATCTCCAGTTGCTCAGACAACTCGCAACCGACTCAGAGCAATCCTAACTACTCCTAAAGCTCAATTAATTCTGGTAGATACTCCTGGAATCCATAAACCTCATCATCTTCTAGGTGAACGCCTTGTTAAAAGTGCTTGTTCAACTATTGGAGAAGTTGATCTTATCTTGCTCATGCTGGAAGGTAATAAGCCCCCTGGAAGAGGAGATGCGTTCATTGTTAATTTGCTGCAAGAAAAGAATGATATTCCAGTAGTGGTTGTTCTAAACAAATGGGATCAGGTTAAGCTCCATCAATATGAAGAAAGAGAAAATTCATATAAAAACTTATGTAAAACTAACAAGTGGCCTTTCTTTAGATGCAGTGCGATTACGGGTGAGGGATGTCCAAATCTAATTGAGTTCTTGTCAGAAGGCTTGCCGTTGGGTCCTTATTTATATCCAAAAGATATGGTATCTGATCAGCCTGAGAGAGTTCTTCTGTCAGAATTTATAAGAGAGCAGGTTTTATTACATACTCGAGAAGAGCTCCCTCATAGCGTTGCAGTCAACATTGATAGGGTTGAAGATAGAATTAATTCAAAAGCTAATGGAACAAAGAAAACAATGACAGCGATATTAGCGACAGTATTGGTAGAGCGTAAATCGCAAAAAGGAATTATTATCGGGAAAGGAGGAAAGATGCTTAAAATTATTGGACAAGGGGCAAGAATGCGAATGCAGAAATTGTTAGATGGGCCAGTGTATTTAGAGCTTTTTGTAAAGGTAGTTCCTAATTGGAGGAGTAAACCTGCTCGTTTGAGTGAATTAGGATATAAATGGGATTAGATTTAATGGGTGAGATGATTTAACTTTAATAAGTTTTGGTAAACTAGGTTGGTTTGCTTGATTTAAATAGACTACATAGTGATCTTCGTTTGTTCCTAAAGTCTATATGGATAAAATAAAAAAGATTTTTCGAATCGATGTTATTAGTCTCTTCCCGAAGACTTTTGATAGTTTAGGTTCCTTGGGTGTAATTGGGAAAGCTTTTTCGCTTGGAATAGCAAAGCTTTATACACATAATCCCCGCGATTTTACTGAGGATCCCCACCGGAAAGTGGATGATGAGCCTTATGGCGGTGGGCCTGGGATGCTTCTTAAGCCAGAGCCAGTTTTTAATGCTTTTGAGAGCATTCCGCAGCATGGAAATCGTAGAACTTTAATGATGACCCCACAAGGAAAACGGATTTCCCAAGCAGATTTAAAACGTTTTTCAGAAGAATACGATCAATTAATAATTATTTGCGGTCATTATGAAGGATTTGATGAACGAATAAGAACAATTGCAGATGAGGAGATATCTTTGGGGGATTTTGTCCTTACAGGAGGAGAAATACCCGCTATGGCAATAATTAATGGAGCCGTACGTTTGTTGCCAGGGACATTAGGATGTGCGGAATCCTTAGAGGATGAAAGCCATAGCGATTTGCTGCTTGAGTATCCTCAATATACGAGGCCTTCTGAATTTCGCGGTAGTTCTGTCCCTGATGTACTAAAGAGTGGTAATCATGATGCTATTTCTGATTGGCGTAAAGAACAAATGTTATTGAGGACAGCTAAACGCAGACCAGATCTCTATCATTTGTGGCTGCATAAGAATAATGTTAATAAGCAAAATATCGTAAACCAGTTACCAAGATCATTGCAGGAACAAATATTAAAAGAATACTCTTATTTAGGAGATCCTTGGTGGGATTAAAACAAATTGATTTTTAACTACTGTACCTAGAGAAAAGCGAGCATGTTTAGGAGAAAAATTTCTAACGTGAAATTCAAACTATTCATCGTGTGGTTTATGCTAACTCTTATTGCAGATGCTTGAATTGGTGGTTGAACCCACCTAAATATTGTTGTCATTTCATTATTTCTAATAAAGTATTCTCCCATTTTAATTGATTAGCCTTGGGCGAGAATCTTTCTAGAACATTTTTCCTAGAAAGATTCCATTTTTTAGTAAGACGTTCAAATTCAATGATTCCTTGATTAATCATGCCAGGAAAGTTTGTTGTAATTAATATACATTTGCTTAATTCTTTATAGCTTTCTAAAGGTGAAGCTATGACCATGCAACCTCCCTGTAAAGAGTCTACAACTCTATTATGACTGGCTACAGACTTAAATATAGAAGTAGGATCTGATGGAATTATTGCAATGTGTGCCCTTGTCAGTTCTTGTTTGATTTTTGTCACTTCCCAATTAACATATCGGAATTTCCAAGGCTTTTTGGGTTCCAAATTTAATTTCTTTATGAGAGTGGCGACTTTTTGAAAGCTATATGAGTTGCTAAATATAGTGAGTTCAAAGAAATCTTTTGCATCACATTTGTGTATTATTTCTGGAAGCTCCCTGATAAGATCGTCAACGTTTGAATCCATGCCAAACCAAATTATTCTGCATGTTCTGTCAGAATCCAAATCTCTAAACTCTTGGATTTCTAATTGCCATGGATCTTCAATAACGTAGAAATCAGTGTTTTTCTGTGCCCATTTCATTCCTTCAGGAATCATGCTTTTTGTCGTAAATATGATTGCGTCGCTTAAGAATAAAATATTTCTATAAAGGTCTGAACGTGTTTGAGATAGAACGTCTTGCCTGGATGTACACCAGTTGTTACTATAAATAACTGCTATAGGGATTCCTTTCTGCTTTAAATGCGATATTGCTTTAATATTTGCTTTGGCAATCGATGCTTGTTTGTCAGGGTTTGAGGTTAGCTTTCCAACAACACATATCCGGGGATTACCTATATCTTGTATTTGGTCTTTCGACCTAATTGAGAGGGCTCTTGGGCTTAATCCTAATTTCATTGAGGCAAAAATTGCCGGCTTAATATGTAATCTTGTGCTGGCAACTTTTGTAGCTATTGAATCTGTTCCCTCAGCGCTTAGATGCTTGACAAATTCTGCCCTCTTCCATTCCTTTTGGCTAAAGAAGTATGTAGAAAGGAAAAGAGCTTCCCCTTTAAAACTAGATTGTGGGTAGATTTTCATGAGATTAACAAATCTATTTTTAAAAGTTAGAAAACATCTAGTTTAATCAGTATAATAGCCTTAATGGCTTCTATGAATATTAAATATTAACTATCTTCAGGCAGCTATCCGAAGAAAATAAAAAGGAAGATATAAGGATTTCAGTACTTCACAATCCTCACCCTAAACCTTCTGTCTGTCTTGCCTTTCATTTTATTGTCAATCCATGGATTTCATGCGAAGCAGAAGTACGCAAGAAAGATCTTTATGAATTCTGAAGTAGAGAAGATATAATTGGTTTTGTAGATAGAAACAACCTGATAATATTTTTCTTATTGGCTGGTCTACCTAGAAAACAAAAGATACATTGAATTATGATTTTATAAGAAAATTAGAGAATAATCTTTCAATTTTATATATTAAAATTACGTTTTAGTCTAACTGAAGCAAGCATGCCAATCAATATATCTAATAAACAATCATCCTAATTCATGGTCTCTTAAGGAGGAGTATTAGAAAAAATAGGCAATAAATAGAGTTTATTTTTGATTTTATTTTCCTATGCTAAAGTAAACTGAATACGATCAAGAATCCTTTGAGATAAATCTTCTTCATTGACAGGATTTTCTATGCGAATTGCAGATGAATTCCATCGAAAGAACTTCATGGAGAAACTTTGCTATGAATGAAAGAATCTCAGAGTTCCTAATCGGTAAAGAACACGACATTTTCTAGGATTGGTGACCAGATTCCAATACCAGTCAATAGCTGAATAACAAAGGTGGTGATTTATAAAGCATCCTATGACGTCTAAATATCACTTAAGATGCATTGCTTCAGGCGTAGATGTATTTATTAAATTAAGAAACAAAGTTTGTTAATTTAAAGCTTTAAAATATAAACTTATGAAAGAGAAAATTTTCATTTCTGGTAAATAATATGGATAAAATATTATTAATAAATTTATCTGGTTTCAAATCAGCTAGTACTTGGCTCTCGTCGATTTTTAGCTCTGAAAATCAGAATAATTTAAATTACTTTTCGCCTTGTTATAGTAAATTTTATCCGTTCCCTGATCTTAGATTTCACCATAATGGTTTTCAGAATATTCCTAAATATAGGCTTGAATCCATCAAGATGAATTCGATTGAAGATAAGATTTTCTTGGATAATTTAACTAAGCATAGATTTTCAGAAATTGGATCGCCAAAAAAAACAGCTCTAAGATTAGTTGATTTACTCAGGCCTTACCTCTCTAAGTCAATATATTTAGGCGACCCTAATAATCATTATTTACTATCTAATTACCTTGCTTATCTACAAAAATCTTCGAAAGGAAAGAGTGCTCAATCGGAATATTTTCAGACTCTAGAAGAAATACCATTGAAGATAAAGTTCTTTTTTGTGCTTAGACCTTTTCAACAACAACTAAAATCGTTCATGAAAATGCATTTCGGTGATCCACAGCAAGCCAGTTTTACAAATAACCAAATTGATTTCTATGATTTTTTAACCTCGGATGTCAAAATGGAAGATAAGCTTAATGAGCTAAAACATCATTCTTCTCTCCTTATCAGCAGGACATGCTCCCTTTTTAATCTTCTAAATATAGGTGATATTAATTATAATATTGATATCTTCAACTTCAACTCGATTAAATCACATCCAGATCTTTTCCTAAGAAATTTCCTTGATGAATATAATATCTCAAGAGACCAGACTTATTTTAATCTCCCAAATAATCCTAATCCGTCCATCACTTACGCGGATGATTATTCAAAAATAATTGATACGCTCGCGGAAAGACTAATCGAAGAACTTCAGGCAGATTCAAAAAAAATCCAAAGAGTTATGAAGATCGAATCGCATCTATTTGAGAAGCTCAAAAATAAGGAGCCTGGTATTCCGATTAGGGTCTCATTATGAAATCCCTTTGATATTTTGTTCTAACTAAGTAATCAGATTCTAGATATAGGATTTTTTTAAGGAATAAATCGCTATTATCTATCACGGTTTTAATCTGAACTCTTAGAAGAATAATCCTAGTTTTGAAATAGTCAGTAATTTATATCCGCGGCCTAATTTTAGTTTCCCTGCTTAAACATATAATGTCAGTCTACTACTCATACCAAACCGACTTAGAGGATAACGAAAGACTTTCTTCCGTAGCAATATCAGAGAGCCTTTCTTATTGTAATCGATTTTCTCTCAGTATTTTTCTCTCTGAAATCAGAAATCTTTCACCCTAATTTTGCTACTTTTCTAGGTTAGTATTTCTCTTTATATAACCAGCAGCTTCCCATCCAGTGCGATGGGGTGTTATGCGTTGTTGTTACTCCCTATTCCTTGATTCACATTCAAGGATGCGTGATGCTCAATTAGTAGATTTTGCTTCACACTAATGTGGTTCTTGTTTTTACTTTCGCTAGCTTCACTCAGAACTAAAATGAACACGAATCAAATCTTGGGGAATTCCCTTCAATCGTATTGTTTACAGAATTTCGTTATTGAATCACAGATGCGTCACAGATTGATTTCCTTCCCTCAAACCTATTGCTATGACTGACTCAATTCCAGAGTTCCGCATCGGCAATGGCTATGATATACATCGTCTTGAACAAGGTCGAGAACTCATTATTGGCGGAGTTAAGCTAGAACATCCAAAGGGATTAGGCTTGGCAGGCCATAGTGATGCAGATGTACTTACTCATGCTGTAATGGATGCTTTGTTAGGAGGACTATCCTTAGGGGATATTGGCAAGCATTTCCCCCCCGAAGATAAAAGATGGGAGGGTGCAAATAGTTTGTTTCTTCTAGAACAAGTTGTTGAACTTATATCAGAGAGAGGATGGAAAGTTATTAATGTTGATTCAGTCGTTATAGCAGAACAACCAAAGTTGAAACCTCATATAAACCAAATGCGGAAGAATTTGGCAGCTCCTATGAGAATTCATCATGATTTGGTTGGTGTTAAAGCAACTACAAATGAATTGTTGGGTCCAGAAGGGCGTCAGGAAGGTATTAGTAGTCAAGCGGTTGCTTTATTGCAAAGATTATGAATAATTATAATTCTCAGCCGAAAAACTATTCTATTTTCTTGTCAATTATATTTGCAATATTGATTTTATTTAGTAGTCCTTTGAATTTGTTTGCATCCCTTACCCCTTCTCGATCTCAGATTGAAAATTTGGCGATTGAATATCTTCGTCTTGATGTACCTATTCAATATAAAGATGCTTGGCTACGGGCTGAGAAGGCCAGTTGGGAACCCTGGCTGTTAAAACAGAAGGGGTTCATAGAGAGAAAATTGTTTTGGGAAGAGAAAGAACAAGAGGCTATTCTTTTAATATTTTGGTCTACTAGAGATCAATGGAAAGCAATACCTCAAGCAGAAATAGAAGAAATCCAGAAGGAATTTGAGAGAATTGCAAGGAGTGAAACGAGTCAAAAATATGGCAATCCTTTCCCATTGAAATTTGAAGGTGAGTTAATAGAACAGTGAACGAAGAATATGCGCGGATTGATTTTAATCGTAGAGAGCGAATTGGGATGGTTGAAGCTGTCTGGGGTCAGCACAAGACGGCTGAGCAGATTGTTGCGATATTGAAGAGGTTTCACGCTGAAGGTGAATTTGGATTGGTGACCAGAGTTTCTGCTTTTAAAGCAGAAGCTATATCAAATTGCCTTGCCAATGTTGTCTTTCACCCAACGGCTAATTGTTTGACATATGGTGAAATGACAAAGAGTCAACCTTCTCTCGGCAAAGTAATAATCTTGTGTGGTGGAACCAGTGATTTGAGGATTGCGGCAGAATCTGAATTAGCTTTACAATGCCATGGAATAAAAGTGGAATTGATAGTGGACGTTGGCGTTGCGGGCTTGAATAGATTGCTTAATAGTCTGCCTAGATTGAAAACAGCCAATGTTTTGATTGCATGTGCAGGGATGGAGGGCTCTTTGCCAACCGTTCTTACAGGTTTGGTTCCTCAACCTGTAATTGGCGTGCCAACCTCTGTTGGTTATGGAGTCAGTAGTGGTGGCAAGGTAGCTTTAGAGGGGATGCTTTCTAGTTGTGCGCCAGGACTAACAGTAGTGAATATTGATAATGGATACGGGGCAGCAATGGCGGCCTTGAGAATTTTGAAATTCGGTAGTCCCTCTAGTTAGTGAATTTAATAATGATGGCAATCATCTGTAAATGTTGAATTTATGGTTTGATTTATTTCAAAAATCTGTTCAACCCACAAATGAAGGGACTTTGGTAACACACCTTTTTCGTATCTAGATAGTGCTTCCACCAATACAGGAGTGTTTACCCAATGGATTGGAGTCTTGCTCATTCAGCTTGAACCTGTTGCTAGCAGTGTGCTGGGGTTTAGTTAATCCGCAAGGGGTGCCAAGAGAAATTAGTCTGAATCTTCGCATTTTGTCCCCAACCTTGAGAGTTCATCGCTATGGGTTGTTGACTCAACGTCTAGCAAACGATTGACCAGTTCCGAGAGGTCTCTGCGTGTTAATTCTCCATTCGTCTCCCATTTCATGGTGCGAGGTTCAGGACGGGGCGACGGAGCAGACACCGGAAAAATGATAAATGTCAAAAGAATATAATTGTGTTGAAGCGCTCATTTGGTTCGTATTGATGCTTCTTTGTGGAAGAAATTATAAAGAAATTGATTTAGGTCTTGGTTTTGCCTCTTAAAGATATTGCAGATTTGGATAAGAGGTGACCAATTCCTCTCTCGTTAGTACCTCCCCTTTCCCTTCTGGCTGCCAAATGACTTCTAGTGCAATCAAGTCATTTGAGGAGATTGATCCAAAGACTCTAAGGTCATTTTTAAGTTGCTCAGTGCTGGTTGATTTACCTAGATTTAATCTCCCTCTTGATGCCATTAATAAAGTAATGACTATGTATTCATTTGTTTGATCGGCTTCTCCTACAAGGGTTTCTGATTTCGCAAGGGTTGTTTTTTTACCTGAAAAGTTAGTGGTTAATTCTGATTTTAACTTGCTTCTTTCTGTCATAGATAAACGATTGAAGGTTGTTTCTGCTGCTTGGAAAGGGACCTCTCCTTTCTCAATATTTCCGTAGACCCATAATTCGGGTTGGCGAAGAAGGGCGAGGGTTGTTTGTTGAAGTACTTCTTTCAAACCCTCCATGCTTGATGTATTTGCATTTGAGGCAAGTTGACGTAGATCTGTTTGTATTTCTTTCGCACTTGCTAATAGGCCCATTTGCACCTGAAGAATGTTGACAGGTCCTTCAGGTTTTTGATTTAAATAATTTGGCGTGCTTGCATTTAACGTTGGTGCTGCTCCACGCAAAGCATTAACTAATACTCCTGCAATAGACATCAGTATTAGAAATCCAAAAAGTCCACCTCCTCCAAATCCAAAGATTGGGATAAGGAAGGGGAAACCAATGCCGCCGCCATATCCTCTTCGATAACCGCCTCCATAACCTCCTCTGTATCCGCCTCCATAACCTCCTCTGTATCCACCTCCATAACCTCCAGTACGAGGCATTGAGGGCGCGCGAAAACTTCCTCCTCCTATTCTGCCCCCACTAGCTGCATAAGTCGATTCTGGTTGAATGACAAGAAGACCACTAATGACCAGTGGTATTAATAGTGAGACTAAGCAGCGTTTCAAATTTCGCAGAAATGTCGACTGGATTAGATGGGCCAATTGTTTATTGGCAATTTGATTAACTCTAGGAACCTCCTCCAACAATGGTAACGATTTCGAGCGAGTCCCCATCTTTAACGATTTGCGTCTCCCATCTTTGGGGTACCAAGATCTCTCCGTTGAATTCAACGACAACTTGTTGAGGATGATGTCCTAAACAATCGATAACCTTGGCAAGTGTTGAGGGGTTTGGTGCTTGTTGTAGGAATATGCTTTCTCCGTTAACGGAAAGATTCATTGAATTGCATCGAGAAGTTTTGATGTTGCCAAAGATGGATCTTTTGCTTTCATGATCGCTTCGGAAACTGCTATCCGATTTGCTCCGGCTTGTTTTAACTCAGCAATTTTTGAGAGATTAATGCCACCAATAGCAAAACATGGCAGATGGGATGCTAATGAGGCTTCTTGAACATACTGGACCCCAATTGCTTTAAGTTCAGGCTTGGTTTTTGTTGAGTTTATAGGGCCTAATCCTACATAATCACAATTTTCACTTTCTGCAATTTCAAGTTGGCGGAGACAATTAGTACTTCTACCTACAATACTTTGAGTGCCTAAAAGATTTCTTGCAATATCTGTTGGTAGGTCTTCTTGGCCTAGATGCACTCCATCAGCTTCTACTGCTAATGCAAGATCTATTCGATCATTAATTATGAAGAGTGCTTCATGCTTTCGGCACAGTGAGGCCAATTCCTTGGCCAGATGAAAACGTTGTGCATCCGTGCTTTCTTTATCTCGATATTGAATCATTGGAAGACCTGCTTGAAGAGATCCTTTAGCGATTTCTATTAAATTGGGACTTGCAGATGTTATAAGACATAAATTCGATGAGAAAAGTTTTGAGTGGATTTGTCTTTTTAAAGACTCACTCAAAATGATTACCTCCAGGTCATAGAGCCTATAGCGAATTTGGGAAGCAGTTTGCGCAAGTGCTTCATCACTATTGCGACAAAACTCTTCTAAAACTCTTAAGGCTTCTTGAACTCGTGCGCAATTGGCTTCAACTATCTGGAGACTTTCTTTGCGATTTTTTTGGGAGGGATGAGTTAGTCCAAGCCCTTGATCAGTTTCGGTGGATCTTGATTTTTTATATTTCCTAAGATGATGACTACCGAGTAATTGTCTGCAGTTTTTTAATTCTTTTACGAGATCTACTCGATCTAATCCAAACCGGCACCATTCTTCAATTACACGGAGCCCTTCTCTCGCTCTATCGAGGTTTGCATCAATTAGCTGGTCCACACTTAATTTGCTTTGGGGTGTTGGAAGAATCAAATTCGTGCCAGGCTTAGCAGAATCGCGTGTCCTTTCTATTAATGGATAAGGATAGTTCTGATAGCACCCTGAATGTGCTGATTTGGGGGATTGTATTGTTGGGCCTTATTGGCGTATTCATTCTTTGGGGACTGTCTAATGCCTATCCATCAGCAGGATGAGTTTGCTGATGGTTATCTTTATCGAGGATTATTTTTGCTTCATGGGCGTCTCTCCCTATTTGAAGGCTTAAATTTTTGAGATTTTCAAATTTTTGTTGGCCTCGTATTCGATTGACAGGTTCAACGGTTAATTCACAAGCCTTTAGGTCGATTTGTTGATCAAGTAAATGAACTTCGACTGCTGAGGGGGAGTTGGGATCTACTGTTGGTTGTGGCCCCAGATTCATTACTGCTGGCAAGGGAAGTACATCATTGTTGATCCATATTCTTGCGGCATAAACACCAAGCGCAGGAAGGAATTTGCGACCATCTACTTCTAAATTCGCTGTTGGCCATCCAATACTTTTGCCGATTCCCCGACCTCTAACGACTTCTCCAGAGAAACGATATGGTCTCCCCATAAGTTTCTTCGCGGCATCAAGATCTCCGCTCATAAGAGCTGAGCGAATCCTGCTACTACTCATTCGGCCACTCTCGTCTTTGAGAATTGGAATGATCTTTACTTCGATTCCTGATGATGAGGCTATTTGTTTGAGTGTTTGAGCGCTTCCTTCTCTTTTATTCCCAAATCTGAAATTATTGCCAACCGCAATGAGTTTTGCATTGAGTGTTTTTATTAGCATTTTCTCAATAAAATCTTGTGCGCTAAGTTTTGCTAATGCAAGGTCAAAAGGAATCATTATTAGTTGTTTAACACCCAGTGGGCCAAGAAGACTGGCTTTTTCAGAAGGTAGATCGATTCTTAAGCGAGGCTCGCCATTAAGTACCTCTCTAGGGTGAGGCCAGAAACTAACTACAGTTGGTATCCCTCGAATATCTTTTGTAACTGCATTTATTACACGTTGATGACCAGCATGAAGGCCGTCGAAGCTTCCTAGAGCAAGAGCTGTAGGCGTTTTCGCTCGACAAGGCGAATAGATAGGGATAGGGGTGGCCGTGCACATTGCTGATTTAGATGGCAAGTTTGAAAGAAAGTCGAAAACAAACTGATGGCTGCCAAAGTTGATTTTCAACTCCTTTCGATTGGTTTACGCCGAATGGGGTGGGTACGTTTTTGGATTCAGACAGTTCTAGGAATTGTGGTTGTTGGAGTGCTGCTTTTCAACAATGTTGGTAGCAGTCTCGCAAGAAATTCTGAACGTGCATTAGGCCTAGGTCCAGGATTGACTCTTACTACCTTGGCATTTTTTTGCTTGCTTTATAGCCTTTGGCAAGGATGGCTGATTGTTCGAACAGGTAGAGCTTTAAATAGTGCTGCAAGGCCCACTAGAGGAGAAACGGGCCGGTTATTGAAGAGAGGAGTCATTGTTGATCTTTTGGGACTTGTCTTCTCATCGGTTGGTTATCAGTCTTTGGCAGGTAGTTTGTTTGTGCAAGCGTCAATGCAAGCTCCTGGTATTTCTATTGGGGCAGGAATTGCCGCAATGGATAATTACCCCATAACTTCATTGGAGATGTTGTCAGTACTAAGTAATACCCAAGTACTTTTTGCACATATTATTGGCTTGATTTTTTCTCTTTGGTTGCTGCAAAGAATTTATCGGAATTCTTGATTTACTTCAATAAGTTTTGGGAGATCTGAAATCTCACCTCTCCAAAATAAGTCTGGCTGAATAGGGGTAATAGAAGGCGCTTTTGAAGCAATTTGAGCAACATCACTAATCCAATCACTTGGCCCATCCCCTGCAGATTCAAGATCTTTTATTGCCTCTCCAGCTAACCAGAAGTAGGGGTTCCCTCTAGGATCTTTTCTTTTGCTGAATTGTTCCTCGTAATGTCTTATTGATAGTCGAGTCCATTTCAACGAACCTATTTCCTCAATAGAGCATGGAGGAATGTTTAGGTTTAGAAGTAAATTTTTTGGCCATGGCCCCTTAAGAGCTTCTTCAGCAATGTTTAAAGCTAGTTCTCCTGCAAAGTCAAAATTTCTCCAGTTAAAGGAAGCAATGCTTATAGCCATTGAGGGAAATCCTTCTAAAGTTCCTTCTAATGCCGCTGCAACAGTTCCAGAACAGAAAACATCTGTTCCTAGATTAGGTCCATGATTAATTCCCGATAAAACTAAATCCGGCTTCTTATCAAGTAATTCAAAAAGGGCAAGTTTCACACAATCTGCTGGTGTTCCACTGCATCCCCAGGCTTTGACTCCATCAGTAAAAAGTTCGTCTGCCCTTTCTGCACGAATGGGAGATTGCAATGTAAGGCCATGTCCGGTTGCGGATCGCTCTTGGTCAGGGCAAACGACAGTAACCTTATGTCCCCTTCTGGCAGCGGCAGAGGCAAGTGTCCTAATCCCTTCTGCAAAAACTCCATCGTCATTACTGATGAGAATGTTTAGTGGATTCATTGCGTCTAAACGCACTTTTGAGAACTTATGTTCTGATGGCTGCTTAGAGTCTTTAGTCCAGATCATTACTTCGAGAGTGAGATGTCATCATTTGACCAATTGATTTCAGAGTTAGAGCTTCTGGAAGCAGATGCGGCAAAAGATATTGCCGAAGCTATCGATGTTGAAGCCCTTGAAAATTTGAGGGTTGGATTGCTAGGTAAAAAAGGTAGAGTATCTCTAGTCCTTGCTTCTATGGGGAAGCTTTCTGGAGAGGAAAGACCAAAGGTCGGCCAAAGAGCCAACCTTCTTAAACGGCAATTGCAAGAACTTCTCACTGAAAGGTTGGATAAGGTCAAATCTTTGGCGCTAAAAAATCGATTGGTGGAAGAATCTATTGATATTACATATCCTCCTTCGGGAGTGCCTTTTGGACATAGACATCCATTAATTAGTACAAGTGAAAAAATTGTAGATTTGTTTTGTGGACTTGGTTATCAAGTTTCAGAAGGACCAGAGATTGAAACTGATTATTATAATTTCTCAGCATTGAATATCCCAGAAGATCATCCTGCAAGGGATATGCAAGATACTTTCTATTTGCGAAATAATCTTTTGCTAAGAACCCATACTTCTCCTGTTCAGATTCGCTACTTAGAAGAAAATCCACCACCCGTCAGAATAGTTGCACCAGGGAGGGTTTATAGACGCGATGCAGTGGACGCAACTCATTCTCCAGTCTTCCATCAGGTTGAGGTCTTGTCTATTGACGAAGGCTTGGATTTCAGCCATCTAAGAGGAACAGTGATGGCCTTCTTAAAGTCTTTCTTTGGAGATTTGCCAGTTAGGTTTAGAGCAAGTTATTTCCCTTTTACGGAGCCTTCTGCAGAAGTAGATGTCAAATGGCGAGGACGCTGGTTAGAAGTTATGGGCTGTGGAATGGTTGATCCAGCTGTTTTGAATGGGCTTGGACTGGATCCTGAAAGATGGAGTGGTTTTGCTGCTGGACTGGGAGTTGAGAGGTTTTGTATGGTTCGTCATGAGATTGACGATATAAGAAGGTTGTATACGAGTGATTTGAGATTTTTGGAACAGTTTTGAAAATAGCTTCTAGATAATCTTTAATACTGAATCTGATAATACTTTAGTCAAAAAGCTAAGGCATTTATTATGATAATTAGGTACTTTGTAGACTGCGATCGGTGCCCCGTGTAGGACTGATCGTTAATGAAAGCAAAGAGCTTGCTCTTGAAGCTGCTCTAGAGATACAACTGCGTCTGGAAAAGGCAGGTTATGAATTAGTCAAAGCAAGTAGTTCTGGGGGCTTAGTTGGTTTTACAAATCCAGATAGGCATCTGCGCATGCTTAGCTACGACGCTTGCGTCCCAGATGGTTTTGATTCTTCAATGTCTTTGGCAATTGTTTTGGGTGGGGACGGAACTGTTCTTTCGGCTGCTAGACAGACAGCACCAATCCAAGTACCAATACTTACTGTCAATACAGGACATCTTGGATTTTTGTCTGAGGCCTATTTGGCGGATTTGGATAACTTGATAGATCAAGTTTTATCTAGTAAATGGAGCATTGATAAGAGAACAAGTCTTGTAGTAAGTGTTTTAAGGGCTGATCAATTTAGATGGGAGGCTCTTTGTCTTAATGAAATGGCTTTACATAGGGAACCTTTAACAAGTATGTGTCATTTTGAGATTGCTATTGGTCGTCATGCTCCTGTTGATATATCTGCTGATGGATTAATTCTTTCTACCCCTACAGGATCTACCGCATATGCTTTGAGTGCTGGCGGACCTGTCATTACACCTGATTGCCCAGTCTTGCAGCTTGCACCAATAGCGCCGCATTCTCTTGCTTCAAGAGCTTTGGTGTTTAGTGATGATGAGCCAGTAACAATATTTCCTGCGACTCCAGAGAGGTTGATGATGGTTGTTGATGGTAGTGCGGGTTGTTATGTATGGCCGGAAGACAGAGTATTAATTCGTCGAAGTGAATATCCTGTCCAGTTTGTACGTTTGTCAGATCATGAATTTTTCCAGGTTTTAGGTAATAAACTTGGATGGGGTTTGCCTCATGTTGCCAAGCCAGGGAAAGATTAGTCTCTTAAAATAATGCTGTCTAAGTTGACTTTGTTGAATCATATTTTGCAAATTATTACTTTTAACTCTATGCATTCTATTCTTTTAAATTTATATCCTTCTCCACCCCAATACTTGCCGGTTACAGCAAAATTGTGTTTCGATAAGAGTGTTTGCATTAAACTAGAAGTTGCTCGTACTTTAGAAGAGAAAACTTTAGGATTAAAAAAAAGGCAATCTCTCCAAAGGAATTATGGGATGTTATTTGAGTTCGCCAAGCCAAGTTCCTCAGGCTTCTGGATGTTAGAGACATATTCTCCTCTGGACATGATTTTTCTTCGTGAGAATAAAGTAATTTACCTTGCTCAGAATCTTCCTGTATGTAAAGGTTTGCCTTGCCCTATATATGGACAAGGTATTCTTTTTGATGGGGTAGTTGAATTAGCGGCGGGAGAAATTAAGAGGCTGGATATAAAAGAAGGAGATAATATCAAGATATATCGAATTAAGGCAAATTATTGACATATAAATGATGGATAAAATTATCATTTAACTATGCATTTTACTATATGAACAGGATTCATTGGGGCCATTCTAGTTCCAGTTGACAATGGCAAGCCTCTCCATGATTGGTGTTGACTCACTTTTATTGAGCAATTAAAATCTTTCAAGGTTGACTTGACTTCTGCTATACCTTCAATAGTCGCAAAAGGAATAACTATTATTCCTTTTTTGCTAATTCGTTTCATAATCTCATTAATTATTGATTTCATAGAGTTACCTCCTCCCCCAATTAAAACGCGATCTGGTCTTGCTAGCTCTAATGGAATAATAGCTTCATTAAGATATTTTATGATTTCTTCTTCTATTATGGCAGATGGATTAACTCCTAATAAGTCCGCATTTGATTTTATTAGTGAGTAAGTGCCTAGACGTTGATCAATTGCAAGAAGTTTCAATTTAGGTCTTAAACGCAAAGCTTCTAGCCCTACACTGCCAACTCCTGCACCAATATCCCATAGTACCCCATTCAAAGGGAGTTCTAGATCTGATAATAATTGAATGCGGATTTCTCTTTTAGTCATTAGTCCTGGCCTGTCTTCATGTTGAATGAAGACTCCATCTTCTAATCCAAAAAGTGGAAGAGAAGATTGCTCTTTCTGTGGATATTTTCTTGCAATAAGTATAACAATATGTAGAGAGCTTAGATTGCTTTTGATTTCTTCATTTGATTCAATTTGATTAACCTTCTCTTCAGGGTTGCCTAAATTTTCACATATCCAAAAGGAATATGCCGCTTCAAGATCAGAAGCTATAAGTATTTTGCGGACTTCTTCTGCGCCTCCACGATTTGGATCTGTAAGTATTGCCAGAGAGGGAGGTCTTTTTTGCAAGGCATTGGCAAGAGTTTCTGGCTCTCTTCCGTGAAGGCTAATCCAACTGGCGTCTTGCCATGGACGGCCAATCCTAGAAAAAGCCAATTGAAGAGAACTTGGGGCTGGATGGAAAATTAGTCTTTCAGGGGCAATCTCTTTGATCAAGTATCTTCCAATGCCAAACCAAAGTGGGTCTCCACTTGCTAGCACTACTTTGGGTCCATGTTTTATCTTTAACCATTTAATCAATTGTTTTGGATTGTCACTTATTAGAATCTCAGGTGCAACTGGCTTTTGGGCATTTTTAGAAAGCCACACTTCAAGATTTTTGATCATTCTATTGGGTGCCGCAATTCCTTCGCAGGAAAGCAAAATTGATTGCAGAGATAAAGGAAGATTTTCTATTCCACCAGCATCTGTGCCTATTACATGAATTAGTTGTTTATCTGAGGAGTTATTCATTAAGCTATTCTCGATTTTGAATCATTAGAATCTTTTTCTGAGTTAAAAGATTGAATAAATCCAAATGGAGTGAAGTGATTGGTGGAACCAAGAAAAAATTTGAGAGATCGAGAATCTCATCGAAGACAGCGTCAACATGAGTTGCTAATCGCGTTGATCCATCAGCAGCAAGATTTGGAATTGATGGATGGAGATGCTCCGGATCTAAGTTCCACGGGAAGGAATTTCCCTGATCAAGACCCTGCGAGTTGGTTAGATCGCAATCGACGAGTTTTAAAGCGCTATCAGGCAATGGTTCGAACAGCCATTACGCTTGATGCAATGTTAGATATAGATGAAGTCTCCTCAGGATAGAAAGAGAACGGATAGTTATTTTGTCTTTTATTAACACAGTCTCAATGTTGTGATTGCCCATGAAAGGTAGTTGGAACTTTGATTACTTTCATTCTTAACCCGTTTTTGTATATGGTGACTGAAAAATTATTTGATATGGCTTTTGATGAGAGTCGAATCAGCAGGTTACTGAATAACCTTTTGCTTCTGTATAAAAATGTTGTATTGGGTTGTCTGGTAATTGGATTGAGCTTCTTCCTTAATCCAATAGTGGTTCAAGGCCAAATCATCAAGTCTGATGGAGAAGATGGCCATTCTTTTGTTAGAAGCCTCGAAACTCTGCGTGATCTTGAATATCAGAGTTGGCAGGTAGTCGCTTATTTGAAGGATAAGGATGAACAGGTTCCAACATTAAGAATAGTTGGTTATCCAGGACAATTGCGTTTAGATCATCCAACTAATTTAAAAGTGACTTCAGGAAGGAAAACATGGGTGCTGACCGATATAACTCTTTTGAGCCCAAAGCTGTCAAAAGATCCTCGATCTGCAGCAGCAGAATTTGATCTTTCACCTGTTTTATTAGAGTTAATTAATAATCGACCATTACGTTTGCAACTAGATGGAGTTTTTAATGAACTTCCGATTCCTCCTTATTTGGTTTCTGAATGGAGGTCTTTAATTGCCTCGGCAAATAGTTAATGAATTCAATGAGTGTAGATAGATCGGTATGGTTTCCTTGGATGAGGAGAGCCTTGCAGCTGGCCAGCCTGGCGGATGGTTTTACTAGTCCTAATCCTCTTGTTGGAGCAGTGATTCTTGACCCTACAGGGAAATTAGTAGGAGAGGGTTATCATCTTCAAGCAGGAAAGCCTCATGCGGAAATTATTGCTCTCCAGCAGGCAGGAGACAAGGCTAAATCTGGAACTTTGATAGTTACTCTTGAACCTTGCTGTCATCATGGCCTGACACCCCCTTGTACAGAAGCTGTAATTAATTCTGGTATTAAGAAGGTAATTGTTGCTCTGGAAGATCCTGATCCTAGAGTCTCTGGATCTGGTTTGCAGAGGCTAAGAGAAGCAGGACTAGAGGTTATTGATGATGTACTTAAAGCTGAAGCGGCTTATCAAAATAGAGCCTTTATTCATAGAGTTCGTACAGGTAGACCTTGGGGGATTTTAAAATGGGCAATGAGTCTTGATGGAAGAATTGCTTTATCAAATGGACTTAGTAAATGGATCAGTACAAAAGAATCAAGAGATTGGGTGCATATTCTTCGAGCCCAGTGTGATGCTGTAATTGTTGGAGGAGAAACGCTTCGAAGAGATGATCCGCTTTTAACAAGTCGCGGGAAATGTAATCCTGAACCTTTGAGAGTTGTTATTACGCGTACTTTGAACTTGCCTCTAGAAGCCAATCTTTGGGATGTAGATGTTGCTAGAACACTTGTTGCTTTTGAGGCAGATTCTGCAAAATCAAGAATTGATAAAATTCCTCAGGGTATAGATAGATTGCCATTGAAATCTCTTGAGCCTATAAGTTTGCTGGAGAATTTAGCCCAAAGAAAAAATTGCAATAGGATTCTTTGGGAATGTGGACCAGCTTTGGCTGCAATGGCTCTAAAGCAAAAATGTGTTCAAGAATTGTCAATAGTTTTAGCTCCTAAGATTTTAGGAGGTTCACCTTCTATGTCGCCTTTAAATGAAATAGGAGTGACTTCAATGGATAAAGCTCTATGTATAGAATCTACTGAACTAAAGAGTTATGGTTCGGATTGGATTTTGAATATGTTGATACCTCCTCTAAATTCTGATGATGCCTGAAAAATTATTCTTTTAAAAGCCATATTGATATATGGACTTTATATTTAATAAATTGTTTGCTTTAGAGGCGGACATCTTTAACACTCTTAAGCGAAGCAACAGAGGTTTTGTTGAATCATCAAAGATACTTTAAGATCACGTTCGGTTCTTACACCAGTTTCAGAAAACGGTCTTAGATGCGTCCGCTTAGTTTAGTAACAAGATTTTTTTTAAGCTCATGCCGATTCGTCAGGATGATAATCGCCCGAATCGTCGTTTTGGAATAATTAACCTTGCTCTGATCGGCTTTGGTCTGATCTTGTTGATAAGTAGTTTTGTCCCAAACCAGGCGATGCAGGTTCCAAGAGTTCCGTATTCGCTCTTCATTAACCAAGTTAATGATGGGGAAGTAAAGAGGGCATATATCACACAGGAACAGATTCGTTATGAGTTGGCGAGTCCGGAGGAAGGTGCTCCATCTGTTCTTGCCACTACTCCGATCTTCGATATGGAGTTGCCCCAACGGTTGGAATCAAAAGGAGTTGAATTTGCAGCAGCTCCTCCTAAAAAACCAAATTTCTTCACAACTATTTTGAGTTGGGTTGTACCTCCTTTGATATTTATTCTTGTTTTGCAGTTTTTTGCAAGGAGAAGCATGGGAGGAGGTGGAGCACAAGGAGCTTTGAGTTTTACCAAAAGCAAGGCAAAGGTTTATGTCCCTGATGAGGAGTCAAGGGTTACTTTTGAGGATGTTGCTGGGGTAGATGAAGCCAAGGATGAACTTACCGAAATAGTTGATTTTTTGAAGACACCCGAGAGATATACCGATATTGGAGCTCGAATACCTAAGGGTGTTTTGTTGGTTGGCCCTCCTGGAACAGGAAAGACTTTGCTATCTAAAGCTGTTGCGGGAGAGGCCGAGGTCCCATTCTTCATTATTTCTGGATCGGAATTTGTAGAGCTTTTTGTAGGAGCAGGAGCTGCTCGAGTTAGAGATCTTTTTGAACAGGCTAAGAAAAAGGCCCCTTGCATAATTTTTATAGATGAACTTGATGCAATAGGTAAAAGTCGTTCGGGATCGATGGGAGTTGTTGGAGGAAATGATGAAAGAGAGCAGACTCTCAATCAGCTACTTACAGAAATGGATGGTTTTGCTTCAACGGATAAGCCAGTAATTGTTCTTGCGGCTACTAACCAGCCTGAAGTCCTTGACGCAGCATTGCTTCGCCCTGGCCGTTTTGATAGACAAGTTCTTGTTGACAGACCTGATTTGTCAGGGAGAAAAACAATTCTTGAGATCTATGCGAAGAAAGTTAAACTTGCCGAAGGTGTAGATCTTAATCTTATAGCTCAAGCTACTAGTGGATTTGCAGGAGCTGATTTGGCCAATATGGTTAACGAAGCTGCTTTGTTGGCTGCAAGAAGCAAAAGGAATAAAGTCGAACAGCAAGATTTAAATGAAGCTATTGAAAGAGTAGTTGCTGGATTAGAGAAGAAAAGCAGGGTTCTGCAGGAAGATGAAAAAAGGGTTGTTGCTTATCATGAAGTGGGACATGCAATTGTTGGACACCTTATGCCTGGTGGCAGCAAAGTTGCAAAAATATCAATAGTTCCAAGGGGTATGAGTGCACTTGGCTATACTTTGCAGCTGCCTACAGAAGAAAGATTTTTAAACTCGAAGCAGGATTTGCAAGGACAAATAGCTACATTGTTAGGTGGAAGATCTGCAGAAGAAATTGTTTTTGGAAAAATAACAACTGGTGCAGCTAATGATCTTCAAAGAGCAACAGATTTGGCTGAACAAATGGTTGGTACTTATGGGATGAGTGAAATACTTGGCCCACTTGCATATGACAAGCAAGGAGGTGGACGTTTCTTAGGTGGGGATAATAACCCTCGTAGGGTTGTTAGTGATGCGACTGCTCAGGCTATTGATCAAGAGGTGAGGAGTCTCGTAGATGCGGCACATGATAATGCCCTCGCCATCTTAAGAAACAATCTTAATTTGTTGGAAAGTATTTCCCAGCAGATTCTCGAGAAGGAAGTTATAGAGGGAGATGAACTTAAAAAGATGCTTGAAGAAAGCAGCTTGCCGGATGATTTAGTTACTGTTTAGAGTTAAAATAAACAACTTCAGTTTGGTTAGATCGCCTAATGATTGTTTTTAGATTCTCAATATGAAATATAATCACCTGGGAGTTGCTTCGGCCCTTGCTAATTTAAGAGGAAGGGATTATTTATCTGTCACAGATTTTGACTCTGATCAGACATTGGCTTTGCTTGATTTAGCAAAACAACTAAAAACAGGAGAGCGTAGAATCGATCTTGGTAATAGGGTTTTGGGATTAATCTTTTCTAAAGCTTCTACTCGAACAAGAGTGAGTTTTCAGGTTGCAATGGCTAGACTTGGCGGCCAGACTGTTGATTTAAACCCTCAGGTTACTCAGTTAGGTAGAGGTGAACCTTTAGAAGATACATCTCGAGTATTAAGTCGATTTTGTGACGTGATTGCGGTTAGAACCTTTGGACAAGAAGAATTGGAGAACTATGCACATTGGGCTTCTATCCCCGTCTTGAATGCGCTGACAGATTTAGAACATCCATGCCAGATTCTGGCTGATTTTTTGACAATTCAAGAATCATTTGGTGAATTATTGGGCAGGACACTTACCTATGTAGGTGATGGCAATAATGTTGCGCATTCATTGCTTCTTTGTGGGGCCTTGCTTGGAGTGAACGTAAAGGTTGCTTGCCCTAAAGGTTTTGAACCGGCTCCAGCTATTTTTCAACAAGCAAAATTAATTGCTTCAAGCAACACTTCTTTAGAGATAACCCACGACCCATTTTCCGCAGTTAAAGGCGCACAAGTTTTGTATACCGATGTTTGGGCTTCGATGGGTCAAGAGCAGGAGAAAATTTCTCGAGAGAAAGCTTTTAAAGGTTTTTGTATTGACGAGGAACTCCTTTCAGCTGCAGATCCGGGCGCAATAGTTCTTCATTGCCTTCCTGCTCATAGGGGTGAGGAGATAAGTGCTGAAGTTATGGAAAGGCACTCTCGTACCATTTTTGACCAAGCCGAAAATAGACTTCATGTTCAGCAAGCCCTTCTCGCTTCTGTTCTTGGAGGACTTTGACCCTTGCCAGCTTCGCATTTGACAGGTACATATGTATTGAAGGGATTTTCGTTTAATGGTGTCTGAATCCTCTTTAGAAACGCTCACTCCAGCTCAGAATGAGCTTTATGAATGGTTGGCCGATTACATCGGAGCAAATAATCACAGTCCATCTATTCGTCAAATGATGGAAGCAATGGGCCTGCGTTCTCCTGCACCTATTCAAAGTCGACTTAGACATTTGCAAGAAAAGGGCTGGATAACCTGGAAGGAAGGTCAGGCTCGAACTCTTCAGCTTTTAGGAGATTTTGCTTCGGGTATTCCTGTGTTGGGGGCCGTTGCCGCTGGCGGTTTAATTGAGACATTTGATGACTTAAATGAACGCTTTGATATCTCTGAAATGCTTAAAAGGAGAGAAATATTTGCGTTAACTGTTAATGGTGACTCCATGGTTGACGCTCACATCGCAGATGGTGACGTGGTTCTCATGGAACCTGTTCATGAACCTTCTAGGCTTAGAGATGGAACAGTTGTGAGTGCGCTTGTTTTAGGAAGTGGAACAACCCTGAAGCATTTCCATAGGGAGGGCCCATTAGTGCGTCTTGTTGCCGCAAATGAATGCTATGAACCTATAGAGGTCCCGGCTGAGCAAGTTCAAGTTCAAGGAAAGCTTGTGGCAGTCTGGCGTCAAGTTTGAGAATCATTCATTATCTGAAGTTCACCAATCACGGTGATAATCTTGTTTCGTGATCGGCTCTTCCAGTCGTAAGTAAGGAATTCCGCTAAATGGGGGTTCTTCTTGCCAAGTTCGTCTTGGTAAGTAATAGTTCACCTGAGTTTCAGCAGTGTTCTCAGCTCTCGACCACGAACCTAAGATCCGATTCCATTCTCGATTTTTATGGACTGGCTCAAAATTCTGTACCACTCCTTTCGAGATGCCATGTGATTATTGATCTCTTTAGATCTGGACTTGACGCAAAACCTAACGCGATTTTGTCCTGTTAATCATATTCAGGCAATATCAAGCAAAATATGATTTTTACCAGAATCTCTCAGATCGCTTGATATCACTGCCAAATTTCATATACGGGGCCATAGCTCAGCTGGTAGAGCACCTGCATGGCATGGAGAGGCTGGATTCCCCGAAAAGCATTGAAGTGACTGAGATATAAGCGAACAACAGAATGTAAACGGCGGGAAAGTCGGCGGGATTCTGATATCACCGCCTTTTTTATTGCTTCTATTGGTATGACTGGATTATAGCCTATTATTTGTTTATAATCGATAATAAATAAGAGGCCGCGTGGCGTACGACCTCTAGGCTGCACCGAACAATCTCATCGTAAAGACTTATCCGTTCCTATTTTACTTAAACTTGTTTATATTTGCCGAAAGGAATTAAACCCCATTCCCTAATCATCTCAAGGGGGTTGCCTCTAATGTCTGATCTCAATGCCGCAATATCTTCTTCTTTTTTAGATCAAGAAGATATTGGAAATAAGGCTCTTCAGCTTGAATCAAGAATCAATAAAATCACTGGAGATGCATTGGTTCAAACCCTTGCTTCGATTCAGGAGAACCAGGCTTGGGAACTTATGCCCCAGCTCCTTGGTCAGTTTGCGGTAGCAATCCACTTCGCTCAAAAGGACTTACGTCTCTATTGCATTGATCTTGAATATGGGCCGAGCCAGTAAACACGAACTCAAAAAACGTCAGGCTGAAGCTCTCCAAATGCTCAGTGACGGTTATGGCACTAGTGAGTCGGCGTCGCTTCTGTCTGACAAGTGGGGGGTGAGTCGGAAGACGGCACTAAGGGCAATAAAAGCAGCTCACTTGGAAATGGTTGCTGACTTAGATGAGGTTGATAAGCACCATTTATTAAGCCGACTAATCAACCAAACCGAGCAATCAATCAGAGGATCGATGAAGACCAAGAACTATGGAGCGGCACTCGCTGGGATCAAGTTGATGCATCAGATGGTGATTGAACCAGCGGCGGCATCGCCAAAGAGACGAACTTGGGTTAATCACTATTGAGTCTTCGGATGACCCACAATCAAATCCCTAGGAAGGACCCTTTACTTGAGGAAGTCTCAACAACGAAACACCTGTTAAAAGAAGCATCAAGGTAAATATGCCGATCAATGGTGAATATACGGACTGTAAATTAATCACTCCAAAATTCCCAGTGTGTAATTTAATTAACCAAAAAGCATCTATGCCAACTGTTAAAAGAATTGAATAGATCGATCCACTTAGAATTGTTAATAAGAGTGGAATGGCTAGAAAAAAAGCAATTCTCCTATGCCAAAAACGACTTACTGGTGAGGCTTCTCTCATGTTTATCTTTCTCTAAGTGCTTTGTGTAGTTCTTTTTCATTAGCACAAGGCATCCAATAGTCTCCATTCTTGTGAATACCCTCGCATTGCAATTTAACTGACTGTTGTCGAGCTTCATTTTGGGTCTTGTAAATTCCTTTTAGATGAGCTTGAACAGGTGAAGCAAGCGCAAGTATTAACGGTGCAAGCAGTAAACGGCGCATAAAATAAGGAGGTCGACAGCGCAGTGCTTGGCACTCCATCGACATAAGCAGTCTTTTTCCAATCTAATGAATATCACTGAAACGTCCCGAAAGGACGAGGTGATTACCGCTGCTTGTGAGTTGAGTGAATGGATTTTTCAAATTCCTTAGATTGAAGATTCAGCATTTGACTGAACAACGCGTCGTGTAAGTTCATGCATGCCTTCAAGCTGGTTGTGAACAGCTAGTAATTGCTGTTTATATGTTCTGCATGCTTTAGTTTTGCTATCAATTTTATTGCCTCTTCAATATTTACCTTGGCTTTTAGTAATGCATAACATTCTTTTGTACCTGCTTCTGATTCCATTCGTAAAAATAGCTCATCCAACTAAACTAATTTTAAGCAATTAATCGGTCGATTATGTACTTATTTATACTGTTAAAGAAGATCTCTATGAAAGCTTTTAAATAATAAAAACTATTGGCTATAATTTATACAGATTTGAAGCTTTTTGTAGCTATTGATATCACTCCAAACTAGAGAATGAACAAAAATCTGCCCAATCGATATGAAATGTATTTTTATATACAGTGACTAATTAATTATTTGGATATCTTTTGATTATCCTTTCTTTTGGAGATTTCTTATGACTGCTAAAGACCTGATGAGTGAGAAAGCTGAAAAATATAATGGATGGGCAGCAATGCTTGGGTTTCTAGTGGCAATTGGAACATATGCCACTACAGGGCAAATAGTTCCAGGCGTATTTTAATTACCTTTATAGGAGCCTTTTGGCTCCTATAAATTCTTCTCTTTCAATCAATAGTCTCTATCAATTATTTATGAATTCTCATGATGAGCAATGTTTTGTAGAATTAGAACCATATGAATCTTGTTTGATAGCCAACGAGCTTGATCCGTATGAAAGTTTGATTGAAGTTCTTCCAAAGAAATAGACATTAGAAATTGCGAGGCCTTCAAGATTCAAGGCTAGTCAAGAAAGCTTTTAGAAAATAATTGTGATTAAAATATTTATATTTCATATTCTCTATTGTGAAGTTCAATCTCACGGCTCCAATAGTCATCGATTCTATTTTTTAGAGGCCGCATTATCGATGAAGTTATATAGCTATATCCTTGTGGAGGAGAATTTTTAAAATGCCCAACGATTGTTTGAACTCTATTTAGTTGTTTTGTACTGATGGGGCTTTTCATGTGAACTTGTATGAAGTGATTTAAACATACAAATTAATGAAGATACTTATTGTTCTTTTTGGTACATTTTCCATTAAAAGAGAGCTTTATATTGATAACCTAACTATATTCAGTCTCAATAAATACATAGTATTGGATTTAAGTATTCCCTAATACTTAAACAGTTCTTGATTAATAACTGTTGAGGTTGAGATCCAATAACCTTTTGCACCTTTTTTGTCCATAAGAAGAAGTTAGTCGAAAGCGTTGGGCATGTGCCCTCCATAAGGCTTTACTAAATAGTCATCAGCTCCTATCTCTAACCCCAGGACTCGATCAGATTCGTGGCCGCAATTGCTGATTAAAAGTATGGGGATGTTGTTGCTTTTTTCACGTAACTCTTGACAGACTCCTAGCCCTTTTATATCTGGCAACTCGTGAGAGAGCACGACTAAATCAAAAGGATTTGAGATTTGACGATTATTTAGAGCGTTTAGAGCTTCCTTTCCTGTATTGCATGTCACAACCTTAAAGCCTACTTTTTTCAAACTGGTGATCGAGGCTTGACAGAGGTTAGTGTCAGTTTCAACTAGAAGAAGTCTAGGTTCTTTAATGTCTGAAGAAACGGAGGAGAGAGTCTTCACTTTTGAGTTCCAATCATTTCGGAATCGTGCATAATTTGACTGATTTGGATGGCAAGAGAGCCCCATGTCAGCAAACCATCAACATTTCTTGATCTATCCTTAACCTTCTGGGACAGCTCTAGCACCTGAATTCTTAGCGAATGCCGGCTTTTAGGAGCTTCTTTTGCAAGCACTCTGTAAGCCACAAATCAAGATTACTTGATCTTATCAAGGTTTTTTGATTAGTGTATGAGGGCCGATTTCTTATCGCTTCCATGACCTTCAAAAGGAAGGTGACTTCCGTCGTTTCTATTGCCACCCTTGGGGTTGGCATCGTTGCCTGTGGATCAACTGATTCAACCTCCGGTGTGCGCCTAAGTGGTGCTGGAGCATCTTTTCCCGCAAAGATCTACACCCGATGGTTCTCTGATCTAGCTAAATCTGGCGGGCCAAAGGTTAATTATCAAGCAGTTGGTTCGGGCTCTGGACGCAAAGCTTTTATTGATGAAACCGTGGATTTTGGTGCCTCGGATGATCCAATGAAAGCGAAAGACATCGCCAAAGTCACTCGAGGATTGGTTCAAATCCCAATGGTGGGAGGCACCATCGCCTTTGGCTACAACAAGCCAGATTGTGATCTCAAGTTGACTCAGAAGCAAGCAGTCAGGATCGCAATGGGCAACATCAAAGACTGGAGTGAACTGGGTTGTCCTACTGAAAAACTCACTTGGGTCCATCGTTCTGATGGTTCAGGTACTACCAAAGCCTTCACCAATTCAATGCAAGCTTTCTCAAATGACTCCAGTGAATGGTCTCTAGGTACTGGAAAATCAGTTAAATGGCCTGCTGGAATTGGCGGCAAAGGGAATGCTGGTGTGGCGGGTTATATCCGCAACACATCTGGTGCCATTGGCTATGTCAACCAGTCATATATCAAAGGTGTAGTCAAGGCTGCTGCTCTTCAAAACTTGTCTGGCGAGTATTTGAAGCCAACCACAGCTACAGGTGCTACCGCACTCAACGGCATTCGACTAGACCAAAACTTGGCTGGTCAAAATCCCAATCCAACTGCAAAAGGTGCTTATCCAATTGCTACGTTGACCTGGGTCTTAGCCTATGAGACAGGTAATGGCTCTAAGACGGAAGCCATTAAAGAAGCTTTAAACTACCTATTAAGCGATAAGGCTCAAAACAAAGCCCCTTCACTTGGCTTTGTTCCTCTGAAGGGTGACATCCTTAATAAAGCACGCGCTGCCGTAAATAGGATAGGAAACTGAGTTTTAGGGTCAATTTAATAGGAGCTTTGATCAACTCCAAAATTTTTAAGAGGGGTATTTTTTAACCCCTCTTTTTATTGGCTATATAAAGATTTGAAATCATTTAATTATAGACTTATAGCGAACTTCCTTTAAGCGATACAGGGTTAATTAATGATGGTAGACGTAAGCTACTTAACCATGAGAAGAGCACGAGTATACTGGAGCACCATAAACAAAGTTGCATCCCTATAGTTGCATTCTCTCCAAGCATAAATAAAGCTCCTGAAAGTAATGTTCCTAGAAGCCTGCCGGCTGCATTCGCCATGTAATAGAAACCAACATTCAGGCTCACGCTATCTGCATCGGTATAAGCCAACACCATGTAGGAATGGATAGATGAGTTCATTGCAAAAACCACTCCAAAAGCAATTAAGCCAGCGGTAATAGCAATGCCTGGATCACTCTGCCTCCACAACGCAATAGCGATGAGTCCAGGAATTGCAGTAAGAACAGCACTCCAAAACTTAATTGTAGAAACTCCTGGACTGGATTTTTTGCCCCAGACATTCCTTAAAGTAGGCGCTAACGCCTGCACAAAGCCGTAACCAATAATCCATAGGCCTAGGAAAGCTCCAATCTCAGAGAAGTTCCAATCCAGCGATGTCTCAAGAAAAACAGGCAATGCGACTACAAACCACACATCTCTAGCTCCAAAAAGAAAAAAACGTGCCATAGAAAGTGCGTTGATCCCTTTGGACTTTGAAAATAGATCTTTAAACATCGGCTTCTTCTTCATACGCCCCATATCACCAGGCAAGACCAGAGTCAAAACAAAAGACAGAGCCAGGCCAAATGCCATTAGTCCAACGGCCTTATTGAAACCAAAACTAATCAGTAAAACTCCACCCAGAAAAAATCCCACACCCTTGAGAGCATTTTTGGAACCTGTTAGAACCGCAACCCATTTAAATAATTGCTTTTTACCTTTCTGTTCTTCTTCCGGCGTTTCAGGAACAACTGTTTTGATTGCACTCTTTGCACTCATTTTGTTGAGGTCTTTGGCGATGCCACTGATTGCTTGCGCAACCATGACATAACTAACGCTTAACAACTTTGGCCAACTAGCAGCAACAGGAACCAACATCAGTAGAGCACCTATCTGCAGAAGAGTTCCTGCCCATAGGGTTAGTCGTAAGCCATAGCGAGCACCAATCCAGCCGCCATACAAATTGGTAATGATGCCAAAGAACTCATAAAAGAGAAAAAGAAAAGCAATTTCTAAAGCTGTATATCCAAGCTGATGGAAATGAAAGACCACCAACATACGCAGAGCGCCATCAGTAAGAGTGAACGCCCAATAGTTGGCTGTGACGATCCCGTATTGCTGCAGAGACGACAATTTCATTTGGTTATCTTTTAACCTTTGCTATCTAGATTCACGACATAAGAAGTTAGGTCTGCCATACGACAGCTGTAACCCCATTCATTGTCATACCAGGCAAAAACTTTTAATTGATTCCCATCTATAACCATTGTGGACAAAGCATCAATAATTGAACTGCGTGAATCATTGACGTAGTCAATGGAGACTAAGGGCCTTTCTTCATAGCCAAGAATGCCTTTCAAATCTCCTTCCGCTGAACGTTGAAAAGCGTCATTAACCTCTTGAACTGAGACCTTTCTCTCAAGTTCGAAAACGGCATCAGTCAGGGATGCATTCAACAGTGGAACACGTACAGCATGTCCGTTTAATTTGCCTTGAAGCTCTGGGAAAATCATGCCTATTGCCTTCGCCGAACCGGTAGTAGTAGGAATAAGACTTTGAATGCTGCTACGGGCTCGTCTTAGATCACTTTTAAATGAGTCAATTGGCACTTGTGTATTCGTGATGTCATGGAGTGTGGTAATGGCTCCATGGATAATGCCAAAACTTTCATTGACAACTTTGACAACTGGTGCCAAGCAATTGGTTGTACACGATGCAGCTGTGACTAGTCGATGAATCTTAGGGTCGTAAAGATTATGGTTGATTCCATAGACGATATTTAGAGCTTCTGTCCCTGCCACTTCACCTGTCACGGGACAAGCAACAACAACTCTTTTAATGCCACACTGATCAAAGTAAGGGTTTAATAGTTCTGGTGTTTTTATCTTTCCACTGCATTCCAGAACAAAGTCAACTCCCGCTTGCACCCATGGAACATTAGTGGGAGCACTCTCTTGCGAGTAGCTAAGAAATTGACCATCAATCTTGATCCCTTTTAAGTCGGAATCAATGTGCTGGTCCCAACGACCATGAACGGAGTCAAATTCCAGTAGATGAGCTGCTGTTGGAGCATCTCCTGCTGGGTCATTGATATGAACTAGTTCAATATTGGAACGACCCCATAAGGCACGAAAAACTAAGCGGCCAATCCGACCAAAACCATTAATACCAATGCGCATTGAACCAACTAGCAGTAAAAAAAGAACGCTCTGCGCTTGAAAGAAAAGCTACCTTAGAACGCATCAATTTATTTTGATGTATCAACCCTGCTTGATGCAAGCTATTGTGTGATTGCTTCAAAAATTGATAGCAAAAACCTTTGTAGATCATTTGGATTCATGGGAGCAGTAATTGCTGAAAAAAATGTGCTTGCGGCAAGTCAAGCAAGTGGGCTTCTCAAGGCCTTAGCCGATCCTCTTCGTATGGAAGTCATTCAATCTTTATCAGAAGGAGAGTGTTGTGTTTGTGATCTGATGGAAAAGACAGGTCTTGCGCAATCACGCCTTTCATTTCATCTCAAGGTTCTAAAAGATTCAGGATTAATTACAGACCGTCAAAGCGGACGTTGGGTGTACTACAAATTGGATCTAAAAGCGTTGCAATTGTTAGAAGATTGGATAGCTGATCTGAAAAAGAGTTGTAAGAATGCAGCAAAGCCTTGTTCTTAATCCGTACTTATAGGATCTGACTTTAATTGATCAACTCTTTAAAATATCAACAACATTGTCTTCTTCAAGGCATTAATTGGTGTTCTTGTTGCCCTCGCTAATGAACGATACCCCAATCAGTAAAACCGTTCATATTGATAAGTAAATATACTAATTAGTGGCAATATGTCTCAGTGATTCAGAAGATTCTAGAAGAACTTCTATTTAACTCAATAGTCATTTTACTTTGTTAATTGATGGGTACAACTAGAGTCATCTAAGCTCATATCTATTAACCAATTTTTATCAATACCAAGGAGTTCAATAGCTTTTAATTCAAAACTATCAAGTTCAAAGTAGTTGTAAGGAACATTTACCCGTAAGGTTAATTGCCCCTCTTCTCTTGAAATGGAGTGATTGGAAAATTCAAGTTCTTCAATATTTCTATTAAAATCATTTGAGATAGTTAGTTTTAAGATCTTCTTCAGATTCCATGGAGATTGATCCATGAAACTTGCTTGATCTTCCCAGTATCGTTTATAGGCTTGGAATCCTTTTTTGACGTACATTGATCAC
>QCKC01000009.1 GCA_003215635.1 Prochlorococcus sp. AG-409-J19
AAGTGCATAGAAATAAATATTGAATGTAAATGTGTTAGAGATTAATCGCCAGATATTCTCATAGCAACTCTAAAGTTGCAAGAAGAAATCAATTAAGCTTCATATCTGAAAACCTAAAGGTTTTTTCCGAGGCTGGAATATCTCGATACTTTTCGGTTATTATTCGTCTTTGACTTAACACCCAATAGGGACTATCTTCAATTCGCGAAAAAACATCCTCAAAATCATTTAGCCCAGTGATCGGCTGAGCTGTCTCAACATCCTGGTATTGACTAGTATACTTTTGGCTTAAGTAACCATAACCAGTCTGCTGGATATCTTTTGTATATATAGTAATTAACTTACCATGGATCCGTCTCTTAACCATGGTGACAATGTCATCTTTAATTCTGTATCTATCTCCTGAATTTTTACCCCCTACTATAATTTCTTGACCAACTTCATTCGAATTCCCAAATAAAAATGTATTCTCACCATGAACAGAATCAAAATCTCTCCTAACTCTATGTATAGCAACCTCCCACAACTGAGAACTTACAAGTTTACTTATTGTGTCATTCTTAATATTTTTTACATTGGATTTTAAATCAGAATCTATAACAAACTTACCTTTAAAGCTAATTTCTTTTTCTTCAAAAGAACAACTTCCATTATAGCCAGCAAATGCAGGATCCCAAGTATATCTATTCTCATATGCTCTCTTGAATAATTTCCTACAGTTATCTTTTTCAATTAGATTCATTTTAGGATAAAAGACTAAACATATGTATTAAGTTTAAATAAAAAGAGCTACGTCAGGAGTGGATATCTTGAAGAGCTGAAAAAGAGAAAGATTGACTTTGCAAGGCTGTTATAGCTTCAACAGCAGCACGAGCTCCAGCCAATGTGGTGAGAATAGGCACGGAGTAATCAAGTGCAGCTCTTCGTAGATACTTGTCATCATGAGCTGCTTGACGACCAATGGGAGTGTTAATTACTAATTGCACTGAACCAGACCTTATAAGATCTTCAATATTTGGACGACCTTCATGGACTTTTAAAACTGGTTGGACACTTAAACCTTCTTTATTTAAATAATTACAGCTACCAGAGGTAGCAATTAATTCAAAGCCAAGTTCAATCAACTTTTTAGCGACTGGTACCAAAGCAGGCTTATCACGATCGTGTGTAGAAAGGAAAACGGTGCCACTGGTTGGCAAACCTTCCCCAGCCGCCAATTCCGCCTTGGCATAAGCCATTCCAAAACAAACAGCAGATCCCATCACTTCTCCAGTAGATCTCATTTCAGGGCCTAAGACGCTATCTGCTCCTGGGAAACGCTTAAAAGGTAGAACTGCTTCTTTTATTGATTGAAGAGGAGGAATCGGTTCGGCAAGTAATCCGACATCTTCAAGAGTCTCTCCAGCCATAAGGCGAGTTGCAATTCTTGCCAAAGGTATACCTATTGCTTTTGAAACAAAAGGGACAGTTCTTGAAGCTCGAGGATTTGCTTCAATTATAAAAACTTTCTCCTGTCCTATTTCATCCTTTTGAACTGCAAATTGTAAATTAATTAAACCATTCACATGTAAGGCTATAGAAAGTAATTTTGTCCATTCACGAATAGTCGAGAGTGATTTAAGACCCAATGAAACTGTTGGCAAACAACATGCAGAGTCTCCTGAATGAATCCCGGCAGGTTCTATATGTTCCATAATTCCACCAATAACAACATTGCCATTTTTGTCACACAAAGCATCAACATCTACTTCTATAGCATTCTCAAGATATTGATCAATTAAAACTGGACGATCAGATTCTAAGTTAACTGCTTCATTCATATACAAATTTAACTCCTGTTCATCAAAAACAACTTCCATGGCTCGACCTCCTAGCACATAAGAAGGTCTTACAACGACTGGATATCCTATATTTGATGCAATTATCCTGGCATCATTTTCAGTTCTTGCTATACCATTGCGTGGTTGTCTGATATTTAAATTCCGCAATATTGCTTCAAATTGCTCTCTATCTTCTGCCTTATCTATCGACTCTGGAGAAGTTCCCCATATAGAAGTTTTAAAATCCTTAGAGCGGGCTTCTTTGATCCAGTTTAACAATGGTAGTGATAATTTTAAGGGAGTTTGTCCTCCAAATTGAACAATTACACCATCAGGTTTCTCTTCTTCTATAATATTTAGCACATCCTCCAGTGTGACGGGTTCGAAGTAAAGCCGGTCACTAGTATCATAATCGGTGGAAACAGTCTCGGGATTACTATTAACCATGATGGTAGAAAAACCTTTTTCTTGAGCAGAGAAAGAGGCATGGCAACAACAATAATCAAATTCGATTCCCTGACCAATTCGATTTGGCCCTCCACCGATAATCAAAACTTTAGCTTTTTCTTCTCGTAAAGTCTCATTCTGACAAGATAAGGTTGTTATATTCCCAACAGAATCAATTTGTTTTATATTTCTTTCATAAGTTGAATAATGATATGGAGTATGAGATGCAAACTCTGCGGCACAAGTATCAACAGTCTTATAAATAGGCTTAACTCCGAGTAAAGAGCGAGTTGATCTTACTGTGAACTCATCACTACCTGTAATTACCGCAATTTGAGAGTCAGAAAACCCATGTTGTTTTATTTTTAACATTTGGTCTGCACTAATTTCACTCAGCTTTTTATCTTGCAGAAGGTTTAATTCACAATTATATATTCCTCTAAGTTTTGCTATAAACCATGGATCTATCTTAGTAAGTTCACAAATATTTTTGTCTGCACGGCCTTGAATAAAAGCGCTTCTGATTGCAAGTATGCGCTCTGGGCAAGGGTTCCTAAGCAATCTGTCTAAATTTACCTTGTCTATATTATTCTCAGAAAGAGAACTGGTCCAACCATACAAGCCAGTTTCTAAAGATCTTAATGCCTTTTGAAAGGATTCTTCAAAACAACGGCCAATCGCCATTGCCTCTCCCACTGATTTCATTGCTGTAGTCAAAAGTGGTGGACTTCCTCTAAATTTCTCAAAAGCAAACCTAGGAATCTTTGTAACTACATAATCAATTGTTGGTTCAAAACAGGCAGGGGTCTTACCAGTAATATCGTTTATAATTTCATTTAAGTTATATCCTATAGCTAGCAAGGCTGCAATCTTAGCAATAGGGAAACCTGTAGCTTTACTAGCCAAAGCTGAAGAACGGCTAACTCTTGGATTCATTTCAATAACAACTACTTCACCATCTTCGGGATTAATAGCAAATTGGATGTTACTACCTCCTGTAGCAACTCCTATCTTACGAATTATCGATATTGATTGATCTCTAAGACGTTGGTATTCTCTATCGGTAAGTGTTTGAGCAGGTGCAACAGTTATAGAATCTCCTGTATGCACACCCATCGGATCAACATTTTCAATACTGCATATAATCACTACATTGTCGGCCATGTCACGCATAACTTCCAGTTCAAATTCCTTCCAACCAAGTAAAGACTTTTCTATAAGAATCTGTGATACAGGACTTGCATCAAGTCCTTTCTTGCATAAATCCTCAAATTCCTCATGGTTATATGCTATCCCGCCACCACTGCCGCCCAAAGTAAATGCAGGTCTAATTATCCTAGGGAAACTATTAATCTCAGAACCTACAGATAATGCTTCAGAAAGACTTGAAGCAATTCCAGAGGGGCAAACATTAACCCCTATTTCCTCCATAGCGTTTTTAAACAGAAGACGATCTTCAGCTTTACGAATTGCAGAAAGATTCGCTCCAATCAATTCGATGCCATGCTTGTCAAGAGTGCCATCTTCTGCCAGTGAAACAGCAATATTTAATGCTGTTTGGCCTCCCATAGTAGGAAGTAGGGCATCTGGGGCTTCTAATTCAATGATCCGAGTAACCACCTCAGGTGTAAGTGGTTCAACATATGTTCGGTTGGCCATCTCCGGATCAGTCATGATGGAGGCTGGGTTCGAATTAATCAAAATGACCTCGAAACCCTCATCCCTTAAAGCCTTACAAGCTTGAGTTCCCGAATAATCGAATTCACATGCCTGCCCAATCACTATTGGACCAGAACCAAGCAGAAGAATTCGACGAAGGTTGGTCCTCCTTGGCATGGTTTTTATAGTGATTTCATATCACAACTAGCTTGGCACGCTACAGCTTAAAAAACTAAATAGCAAAAACACAAATCAAGCCTTCAGGTCGCTAATTTATGAATCAAGAACGGTTATCGCAATGAGTGAGCTCCAGCGGCTAAAGGGTTTGCTACCTCCAGAAAATCAAAGTTGGGTTTTTATTGAAGCAGCAGCGGCTGTTGAACCCCCATTGATCACCCTTGAGGAGATAGGGCGTGATGAGGTTGAAATTCAAATAGATCTTGAACAGTGGGATGGATTTGCTCTTGATCATAGAAATTTGCTGTTCTGGCATGAAGTGGGTCGAATTCAAAATGACACCATTCCTAGAGATGGCTGGGAGATGGCTGCTCTAGCAATTGGCGTAGGTGGAGCTATAGGTGAACTCTGGGTACAAGATGGGTTGCTGTTGCTTATGGCTCTAGGACTGTCAGGATTTGCCGGGTATCGGTTATATCTAAAAAATAATTCCGAAAAGCGTTTGCAAGATGCCATATCAGCTGATGAAAGAGCAATAGACATTGCTTGCAGATTCGGTTATAGCGTCCCCAATGCATATAAAAGTCTTGGAGGAGCTCTGAAGGAATTAATAGAAAAGACAAGGAAGAAAAAACAACGCGGATTCTATGAAGACCGATTAGAAGCGCTTAGGAAAAGTGCAACCCGAGCTCGTGCAGAAATGGCTCAGCAAGAAGGCTCACGGGAATCCATGAGTAGTGAAAATGTATATGGATAGTTATCAACTGGTTGAGCTCGCTGCCGAAGCCTGTGATAACAAAAAAGCAACCGATATTAAATTTATACAAGTAGATAAAGTCTCTTCCCTCGCTGATTGGATGCTGATTGCAGGCGGCTTTACTTCTGTACAAGTACAGGCAATTGCCAGATCAGTACAAGATCACTTACAACAAAAAGCTAATAGGCTTCCGCTAAGGAGTGAAGGAATCAATGAAGGCAAGTGGGCTTTACTTGACTACGGAGAATTAATAGTACATATTTTACAGCCTAGTGAAAGAAGTTACTATGACCTTGAAGCCTTTTGGAGCAGTGGTGAATGCCAAGATTATAAGAATTCATTAGAATCAAAAAAAGATTAAATCTGAGCATGGATAATTTATGTCCGGTGCCTAAATCACAACAACCGCTAGAAGAATTTAGCCAGCTATATAATTCCTGGTTTTTCTCGTTACCAACAAAACATCAAACCAGCCTCAATAGATCACTAATAGCAAGTTGGCTTACAATCTTTCCAATATGTTTATTTATTTCCTACGGTAGTTTTGCTTTAAGAGAAAACATCAAAGATCTTATAATGATAAGTGGAATATGTAGTTTCGGGATGCCAATTCTGATTCTTATAAGACAAAGTTTAGGATGGAACTATATTTTAAATAGACTCCTTGACGAACGCATAGAATATGAAGAGACTGGTTGGTATGACGGTCAAACATGGGAAAAACCGATTGAATGGCTTCAACAAGACCTTATAGTTGCTCAATACGAAGTAAAACCAATAACAAGAAGAATCTATAGATCTTTAGCAATAACAATAGGATTATTTATTTCAAGTATATTCCTCTGTAGCCATACCATTATCATATAGAAAAATCATGAACAAAAATTCGATTGCAAAACCAAACCACTCAAGGTCCCCAACATTAAAAGTAAACCTTTTAAGGAATTCAAGGATTGAATCTATTCATCATGCTCACGCTGTAGTTTGTGATAGCAAGGGAAGGATACTTTTATTCGCTGGTGATGCAAAATTTGAAACATTTATAAGATCATCTTTGAAACCATTTCAAGCTCTTCCTTTCGTCAGTAGCGGTACAGCCGAGATGATAAATTGCGGAGAAAAAGGTATAGCCATAAGTTGCGGCTCACATTCTGGAACAATAACTCATGCAAGAGAGGCATTTAAACTGTTATGGAGTTCTGAAATTGACATTGATTTCCTTAAATGTCCAATACCGGAAGGAAAAAATAGCCCACTTGAACATAATTGTTCTGGAAAACATTCGGCATTCCTAGCTACTTGTAAAAAAATGGGCTGGCCATTAGGAGATTATCTAAAAGGAGAGCACCCCATTCAGTCTGAAATAAACAGAAGAGTTTCAGAATTCCTAGGAATATCAGCGGATGCACTAATCGCAGCAAGGGATGATTGTGGAGCTCCAACCCTGCTTTTAAAATTATCCCAAATGGCCTTGTTATATGCGCATCTAGGAGAGTCACAAAACGCTGATCTCGAACAAATTACAAGATCAATGTTGTCTCATCCTGAGTTAATCGCTGGTAGCGGTCGATTTGACACAGAACTAATGCTTAGGGCCCATGGACAAGTCATCAGTAAGGGAGGTGCTGAAGGGATTCAATGTATGAGCAGAGTCGGAGAAGGTATGGGTTTGGCAATAAAGGTGGAAGATGGATCCAAAAGAGCAAAACACGCTGTGGCCATCCATATACTTAAACAACTAGAGTGGCTTACCCCAACTGGTCTCGAAGAACTCGAAGAAGATATTCTCTTGAAAGGTCCTGGTCTCCAGCTAGAAGTGGAAGGCCAACTCAAATTCCAGGAAAACCAAACAACTGGCAAATAGTGCTCTTTGAGTTGTATCCTTATAGAGACATCGCGGGGTAGAGCAGTCTGGTAGCTCGTCGGGCTCATAACCCGAAGGTCGGGAGTTCAAATCTCCCCCCCGCCACCAAATCAACAGCCCGACTCACGAGTTTTGTTTATTGAAGCAATTTATTTATATAGTTTAAAATCCCATTGAAGTATCCAACAAATTTTAAAAATAATCTTGTAGTCGAGGATGAAAAAACAAATTGCCAGCTGGATTAGTAAAAATCTCCTCAATATTGCGCAATTGAAATTAGGTTGAGAAAGCTAAGGGAGATAGTAAATGGATGAACTATGAATTTGCCAAGAAAAACAATTTAAATCATAATGAAATTATAGGTAAAAGGAACTTAATGGATCCGCAAAAGGCTACTGATAATAAAGCCGTGAGAAATAATTCGAAAAAAAAGATTCTAGTTGGGGACTATCAACTCAGGATAGTAAGTATGATGCCTCCGGCATATTCAATCAAGGGACTAATAAGTGCAGAGACATTAGACTGGATAGAAGAGTTGATTATTAACGCGGGGAAAGAACAAAGGATTTTTTCAAGTATAAACACATCAAGTGGCTCAATTGTTCAAGAGAACAGAGTGAATATCCCAGTAAGTTTGCTTGAAAAAATTGACCCAGAATATACGAATGTATTTATGGAGTCGTTTAACTCAAAAGAATTGTTTAGAACTTTATGGTTAGCATCAAAAGAGATCTTAGCATATTCAATTGGGAATAATAGGAAAAAAGCTATAAAGAACTATTACAACAAAAAGTTGGTACTTAGGATCAGAAGCTGTCTAGATAAGCGAGGCTTTTATATACCACCTCACAATGATTCTTTAGATACTTTAATAACCTTAATAATGCCATTAATGAAAGGTGGAACAGCTACATCTCTATTTGTGAAGGCACCACAAAGACTAGAAAGAATAAAAGGACAACCTGGAAATGTTAGTCTAGTACAACACGCTGATGGAGTTTTCATGGATGTGATTGACGAACCAAAAACAATTAGGATGATTAAAAAAATAGATCAAAATAAATACAAAGTAGCCGAAAACTATTACTTTCAGTCTGTAGATCTGGATCACGGTGATGCTATTGTTCTTGTTAATGCAAATAGCAATTTATGGAATTGCAATGAAGGCATGAGAACCTTTAATACAAAAAATTCTTTCCACGGAATCTACCCGCCTATCAAAGAGGCGCTCAGACCTATTCTTATGATTGACCTATTGCATTGTGATAATAAACAAACCGTGAATAAAGATGAGAATGCTTTCTTAATAGAATTGGGTTCAGTTGAAATGAAATGTACCTAAACCAAACAATCAAATAAAAGTATCAAATAGAAGATATGACATACAATCTATAAGGTAGTTAGATGCATGCTCTGAAAGTAGATCCGGATTCGAGATACCCTTAGGCAGGTTACGCATATGTATAGCAAAACGTTCTTGATCCCAAAGAAAGAAATCCATTAAGGATAGAATTTTTCTAAAACCAGAGTAACCAACATTGCTGCCCTTGAACTTAATTTTAGGCGGACTACTTGGAAAATATAATGGTTGAGAACCGAAGAATATATTCTTAGAGGTTGAATCCAAAAGAGTCCATTCCGAAGGTTTGTATTGGGAAAGTGCTAATTGTCTAAGATAACAGCCTGTGTCCTGCTGAATTAATTCATCATATCGTGGCATAAGATTTATTCTATTTAGGTCTACAAAGTTGGTATCTATTAAATTAAAATGTGCTGATGGAAAATCATCCCATTTAGTACTCAAGGCTGAAGTATAACGAGGAATCCATGTGACACCAAAGAATATTTGTTGTTTAACATCGACATAGTTGAGAACGTCAGAAAGCCAATTTTGTCTGATTACATAAAAATCTGGATCCATAATAATCAAATATCTGGTAGAGCAGTAACGCACACCTTTGTTCAAGGCAAAACCATGGTGAAAACTACCCTCAGCTTGAGTAATATTAAGATTCTTTTTTAAAATATGTTTCTCTATTCCATCTAATATTAAAACGTTAGGCCGGTTGGATAAATAGTTGTAGGCAGGGGAATTTATATTTAATTCAGGAGTATTATTGACAATAATCCATTTAACATCTGAAAAACCTAGTTTTTGTAAAAGATTATAGTTTAATAATAAGTAACGCCAGCTATTAAAAGAAACTGTAAGAATAGAAACCTGATTAGACATCTATTTGAAAGGGTTCAAAAGTCTAGGGTAAATTTTTCAGGAAGATTTTGTATAACAGTTTTAAAAGTTGGGCCCGTTGGCAAACAGTAAAGCAGAAGTATCAAAGAAGAATTTAACTTGCCAATTTTACTAGGGTTATTACTTGAGAAACGATCGAGGGAAACTCGTTTCAAATGAGTATCCTCGCTAGAAAGCAATTGCCTTTGAACACCGCTTCGCACAAGAGACCAAAATCTATAATTAATACTAGGATTCCAAATCTTCGTCAGCAATGACTCTGGACAATTCTGTATTGCTTTTGCCAATGAGATTCTTATTTGCTTAATCTGTTTTAATGTCTCCTGATCGGAAGGATCAATATAATGCAAGACCGAGAATCCCAGTATATTGGTTGAGTAGCTATGATCATTAACTAATTTTTGAAGATCACAGGTTGAAATAGTTTTATTCATAATCTTAATGTTAGAACGAAATTATAGTTAAACAAGTGTAAATCTACAATTGAATTATAACATATAATTGTCGAAAGTTACCTATGAAGACAAGGTAAAGGAAGAAAGGATATCTTTTGCCTCAACAATAGGAACTAAAGTTGCATCATTTATACTATCGTTCCTAAGTGATGGAAATTCTGATTTACTACATAAACAATAGTCAACTAATAAAACTGGTCTATATAAATCATTTAAAGGTGGATACACTAAGTGACCAGATTCTTGAGAGGTAATATTTCGGTAAACAGGTTCTAAATCTAGCAATGGGCACCTAATGTTGACAATAATACTAGCTTCACCAGGTTTTAATTTGATTTGGTTAATTCTATAATAAAGACCTCGATTCTGATAATTTGGTGTTAATTCAACATATATATCATTATCAACAAGAGCTGCTTGATTGGAATTGAATGATGATTTGTGGCAGATTGCAGGATCATAAACTTTAGAGTTTATGTAGCGTTGGTTTTCTATTCTATTAATAATCGAAGTGGAGGTTGCATATCCCAATAGTGGCAAAACAATTGCGAATAGAGTATCGCTAGAGTCATGGTGGTTTGTTAGGTAAAAGCCTTTAAAGTCTAAAAAGTGTCGTATACGACAATAAAGAATCGTTCCTGGATTAGATTCAATAAACCTATGATTATTCTTTTTCGATGAAAATTGACAAATAGATTTTGGAAATCTTACAAGATTTGAGATGAATTCTTTGTTGGTAAATACTCTGATTAAATGATCAATATAGTTTTTATCTATGCTAGAAATTTTGTCATTAGCAACTTGCATACGCTGTGAATTTGTCTGCGGTCCCTTTAATGTACTAGGATAAGTAAAATCTTTATTCGATTGAGTACTAGCATCAATTACTAATTTAGATGCATTTAAACAAAACTCTTTTGATAACAAACCTTTGATAACACCTGCAGCAGGGATTGTTGAGTAGTCAACAAAAGTAATATTCTGAGCTTCCTTAATACTTTTAGAATATTGATTGAGTGAAGTGAGCGAAACAGATTCAAAACTATCTAGCCATGCATAGAGTGTCTCATGTTGATCTATAATGGACTTTGAAAGAGGGCTATTAGATATAATATCTGGTCTAATAGATGGAATAAAAACGTATTCAGCAAATCCCTTAAATTCTCCTTCTTGCCTTCTCGATTTTCTAATTTGTCCTTCACTAAATATAAATCCAGCATTATGAAGCTTATTTATCAAGTTGGCATGTTGCTTGATATTAGGGTTCAACTCAATTTGTATACTTGAAATTCTATGAATAAGGCAAGATGTAAATAAACTCTCACACACGTCTGCTTCAAGTCCATCAACATCAATCTTGATATTAATCGGAGCATTGCTGGGGATATTAGAAACTTTGATAAGCTCTTCTAATGAAATACAAAAAACATCCCTGGTTATTCTCTTCTTAGATGTAGTTGGGTTAAGCCTGAAATCCTGGTTAGCTCCAACTTGATGACAACTGAAACCAGGAATGTCCTTAGTAAGATATATCTTAGATGATTTACCTTTCAATTGTGTTGAAATTGCTAATTGAAGAGCTGTCACAGAACCAGAACTAATTCTATTTGCTTCAATATTCTTAGTTAATTCTATATAATTTCTAAGTTCTGGCTCAACTGAAATAACATGTTTAACATGGAACAATGCTGACGGCAAAGTATAAATCCCGATGTTGGCTCCAACATCAATTAGATAAGACTCTGAGTTTAATGACTGTAGCCACTTTAGAGTTGTAGGCTCTTTGGTAAGAAAAGTCTCCCCTCGCCACCTAATCATTGGGGAAGTAGCCTTGATAGTGAATTGACCATATCCCGGATAATCAATATGTACCTCCTCATCCAAGGTCTCTGGTGTCGAATTAAATTCAGCCAAGGAGAACATAATTATCAATCCTCATAAGTTTACCAGCATTATTAACATGTTCCTAAAACAGGATTTAAACTAATAAGGAAAGCTTATAAAGTAAATAGATATATCATCTATGTATTCTTTTAGTATTTTGATCCAACTCTAAATTCTTAATTGCGATATCTTGGCTCAAAACGACGCCTAATTGACTCTAGTCTAAGCAAAGTCTGACGAGCTGCACTAACAAAAGTAAACTTTAGCGCCCTACCTGATTTAAACATTGCTTCACCTACAATTTTGGTTCTAGCTATTTCAATTTGGTAGGCCCTGTTTAAAGCATTTTCAGCATCTATATTTGCCAACTTTGCCTTCTGGGCAAGCTTCCCGGTCTTAGATCTAGGTAGAACTGTTGGTATAGTTTCAGGCTCCTGCCATGGCCAAAGCCATGTGGATTTCTTTTTTGTGATTGCACCTGAATTTGGTTCTGATGACATTTTCAAAGGTTCTTATATAGAAA
Source organism: Prochlorococcus sp. AG-409-J19 (assembly GCA_003215635.1). GTDB lineage: Bacteria > Cyanobacteriota > Cyanobacteriia > PCC-6307 > Cyanobiaceae > AG-409-J19. The sequence goes on from QCKC01000009.1 coordinate 11,838, forward strand.
ATTCACCTAATGGGATTAAAACTCACTTGGTAGGCTCAAACACATCTTAATGCTAAAAAGACCATAGGCGACCAGAAGGAAAGTAAAAGTAGAGATTAAATAGGCCTCAACCAGAGAAAGAAGACTAGTAGTTCTTAATAAAAAATATGTGTTGAAGTACAGTCATTAAAAGGATTAAGAAGACTACGAGCTCAAGCCCCTCTGATTATAAGCTCAAGAAATACCAGTCTAGATTGGATCTGCCAAAATAGCGCTGTGGAGACGACTTCAAGAATATTTGATGGATTGGTAAATTCACCTATTGCACTTAAAGGGAATGTAGTGCATTTTGAGAACGCCTAACATCAAAATCACTTGGGACTTCCAGAACTTGTTCATGCATCTCCTAAAGGAGGAACCGTTCATAAATACGAACTAACTGGCGGTAAACGTTCATTTCAAAGGTTTCTAAGTTGCTACCTTGGTTCCTGCAAGTTTTGCAATGATTTTGATGAAGCAACAACTTTCCTTAAAACTGTTGAAGCTCCTGGTTGAATTACTTTCTATCTTTAACAAACATAATACCAATAATCCCTTTTAATAATCTCATTCTCTTAGCAAGACTTTTATGATAATACAATTTATTTTGTTGAACTAAAAGCTCTCTACCCATATATCCCAACCCATTTTCAATAAACTCGTGATCCTCTTCTATCCATTTATACACATCATTTTCCTTAAGCTCAATATGAAATTGTAAACCATAAGAATTTTGACCGATTCTAAAAAGCTGCTCATTGCATAACGAGCTAGTCGCTAATAAAACTGACTCTTTTGGCAGATTTATCCTATCTCCATGCCAGTGCAAAACATGCAGATCATTCGACATATATTTAGAAATTGAATCAGCCTTAATCTCAGGAGTAACCGTAATCTGAGACCAACCAATCTCTGATCCTTTTACATTATTGATCATCATAGGTTCAGCTGAACCACCAGCAGCACATGCTAAAAGTTGTGCTCCTAGACATACACCCATTACTGGTATTTCACAAGACAAAGAATATGTAATTAATTCCAACTGATCTTTCAACCAAAAATACTTCTCTGTCCACATATCTGCTATCCCCATTGGTCCTCCAAGGAAAACCAAACCATCTCCCTGAGATATCTCAGGCAATGATTCTCCTAAATATGGTCTAATAATAGTGGGATTTAATAAATATTCAGTGGCAATCGGATAAATAAATCCCGGCCCCTCTCTTTCAATTTGTTGGATAATATAAAGAGTCATTAGTATTCAGAAAGAAATAATGAATGATAAGCTTCTTATCAACTAGAAGCAGAAGTATAGAAACGCAAGGCAAAGCTCCAGAAAATACGTGAAATACTAAAGAAAATAGAAGCTAAAAATAATGAAGATAGGGTCATAGAAATACTAGACATTCCTAATACAGACTGTGCTGGTACAGTAGTGAGAAAGGTTATGGGTAGAATTACAGTAAATAAGAACCTTAGGATACTTGGATAAGCGGAAACAGGATATCTTCCAGCAACTAAAGTAGCTCTTAAAACCTCAGTGGCATTCCAAACCTTTACAAACCAAATGCTAGTAGTTGCAATAATAAACCATAAAGAATAAAGGATAATAAAACTCGAAACTATAGTTGAAAGAAACATCATAAGGTCAATAAGTGTTGGGTTATAACTTCCTAGAGAAATTCCCCATATAATCAAACTAAATCCTCCTATTATTGAAGGTAGTCCCCATGGTGATATTGACCTAGAAGAGAGGTAAAATTGAGTATCCATAGGCTTGAGAAGAATAAAATCTAGTGTGCCATTTTGTACATGCTTAACCAAAGAAGTAAGGCTTGGCTGTAGCAAAGAAATGATAAAGCCTTCTAGAAAGATATAAATTCCCAGAACTACAATTGATGAATTCCATTCCCAGCCTCCCAGTGTAGATCCTGAGGAATAAAACAGTGAAAGAATAAATATACTACCTAACAAATTTCCAATTACAGAAATTAGCTCCACAAAAGCATTTAATCGATATTCAACCTCGGAAGAAAAACTGGTCTTAGCGAAGATCTTTAGAATTATAATAATACTTTGAAAGAGTTTCCACATTGCTCTTAACTACCCATTGCCGAGTATCTTTTGAGTCCAAAATGCCAAAGCAATCTTCCTGTACATGTAAATAATGTCAACCAAAACAATAAAGTCATTAATACAGATAAAGTATTCACCTCTAAACCGGCAATAATCTTGGAGGGGTAATACAGGATATACGGGAAAGGTGTAAACAATGCAAATGATTTGATAAACGCTGGGAAGCTATCGATTGGAGCTAGCAAACCTGATAGGAATAGGTAAGGTATCATAAGAAGTCTCTCAACAGAACTAGATCGTTCTGTCCAAAAACAAAGCATGGAAAAATTCCAATGGAGCATAAATCTAACACTAAATGCAAGATAAATAGCTATTAAACCCATTACAACATCTTTTAATCCAGGCATCCAGAAAAGATTAGGTGAAAATAGTATAAGTATAATCAACATCAATATTACGATAGGAATTCTGCTAATTTGTTCTGCTATGTGGGATAAATAATACCTCCAGAAAGGCGCTATTGGTTGTAGTAAATAAGGAGCCATCCTACCTTCAATTGTATCTTCCTCAAAAGTAACCATAACCCACACTGCCGTAAATTGTCTTACAATAAATGCAGAAATAAAATAACGAGAAAGATTATCTCGAGAGAATATAGAACTGATTGATGATTGAGACTCTTGCCATAATGCTAACATTATCAATGGTAGCAAACCTGAAAGAGCCCAAAGAACTATTTCAGCTCTATACTCGATCATCAATGAGTATTGAGCAATTAGGATTGCCCTTGCTGCCAATATAAATTTCCGAAGTCTTAAACTATACTTATTAGACATAATAATTATTTTTTCGAGTCTTTAAGGAACAAACGACTGATTAGATTTTCTATTGGTGGATCTTTAATTTCTAAATCAGTAACAGAATACTTCTCAAGTATCTCTGAAATATTCGGAATAACTCTTTCGCGAGGTATTAGAAGATGAACATAATGATCATTAGATTCATGAATAGAACCATATTTTCTAAATTCAGAAAGAGGATATAGATTGCTAAATTCTATTTTTACTGACCTATAAGGAGTTAATTTCTCAGTCAAAGATGCCATGGAACCGTCATGAAACAGGTTACCTTTATGTAAAACCAATACACGTTCACATAATGATGTTATATCTGCCATATAATGACTTGTAAGAAAGATGGTTGCACCATATTTACGATTATACTCTAAAAGAAAATCTCGGACTCTAATCTGAGAATTAACATCCAATCCTAAAGTTGGCTCATCGAGAAATAATACAGATGGTAGATGTAATAATGATGCTAGCAATTCAGCTTTCATCCTTTGGCCAAGAGATAATTTTCTTACAGGCCTGTATAATTCATCGTCAAGCTCAAGCATTTCGCCTAAATTCTTAATTCTCCTTTTAGTTTCACTTTCTGATATTCCATAAATTGCTGCGTTAACTAATAAAGATTCAATAGGTGGTAAATCCCAAATCAACTGTTGCTTCTGACCCATAACCAAAGTGATTTTCCGCAGAAATTTAGGACTTCTTCTTTGGGGCTTATAACCTGCAACAGAGATAAGACCAGAACTCGGATGTATTAAACCGCAAAGCATTTTAAGAGTTGTCGTTTTCCCTGCGCCATTAGGACCTATAAATCCCACCATTTCCCCTTCATTAATAGAAAAGTTAATTCCCTGAACTGCTTTAACCTCACGGCTAGTTCTAAGAAACAGATACTTTAAGGAGCCTCTCAGACCAGGTTCTTTCTCCGCAATTTGATAATTTTTGGAAAGGCCTTTAACGTCGATACTAATCACTATCAAAAATTATCTGTAACTAGCCTATAAAATCATCGGGCAAAAAGTCACATTAAGAATTACTCGAAAAAAAGAATCAAGACAAAAAGGTCTGCTTAATACACATTTCGTCTAAAAAAAGGGCAGGGAAGCTCTTTTGAATACATTTTGTCGCAATCTTAAAAAAGCATTTACTCCAATGGTTTTCGCGATATTCACAACCGTAGATGACAGAATCTAGCGTTTTATAACCACATTCAAAGAAAGTTGATTATGGCTTAGGATAATTGGGTCTTGAATACCTATCTATTGCCTTATAAAAGACTGAATGATTACCCATGAGTAAACAAGGACTGAATTCCAATAACTCAACTGCAGTGACCAGTCAGTCTTCTGTAAATTCTCCCTTGGGACAAGGCGTAAAAGAGACTCCAGGAACACAAATATCTAGACAACCTACCAATCAATTATCGAATGGGCTTCTGGGATGGTATGCAGCCTGTAGCACCCAAAGCCTAAAAAAAGGAGACTTGCACTTCTTTTCGATGTACAACGAGCCACTAATAATATATAGAGATCAGGAGAATAGAGTTAGATGCCTAAAAGACTTATGTCCGCACCGAGGTGCATCTTTTCAGGGCGGAAAGCTCGAAAATGGTGAACTTGTATGCCCATATCACGGAGCCAGATTTTCTTCTAATGGGGATTGCACCAATTTAGACCGTATTACTTGCCATCATATTGTAGATTCAAATTACAATAACTATGCCAAGAAAATCCATCTATACCAATATCCATGTATTGAGAAGGGAGGATATGTTTATATATACTACTCAGGGAAGGCTCAGACTAATGTACAAGAATTTGACATAAAAACAACATTAGAAGACTCATTACCAGAATCATATGGATTCAAACCTGAAGAATATTCGTTTGAAGAAGTCTGTGTAGATTTCAAATGTGACTGGGCAAGAATAATTGAAAATCATCTAGATATACTACATATATTCTGGGTTCACGGTGACACTATCCCAGATAAGGATGTCAATAGAAATGTGATCACAAGCTTTAACCAAAAAATTACCAGAGATTATCGACATATCGAAAGCAAATATAACCATAAAGATAAATCCAAGGGAGAATTTATCACTTTAAAGTTTGTACCACCTGGAAGAGTTTTCATATATAAAGGTGATCCTAAAAGTGCACGATATGTCCAGGTACTTGATCACATTCCACTTGGTAATAATCGAGCAAGAGTTATTGTTAGACACTACAGAAAGTTCCTACAGAACAAAGTCTTTACCTCATTAGTGATGTTCCAGTCACTTCAACACAGAATTTTCTACAAAGTCTTCTCAGAGGATTACTTGATACTAAAAACTCAAACCTATAACGAACAGATGGGTTACATTCAAAAGGATAATGTTAAGCTACTAGGTGAAGACAAGATGGTTCAATACTACTGGGATTGGCTACAAAATGCCCTTAAGGAAGACAAACCCTGGGATTTGCATGCAACTACAGCAACGACAAATACCGTATATAATGATATGCCCATGATTTACCCACCAGAAAATAATAAATTAGCCCAACAAAATTCCAACAGAATAAACCGCCAAATTCTTACAAGGCTTTTACTTCCATTAACTCTACTCCTAATTCTTTTATAGAATACGCTCGAGAAATGTCGGATTACAATAAAAACTCAATAATATTAAATTGGGTAGTACTTGCAATTTTTATATATACTACCTGGCAGCTTGGAAGCTACTGGTTAGATAAATTCTTAAATTAGAGCCTAATATAGTTATAATTCAATCAGAATATGCTGACTTTAATAGCTATAAGTTTACTTTTTATTGAGAAGTACCACGTGATCTTCAGATACAACCAACATAAAAGCTGATATTTAGGCAATGTTAATCAAATTGGTAACATTTTATACGGGAGATAGTGTTTCAATCTAAGGGAATGGTGAGTATTCTGGCTTAGGAAAGGACTCTATCTAAAATCCATGTCAGTAGGAATCTACTTCGCAACAACAACAGGAAAAACCGAGGATATTGCCGAACGTCTTCACGGCATACTTAGCGGTGCTGAAGCTCCTAAAGATCTCGCTGACGTATCAGATGTCAGTGAATTTACAAGCCTTGATGGCATTATCTGCGGAATACCCACCTGGAACACTGGTGCCGACTCTGAAAGATCAGGTACTGCATGGGATTCGATGCTCGAAGACATCGGTGGATTAAGCCTCAGCGGCAAAAAGGTTGCGATTTTTGGTTTGGGTGACTCATCGACATATACAGAAAATTTCTGTGATGCTATGGAAGAACTCCATTCTTATTTCAAAAAGGCTGGGGCAACAATGGTTGGTTACGTCAGCAAATCTGATTACACATTTGAAGAGTCCAAGAGTGTAGTTGGAGATTCATTCTGCGGCCTTCCTCTTGACGAAGATAGCGAATCAGACATGACTGACGATAGATTAGAAAAATGGTGCAATCAGCTCAAGTCCGAAATAGGAGGACTCTCTTAGTTTCATTTCACCTTTTTTTCATAAAAACCAATAAAAAAGTCAGTTTTCTACAACTGGCTTTTTTATTGATAATTAACCAAGTCCCATGGGGAAAAGATGAACAAGGAAACCTGGCTAGATATAAAAAATGTTGAGACCTGGAATAATGGTAAAAGAGTCTTTACTGAATTAAACCTTGAACTTTATAAGGGAGAGACTACAGTAATATTTGGACCAAATGGGTCAGGCAAAAGTGGCATAATTAATCTAATTAACAGGGTAACATACCCTGTTATCAAAGGAGAAAGTCATCTAAAACTGTTTAGTGAGATTAACCCTAAACTAGATATGATAAAGTCAAAAATAAGTTTCTTGTCTACTAATATAGAAAATAGGCATTCTGGATTAAAAAATGTCAGAGAAATTATTTTGTCTGGATTATTTGGTTCTATTGGAATTAGTAGAAATCAAATTTCCAATAAGGAACATGAAGAATCAGTAGATCTCATGTTAAATAAGCTGGAGTTAAGAAGAATAGAGAATTCAAACTACTCACAATTATCAGATGGGCAAAAAAGAAGAGTATTACTAGCCAGGGCGCTTATTAAACAACCAGAAATTCTTGTCCTTGATGAACCAACTAGAGGGTTAGACCTAAAATCAAGATTTCAATTCATCAATGAACTTAGAAAGATATCTCAAACAAATAAAACTATATTGATGGTTACACATAATGTACACAATATATATCCAGAGGTTGACAGATTGCTTTTTCTAAAAGAAGGTTCAATTATACAAGATGGGCCACCTGATGAAATCCTTACTTCAAAGAAATTAACTGAACTTTTTGACTTACATTTGCAAGTTTTAAGGCATAACAAAATATTCCATGTTGAACCAACTGGTTTAAATCTTTAAATTCTAGGTCGAATAATATGTTTAATACTAATTAACCATTAATATATAAACTATTATCGTCAATGACAAGGCTATGAATGAAAGAAACCTGTTATTATTTATCGCTTGAAAGATTGACTTATTGTTATTGATAGATTTTTTCTGAAAATTACTTCCATATGGACGGCCACATTCTCTACATATTAACCTTCCTGCCAAAGCCCTATCAGCACTAAAGCTGGTAGACCCACAATTAGAGCAAGACTTAATCACTAATTAGGTTCCTCCCTAATCGTAAATCTATAAAACTAAATCTAATCATATAAATATATGAGAAGGAAGAGATATCATGATATCCATAAATAAAGACAATAAAATCAAAGTAGTTTAATTAGACTTGTCCCAAAAAGGCTCCAAGAAATCCAGAGGTTTATGCACAGTTTCCGAAAAAATCAATAAGGATGTTGACTTAAATGAATAAAGTAGTTCATTCTCAGAATTAACTAAAAAAGTGGCTCCTCTTTGAGTAAGGAATTCAGGATAAGGAATATAGATGTCCCAATTTTGAATTATCTCAATCATATTAACTAGTCTTATTGTAGCCAATTCAAAGGGCCGTAAATTGCCTTCACTGCCCAGAACATTAAACAATTCGCCTTTAAGGCTAATAACATTTGCAATATTTATTTTGTCATCAGCAAAAACACGCTGATCAGAGGATCTATCTCCTAAATATCCTCTTAAAACTTCTCGAAGAGTGCCTGGAGATCGATAGCCAAGGCACATCATGAAGAAATCAAGGTATTTACTAAAACTAAATTTAAAGCTTTGAGAGAGTTCAAGTTTTCTGTGCAGTTTATTATCACTAACAACCATAATATTCTCTATTGGGATTTTGGTGTATTCACTAAATTTGGATCTTGAAGCTTTATTGCCTATGCCTATCAAAACCAGCTCAATATTGGATTTCGACAGGATATCCAATTTTGGATAAAGAGCCTGAGCGTACTCAATGCTATCGAAGTCCCCAAAAAGACCAGTAATAACGATTAATTTACGGACTTTGTTCCTAAAAGTAAATTCTTCCCTAATTCGGGTTAGAAGATAGTCTAGCTCTATGTGTTCTTCCACCATAGGAATAAATTTACAATGAAGTAACAATAGGCAATCTTTTCAAATTAACAAAATAGCATGATTAAAAATATGAGTTCAAATTAAATTTTATAAAATGTCATTAAAATCTCACCAAAATTACTACAAATACTTTAATAATTACTTAACTGAAAACTATTAATGCAAGATCTTACAAAAGCCATAAACAACCACCTCGCCTGCGAATTCCAAGCAAGCCATACATATCTCGCTATGTCAATTTGGCTGAGAGAAAAGGACTTGGCTGGATTTTCGTCCTACATGCAAACCAAAAGTCAAGAAGAAAGAGGACACGCTGATCGCCTAATTGCTTACTTAGTAGATTGCGACGAACAGGTTGAACTGCCAAGTGTTGATGCACCCCAAAGAAGTTGGACCTCAACTCAAGCTCTCTTCGATCAAGTCTACGAAATGGAGCAAGCAGTCACTGCATCTATAAATAGAATTTATTCGATCGCAGAGCATGCAGGTGAAAGGAGTGCTACTGCAATGCTTGATTGGTTTGTAGGAGAACAACTTCAAGAAGAAGCAGAAGCAAGGTTTGTAAGGAAAAGACTTAGGCTGGCAAGCGATAACAGTGCAGCTTTACTACTACTTGACCAACAATTCCTTGATGGAACGGCTTTGACCACAGTCAAAGGAGGTCCTCAATCTCTAAGCAACACAATCACATAAATAATTTTCTTTACTCGATATTGTTACCATTAAAATAAATATAAACATCATAACTTATTATGAATAAATAGCTTTAAAACCGAGTAATATTCTTAATTAGAAATATTACCTTTATAAGCCATGCAAATGTTTTATTTATTTATCCGATCCTCTAACAATCAATTCCCTGTCAACTTCTACTTTCAAACCAACGTTGATTTGTTGATTTGAAGGGTTTATTTAGAGTTAAAAACATCAGCTTGAAACCTTTTTTTTTTTTGATTTACATGAATGGACTTGGAAGTATTAAAAGCAGTCAAAACAAGCTGATGAGTAAAACTAATCACCAAAAAGTATCGAATGATATTAATGACCCAACCATTTAAGACAACGTTAATAAACCATGTGAAGACTAGAGCGACATTTACAACTATAAAAAATAAATTTATCTCGCCCTTTGCTTATTTCTCGTGCAGACATACGGGAACCCCAACGTTACCTATGACTGGTACGCGGGTAACTCAGGGGTGACAAACCGCTCAGGAAAATTCATCGCAGCCCATGCAGCTCATGCTGGTTTGATGATGTTCTGGGCAGGTGCATTCACCCTTTTTGAGCTAGCTCGCTACGACCCTTCCCTACCTATGGGGAACCAAAACTTGATTTGCCTTCCTCACCTAGCTGGTCTAGGTATTGGCGGTATTCAATCAGGAGTAATTACTGAGCCTTACGCTTGCACAGTTATCGCCGTACTTCACCTTATTTTCTCTGGTGTTTTAGGAGCTGGTGGCTTGTTGCACTCTATGAAATTCGAGGGTGATCTAGGTGATGCCACTGGAAGACCTAAGAAGTTTGACTTCGAATGGGATGATCCAGATAAACTCACTTTAATTCTTGGTCATCACTTAATTTTCCTTGGTCTTGGAAACATTCAATTCGTTGAATGGGCAAGAATTCATGGGATATGGGACTCAGCACAAGGTGTTACCAGGACTGTCCAATACAACCTTGATTTTGGAATGATTTGGAATCACCAGAGTGATTTCCTTGCCATCAACAGTCTCGAAGATGTTATGGGTGGTCATGCCTTCTTGGCATTCTTCACAATTATCGGAGGTGTCTTCCACATCGCAACTAAACAGTTCGGTGAATACACTGAGTTCAAGGGGAAAGGATTACTTTCAGCTGAGGCTGTTCTTTCCTACTCCCTTGCTGGTGTTGGTTATATGGCTTTTGTTGCAGCATTCTGGTGCTCAACAAACACCACTATTTATCCAACCGAACTTTATGGTGATGTATTGAAACTTCAATTTGATTTCGCACCATACTTTGTGGATACTGATCCATCTCTAGTAGGAGATGCCCATACAGCCAGAGCATGGTTGTCAAACGTCCATTTCTATCTTGGATTCTTCTTTGTTCAAGGTCATCTCTGGCATGCACTAAGAGCTTTAGGATTCGATTTCAGACGTATCGGCAAAGCGTTCGAGAATATGGAGAACGCAAAAATCACCTCTGGTAACTGAAAGAAGGAAGTAAATAGCCAATCTTCTTCTTCAATAATTGGGCTAACCAAAGTGCTCTGATTCCCCAGAGCACTTTTTTTACATCAAATTTTTTGCAATTAATACAAACCTCACAAAATTAAGCCACATCTCAAGGTCACGAACTAATCACAAAAGTGCCTCATGGGACCAGAAAACACCTTTCGCAGTAACCGTAGATACCAATTGTTGAGAAATGATCACCAAGTCGTCTCAACACTGAATTGCTATTGAGAATCGCTTGCAAATAGCTCCTCTTTCGTTTTAAATTTGAGACTTCTTCTCAACAAGCTCTATCGGAGAACAATGAGCTTTCGATTTTTACCTGACGACCCAATAGCCGCAGTGCGAATGCCTACTGGGCAATCTGTCTTGATTGACCCTTCTGCCAGATCAGGAGGAGCCTGCCTGGAAGTTCTTGAAGGTGTTGCAAGGGTCTACTGCCCTTGCGAGGAAACAGAAGGCATGACACTTGCCTTTCTTCAATCAGGAGACCAACTGAGAACCGACCGCCTATGCAGTGAAGGTGTTTGTGTAGAGGCACTAACCCCTCTATGTTTCCGAAGTGATGCTGAAGCAAGTGACTCAGATGGTTATGACGCCGTAAATGAATGGACTCTTCAATTACTTAGGATCAGACATCTAGGAAGCGCAGAGCAAAGATTGCAAGCCCTTTTTGCACTTCTAGTAAATAGGCTAGGAAGACGTTGTGGTGATTGGTGTGACCTACCTTTCCGTCTCACACACGAACGAATAGGAGAATTAATAGGTTCAACAAGAGTTACATCAACTCGTCTGATATCTCGCCTTAGATCAGATCAACTTATAAACGTTCCTAACGGAGAGTCAATTCTTAGGCTTTCACCGGTACTTATAGAAACTGCTCCACTAGCCGCATGAAGAAAGCAAATACACAAGGGACATTACAAATTGGTCATAACCTTATTGCTAGCCTTTGCAAAGAGGCAGATGAGAATAGACAACGAAAAAAATACATCGAAACAGCAATTAAAAGTTCAAAAGATCTAAATTTGCTTAAGCGATTGTTTGAAGAAGTTGCTTGGATAAAAACAAGACAGTTAGAAATCAGGAAGATAGCAATAAGCAACAAAGAGCATATGTTATTAGATTATTATTCACTGGAATTCTTATTCGAAATAATTAAAAGGAGCTTGGCTAAATAGCAATCAGATAAAAATAATTTTATACTAACTAAATCTCAATTAAATTTATTAAAACCTTTCAGGTTTTGTTTTTCCATCTAACAATTCGGCATCAAGGATCAAGATAGCTGATGCATCGTTCCCAGAAAATTTCACCCTACCTAGTAGATGTGCAAATTCATCTTCCGATTTTGTTTGACCTTCAATAATTGGATCTAAGAAAACAGTAGATCTGATATCCGAGGATCGCTCCGATAGTTCGTATAAATTTTGCAATGATGTTGTGATATCAGATTCAGAATGAAAGGATGCCGCGATAGTTTGCTCGATAGAATCCCAGGATTGAGATGGAGCAGGTAATTCTGACAACTGGGGAGACTGACCTCTTGATATTAAGTAATCTGCGAATTTTTCTGCATGTTGCTGTTCTCCATTTGACTCATCAGAGAAGAATTTAGAGAAACCACGAAGCTCTCTTTCTGCAAACCATATTGCCAACGCAAAATATTGAGCGCTTGCATTTCTTTCCATCCTTAAATGATCATTAAATGAGGAAAGAAGCGAAGCCTCCATAGGCTCCGCTATAGCTCTAACTGAGTCGCCTATGGAAACAGTGGAGAGTTTTTGAGAAAAAACCATAGATATAAAAAGACTCAGGCAATTAGATCTTCACCATGTTACATCAGAACGTATCCTTTGATACACCTCCTTCGCTTTTGTTAGTTCTAAGGCTATCGGCCTCTTTAGTAACTTATAATGGGAATGAATAACATCAACGGTTGTTCCGTAACTATTGATGAAAATAACCACAAGAAAAAGGGCAAGTTCATTTGAACAGACAAACCTCCTTAGATCAAATAAAAAGAAAAGCTGCAAAAAGAGTAAATGCTCAAAATGGAAAGGTGGAAACTGTAAGTGTGGTAAATAGTAAGAGTCGGATAATTAAATCTAATTATTCTCTAACATAACCTAATTCAAAGGAAATATAAATGATTTAATCTCATTGCGGAAATTAACCATGCAGCGATCTCCAATATTCAAAGAACAATCTAAAGGTTGACTAACACGTAAAACATGTTCTTGAAGTTTAATCCTTAACAGGAAGTAGTTTTCTAGAAATTCCTTTCCTTGCACTAAGCAATCACCATTAGAATCTAAATGAATTTCTAAAGCATTCTCATCAAATACTAATTGTAATGACCTAACATTGGTAGGAGGATTATGATTTAGCAAAGGGCCCAAAGGTGTTAGAAGAATCCCATTCTCTGATTTAGCTGGTAATACATTTTTTTTAAGCGCAAAAGAAGCAACAAAAGGATTAGAAGGTTTATTAACTATTTGATTTGGTGTTGCAAATTGCTGAATCATTCCATCTCGTAAAATTGCAACACGATCACATATTGCTAGTGCTTCCTGTGGATCATGAGTAACCAATATTCCAGTAGCTTCACAACTCCTTAGTACAGAAGAAAGTTCACACCTAAGCCTCAATCTAACCTCCACATCCAGACTTGAGAAAGGTTCATCTAATAAGACAAGAGAAGTTCCAGGAGCTAATGCTCTTGCTAGGGCTAGTCTTTGTCGTTGTCCTCCGGAAAGCTCATGAGGGAAACGCTCTTTTAAATCTCCCAATCCAAGGAGATCAAGCAACCAATCAACCCTAGAATAATTTTCCCGACTTCTTATTCCAAAAGAGGCGTTATCCCATGCATTTAGGTGAGGAAATAATGCATAATCCTGAAAAACCATGCCAACACTTCTTCTTTCTGGAGGAATCAATCGGAAACGGTTTGAAACTTCCTCTTGATTTATATATATTCGTCCTTTTGTAGGAATCTCAAAACCAGCTATTAAGCGCAGTAATGTTGTTTTACCACAGCCGGAAGGTCCTAAAAGACCCACCAACTCGCCACGATTAACCTCAAGATTAATATTCCCTAATGCAAAATCATCATATGGATTAGAACCATAATGTAGTGAAAGATCCTGAATAACTAAGTGTGAATAATTCAAATCAACTAATCCAATTCGAGCTTGATTCCATTAGGCGTTGAGAAAGGAGAAACAAGCCTTGTGGTTCCACAATTTGCAAATCAGATTGATTGCGCAGAAAGGTTATTTGACGAGTAACCGTTGAACGGGTAGCCCCTATTAACTCAGCCATACGCGCATGCCCAACAGCAAAAGGTAGAAGATATCCGTCCGCTCTTCGAATGCCGAAACGACTTACCAGTAATTGTAATAGAGATATAAGTCTAGCTTCAGCACCTACTGGGTGCCTAACGAGGTGAAAATCAAAAAGCCACTGCCATAGATGATCCTTCTCGCCTGGGCATTCAGAAGTGTAATGAATATCGACTCTGCTATCTGTTAATGCTTCCAAAAGCAGGTTCATATCGATTGGCAGACGCATACAGCTATCTTCAGAATCACCACAAAATGCGAGTGTTATGTCCGGGATCTGATCTCCAAAAGAGCCAGAGACCCTAGCTATACCATCAATAAAGGATAGCCGAACAAAAATACGTTCCTCCGACTTAGGAGCCAAAAGGAATGTTTGCCCTTCACGTAAAATTAGAGATTTAAAGGGTTCCAGATTCAGTTTGGCCCTAGAAAGTTTGATGTCATTTTGAATGGTAGAAATCATTATTTGCTACTTGTTCAGGAATGGCCTTATTCAAGAAATTATGAAACAGTTTAAGGTATCCAATAGAGAAACATTAGTACTGGGACGGGATCTCGCAACTCAGGACAAATCGCTTGTGCTAAAAGATACATAAAACAGTATAAAACCTGCTAACTCCTTAGTAGCGATCAGAGTGTAAAAATGGACGCGAAAGATGCCCTAAAGTACTTTTTGCTACATCATCAGGTATCAAAAGATAGGCGCAGCTGTCTGCCTCGGAGGCGGCGATCAAATAAGCTGCTGATGACCTCCAACTATGAAAAAAATAATAATATCAACCGACAGTTAACAACTAGACTTACATTTCAATAATTCAATTGGTTTAAATTAAAGAATAAAAGGTAATTAGCGTAAAATTAACGAAGTAAAAAGTGAGTTCGTTAATACAAACCAATATGAATTTTAAATTCCAGTCCTAATAGTCTATAATAAGATAAGGCAGACAACAGATCCGTGGTAAATTGAATATCCATGCACAAGAAAGAAAGAGCCAATGAGGTAATACATTTTCTTAACTTGCTTTACCCTGAACCAGCTATTCCTCTTGATCACAAAGATGAGTTTACTCTTTTAATTTCTGTTCTATTAAGTGCTCAATGTACAGACAAGAAAGTAAATGAAATCACCCCTTTTTTATATAAGATTGCAGACAGTCCTCAAAAAATGCAGAGATTAGGATCTAAAGGGATCCTAGACATCATAAAACCAATAGGTTTATCTAAGAAAAAGGCAGTATATATAGAGCAACTATCTGATATTATTGTCAAAGATTTCTCAGGTAAGGTCCCTAAAACATACAAAGAATTAGAATCTCTTCCTGGTGTTGGCCATAAGACTGCAAGTGTAGTTATGTCTCAAGCCTTTGGCTATCCTGCATTCCCTGTAGATACTCATATACACAGATTATCCCAAAGATGGGAATTAACTTCCGGCAAGAATGTTCTACAAACAGAAAGAGATTTAAAGAATATCTTCCCAAAAAAAGATTGGAACAGACTTCATATTCAAATAATATATTATGGACGCGAGTTTTGTAGCGCAAAAGGTTGTGATGGGACGATATGCCCCCTTTGTAAGAAATTATTCCCAAACAGAAAAAATCCTGTTATCTGCAAAAAAGCATAAATATATTCCTCTATTAATTCATTATACTTTCAAATAACGTGTTGGGAATAGTAAAGCAACAAAAACACCACTAATAAATCCCATAATATGACCTAGCCAACTAACATTGGATGCAGTAGATAATGGGGAAAGGGAGATTAAACTACCTCCAAAAAATAAGAATGAGAATGCTGTTAAGAAAATGCTAGTTAAATTTTTTTCAATAAATCCTATACATAAAAGGTATCCAAGCAAAGCATAACAAACTCCAGACAAACCATGTATTGAATAAGAATAGAAAGACCAAAGAAAAATTTGACTGATAAATACACTAATCCAAACTAAGATGTACGCCTTATAACCTCTTATTAAAACTAATATGCTAAGAGGTAGAAAGATGACTGAATTTGAAAGTAGATGTCCAAACCCAGAATGACTAAATGGTGATGTAAATATGCCAATAATATTCGTTCCTGGTACCAAAGGCAAGTTCCATTGCCCAGAAAAAAAAACTTGATCTAAAGACTCTTGTAGCAAAGATACCAACAAAAGTCCTACAGGCAGTAAAAGCTTAGGAAGCATCTCAACGATCACGTAGGAATATTTAGTAGAGTAATCTCTTGAAACTACTCATTAATAGGAAAATTGACCTCACCATGAAAATCGCTATTAGTGGAGCATCAGGCAAAACTGGCTTTCGCTTGGCAGAAGAAGCAAAGAGAAAAGGTCATCAAGTGGTTCTTCTAACTCGTAAAAATTCCAAGATCCCAGATAGCATAAATTCTATTGAGAACCAAGTTATAACATTAAATAATGAGTCATCATTAGATAATGCAATGTCTGGTTGTGATGCATTAATCATCGCAACTGGTGCAAGGCCTTCAATAGATCTAACCGGACCTGCAAGGGTTGATGCCTGTGGCGTGACGCAACAGGTCAAGAGTTGTCAGAGAGTAGGAATTGAAAGGGTTTTACTTGTCAGTTCACTGTGTGCAGGAAAATTAATTCATCCTCTAAACCTTTTTGGCTTAATACTTATATGGAAAAGGATTGGAGAAAAAGCATTAGAGAATAGCGGTCTTGATTGGACAATAATAAGACCCGGAGGCCTCAATGAAATAGAAGAAGGGATTCAAGAAGAAGGGATTCAATACTCCTCTTCTAATACACAGGAAGAAGGTTCAATACCCAGAAGACTCGTTGCTAAGTGCTGCATCGAAGCACTTAATTCTGAGAAATCAATAAATCAAATAATAGAGATTACTAGTACTAGAGAAATAAAACCTAAAACTCTAGATGAAGCACTACGAGACTTTTGAATAAAAAAAGGGCATAATCTAAAAATTATATAGAAGCAAAACTCACTATGAGCAACGCTAAAATTGATGCCTTGCAACTCATGCTCACTGACCTAAGAACTAGAAACGAACCAATTCGCCACAAAGCAGCATTTCGCGGTTGCCAGCCTGAATTCCAAAGTCTGGTCACCTCATTGATTGAGCAACTTGAGGAAGAACTTCATTCGGAAAAGAAACTTTTACGATCTGGTGAATCACATTAAAACCTTGCCTTTGATATTTAAACTCACAAAGGAATGAAGAGAAAAGAAATCAGCCCAGTTCTAAACAAGCCAAGGCATATACATTGTTCATTGAAATAGGAGGTTGTTTACCCTTATACATTCTTATTGTTTTAGTGGTTTTTTCAAAACCCAAATTAACTAACAAAGACTCAACGTTATTATTTAAACCAGGTGAATCCAAAAGCACTGTTCCTGGATGTTGTTCAATTAAACGTTTAAGCAATAATTCAGCTAAATCTGTTGTGTCCGCTAAAAGGGGGCCAATCCTCCAACCTTTACCTTCACGAAGTAAGCATGGCCTAATACGTCCAAACCCATGGCAAGCCCCCATTGAATCAACCAATGCTAAAACTTTTCCTGAAGCATGATTGAGCCAATAACCAAGGAAATGAGGTCTTGGTGAAGGCTCACGCTTTGCGTCATAAGCTTGTACAGCTGCGTTTGGAATAGCAGCACCTTCAAGTAAATGAAGTTCTCCTCCATGAATGTCTTGCGATTTTTCTAAGCTTGGATAAATATCTCCATTACCTTCTAATTTCCAACGAGTAGTTGGTGAAGACTCGGCAAAACCCCATGAAGAATAATCATTTACCCTTTCAAGAGCTGCCTCAAGTCCAATACAAGGAAGATCATTTAAATGATCTAAAGCTCTCTTCCATAATTCAACTCCATATCCCCTGCCTCTCTGTTCTGGTACGACAAGAAACAACCCAATAAAGCCGTAAAATGAGTTATATCGAACTCCAGAGATACAACCAATAGGCTCAGAATTAATACACCCTACCCAAAGCCCTTGATTATCTGTACTTCGATAAATGCTGACATCGTCTGTTCCTGGAGCGAATCCCTCTTCTCGTGCCCATTTAGTAACCTTATATATATCGGGATATTCAAGGGGTCGAATTTGCAGGGTTTGCCCCATGGTGGTTAAGCTAAGACAATAGTTATAACAAAAGAATTATAAAAAGCCATGAAAGTTATTAAATGATTAATTACATAAGCATATAAATGCTTGGAGACATAAGAAAAAAAATTGCTACTGTTTAAAGGATGATACTCAATCTCACCCGATTGGATCAACCAGATGCGTCCATATCATCAGGGAGTGAATTCGTTTCCATTAAACTATAAGAATAAGGAACAACCAATAAAAAGATGATCCACCAAATAAAAATGCTAGTACAAATAAGGAATTTAATAATAAAATTGTTAAAGAGCAGGAAAGAAATTATAATTATCGAAATTCCGAATAGGAAGATAGTCCAAGGTTGGCACCAGAAGGGCTTATGGGACCAGAATTCTTTCATGAAGTCCACTAGTTTAAACTACCTTAGAGTTTCGATTTTTCCGGAGTCAACAATATTTATTAACTCATCATAGCCACCTATGAATTGACCATCAAAGAAAAGCTGCGGAAAAGTAGAATTATTACTTTTTTGTTTTAATAAATTAAAATCATCGTCATTATTAATATGATTTATAAGATGTGGCACTTTATTTCTGTTTAAGATATAAAGTGCCTTTGCGGACCATGGACAATTGGATAGAACGGCGATAGTTAATCTTGTTGAATTGTTATTAACAGTCTCACTATTTTCGAATTTATAAACATTTGATTGTTCTTGATGAAATCCCAGAAGAACATCTGCATTCTTCAAAACTTTACTCCCAACCTCCAAGTGGCCTCCCCAGACTTTACAATCACTATCAGAGATACTTAGGTGTAAATGAACACCTTTAGGCGAGATTGTACCATTTAAAGTAATTATTTCTAAATTGCCTTCTAGTCTTGTATGAGCTGATTTATTTGGGCATTGGAATACTGCTATTGAAAGATTTCCCACTATTCCCAGGATATACCCCTCTTCGCCTTGTTCTTTACCGAGATTTTCCAAGGATAAATAAAGATCGCTTCCAGGAGGAAGTCTTAAAGGGATCGATCTCATAACCAAAGTATTTTGCTTGTTTTATAAGATAACACTATTCAAGTCATATCAGAATAATTGATCTTATAGATAAAAAGAACTAAACATTATCTAATGAGATTAAAATGCAAATTAGAATAATTTTGGATAGGTTTTAAAATTTCTAGTTTGCCTCAATAGAGAAACAAAGAAATAAGAATTTAAAACTTAATTCTGTTCTATTTTTCTGACTATATATGTCATCAATAATAATGAAAGAGCCAATACGAGGAGGAGGAATTTGGTCATGATAAGAATTACATTAAATCAAGTATAACTCTTAAATGCACATTGGGAAGATTTATATCTATATTGGCATCTAAACAGAGTTACGATTTGCATAACATTACCCACAAATATAGATTACAATAAATCAAGAATTTATTGTTTTTTCAAATATCTCTCCATGCTCTAATAGTGTTTTTCTTAAAATATTGAAAAAGATTGCCAATTTACTAACACTGCTCAGAGCAATTGCTGGGCTTCCACTGGCTATTAGCCTTGCCAAAGGCTACATAGAAGTTGCCTGCAGTATCTTTATACTTGGTAATTTAACGGATCTATTAGATGGTTGGCTAGCAAGGAAATCTGGAGGAGGCTCAGATTGGGGGGCAAGACTAGACCCTCTAGCAGACAAAATATTTATTTTAGCTCCAATGATCTGGTTAACATCTCAATCAGTACTACCACCATGGGTGGTTTGGATAATAGTCTCTAGAGAATTAGTAATCTCTGAGTGGCGTTCTAAAGCATCTAATGGAGGCAAGGCTTCTATAATGGGAAAATTAAAAACAAGTCTTCAGTTTACTTCTATCTTGTTAATGATATGGCCGTTGAAATGGGGAGGAGAAAACATAATGCAAAATCTTCACTTACTTGGGTGGTTTCTTTTTTGGCCCAGTGTATTATTGGCAATTTTGTCAGCATATGATTACCTCAAGGGCCAATCAATTTTTGATCAATTGAAAGATCAAGACTATTAACTGTCTTAATAGAATAATCCTTGACAAAACTATTTTTCAAACCAGATTCCAGATCAAAACTTGGTGTCCAATCTAGATCTTTTTCTATAAGTGAGATATCAGTCAAGAAATGGGATAGCCTAACTGGAAAGACTTTCCGTAAGTTAGGATTTAAATTTGAGGTATCAAAAGATCTAATATCCATATCACATGGATTCTTATTACATGCAATTGCGGCTTTCTCAATAAGGCCTTTAAAAGTAACGCCACCCTTACCACTACAATTGTATATTTGATTTAAGGCGCTATCATAATCCAAGCTCTTTACCATTGCTTCAGCAAGATCATCTACATGCCCTAGTTGAGTTATGGTTTTCCCAGAATCAGGCATTGGAATTGGGTAATTGTTAGTAATTCTATAAAAGAACCATGTTTCAATCGGATTGTAATTATCAGGGCCATATATGTATGTTGGTCTAAAACTTGTAAAAGGGATTCCAATCTGATCAAGCCACTTTTCTGTATCTACTTTGCCAGAATGTCTACTTTCAGGGTCAATCTTAGATTTCTCAGTTAATGGTAATTCTTCCGACGATAAATAGACGCCTGCTGAACTAACATATAAGAATCGATGAGAAGGAAAACCTGTTAATTCAATAACCCTCTTTGAATCTTCTAAAGTTCTACCAGAACTATCAATAATAACGTCAAACTTCCTACCTCGAAGTGACTCCATTGTTGAAAGAGATGTCCTATCACCTAATAAATGCTCAACCCCGTCAGGAATTGGATTTTGCCCTCTAGTGAAAACACTTATTTCATGCCCTTTTGCTCTCAGATTCGAGACTATGGCTTTACCCACAAACCTAGTTCCCCCTACAACAAGAATTTTCACAGCTATGAGTGAGAAAAAATGACAACAAGAATCATATACAACCCAAGAGAAGACCTGTTGAGGGGGAAAATAGGGAGAAATATGAAGAGCAACATCAATTATGGAAATTATTCCCGCTATTGACCTGCTTAATGGGAATTGTGTACGCCTTAACAAAGGTGACTACTCACAAGTCACAAAGTTCAGCGATGACCCTGTCTCTCAGGCCCTTTTCTGGCAAGAAGAAGGTGCTAGGCGACTCCACCTTGTCGATTTAGATGGCGCCAAAACTGGAGAACCAATTAACGACGAAAACGTGAAGGCAATAACTAAAGCGTTGGATATTCCTATCCAGATTGGAGGAGGCATCCGTTCTAGCAAACGAGCAGAGGATCTTCTTGCTTATGGTGTTAGTAAAGTAATACTGGGAACAGTCGCAATTGAAGAGCCTAATCTTGTAAAAGAGTTAGCGAAAAAATATCCAGGAAGAATTATCGTCGGGATTGATGCTAAAAATGGGAAAGTAGCAACTAGAGGTTGGCTTAAAAAAAGTAATATTGATGCTATAGAACTTGTAAAAAGCCTAAATGAAATAGATATCGATGGCATTATTGCGACAGATATAGATACTGATGGAACATTAAAAGGTCCAAATTTAGAGGCCATGAGGCAGATCTCAACCAATAGCAAGGTACCCTTAATAGCATCAGGGGGAGTAGGATCGATGGCAGACCTAATGTCTTTACTACCTTTGGAAGAATTAGGAGTTAAAGGTGTAATTGTTGGGCGAGCCCTCTATGACGGAGCAATTAACCTCAAAGAAGCGATAAATGCAATCGGAGAAAACAGAATGCAAGATGTTACGAATTTAAATTCATTCATCTCATAGAATCTCGTAAAGACAAGCCAACCAAAAATATATTTATAACTCCTTGGACGATAAGTTTTTCTATGCAGGCAGTAATCCATTTGATTGGTGGGAAGACCCTGATTGAAAAGAAAACCACTCAAAGACAAATTTTCTTGATTAATGGGCTGGAGAAATCGTCAAATTGTCGTTACCTTTGAAATATAAGATAAAGAGTGATCAACTTGGCAGAGGCTAAATCACGTCAGATCCTACTTCTTGCAAGCGATCTTTTTGGTGAGACTTTATCAAAATACCTCACTACAGCATCTAAAGACACAAAGGTCTTCCTAAAAAATGAGGAAGTCACGCGCAAACCAGATCTGATTATATGGCTATTAGAAGAGATAGAAGAACCAACAAATATCAAAATTGAACTAAGACGACTTCAGGAGATTTGGTCACCATCACCTCTCCTCCTAATTTTGCCCGAAAAAATTCGATTAACTGAAGGTGAACTTTTACAATTTGACTGCGCCGGTCTTCTTCAATCTCCGGATTTAACAACCCTAAAAGAATCGGTATCAACCCTGATCGAAGGAGGACGTGTAATACGCCTACAGCCAAGCTCATTACCAAAAGAAATAAAGCAAACATCCTTTATAGGACTTAGTCAGTGGTTACTTCTTACAGGTATACATCAAATTGACTATGATCTATATTCAATTGAAAAATCAACCAATTTCTATAAAGATAATATAATTGCCCAATTGATATTGGAAGGCAGGAAAAGAGAACTACAAAAAGCTAAGGAACTTATTGTATGGATATGGGGCAAATCACATTTAAGAGAAGGTGCAGTATTTTCTAAGAATAAAGATCTGAAGACGCAAACCAACTCTAAGGAAACAAATATACTTCTTAAAAATAAAACCACCAATGAGGTCTTGTCAGTAATAAAATGTCGAATTGAAGAATACATTAAACAATCACCAAGAAATTCTACAGGTTCATTACTTGCCACCGAATCATTAAATCAAGCTCAAAGAACTGAACTGATCATCGCCATCTTGAATCAGTTTACTCTTGTGATAAACAAGCTGAAAGAGCTTAAAGATTCAGAAGTCGATTTAATTAAGTACTGGCTAGAGCTCCAAAAAGAGCTTCGAAAGCAGGCATTAAGGAAAATGTTTGGTAGCTATACTAGGCTGCCATACAAAGGCGAGTTAAAAGTACTAGCAGACCAAATATTATTGATGGTTAATCTAAATGATGTAGATACAGAATTACCAGATCCTGAATTAATCCTGGATCCATTCTTACTAGAGAAACCAATTCAAATAGAAGGACAATTACTTCCCGCAGATGACCCTAGAGCCTTAATTAAATTAGAACTATATATCAGCAACTGGTTAATAAGAACATCTGAAATAGTTAGCGCTGAGTTACTTGAAGTTTGTAGCCAGTGGCCTGAAATAAGAAAATTACTTCTCCAAGATGAACTGATTTCAACAAGAGGACTTGAACGATATCGTAATCAACTCAATAGCGAGAATCGTTGGAAACAACTTGTCATTCGTCCGATTCAACTTTACGAAAGCAAGCGGCAACTATATAAATTAAGCAAAGGCTCTATCGATAGTATTTTTGTTACAGAGCCCAGAGACGACGAACTACGAAATCTTGGGTGGTTTCAACAGCAAGTAGCTCTAATGCTGGAGACTAGAGATGCTCTAGCACCACAAGTACAAGTTCTAGTAAGGAAGTTGGGGGACCTAATGGTCATTCTCCTAACTCAAGTGCTTGGCAGAGCAATAGGTTTAGTGGGACGCGGAATCGCTCAAGGTATGGGGAGAAATCTTGGAAGAAGCTAATTTCTACTCAAACTGAATTATCGTTAATAGACAAAGGAACCTCTTATTCCCCTATAAGCTCATGGCTGAAAAGTTCAAAATATTATTAAGCATTTTTTTAATGCTCCTTTTCTTAGAGGCCCCTATATATGCAGCTAGAGATACAAACAGTTATGACGGGAATATCTTTCCGATCTATGCAGGGAATGGTTCACTTGTACCTCCGCCAAGCACTCTCTCCGAATCTCTTGAGAATGGCCGTACTAGCGTAATCGTCTATTACCTAGATGACAGTGCCACTAGTAAAGCGTTTGCACCAGTTGTCTCGGGCATAAAACTACTTTGGGGACCATCAGTAGACCTAATGCCACTAACTACCGATGAATTAGTTGATAGGCCCAAAGATGATCCCAAAGATGAGGCATTTTACTGGCGAGGTAACATACCTCAAATTGTTGTAATTGACGGCAACGGGGATCTGAAATTAGATAAGGAAGGACAAGTTACACTAGATGAAATAAATGATGCGATATCATCTGCAACAGGTCTATCGAAGCCAGACTTCACCGTAACAATCAAAAGTTTTAATGAATATAACAGTGAACCATCCAAAGATGGGTATACTGATGCTCGCTAAAATATTGTTTAAAGAGATCCAAATAATGATCTTGGAACCTATAAAAGCAAGCAGGCTTCAACAACATTTACTTGATGATTCTATTATTACTATCATTCAAACTTTTAACAGCAATCCTGCAATGATATGAACTTATTAATATCATTCCCCATATTACTTATTTTGATATTTGAGATACTTCATCGTTCAAGACAAACATCACCATTGCAAATAAAACCTTTTGCTTGGAATTTATCAGAACAGGATAATAGAGTTTTAATTGATGGGTGGTTAGAGATATGCAATCCACATAACAAAATGGAGGTTATGATTCCTGAACTTGAGATCAAGACAACTCTCTTAGGGAATCTTGAAAAGAACAATCTAATTATAAAGCACAAAATAATCCCTCACCACCCTAACGAGCATCCAAGAGATGATGATTATTGGTATGCTTATATATTGAAAGGAAATTGCAAAACAAAGGTAAGAATAGAGATTTCAATTTCTACAATAGAAGGAAACATAAATCAAATCTCTATTGAAAGTGTATGGATGGATATTTTATGGGTAAACTACGGACCATTTGGCAGGCAATTAAGAAGAGAAGGTTTTATTGTCTCTGAAAAGCCAAAACAAACCCTAAGCCATAAATTCCAAGAAGAGTCAAAGTGTAAAGTCCTACCAATAAGTACTCATCTACTAGGAAGCCTAGATGACCCTTTTGATGTTATAAACAAGTACTCAAAAGACATTGCTCAACCAGGAGATATCCTAACAATTGGTGAGACGCCGCTAGCCATTATGCAAGGTAGATATATACATCCAAGCAATATCATGCCTAGTTTCCTAGCAAAAACTCTTTGTAGATCTTTTCATCCTACTAGCAGTCTTGCTACAGCTTGTGGACTCCAAATCTTGATTGACATTGAAGGAACTACAAGAATAATTTTTGCCTGGTTAATAGGAGTTATACTAAAAATTATTGGAATAAGGGGTGGTTTCTATCGTATAGCAGGTGAGCAGGCCCGATTAATTGATGACATAACAGGCACAACACCCCCATACGATCAAACAATAGTTCTTGGTCCCAAGTCCACTCAAGAACTCTGCAATGAAGTTATCAACAAGCTTGGAATATCATTGGCAATTGTAGATGTCAATGATTTAGGCCGTGTGAAAATTCTTGCCTCAAGTAAAAATACTGATGAAGGGCTCGTAATAAAAGCCTTGAGAAGGAATCCCGCAGGCAATGCTAACGAGCAAACCCCTATTGTCCTAATAAGGCCATCTTAAAAATAATCTGAGACATATTTTTCTCTTTAAGATAAATTAATCAAAAAACTCCCAAGATAAAAGTGATTCAAATTCCCAAAAACACCCTTCGAGTAGAACCGCTTAAAGCCAGTCATTTCCCATTACTGAAATCAAGCAACCAAAAAAGGTTATTACCTCTACTTCAACCCCTTCTAATAAAAAGTTGGATTGCCAAGGCAGAAAATCATATTCCCAACCTGTTACCAGCAAGGCAACCACTATGCTTAATTGCTCTTGAAGATGAACAGCCAATAGCATTTAATGTTATTCGTCCATACAACAGAAGAGGCAGCTGTTGGTCAATTGATATATTAGAGATAATAGAGAATTCAACAATAAATACCAAAAAGAATATACAGCAAAGTCTAATAAATAGCTCTATAAAATTAATGAATAATAGCATAAAAGGATGGATATTAAGAACTCCAACGTACGATATAGATCAAATCGCGAATGCAAGAGAGTTAGGTTTCCAACCTTTAAAATTCTTTCAATGCTGGGAACCAACAAGCAAAATACTAGATTACAATTTTGATAAAGTATCATTTAAAAGTTTTGGCCTAGAATGGAATTCAATAGATAAATCAAATGCTCAGAAGCTTTGGCCACTAGAACAAGGAAGTTATTCAGGTCATCTTCGTCAAATAATTGACCGTCAATGGGTAGATCTTCTTGATCACAAGAAAAATAATAGTGGAGTACTTATAAATAAATTTAAAGACACAAAAATAGCCATAGCTGGAATAATTGACCGCACTCTGAGTGTTCCTGGGAATGTTATAGAAATACTCCGTGATTTTGCATGGGATTCCAGATTAGCCGCTTCTGTTCCTCTAATAATAAACAAATCATATAAAGAAAATTCACAAATAAAAATCATTACCTCTTTAGAGGATGATCATTTAGGAAACCTTCTAGAAGAGATTGGATGCTGCAAAACAAATCAAGAAGTTTTGCTGGGTAGAACATTGTGGAGACGACAAATTAACAATAGAAAAATTCCAGGAACACTTCAGATTGAGTCAATGCTGGAAGGATTTCGGCCACAAAGACCACCTCTGCCTTCACCTAGTCTGAGCCGACGATAAATGAGAAAAGGACCTACACCATGCTCAGTAATAAGCATTGACGTTGGTCACCGTCGAATCGGACTGGCTGGTTGTGATCCTCTTGGGATCACTGTTAAGCCACTAAAACCAATGAAAAGGGGAAGCCTGAACGAGGACCTATCAACACTAAAGAAACATTGTGAGACAAGAAAAGTGCAAGGTCTTGTTATTGGAATTCCTTTTGATGAATCTGGAGGAATAACCCAACAGGCACTACATTGCAAAAATTATGGAAAAAAAATTGCTAGATCTCTAAAACTGCCCATTGCCTGGGTCAATGAAAATTCTTCCACTTGGGAAGCCTCCCAAAGATATAAAATTAAAAATGACAGAAGTGGCAAATTGGATAGTCTTGTTGCAGTACTACTACTTGAACAATGGTTAAGGGAGGGGCCTGAACTAAAACCGATCGATATTTCGACCCCAAACGACTGCAGGTAGAACACTTCTCAAGCATTCTATTAAAACTAACCATCACGAACATGTCCATCCAATCTCCCAACAGCAGTGGCGACGTGCCTACTGTCCTCGTAAGGGATAAGGAAGGTTTTACGCTCCTTTGCTATCTCGAGCAACTTATACCTCTTAATGGAAGCGAATATGCACTCTTAACCCCTGTAGACACTCCCGTGTCATTGTTTGAGTTAAAAGAAGCAAATGATCCTGAACTAATCGAAAAGATTCACAACAGTGAGCCAATACTTGGTGTCGCAGACATAGTTCTTCAGGAACATGATCTAACATTGGTCCGGTCAGCTGTAACCCTTACTGTTACAGGAGAGTTAGACGAACCAGAACCAGAGGAACTGGAAGAGGACGATCTTAACGACGACTCTGAAACCTATGAGTTACTTGTAAACTTTAGAGTAGAAGAGAAAGAGTATGGTCTATATATACCTCTTGATCCTTTTTTCATTGTCGCCAAAATGAATGAAGGACAAGCAACAATTGTTGAAGGAGAAGAATTTGATCAGATTCAACCCTTAATTGAAAAAGAGCTAGACGAAAGGGAGTCATCTTAGTGATTAGCTACAAAAATCTACGCCCTGATTGGGACACAGGTCTTAGTGTTCCTTATCTACCAATAAAACGCCTGACAAAGTTAAATATCAAAGCGTTGGTGTTAGATGTAGATGGAACTATTCACACAGGCAGAAGATTGGTCCTAAAAAGCAAAGTTAGAAATTGGTTAATAGATGCTAAAAAATACTTTGCAATTCATCTTTTAAGCAACAACCCTTCAAAAAAGCGTATCTCCAGCATCGCAGAACAGGTGAAAATAGATTACACATATAGTGCCGCCAAACCAAGCAAAAAAAAGCTTAAGGATGTAATTGAGGAACTTGAAATGAGCCCATCTCAGATTGCAATGATTGGCGATCGTATCTTTACAGATATATTAGCTGGGAATAGACTAGGGCTCTACACTGTTCTTGTTTACCCATTAGATCGGCATGGGGAAACAGACAGAAATAGTTTAGTACAACGTGCCGAAAGAAAATTATCTAAAATTCTATTAACATGAAGGAAATGAAATTATGGGTTATCAAAATTGGGACAAGCCTTTTAAGGGGAACAGAAAAAAGAGCAACAGCTAATGTGATAGATGACTTCTGTAAATGCTTTGCAGAATTAATAAAGGAAGGTGATCAACTTGTTCTGGTTTCAAGTGGGGCTGTTGGTTTAGGGTGTCATCGATTAGGAATACAAACAAGACCAAAGGATCTTGTTTGTGTTCAAGCCGCTGCAGCAGTAGGCCAAGGCTATCTAATGTCATTGTATGAATCATCTATGTCAAAATATGATATAAATGTTGCCCAAGTCTTACTAACAAGAACTGATTTAGAATCAAGACGTAGTTATCTCAATGCTTCTAGGACTATTAAACAACTTCTTAACTGGGGTATTCTGCCAATTATCAACGAGAATGATGTTATTTCTCAAGAAGAATTATGTTATGGCGATAACGACAGACTTTCAGCATTGGTAGCAAATGCTCTTAATGCGAAAGAATTAATTCTTTTAACAGATATTGATAGAGTTTATTCCGCTGATCCTCGGAACAATTCTCAAGCTCTACCAATATTCGAAGTACATAATCCCACCGAACTTAATGACATCAGATCAACTGTATCTTCAGTTGGCGAATGGGGTACTGGCGGTATAAGAACAAAATTAGATGCGGCAAAAATAGCTACGGAAAGTGGAATAAAAGTACAATTAGCTGATGGTCGTGACCCAACAATCCTCCATCAGCTCCTGCAAGGAGGCCAAGGAGGCACCATCTTTCATCCCCATCCAGAACCTCTACCTAATAAAAAAAGCTGGTTAGCTCATGCCCTTCAACCAGTAGGTAATATTTTTATTGACGAGGGTGCCTGCAAGGCCATCAAACATCAAGGTGCATCTCTACTTTTAGTTGGAGTTAAAAAGGCTGAAGGTGATTTCACCTCAAATCAACCAGTGAGATTGCTTAATCAGCAAGGACAAGAGCTTGCAAGAGGCATAAGTTCATTAAGCAAGAATGAAATTTACAATAAACTCAGGTCAAAATCCAAAATGGACCCCTCACCATTAGTAATTCACAGAGATGTACTTGTCCTTACAGAAGGAAATCCAAAATAATTTATAATCAAATCAAACATTTACAAAAATAATCCCATGAAATTTGACGAATTAATATACCTACTCCAGAAAGGCAGCGCGGGAGTAAATAAATACTTCCTAGGCAATAATCCCGAGGTAACAAGCTGTGCATCTATTGACTTGGCAACCTCAAAGCAACTAAGTTTTCTAGAAAAAGGTAACTCACTAATCCATGAGTTAACCAATAGCAAGGCAAGCGCATTACTGTTACCTAAACAAACAGATTTGCAAGAAATTGCCTGCAAAAAGGATATAGCCTGGGTTGAAATGTGTGATCCAAGACTTGGCTTTGCAGAATCTCTTGACATTCTGCATCCCACAAAGAAACCAATCAAAGGTATACATCCGTCGGCAGTTATAGAGGACAATGTTTACCTTGGAGATGATGTTTATATAGGTGCAAAGGTTTTTATTGGGGAAGGAAGTCAAATTGGTTCTAACACAATTATCCACCCTGGTGTTGTTATATATGAAGAGGTAGAAGTTGGAGAAAATAGTGAATTACATGCAAATTCAGTAATTCACTCGAAAACAAAAATAAGTAAACGCTGTGTAATTCACTCAAATGCGGTAATAGGTTCAGAAGGATTTGGTTTTGTTCCAACTAAAAAAGGGTGGAGGAAAATGCCTCAAACAGGGATTGTTGTTCTTGAAGAAGATGTTGAAGTTGGTTCCTGTTCAACAGTTGATCGTCCTTCTGTAGGTGAAACAATTATTGGTGCAGGGACAAAAATCGACAATCTTGTGCAAATAGCTCATGGAGTAAAAACAGGTAAGGATTGCGCAATGGCTTCTCAAGTAGGAATCGCAGGCGGAGCAACACTCGGGAATGGAGTAATCCTTGCTGGGCAAGTAGGAGTCGGCAATCGTGTCAAAGTAGGAGACAAGGTAGTAGCCAGCTCGAAAACAGGAATTCATGCAAATGTAGAGGCTGGAGAAATTGTCAGTGGCTTTCCTGCGATGCCAAATAGACTCTGGCTTAGATGCAGTGCGATCTTTAGGAGGTTGCCAGAGTTTGCCAGCAATATTCGAGAATTAAGAAAAGACTCATCTGAGTAGTCTTTTGAGATAATTAACTAATCAATCCAGAACCCATGAAAAATCATCAAATAGTATTACTACCTGGTGACGGAATTGGACAAGAAATCACCACTGTAGCCTCTAAGGTTCTTGACAGAGTTAGTAAAAAATTCAACTTTAGATTAGAGATCAAAGAGCATCTAATTGGAGGGAGTGCGATTCAAGAAACAGGCGATCCACTTCCAAAAGAAACTCTTTCAGCCTGCAAAGAGTCTGATGCCGTTCTTCTCGCTGCAATAGGCAGTCCTGAGTTTGATAATTTACCAAGGGAGAAAAGGCCTGAGAGTGGTTTATTAAAATTAAGGTCTGGGATGCACTTATTTGCAAATATCAGACCTGTCAAGGTATTCCCAGCATTATTAGAAGCCAGTACATTAAAACCAGAAATCATAGAAGATGTAGATCTTGTAGTAGTTAGGGAATTAACTGGTGGAGTTTATTTTGGCAAACCCAAAGGCAGAATAAAAAGTGAAGATAGCGAAAGGGCATTTAATACGATGACTTACTCTGCAGAAGAAATAAAGAGAATTTCGCAAGTTGCTTTCGAGATTGCTAAAGAAAGAAGAAAAAAAGTTTGCTCTGTTGATAAAGCTAATGTACTAGATGTTAGCCAACTATGGAGAGATAAAGTAGAAGAGATTTCAGTTATTTATAAAGACATTAATTTAAGTCATCAGTATGTAGATAACGCTGCAATGCAACTAATTAGGAACCCTAAACAATTCGATGTCCTCCTAACAGGAAATCTATTTGGTGACATACTTAGCGATGAAGCTGCAATGCTCACTGGATCAATTGGAATGCTTCCCTCTGCCTCTCTCGGGAAGGAAGGTACGCCCGGTCTTTTCGAGCCCGTGCATGGCTCTGCTCCTGATATAGCAGGATTGAACATGGCCAACCCCATAGCAATGGCACTTTCTGCAGCAATGATGCTACGTATTGGCTTAAAAGAACATGCTGGAGCTGAAGCAATTGAAAACTCAATAAATACTGTTCTTGACAAAGGCTTCAGAACAGCAGACCTAATGAGTAAAGGCTGTACTGAACTTGGATGCAGAGAGATGGGTGAACGTATTATTGAAGAAATCTAAAACCTTGATAATGCTAATTATCAAAGAAGTAATTAGCAAAAACGAGGAAAATGTCTTGCGACCTGCGAAAATCTTTTAACTATCAAACCACCGTCGATGTCGAAACGCCACCCGGTTGTAGCTGTTACAGGTTCCTCAGGAGCAGGAACAAGCACTGTAAAAAGAGCCTTCGAGCACATTTTTGCAAGAGAAAACATTGTGCCAGCCGTAGTTGAAGGAGACAGTTACCACCGCTTCGAACGCTTGCCCATGAAGCAAGCCATGGCAGATGCTCTAGCTCAAGGCGAGAATTTCTCGCATTTCGGACCTGAAGCAAACCTTTTCGACAAATTAGAAGAGCTTTTTCGAGACTATGGAGAAACTGGTGGAGGAAAGAAACGCTATTACCTTCACAGTCCCGAAGAGGCTGAAGAACATAATGCAAGACTAGGTACTGATCTAGGCCCAGGACAATTCACCCCTTGGGAAGATATACCCAACGGCACTGATGTCCTCTTCTATGAAGGCCTACATGGAGGAGTGGTCGGCGAGGGATACGATGTAGCTAATTTAGCTGATCTATTGGTTGGCGTTGTACCTATAACTAATCTTGAATGGATCCAAAAGATCCATAGAGACAATGCAGAGAGAGGATATTCAGCAGAAACAATTGTTGAAACAATCCTTCGAAGGATGCCCGATTACATAAACCATATATGTCCTCAATTTGGCCGTACTGATATAAATTTCCAAAGGATACCAACTATTGATACATCCAATCCATTTATCTGTAGAAACATCCCAACCCCTGACGAAAGCTTTGTGATTATTCATTTCCGAAAGGGATCTCGCGAAAAATGGGGCATAGATTTCAATCATTTACTATCAATGATTCATGACTCCTTCATGTCAAGTCCTACAAGCATTGTCGTCAATGGAGGCAAAATGGGTTTTGCGATGGAACTTATTCTCACTCCAATAATTCACAGAATGATCGAAGAAAAAAATAAGCTTTCCTAAGAATGCACAAAATAATTTTTAAAGCTATAATATAGCTAGGCTGAGTTAATTTTCACCAATCATTATATCTTCTCCATCCTTTGGCATATCAAAATGCGATCATCTATCGCACAATTCAACTCGTTGGGAAGAAATAGATAGCAGATCCCTGATAAATAAGGCACGGGAAATATATTTCTATCACCTAGCTACAAACTCTTTCAAAGGGATGCCTCAAGGCATCGTTATCAATGAAGAGCATGGCACAGGTTATCTTGTATACAAGAAGCCTCTATTGCTCCCAAAGGAAATTTATCTTCAAATAGAAGATCTTTATCCAAGACGAATTCGAAGAAAAAAATAACTACATAATTAAATACCAATGCAAGTGTCTCTTCAAGCAAACTATTTCAATTATATTCTTCTTTCTCTTTTGTTAATTGCAACTTCAACCTCGACAAATTTCCTTACGTGGTCATTAATATTTCGATACTCACCCGAAAAAAAAGATATTCTATTTCCAATCCCAAGCATAGAAAGAGAATGGAGTCATCAAAAAATAACAAATAATATTTTAAGACTACAGATTAGATACATAGACATACATGGAATTCAGAAATTACATTCAATCTCTCTTGTATTTATATCTATATCCTTTGCTATTTTTAGTATGGTAACTCCTATGGAAGTTACTCCTGATACTATATATAATTACTTTGAAGGGATAATATTGGCAGGCCTCCTACTGCCTCTTATATCATTAGATATAGCAACATTATGGTTGCCCTCAATAATATGCAAGTCATCTATAATAATTGGATTAGTCCTTTCTTTTATCCCTTCTAGTTTCAACCAAGAAAACCCTTACAGAATAGTCAGTGAACATATCTTAGCGGCAATAATAGGATTTTTATGTTTTAGATTTATAAGTCTGACATCATTCCTAATTACTAGGAGAGTTTGTCTTGGGAAAGGGGACGCAAATCTAGCAGCAATTGCAGGAGCTTGGCTTGGCTTAAAGGAAATGTTTATTGCAATTTCTCTCGCATTTACACTTGGAGCATTATTAATATCAATTGGCAAAATAGTAAAAATTGTTAGCTCAAGACAGGTATTACCATTTGCTCCATACATGGGAACAGCTATTTTTGTGACCTCAATAGCAGAAAAGAACTGGTTACACACAAATTGGACAGCCCTTTTGGGTCTCTAATAGAATTAAGAAAAGAATTTCAATCGTGTCTCTTTTCGACTGGTTTGCTGATCGACGTAAAGGTCAGAATGTAGGGAAAGTCAGCCAAGAGGCTGATGAAGGAGATGGTCTCTGGTGGAAATGCCCCGAATGTGGGCAGGTTGTTTACTGCAAAGATTTAGTTGATAATGCAAGCGTATGCAAAAACTGCGGTCACCATATTCGTATCAATAGTGAAGAACGCATTTCACTTCTTGCAGATCCAGGTTCATTCCAAGCACTAGATAAAGACCTCAGTCCGACAGATCCTCTTGGTTTCAAAGACAGAAGAGCTTATGCAGATCGAATCCGGGAGAGTCAAGCAAGTACAGGTTTAAAGGATGGTGTTACCACAGGTTTTTGCAAGGTGGACAACATTCCTTTAGCACTTGCTGTCATGGATTTTCGATTCATGGGTGGATCAATGGGATCAGTTGTAGGTGAGAAAATCACCAGACTTATAGAAAATGCAACTTCAAAGAAACTTCCACTCCTAATAATCTGCGCCTCAGGAGGTGCTCGGATGCAAGAAGGAATGCTAAGTTTGATGCAAATGGCGAAGATATCTGGGGCCCTAGAGCGACACAGAGAATCCGAGTTGTTGTACTTGCCATTATTAACTCACCCGACGACAGGTGGAGTAACTGCAAGCTTTGCAATGCTAGGCGACCTAATTCTTGCCGAACCAAAAGCATTAATTGGATTTGCAGGCAGGCGAGTTATTGAACAAACTCTCAGAGAGAAATTACCTGAAAATTTTCAAACCGCTGAATATCTTCAAGAGCATGGTTTTGTAGACACAATTGTTCCACGAACCCAACTTCGTGAGACATTAACAAAAATCTTCAGGCTCCATGGATTAAAAGCAAATTCAAATAAATAGATATTTATGCATATATTAATAAATAGATTGTCTTTGAGTCTTTGTAAGAGCCTAATTTGCTTGATAGTTATAATTCTAATGAACTCAATTATACCCTATGAATACTCATCTGCATATGCAATTTCTCCTGTCGAATGGATAAAAGTGTCCCCAACTTCAGATGGAGAACAATGGTGGGACAAAGGAAGTTTAAGGATCATGAAAAATGGGAATATTAATATTCTCAGTCGACTTAGTATTACAGAAGAAAGCAATTCAAAAAACACCAAGATATTCACCATGGAAATCAATTGCAAAGAAAAAGTATATAAAGATACCTCAATCAATGGGCTCCCAAAGTTCAATGCAAAATGGGAAGCCTCTAATGGAGATGAGCTAATAGAATCTGTAATTAATCAAGCATGTGATTCAACTATTTAAATGATTAACCAATCCTCATCCTCTATTCGGGTTGCAATCGCTGGATTAGGCTTTGGAGAGTCTGTTCATATTCCGGCAGTTAGGGCAAATAAAAGTCTCGAACTAGTTGGACTTTGGCATCCTCGCCAAGAACGTTTAAATGAAATTTGTCACAAAAACAATCTAGAGGGTTTCACTAGCTGGGAAAACTTAATCAAAAGAAGGGACATCGATGCAATTATAATAGCAACTCCACCTGCTATTAGATATCAACTAGCAATAGAAGCTATTAAAGAAAAAAAACACCTTCTACTGGAAAAGCCCGTAGGATTAAATGCGAATGAAATAACTGAAATACAACGCTTAGCACATAATCATAATCTTTCAGTTGCAGTTGATTTTGAATATCGAGCTGTACCCTTATTTATGCAGGCAAAGCGATTACTTGAAAACAATTCTCTAGGCGAAATATGGCTGGTTAAATTCGATTGGTTAATGAGTAGCAGAGCTAATCCTTCAAGACAATGGAACTGGTATAGCAACAAAGATGAAGGAGGTGGTGTTATAGGCGCCTTAGGTACCCATGCTTTTGATATTTTGCACTGGTTAATTGGGCCAACCCAAAAAGCAACTTCATTGATAGAAACTTCTATAAAACAAAGACCAGATGGTGACAACTCACTACTTAAAGAGGTAACTAGCGAGGATATAAGCCTGACCCAATTGCGACTTGGGGAACCAACAAAAGGAGAAAATATACCCGCCCAGGTAAACCTTTCTGCGGTTTCATTGAATGGTCGAGGATGTTGGATTGAAATTTATGGTAGTCAAGGAACTTTAGTACTTGGTAGTCAAAATCAAAGCGACTATGTTCATGGTTTTGGACTTTGGCATGCTGCAAATGGAGAAAAACTATTAAATATTAATCCGGATAGCGATCTGACTTTCCCAAAAACATGGACCGATGGACGTATCGCTCCAGTATCTCGAATTCAGAGTTGGTGGGCTGAAAGCATAAAGAACGGGACTCCAATAGTTCCTGGTTTACTTGAAGCATTAGAAAGTCAAAAAGTTTGTGACCAAATAAAACAATCATCCATATAACTTATGTAGAAGATATTTAATCAAGAATGTCGAAAATAAGACACCAAATAAAAAGAAAATTTCAGAAACGCTCATTTGAGCATGACTAAGTATTTTTTTATACCGCGCTCAGTAGCCGTAATCAGATTTCTTACTAAGCAGCCTGAAAAAATCTTTGAGAATTTTTCATTAAATAGATGACTCTCAAGTACTACACGGAAGAACTAAAGAAAACAGCTAGTTCTTTAGCTCAATCAGGGAAGGGAATACTTGCTGTAGACGAATCAACAAAGACAGTAGGTAAGCGCCTTTCATCTATTGGTGTTGAGAACACCGAAGAGAACAGAAATTCATACCGTGGAATGCTTTTCACAACTCCAGGTTTAGGCAATTTTATTAGTGGTGCAATACTTTTTGAAGAGACCCTTTTCCAAAATCATCCTGATGGGGAATCGATGGTTGAGAAACTTGATCGCCTAGGAATCATTCCAGGAATAAAGGTCGATACAGGATTACGTCCATTACCAGGGGCAGATGAAGTTGAAACTCTATGTTCTGGCCTAGATGGTCTTGTCGAAAGAGCAGCGGACTACTACACACAAGGAGCACGTTTTGCTAAGTGGCGAGCAGTTCTTCAGATCACTTCAAATGGTTGCCCAACCAAACTATCAATTCAAGAAAATGCATGGGGGCTAGCAAGATATGCCCGATCAGTTCAAGAATCAGGACTTGTTCCAATTATTGAGCCTGAAATCCTTATGGATGGCGATCATTCAATAGAAAGAACAGCTGAAATTCAAGAAGAAGTGATAAAAGAGGTATATCACGCTTGTCAAATAAACGGCGTGCTTCTAGAAGGAACACTATTAAAACCTTCAATGACAGTTCCAGGTGCTGATTGTTCAGAAACAGCATCTCCAGAGAAAGTAGCCCAAATGACAATTAGAACGATGGAGCGTTGCGTCCCAGCGAGTGTTCCAGGAATAGTTTTTCTCTCTGGTGGACTAAGCGAAGAAGCGGCTTCGGTATA
This sequence comes from Prochlorococcus sp. AG-409-J19, assembly GCA_003215635.1. Lineage (GTDB taxonomy): Bacteria > Cyanobacteriota > Cyanobacteriia > PCC-6307 > Cyanobiaceae > AG-409-J19. The sequence continues at coordinate 49,002 of QCKC01000009.1, forward strand.
TCTAAATCTAATGAACAAAATAGATCGCAAAGCGAACTGGAATGTATCTTTCTCGTATGGTCGAGCCCTTCAGCACTCTTGCTTAAAGGCTTGGAGAGGGAACGATTTAATTGCAGGGCAGAAATCTCTAATTGCAAGAGCTCAAGCAAACTCTGAGGCCGCGAAAGGGATATATATCCCAGGATCTCAGCCTTCATCTGACGAGGCTCTTTTTGTTGCGGGATATACCTACTAAGCAGTTATGAGGGAGTCCTGAATCTCAATTTGACCAGCATCTGTAACTGTCAAACCATGCAGATGAGCACCTTGAGGGTGACATTTCTTACCTTGATCTTATAAAGTCCTGGGCCAACCGCCCAGGACTTTTTAAGTAGTGCTGGGTCTCTCGATCAACTGGAGACATCGATGGCCCTTGTTCCTCTAAGACTTCTTTTAGACCATGCCGCTGAGAATGGCTATGGGATTCCGGCTTTCAACGTAAATAATCTCGAACAAGTCCAGGCCATTATGGAAGCGGCTTACGAGACAGACAGCCCCGTGATACTTCAAGCTTCGCGAGGAGCAAGAAGTTATGCAGGAGAGATTTTTCTTCGTCACCTAATAATCGCCGCCACAGAAACATATCCAAATATTCCTGTGGTTATGCACCAGGATCATGGCAATGATCCCTCAACTTGCTATTCCGCAGCGATAAACGGATTTACATCAGTGATGATGGATGGATCCCTTGAAGCTGACGCCAAAACCCCTGCAAGCTACGACTACAACGTCTCTGTAACTAAAACCGTTGTTGATTTTGCTCATTCTGTAGGAGTTAGTGTTGAAGGAGAATTGGGTTGCTTGGGATCATTAGAAACAGGCAAGGGAGAAGCAGAAGATGGACATGGTTTCGAAGGAGAGCTTTCAAAAGACATGCTTCTTACTGATCCAGCTGAAGCAAGTGATTTCGTAGCAAAAACAAAAGTAGATGCATTAGCTATCGCGATTGGGACTAGCCATGGAGCCTACAAATTCACTAGAAAACCAACTGGTGAAGTATTGGCTATCAGTCGAATAGCAGAAATTCACAAAGCCATACCTAATACTCATCTTGTAATGCATGGTTCTAGTTCTGTGCCTAAGGAATGGCTAGATATGATCAATGACTTTGGCGGTGAAATACCAGAGACATATGGTGTTCCTGTTGAAGAAATCCAAGAAGGAATTCGCAACGGTGTTAGGAAGGTGAACATAGACACCGACAATCGTCTTGCTTTCACCGCAGCTGTTAGAGAAGCTGCTCAAAAAGACCCAAGTAACTTTGACCCTCGCCATTTCAACAAACCAGCACGTAAATATATGAAGCAAGTATGTCTTGACCGCTACAACCAATTCTGGTGCGCTGGACAAGCCAGCAAGATCAAGCAAGAAAGTACTAACTACTATGCAGACCTATATACGAAAGGATCACTTAAGTAAGTCTAACTTCTAAAACTAACCAATCCCACTAAGTTTTGATTATTCATAATTTAGTGGGATTAATTCTGGGATCTACTATTAAATAAGTAACAATGATAAATAAGTCAAATATTAATTCAAGAAATAAGAGATTTCAATATCTCTTGACCATCTAAACCTCCAAGCTGCCCATCACATGCCCTCTCTGGATGAGGCATTAATCCAAATACATTTCCTGAACAATTAGTTATTCCAGCTATATTTGACAAAGATCCATTTGGATTTTTTAAATAACGTAAAGCAATTAAATCATTATCGAGAAGATTATCAAGAGTTTCTTTACTACATTGATATCTACCTTCACCATGAGCTATAGGCAATTTAATATTATCACCACTAAATGATTTAGGGAACCAATCTTTGCGACTAGTTGAAACCTCCAAATCAACTTCATCACAGATAAAATTTAGATTTTTATTACGGGTTAAAGCGCCTGGAAGAATACCCAGTTCGGTAAGTACTTGAAATCCATTGCATATACCTAAGACTTTTCTACCTTCTGCAACAAAATCCACAAGTGACTCAAGAACAGGTGCAAATCTAGCGATAGCTCCACAGCGCAAATAATCCCCATAACTAAATCCTCCTGGAATAACTATTGCCTCTAATCCACTCAAATCTCTAGTTTCATGCCATAGGTAACGAGTTTTCATCCCTAGACATCCGTTAACTGCCCAAGCAATATCACGATCACAATTTGATCCTGGAAAGACTACAACTCCAATGCTCATAGATATTTAGGCGATTTTGCGTGAATTAACACTTTCGATTTCAAGATCCCAATTTTCGATCACAGGATTAGCCAACAATTGCTCACTCAACAATTCAAGTTGATTACGAGCTTGTTCTTCATCAGAAGCGTTAATCTCCAACTCGACAGCTTTGCCAATCCGTAGCTTTTCTAGACCCTTAACTCCAAGCCTGCCAGCAGCGGCTCTAGTGGCTTCACCCGCTGGGTCCAAAACGGAAGGTCTTAAGCTAACAAAAACACGTGCTTTAAACAGCGGCACTTTTTAAAAGCAACTTTCTAACAAATCATCGCAGGCTGATTAACCATAAAAGCAACTCAATCATTAAGAGCAAATTAAGAGATCAAACCCCTGCCTAGGCAGGGTAGACAAGTTTGGTAGCAATTAGGAGAACTCTTTCTATATCCACTTCCACCACAACAAGAACACACTGAGAGAGACCCCTCAGGTGGAGCTTCCTGAACGAGATTCAATCGTTCTTTTGGGCCATCAGAGCGAGTACAAACAGAACCCTTATCCATGAATCATGAAGTAGTTGCCAAGCATGATGAAATACTTTGGTTGGATGTCTACACGATCGCGAGTGACTAGCATTTAAACAACCCTATTGAGTTATTTTTTTATAAACTAGTAAATGCAGCCTATCCAAGAATCCTTCAATTGATTTTCCTTGAATCCGTATTGATGGATCCCAAAAGTAAAGCTCAACACTGCCTCTCGAAATGAACAACAGAGGATTCCGAAGCAATCTATACAGAAATGCAGTAAACAGACCCGAAATTGGAATTTTAAGTCTTTACAGTTCTTACAATGGTATTCCTAAGAATATTAGAAGAACGACTCTAAATGGTTTGGCTGTCTATGCAATCTATCAAACATTACTAACTGCTCTTAGAACAGAAGCCCTTTTCAAGGAAGGAGTCATCAGCCGTAACGAACAATACGAACTAATTTATACAAATCTAATTAAGTCATTCCAAAAAGGAACTATATTAAATCTAACAATAGGCATAGTAGTTCTATTGCTACCATTACCATCGCTACCTTTTAAAATATTTGGCTTGATTGGTGTTGGGAAAGCATCTCAAGAACTACTAGATGCATTCTGGAATTGCTTAAACCAGACTCAGAAGAATCAACTCCTAAACTATTCCTTTAAAGCAGGAATTAATCTATCCAAAATAATAAACACAGATGTTTATCAACCAATATAGATTCAAGGAGTTAGATTAGATAAAAACTCATTAAATACAAATCCTATTAAGATCTTCTTTAAATTCATCTGAAAAATCTTTTTTGAGACTTATTACGACTATATCCAATCCTGCAAATGAAGGCTTCCATGTTCCAACGGGAGACTCCTCAAACCATGAGTTTATCCTTGGACCAACCATTTGAATCTGAAGAGGCATTGCCTTTCCAGGGAGCCAAAGACGACCTTTAATTCTTAAAGCTTGATATCGTTTAGCTATATCTACCAAAGATTTTATCAATATTTCCCTGTTGAATTCCTTCTCGATACGGATATTATCCGTAAAGGCATCTACATGGTTATGGTGATCACCTGAATGGCCATCTACGATATAACTATGATCTTCTTGTGACCTATTCTTTATTGCCTCAGTTGTTAAATCTCTTAAGCCTAATAACAATGATGAGGTTATTTGACCGTTGGTAATTGGAATAATTTGCGTACCAGGATTAACAGAGGATGAAAGTTTAGATAATAATTTCTGAATATCATCCTGATCTATACAATCTGATTTGCTAATTAATACCAGATCCGCGGCATTTAATTGGTCATTAAATAGTTCATCAATAGAGGTCAAATGATCAAGGTTTGGATCCGCCTCACGCTGAATCAAAAGTGCATCGGGATTGCCGACAGGACTTCCTTCTTTCAAAGCCTGACCATCCACCAATGTAACAACACCATTGACAAAAACTTTTGAACGAATAGCCGGCCATTCAAGCGCTTGCAATAAAGGTCTAGGAAGTGCGAGACCGCTTGTCTCAATTACAATGCCATCAAGTTGTTCCTTTCTCTCCAACAAAGCCTCCATTGCAGGGAGAAAGTCCTCTTGAACTGTGCAACATAAGCATCCATTGTTTAATTCAACAACTCGAGAGTTAATCTCATCCTCCGAACAGAAACCACAGTTCTTGATTAAATCACCATCAAGGCCAACACTTCCAAATTCATTAACTATTATAGCCAAGCGTTCTGAAGAAGTTGTGATCAAATGACGAATGACGGTGGTTTTTCCTGTACCGAGGAAACCAGATACTACCGTTACTGGAATACGTTTTGGCATCTTAAAATTTTACTGAATAAGAAAAAGTTCAACAGCCAAGGCTCTCTTCCGTAGAAAGGCCTGAAACACTATTTATACCTTCTGCACGAGCACAAAGTTCTTTTTTCTGTAAACGATTAAGAACTGCATTTGTAAAATCAGCTCCATCTATAAGTGCGTTGGTAAAAACACTTTCCATTAGCAAGGCATCTGTAAAATTTGCATCTCTTAAATCAGCATCTTCAAAAACACTCGCGAAAGCCACAACATCCTCCAAATCTGCTTCTTTTAGGTTTATACCTTGCAATTGACTGTTGTTAAAGACTGCTCCTCGCAAATCAGTTTGACTCATATCTATTCCTCTCAAATCGGCTTTGACAAACTCATAGCCTTTTAGATCTCTTCCATGCATATCTTGAGAAATTTGCTGATCCTTCATGTCTCTAATCTCTGGAGGCCTTTTGGCATAAGCAATTGGGGCATTTATAAGTAAAACAAAAAGAAGAGAAAAAATAACGAGGGAGGCTCCCAGGCGCTTTAAGAAAGAAGAAAGGTTGTACATGTCAGTTTTTTTTGCAAGGAGCAAGTATTTTGATAATCAACATTATGGCAATTAGAGCCAAATCATAATTTATGGCAATGACCCTAAGAGTGGTTGTACCTCCTCATCCACTAATTGCCCACTGGCTAACCATTCTCCGCAACAGAACAACACCTGCCCCTCTTTATTCCACAGGCTTGGAAGAACTTGGAAGATGGTTAACTTACGAAGCCCTAAGGGAATGGCTACCTCACAGAAAGGAAAAGATATTGACACCCCAAACCGAAACAGAAGGCGTAGTAATTGAGTCAGCTATTCCTCTGCTTGCCCTCCCATTATTGCCAAATGGTCTTGAGCTCTGGCAAGGAGCTAGAAAAGTTCTCCCAAACGCTTCCCTTTGCCTAGAAGGAGTTCCAGCAGAAATTGAAAAAAATGCTGGGATAATTATTTTC
>QCKC01000010.1 GCA_003215635.1 Prochlorococcus sp. AG-409-J19
ATTATTATCACCAGAAGATTCAACAAAATCACTTTTTCTTAACCCACCTATGCCAAAAGAGCTACTTCTAAGCTCAAAATTCTTCTGCCTATCAACAAATAAAACAGCCATTGACAAAAGGGATCCAACTAAAAGCGCTGCATAGCTACACATAATTACACTTACATGCATAACTAACCAACTTGATCGAAGCGCAGGAACTAAAGGCGAAGCAGCTTGAAGTTGCTTCGGCAATGCAAAACTTGCAAATGCCACAGCTATTAACGCCATAGGAGTTGTAGCAGCCCCCACCAAAGGAGAAGGCCAAGATCGCTCAACTAAAAGCTGGGTAATAGTGCAGGCCCAGGCCAAAAAGCAAAGGGATTCATAAAGGTTACTAACAGGGAAATGTCCAGATTGCCACCATCGCAAAAGCAGGAGTGCGGCAAGGAAAAGATTTGCAAGTGATATTAAAAATCTAACTAAAGAAGAAGTTCTTTTATCTCCAAGGGACCAAAACGAGAAAGGTAGTGCAACCAACAGAATTGCGGAAGCACCAAGCCCTAAGGAAATAACAGGACTTCGGAATAATATCTGGAAATCAGGAAAACTAAAAAACACAAGGAGAATCACCGTAAAAGTAATTTGATTGAAGCTTCAACGACTTGCCTGTTTAAGCAAGAATCCACCGCCTAACAATGATATAAAAACTGGAGACCAAGCAGCAATCCAAGGAACTAGAGTACCCTTTACTCCAAGAGAGCTAAAACTAAAACTAAGCACGTAATAAGTAAGTATAAGAACAACACTTGTACCAAATCCCTGACTTCTGCTGGTTTTGGAGTTAGGTTTAGCGCCTAAACTGCTACCAATAAGACCAAATACAATACAAGCGATAGGCAACGTAAATTTCTCTTGAATACGGACCTTCATTCGTCTGGATTCTTTTATATTGCCTGCATTTTCATATAACTTTTCTGCTCTCAGCGCTTGTAGGACAGTCATATCATTAGCACTTTTCGGAAGCTTAGCTATCCGAATAGGTCCTGAATCTAAAGGATACAAATACCTCTGAAATTGTGCAGTAGTAGTACTTCCATTAGGAGATAGAGTAAGAATTTTACCATTAACAAATTCCCATTTGGTTTCTCCTAAGTTCCAGATTGCCTTCTCAGAAACAAGCATCTGTGTATAACCTAATCTAGAAAAATCAAGTACGGTGACACCTCTCATCTCACCGCTACGAAATTCCTTTGCATAGAATAATTGTACCAGCCCCTTACTATCATTTGACCTATCATTATCACTAATAATCCTACCAAAACGAGAATAAATTATATCATCTCCTTTCTCTGTAGAAATCGACTTTCCTAATGCTTGTTTTAAAGTAATTTCTGCATTTCTATTGGATGTTGGCACAATAATATCATTAAATATAAAAGTCAAACAAGTCATTATTATTGCAAGTATCAAAGCCGGTATAATCATCCTAGTCGTCGTAATACCAAGACTTCTCAATGCCTTTAACTCACTATTAGCTGATAGCCTGCTATAGGCAAGCAGAGTTGCCATAAGCACAGCCATAGGGAATGAAAGAACAAGAAATCCAGGAAGTTGGAGAAACAAAACTTTTATTGCTACTTGAACCGGAAGACCAGACTCGACTATTTTTCTAACCAAATCAAACATCACGCCTACAGACAATGAGACAACCGTAAAAGCTGATATTGCAAACAACAATGGGGATACAAGTTCACTCAAAAGCCATCGGTCTATTAATTCCAGGCGATTCCATTTCTTCTCTATCCAAATAAAAGGATAGAAACTAAAAAGATGATAATTTTTAATCTTGGAGAGAAAATAATTTTTCAAAGCTGAAAAGCCTCCCCAAGATAATAACGTCGAACTAATGGATCATTCGAGACCTCTTCAGAACGACCAGAAGAGAGAATCTTGCCTTCATTAAGGATGTAAGCGCGATCTGTAATTGCGAGTGTCTCCCTTACATTGTGATCTGTAATCAAAATACCCATTTTTGTATCTCTTAGCCTCTGAATCAAATCTTGCAAATCGGCTACAGCCATCGGATCAACACCTGCAAAGGGTTCATCAAGTAAAAGATACTTGGGGCCATGTTTCCCCACCGATAAAGCTCTAGCAACTTCACATCGCCTTCTCTCTCCTCCAGAAAGCTGATAACCACGTCGGTATAGAAAAGAGCTTAAATTAAAATCACAGATCAACTTATCTTTGCGATCACGCAATTCGGCAGGAGACAATGAAGAATGAGAAAGAGCGAGTTCCAAATTCTGAGAAACAGTTAATTGCCTAAATACACTTGGCTCTTGAGGAAGATATCCAATGCCAAGCCTCGCTCGCATAGGCATTGACAATGCTGTAACTCTTGTTGTCTCGAGGAAAACATCACCTACATCAGGACGAATCAAACCTATTATTAAATTAAAAGTGGTGGTTTTACCGGCTCCATTTGGTCCCAGAAGACCAACAACCTCTCCTGGTTTCATCACAAGAGAGATGTTGTTCAATAGAGACCTCCCACCTAGAGTCAATGAAACCTTTGACAAGGAAAGAGTCATGGTTTAAATAAAAGCCCAATGCAATGGATTTAAGACATCTAAACAATCATTTAGAATGATATCCAAACTAATTAATATGTAAATAAATTCAATAATCACTATCATTAATTCTACGGAGGACAGGCATTTCAAAGAAATTACCCTCGGCTCTATCCTGAAGTTTAGTAAGTCTATCTTCCAACCAACCACATAGGTATTCAATATCAAGTTGCAGGTTAGGTATTCCAGGAGACCTTAAACGGCCTAAAGCTTCTCCATATAGAAGTATCGCCCCATTAAAATTTTCTCTTTCTAGATGGAGTTGGGCCACAGCCACTTGTAAAAGTCCCTGAAGAGTAGTTCTCTCTGGTGGCAAGGTTTCATGCCATAACTCTTCGAGAATATCGTGAGCCAAATACCAATTAGCCGAATTAAAGTAATTTAATGCTAATTCTAGCCTCTTGACGTGATTTAAATCCGTTTTATTTGATTCATTTTGATTCATTATCCTTTTACAGTCTTTTTAGTTTTCATCTTTCTAAGACGAATAGATTCTGGAGTGACTTCAAGCATTTCATCAGATCTAATGTATTCAAGAGCTCTTTCAAGCGTCATTTGAACTGGTGATTGAAGTGTATCTAATTCTTCCGCTCCAGATGAGCGCATGTTAGTCAATTGCTTAGTTTTACAGATATTTATTTCAAGGTCCTGAGGACGACTATTCTCTCCAATAATCATTCCTTTATAAACCTTAGTCCCTGGAGATATAAAGAATTGGCCTCTATCTTCGGCATTTTTCAAAGCATAGAATGTTGCACTACCTTCTTCAAAGGCAGTTAAAACTCCATTCCTTCGTGTCTCAAATTCACCTGTCATGGGTCTATATTCAAAGAAAGAATGACTTAATATTCCTTCTCCTCTTGTTGACCTAATAAATTCACCTCTAAATCCAATTAAACCTCTTGATGCAACAACAAACTCAAGTTGCGTTCTGCCATCAGCACCTGTCTCCATATTTTGCATTTCCGCTTTACGTTCTCCTAATTTCTCTATACAAACTCCAACAGCCTCTTGAGGTACATCCATCACAAGAGTTTCTACAGGTTCACAGAGAATCTCATCAATTGTCCTAAATATCACTTGCGGTTGTGAGACCTGAAATTCATAACCTTCTCGCCTCATAGTCTCTATTAATATCCCTAAATGAAGCTCACCTCGACCACTTACAGCAAACCGGTCCGGAGAATCAGTATCCTCAACTCTTAAGGCAACATTAGTAAGTAATTCTTTCTTCAGTCGATCGCGCAAATGCCTACTAGTAACATACTTTCCTTCTTTACCAGCGAATGGAGAATCATTAACAACGAATGTCATTTGCAAAGTAGGTTCATCTACTTTAATAAGTGGCAAAGCCTTGGGTTCATCTGGACAAGCTATTGTCTCCCCAATATTAACCTCATCAAAACCAGCCAAAGCAACAAGATCTCCGGCGTAGGCCTCAGATATCTCAATTCTTTGAAGCCCTTCAAAGCCAAGAAGTTTTGATATTCTTCCTTTTTTTACAGTTCCATTCTCTTTTATTAGAGATGCATTCTGGCCACTTCTTATAATTCCATTATGCACTCTACCGATAATAATCCTGCCAAGGAAGTCTGAATAGTCTAAAGTAGTAATCTGTAGTTGTAATGGTTTCTTTGAATCACCAACTGGGGGCGGTACATGTCTAATTATTGCATCAAATAAAGGCCTCATATTGTCACTATTAGAAGCCATGTCTGTTTTAGCAAATCCTCCCATTCCACTACCGAAAAGATATGGGAAATCACATTGATCATCATCAGCCCCGAGCTCAAGGAAAAGATCTAGGACCTTATCAACAGCACTTTCAGGTTCAACTCTAGCTCGATCAATCTTATTAACAAACACGATGGGTCTTAATCCCTGCTCTAAAGCTTTCTTCAAAACAAACCTGGTTTGAGGCATTGGCCCCTCATTTGCATCTACAATTAACAAACAACCATCTACCATTCCTAATACTCTCTCTACCTCTCCACCAAAATCAGCATGCCCTGGAGTGTCAACAATATTTATCCTTGTATCATTGTAAGTAACTGCTGTATTCTTCGAAAGAATAGTTATACCTCTTTCCCGCTCTAAATCATTTGAGTCCATTACACAAGTTGGTACAGACTCGTTGTCTCGAAAAATCCCTGACTGAGAAAGAAGTGCGTCGACTAGGGTTGTTTTTCCATGGTCAACATGAGCAATAATTGCGATATTGCGAATCGCCTGGATCTGGGCACTCATAAGTAAAAAATTTGGTATAAGGCAAAAAACGCTGTAAGGCGAAGTTTTTAAAGGCTATATCAGCATGAAATAGGAGGGGAAGGACTCAGTTACGAAACTGGCAAAAATTTTCTTGAAAACAGGAATTTCTATTAAAGATAAAATTTACCAATATCAAAACTCTTTGGTGTAAATACGAGCTGGTTCAAATTTCCTCAGAGCTTCAGCTGTCCCTTCATATCGCCAATGCCAAGGCTCATATGTAACACCTTGATTATTTTCTGGAGGGAATGAAAGAGTGAAATGATATCTGGCAGCATTTTTAATCAGCCATTGAAACGCCCTGGTATCTTCAAATTCTTCTGAGAAATCTGTATCACGTCTAGTTCCATCTCCTATATCTATGGCATATCCAGTGCTGTGTTCGGAATATCCGGGAGGAGCAGAAACTTTGGACCTCTCTATCGCTGTTTGATTCCTTGCTGACTTCAAATCAAAGAAAATTTCTTCTTGTAGGGAGTGAGATCTATAACCACTTAAATAAATAAGGGTAATGCCTTCAGCCGCAGCAGCTCTCTCCATTTTCTGCAATGCTGCTGCTGTATCAAAATGAACTTTTAAACCTGGATATAAAGTTACTAAGTCTTCTGCACGAGCTTCAGGATAAGGGAAATGACCAAGCAATCTTCCATCAGGGGAAGGGAGACTATCGAAAACAGCACGTTGACTATTTAAAGAACGTCCTCCCCAAAAGAAGGATGATGTCAACCCTACAAGGAGGAAAGCAAGTGTTGAAACTGTAAAAATTAGAAGTAAGACATTTCCTTTGCTAGCAAGCCTTCTGTAAGGATTTGACCTACGTGCTAGGGGAACATCGTCCCTGTCATTTTGTCGAGCTGAGCCTGCTCGAACCACGAAAATTCTGCGACTGGTTGTTTCGATCGTAACGAGGTATAGCAATAAGCTCAACGAGATTTCTATGGCAATGTTAGTTTTTAAATTATTAAACACTGGTTTAGACAAAAGATGTTGCGTGTAGCTGTGATCGGCGGTGGGCCAAGTGGTTCTTGTGCCGCAGAAATCCTCGCAAAAGCAGGAATCAAAACCTGGATCTTTGAACGGAAGCTCGACAACGCAAAACCCTGTGGTGGAGCCATTCCGCTATGCATGGTTGCAGAATTTGACCTTCCAGATTCAATTATCGATAGAAAGGTCAGAAATATGAGAATGATTTCACCATCAAACCGCGAGGTAGATATCAGGCTCGACAAGGTATATGGCACAGAAGAGAAAAAAGAATATATAGGCATGTGCCGCAGGGAAGTTATGGATGCCTTTATGCGCGATAGAGCCGCCGAACTTGGAGCAAACCTAATTAATGGGTTGGTTACAAAAATAGATACCGGCTCAAATCGACAAGGCCCCTACACCCTTACTTACTCGGACTTTTCAAGTGGTGAAAAAACTGGTGAAACCAAAACACTAGAAGTAGATCTAATTATTGGCGCAGATGGAGCCAACAGTCGAGTCGCAACAGCCATGGATGCTGGTGACTACAACGTCGCTATTGCATTCCAAGAAAGAATCAAACTTCCTGAGAAAGAAATGGCATTTTACGAAGATCTAGCAGAAATGTATGTAGGAACAGATGTTTCACCAGATTTTTACGGATGGGTATTTCCTAAGTACGACCACGTCGCAGTTGGGACAGGAACGATGCAAAAAAATCAATCCCTTATAAAAAGTCTGCAAGTAGGTGTAAGAAATCGAGCAAAGAAAAGACTTGTTAATGGTGAGGTCATAAAGGTTGAGGCTCATCCAATTCCTGAACATCCAAGGCCAAGAAGAGTTGTAGGCAGAATGGCTTTAGTTGGAGATGCTGCCGGTTATGTAACAAAGAGTTCAGGAGAAGGAATATACTTTGCAGCAAAAAGTGGACGGATGTGTGCAGAGCAAATTGTAGAATCTAGTCAAAATGGCCAAAAAATACCAAGCGAAGACGATTTAAAAATATACATAAAGAAATGGGATAAAAAATATGGAACAACGTATAAGGTCTTAGACATTTTGCAAAGGATTTTCTATTCAAATGATGCCGCTAGAGAAGCATTTGTCGAAATGTGTGATGACATGGATGTACAACGCTTAACTTTTGATAGCTATTTATATAAAACAGTTGTTGCAATGAAGCCCTGGCAACAACTTAAATTAACTTTGTTAACCATCGGTTCAGTTCTAAGGGGTAGAGCACTTGTTCCTAACAGCTATAAGCCTGTACCAAGTGCAGTACGTGAAGAAGAAGAAGTAAATGCAATGCTTTCTATAAGCACCATTAAAGGTGGAATCAAAGTAGGCAATCAAAAAAAATAAATCAAGAAAAAAGAAGCAAACTCAAATAATAGACCCAACAATATCCTCCCTATCAACTACCGAAAATCCAGAATAGAACAAAGTGCTTATAAAGCCGTATTATATTAACAATCCAATAAAGAAATGGACTTGGATTTACATATAGATTTCTTATATATCCATTAGTTAGTCTTAAATGTGATTACTTAATCCTTAACAACTAACTTTAAAATAAAGACAATTAGAATAATCAATTACGTATTTTACTAAAATCAGCAAGTACCAACGACTGATTACGCAAAACAGATAAGAGATTCAAGCGATTAACTCTAATGTCATCATCGTCACTCATAACCATAACGCTATCCTCTCCATCAAAAAAACTTTCGAGAGCATTAGAACCTTCAATAAGGCCATCAGCTAAATTTTTATAGGCTTCTTTTGAAGATTTCAAAGCAAAAGGTTCAAGGGATCTAACAACATTAAGCATATCGAATTCAGACTTCTTCTCAAACAGTGATGGATCAACAATGTCCGAGGCAGCAAGTATCTCTTTAGATAGGCTGCTCTTTTCTGCAAGTCTAGATGCTCTAGTCACAACTCTATGAACTGATAATAGTTGCCCTGTTTCTCTCATTAAGGAAAGCAAATCCGCTCTTATTTTGACATCCATTGGATCAGATAAGATTGAATCTGATGAGAATGAATCTCCAGTTATAGAATTAACAATATCGACATCTGTACCTGTTTCATCGAGTAAATTCACAATTCTCTGATATAAAAATTCTTTTAGTTCTAAAGCAAGAGGAATGGTATCAATCTGCAAATCAGTAAGGATTTCTGACCAGTACTTGCTAGCTTGATCAAGAACTTTAACTAGATCCAAACGATAATTCCTATCCCAAATAATTTGAAGAATTCCATTTCCTGCTCTTCTCAATGCATAAGGGTCAGAAGAACCACTTGGGCGTTCTCCCTTAGCAAAAATGCTTATTAAAAGTTCAAATCTTTCTGCCAAGGCAAGAACAGAACCCGCTTCAGATTTGGGCAACTTATCTCCAGCACCTCTAGGAAAATAATGCTCCGATATAGCCATGGCAACTTTAGAATCTATGTTCTCTGCAATCAGATATTTAGCGCCCATAATCCCTTGTAATTCTGGAAACTCAGAAACTAAATTACTAACCAAATCATGTTTACATAATCTTACTGCTTCAAGAGCTAAATATTTATCTTGATCAGTGAATTCTAATTGTTTAACCACTACTTCGGTTATCCATTGCATACGATTAACTCTATCCTTTAAAGATCCAAGGCCTTCTGCAAAGGTAACTGATGACAAAGTTTCTACCCGCTTATCACTTGAGATAGCAAGGTCTGCATCTAAGAAAAATTTTGCATCAGCGAGTCTAGCCTTTAGCACCCTTTCGTTTCCACGAATTATTTGAGCAGCAGATTCTTTTTTGCCATTTGAAACGAACAGGAATTCTGGCGAAATAATATCTTTAGCGTTAAGGGAAAGAGGATTAAATTCTGAATCTTTTATTCGCAATGGAATATATCTCTGATGAACTCTCATTACAGTTGACAACACTTCAGCTGGTAAACTCAAGTATGTTTCCAATATCTTTCCTTTTAAGACCAAAGGAGATTCCACTAAATCCGTAAGTTCATCATATAAATCCTCGTTGATATCAGGGAATACATTTAGTTCATCGCTTGCATTATTTACTTCATTAATTATTAATAGTCTACGCTTTTCCCTATCGACCTCTACACCAGAAGATGACAATTGGTTCATATATGTAGCAGCAGAACTTATTTGAATCACATTTGATTGCAGTCGATGTCCTCTGGAAAAGGCTGTGTTAGAGATTGCAGGGTCAACTCCTTCTATCAAAATATTTATTAATTCCTTATCCAATAACGCTACAAGCCATCGGATAGGCCTAGAAAAACGCAACTCTCCTTGCCCCCACCTCATAAATCTTCTCCCAGTCAATTCATAAATCCATTGAGGAATAGATTTCTCAAGGAATTGATTTGCACTCAGACCCTTTTCTGAAATTTGAGCAAAAACAAATGCTCCCTTAGCGGTATCACGAACCTCTAATTCTGAAACTGATATTCCAATACTCTTTGCAAAACCAATAGCAGCTTGGGTTGGTCCGACTTCGTTAAAAGCCTGTGAGACAGGAGGTCCCTTCCGCTCAAATAAAGAATCATTCGCTTTAGAAGCAAGACCATCTATCCCAAGGACAATTCTTCTAGGGGTGCTCGTACAGGTGATTCTGCCGTGATCTAACTGGGATTTGGCTAAATCACGAAAAACTATTGCTTCTAACTGAGACAAGACCTGCCTTGCAAAATCGGCAGGTAATTCTTCCGTACCGATCTCCAATAAGAAATTCGCCAAAATGCAAATTGCATTGAAGATCTAAGTGTATTGAAACGATGGCAAAAAGTCGGTATTAGTTTCGCTACGGTGGATTAGGAAAAAAATAATGCCGTGAGCAAAAGTGAACACTTAATAAAGTCCTCAGAGCAAGGAGGCTGCATTCCTCCCTGTATTGCCAATGGCACTGAGCCAACCAAATTCGAGAAATTCAAAGCTGATAGTCAATATCTTCGCCAGCCACTGGCTAGCGAGCTTTACAACAGCAGTGACCACTTCACGAATGACGCAGTACAACTCCTTAAATTTCATGGGAGTTATCAACAAGACAATCGCGAGAAAAGACAAAAAGGAGGACAGAAAGACTGGCAAATGATGCTGCGCCTTCGCAGTCCAGGAGGGAAGATCCCGCCTCAATTATTTCTTGCACTGGATGACTTATCAAACCGATTGGGGAATAAAACCCTTAGAGCTACAACTCGTCAAGCTTTTCAAATGCATGGGATTCGAAAAGAAAATCTAAAGGAGGTGATCAAATCGATCATCGAATCAATGGGTTCCACACTCGCCGCTTGTGGCGATATAACTCGTAATGTAATGGCACCTGCGGCACCTTACCAAGATGGTGGTTATCCCGCCGCAAGAAAATTAGCAAATGACATTGCCGATCTCCTAACTCCTAAACAAGCACAAGGTACATATTTAGATTTGTGGGTTGACGGTGATCTTAGTTATCGAATCCGTCCAACAAAAGCTGTTAATAAAATCCGACAAAAGCAGAATGAAGATTTGATTTTTAGTGGTGATTTGAATGAACCATTATATGGAAAAACCTATATGCCCAGAAAATTCAAATGTGCAGTAACAGTTCCTGGAGATAATTCAGTTGACATATTAACCCATGATATAGGACTGGTAGCCTTTACAAAGGCCAACGGTGTCTTATCAGGTTGCAATGTCTATGTAGGTGGAGGGATGGGGCGTACCCATAACAATGAACAAACATTTGCAAGGACTGCATCTTCCCTAGGGTATGTAAAGAGTGATCATCTTTTTGAGTTAATACAAGCAATCCTTGCAATTCAACGAGATTATGGAGACAGAAAAATACGACGCCATGCTCGAATGAAATACCTAATAAATGATATGGGTATTAATTGGTTTAAAGAAGAACTTAAAAGAAAATACTTCAAACATCCCATCGAAGAAATAAAGAATGAGCCCAAAAAGAAACTAAAAGATTATTTAGGCTGGCACCGTCAAAAACAAGACATTTGGTTTGTGGGCATCCCACTTTTATCTGGACGATTATCGGGCCAACTAAAAGATGGCTTACGGAAAATCATTGAGACCTTCCAATTAGAAATACGAATAACACCTAATCAAGATTTGCTTCTCTGCAATATTGGGAAGCATCAACGAAATAGTGTTCGCAAAGCATTAAAAGATATAGGAGTTAGCACAGACTTACCTAGTTCGTTAACTAGACATGCAATAGCATGTCCTGCCTTGCCATTATGTGGTCTTGCTGTTACCGAAGCCGAAAGAATTTTGCCAAATGTACTCCAAAGGTTGGAACATCTGCTTGAGAAACTACACATCAAAAAATCTATACTTGTAAGGATGACTGGATGCCCAAATGGATGTGCAAGGCCCTATATGGCTGAGATAGGTTTAGTAGGTAGTGGACTGAATCAATATCAACTCTGGCTAGGAGGAACTCCTAACCTCGAACGAATCGCTAAACCATATCTTCAAAAAATGTCTTTGGAAGATTTAGAAAAGACTCTTGAACCACTTCTAAAGCAATGGAGAGATTTTGGGAGTCAAAAAAGCTTCGGTGACTTTGTTGAGGAGATGGGTATAGATTCAGTAAAGTCTTTATTATCAATTTGATTTAGAGCCATATATGGCCTCAGGGGCATTAATAGACCAAGCCCATAATTGGTCTCCGAAGCTAAAGTGCCACCATTCCTTTGGATGCTGCACAAAGCCAGCAAAATTCATTACTTTCTTAAGAAGTATTCTCCTTGAATGCCAAACATAAGCCTCTGAATGAACATCAAATTCTTTTCCTTGGGCATAATAATTAGGTTCAGAAACTGGGCTGATTTCATCTATTTCCCCTCCCATATTTAAAGGGATTCCATTATTAGTCGACAATGTCAAATCAACTGCTGCTCCAGTACTATGAGGAGGAGGAGTTAAAGGATTTTTACTAGGAGGTGCCCAAAAACCATGCACAGTTTTTAATATATCCTCAACAGCATCTAAATCCTCACGTAAATATCTATTCAATTTTCTATTTAGACATTCTTTATTCACAAGATATTCAATCATAAATTCTTGGACAGATATTGGCCTCCAGGCATCAAAAATTGCGAATCTGAGATTGGGCTGTTCATTAGCTAAATATTTCTGAGCCTTCAGAAGACGAAACAAGACTCCTTCTCTTAATCGGAAAGGATCTTGCTCATCAGAGTATGGTGCTCCAACCGACAGATAAGGATGAGGCTTTAAACAGAATAAAGTTGGAGGAATTTTCTGTAATGACTCCCCACAATCTCGAATCGGCCTATCGCTCCAAGGACGAGTCATTATTAGATCTCACTAAAATACTATTTCCACAAAATAAGGTACTTTTTCCACAAGCGGAATCTCGTTTAGGCAAATCAAAGAATGATTGAATAATAAAGCTGTAAAGATTAAGAGCTCGGAATGCCTTGCTTCATTCACTCAAGGGAAAAGCTTTATCTTTACCTAAGATCATCCTGAAAAGCACTATCAACAGAGCGTTCTTGCTCAAATGCTTTCTCAAACCTATACAAAAACAATCGCAATCTCATCAATTCAGAATCTTAAATGAAAGTGTAGGGAGCACTCAGTGATTCCAAGCAAGTCTTGTCTGAGACTCAAGCAAGTCTCGCTTGTGTGGAAAAAGAGATTTTCATTAATTTAGGTGTGAGCTGCCGCTGATCTTCGTCCAATGAGAGTCCAATAACTCCTTCAAAAGTTGGTTCTTTAGAAAAAAAGGATCCTGCTTCAGGGTAAAAAGTGCTTCGTTACGAGCCTCCTCAAGAACTCCTGCATCATCAACCAGGCTAGCCAATACAAAATCGGGCATGCCGGATTGCCTTGTTCCTAAGACTTGACCAGGACCACGAAGTCGCAGATCAAGTTCAGAAATCTCAAAGCCATCATTAGATTTAACTAAAACCTTCAACCTTTCCCTAGAAAGAGATTGTGAATTGTCAGTAATTAAGAAACAAAACGATTTTTTGTTCCCTCTTCCAACCCGCCCCCTTAATTGATGCAATTGAGCCAAACCAAAACGATCCGCATTTTCAATCATCATCACGGTGGCATTAGGAACGTCCACCCCAACCTCAACTACTGTTGTTGAGACAAGAATTTTGCAATCACCTGAAGAAAACTGTTTAATAACAGATTGCTTTTCTAAACCAGACATCCGACCATGCAATAAACCTACATTGATCTCCGGGAATACTTCTTCAGAAAGATGCTGATGAACATCTATCGCCGATTTTAAGTCAAGCTTCTCAGACTCTTCCACCAAAGGCAACACAACATAAGCACTATTTCCCTGGGAGATTTCATTCCTAATTAGTTGATAAGCATCATCTCGTTTAGATCCCAAAATAAGACGTGTTTCTATGGGTAATCTGCCCGCTGGGAGTTCATTAATATGGCTGATGTCGAGGTCACCATGAACAGATAAAGCTAAAGTGCGTGGAATCGGTGTGGCTGTCATTGTCAAAAGGTGAGGGTGCAAGCCTTTATTCATCAAACGATTTCTTTGAGCAACTCCAAATCGATGTTGTTCATCAACAACAACCAAACCAAGCCTGGAAAAAACAACTGGATCTTCAATTAATGCATGGGTTCCAACAAGAATATTTGTAGATCCGTTTGCAAGATCATCGATAATATGTTGTCGACGTAAACGCGAAGTAGAACCTGTTAATAACTCCACATTTACATTCAAATTAGGCAACCAGAGACTTAAGTTTCTATAGTGTTGTTCAGCTAATACTTCGGTAGGAGCCATTAATGCACCTTGCCAACCAGATTGAACTGATTGAAGTAGAGCCACTACTGAAACAATAGTCTTTCCACTCCCAACATCTCCCTGAAGAAGACGATTCATTGGCTCTGAACGTCCAAGGTCCAATTTAATTTCTTTTATTACTCTTGTTTGAGCTTTTGTAAGCCTATAAGGTAAGGAATCAAGAAATTTTGATGTCAACGAATCTTTATCTATTAGGTTCTTAAAATATGGGGCGGGCTTTGCTTTTATTTGCATTCTACGCCTCAATAAACCTAATTGCATAAGAAAGAATTCATCAAATACTATCCTCCTCCTTGCTTCCTTTAATGACTTACGATCATTTGGTATATGTATAGCAATTAAGGCCTCACTTCGAGTTAATAAATTAAGAACCTGTCGACGAGATTGAGATAGATAATCAGGATAAAGCTTGGTTAAATATAAAACTGATTCTACAATGCCTCTAAACCGATCAGCTTTAATCCCCTCTGTTAAAGAATAGACAGGCAAAATTCTTCCAATATTTTTTGAACGGAGCGTAGGCTGTGACTCATCAACAACCTCTATAAGGGGATCCTGAAAACTTTTCCCATAAGGACCCTCTTTCACTAATCCACTAACCGCTACAGTAACGCCTGAAGGATATAATTTTGTTTGACTTTGAAGGTAACTGTAATTAGAAAACCTCTTACCAGCAAAAAATCTTGCAACCTTAATCCGACCAGTTGAATCTTGTAGATGCAACTCCAAAATTGATAGATTTTGATTGCGTGGGCTCCTAAATGCATTACAGCGACGAACACTTGCAACAATTGTCGCTGGTTCTCCTGTTATCAATCCCGATATTCGACGTAGAGAAGAATAGTCCACATAATCCCTAGGGTAATAATGAAGTAAATCTCTTACCAGTATCAAACCAATAGCAGAAAGTCTCTCTTTTATTTTGTTACCTATACCCTTCAACTCATATATTGGACTATCAAGTGTTAATCGGGAATTAGAATCATTTTTTTTAGTAACATTTGCAGGCCTAAAAACATTAAGACTTGGAGGAGCTATAGGACTGGGCGGATCAATCTTAAGAAGCAAATTATGAAAAAACTGTCTTGTTTTTGCAATAAGATGACGACGTTTAGTTTCTACTAAGCCTGGATAAAAGAAAAATTCCTTACTTAATTCACTCAAACGAGATCGAATACTTTTATCTTCCACACCTTGAGGAGGAGATCCAAGTTGACGTGCTAAAAAAACATGAAAAGAATCTTGTCTTCCCTTAATATTTTTAAATCCACTTTCTGCTTCAACAGACAATGACTTCTGAATAAGTCTGATCCATTTGAGCAAGTTATTATGATTTTCTTTAATCAACTATGGTAAAGATCTTATAATGATTTTGGATTAGCAGAAGCATTAGACCATTGCTCCTGTGCCTCCTTGGCAATTGATCTGTTTTGCCAATGTCTATGTTGTTTTACCATCTTAAGTAAAAGATTCCTATGATCTTTTATCTTCTTTCTGTATAAGCGTAAAGTTGGATTTTCAAATTCCAAATCCGAAGTTCTAATAAGAATACATGAAACATCCATTCCGCTATGCCCAACATGGGTAGGGATAGGTATGCGTAGACTTAATATATTTGAATTGACAGACATGGACTCAATTTGACCTTTTATAACTGCATCTAAAACTCCTAAAGGTAATAAGCTGTTAATTAATCCTGCTCTTAGCAATTCAACATTAATAGCGTGTGAAAGATTTCGCAAACGCCTAGATAATGCAAGTTCAAATAATTCAACCCAACTTGCCAGAGCAAGAGAATTATCGGGCAAAAATCCTCTTTCAGGATCAAGGACTCCTGAAAGAAAATTCTCATCATTGAATGTACTATCTGACGACTTTGATTTAACAGAAGTTTCCGATTCCATTACATCACCTGCCATTACAAAAAGTGTCTGGAGGATCTCCAGTTCACTATTTTTGCCTTCCAAAGAACTACCACTTGAATGCAAAGATCTCTTATCGGCACTTATTTGATTTATTTCCTCGGTAAAATCATCGTTAATCCCTTCTTTTGGGGTGCCTATTCCATCAAGACAAACAGATTCTTGATTTTGCTCATCATCAATTGCGAATAGATTTTCTAGGTATGAAGTATTTTCTAATGGTGGATCCAAACCTAAAGTTACAGAATAATCCTTTCTCATGTCAGTAGCACTATGGGCTAATGAATTTAGGAATTGTTGCTTGGCTTGAGCTTTCTTTAATTTCTTTTCACGTTCCATTACCGCCACCAAGTCTCTAATCTGTTCAATAGTTAATAGTGAAGAACAGTTTCTTACAAGATCTTCTATGACTTGGTGAAAGGCAATTCGCTGTTCAGGAGTTAATCTATTGAGATGATTTTCTTCTCTTTCTGTTGACAATATAAATACTGCTTGTTTGGCAGCATTTAAAAGTAAATTCCTTAAAGCCGCTAAATAAGAATCCTGATCGTGGTAGATTTTCGGTGCAACGTTATGGCACCTTAATCGGAGATATTCAAGTTGCTCCTCTGGATTAAAATTCAAAGAAGTTTCATTGCGTGAATCCAAAACAAAAACTCACCCTGTGGTCATAGAGGCGACTTCAGTTGCAAAATCAATTTTATCTACAACAATACCTTCTCCAAGAGTATATCTAGTAAATCTTCTCACCTGAACATTCTCTCCTATCTGACCAGCTACTTGTTTGACAAGTTCGGCAACTGTCATGGATCCATCTTTTATAAAAGGTTGTTCCATTAGCGCCATTTCCTTAAGCCTTTTGCCAATGCGACCTTCAACTATTTTTGCCTTCATTTGCTCAGGTTTACCTGATAAATCATCTCGACCCATTTCAATCTTTTTTTCTTTATCAACAATTTGTTGAGGGATTTCTTCTGTTGTAACGAACTCAACGTTTGGGCAAGCTGCAACTTGCATTGCGACATCTCTCAACAAATTCTGAAACAAGTCTCCCCGAGCAACAAAGTCAGTTTCACAATTCATTTCAAGAAGGACTCCCACCCTTGCGCCAGTATGGATATAACTACCGATTGCCCCTTCAGCTGCAACTCTCCCCGACTTTTTCTCTGCGCTAGCTATTCCTTTTTGTCGTAACCACTCAACCGCCTTATTAGTGTCTCCATTGGTTTCACTTAAGGCTTTTTTACAGTCCATCATCCCTGCGCCGGTTTTATCACGCAGTTCTTTAACAAGCTTGGCTGATACTGCCGACATTTTTTTAAAGTGTGGTGAATAGAGAACTGTTAGTTAGAACGAATTTATAGAAATCGTTCAAGAAAAAGAGAGATAAAGAAAAACAAGAGGTTTAGTCATGTCTTTCACCAGAACCTCTCTGGTCATTTGATCCGTGACGTCCTTCGTTAATTGCATCAGCAAGTCTTCCTAATACAAGTTGAACTGATCGCACAGCATCATCGTTACAAGGAATAGGAACCTCGCAAAGATCAGGATCACAATTTGTGTCCAACATAGAAACCAATGATATATCCAATTTACGTGCCTCTAAGACAGCATTAGTTTCCCGTCTTTGATCTACAAGTACAACAACATCAGGCAATCTCCTCATGCCTTTAAGACCTCCAAGATACTTCTGCAACCTCTCCAGCTCCCTTCTCAATACAGCAGCTTCTTTTTTAGGCCTCATAGCTATAGCGCCACTAGATTCCATTCGCTCTAAATCCTTCAACCGATCTATTCGAGCCTTCATCGTTGTCCAATTAGTGAGCATGCCTCCCAACCAGCGTTGATTAACATATGCCGCTCCACAGCGGGAAGCTTCAACAGCAACAACCTCAGAGGCCTGCTTCTTCGTACCAACAAAAAGAAATCGTTTTCCACTCCTCGCTGCAGAACGAGTCCACTTGTATGCATTGTTCATACATACAGCAGTTTTTACAAGATCAATAATATGCACGCCGTTTCTCGCACAATAGATGTAGCGAGACATTTTTGGATTCCAACGACGGGTTTGGTGCCCAAAATGGGCACCAGCTTCCATCATCTCCGAGAGAGTTACAACAGCCATAGTTTTGAGGTTTCGGGTTCGCCTCCACCCGTCAGGTACACCAAATTGAAAAAACCTAAAGGTTCCTTTTCTCTGGCATCACCCGAAACAGACAGGTGTGAGTTTTTTTAGGGACATACAAATTTATCAAAAGATCGGCTCACCTGAAGCCTAAGGAGGATGCCTCTTTATAAATTGCCCTAACACCAATCCGATTCAAAGGTATACGAAGTATCTCCATAGCAAGGCCATGGTGACCCTTATGTATCAACCAAGCCAATAAAGGAGTAAGCCTGGGAATGCTTAACAATCCACCAAGACTCAAAAACTCCCATAAAAGAACATGCAAAAAAGTAAATTGGACAATAAAACGAACCCTTAAAGTCGGATGCTTCCTGTAAAAAATCAAGCCCATCTTTGCTCTTTCCTTTTCGATTCTTACAAGTGCTGGCACTTGTTCAATACTCAAAGGTGGATGCCAATGGAAGCCAACAGCGGCTGGACATCTAATCAATTTAAAGCCCATTCTTCTTAATCGCTCTCCAAGCTCTAAATCCTCCCAACCATATAAATCAAATGCAGTATCGAATAAACCTGATTGCTCAAGCAATTTCCTATCTATAGCGACATTTCCTGTAGCAAAATAAGCCCAAGACAAATCAGTAAATTTATGTTTTTCTGAAGCAGGGTTTTCAAAATTTGAAGTATTAACCACAGCTCCATAAGTAAACACAAGCCTATCCCCTCTTAACTTCCAAGCACGATTAATAGTCTTACAATGAGATGCAATAAAAGACTCATTTACTATTAAATCACTGTCAATAAAGATAATCAGATCTCCACGGGCTTTGCGAACTCCAAGATTTCTTCCGACTGCTGGACCTGCATGTTCTTGCTCGAACAAGCGAACATGGGGAAATTCCAATGCCGAATCAGCTAGCCATTCTTTGGTTCCATCAGTTGACCCATCATCAACAACAACAACCTCATAATCTGTTATATGAGAAGACAGGGATTGTTTCTCCAAGGCCCTTAGACACTTCACGAGGATGTGTCGCCGATTGAAAGTTGGGATGATGACACTTGGGAACATCCTCTAACCCCTGAATTGTTTTCCTAAATCAAAAATAAAGTCCAAAAGGAATAAGTAAATTTCCCTTTTGGATTGAAATGAGGTTTTGCTCTGGTCCTCAGTCAGCGGCCCCTCCATTATTGGCAGTACCCGTAACTCCATTGCCTACCCCTTCACCTCTACCATCATTACGAAGCTTACGCTTCTTAAATTTTCTGGCATAAGCACGATTGCGCTCCTGCTTTTCCTTCTTCAGGTTTCTTCGTTTGGCCATCTAAATCAATGCTTACTAAAAAAGGTTAATCCCAACTTACTAAATTGCGGGATTAATTCGCCCATCCTCCATCTTTAAGACACGGTCTGCCACATCCAAAATTCGTGGATCATGAGTAACCATCAAAACAGCACAAGCCTTCTCCTTAGAGAGTTTTTTAAGAAGATTAACCACTTCCCTTCCCGTAGAACTATCTAGTGCCGCAGTTGGTTCATCAGCAAGCAAAAGTTGAGGACGAGCAGCCAAAGCTCTCGCAATTGCAACTCTTTGTTTTTGGCCTCCTGAAAGGTCATGGGGCAATTTATTTAATTCATCCTCCAATCCAACATCTCTCAAACACTGACGAGCTTGAGCTCTTCTTTCAGAATAAGAGTATCCATTTAATAAATCTGAGCCCATCTGCACATTTTGCTCCGAGGTAAGAAAAGCGAGAAGATTATGACCTTGAAAGATCATTCCTATTTGACATCTCAGCTTTTGTCTTTCCCGGCGTCTAGAACCTTGAAGTTCAGTTCCTAGAACATTTAAATCTCCTGACTGAACTTTTCTAAGGGCTCCAATCAGTGTAAGAAGAGTTGTTTTTCCACATCCCGAAGGTCCCGTAAGGATAACAACCTCGCCAGGATATATTTTCATTGAAATAGAGTCTAATATTCTTCTTTTATTAGTACCCTTACCAAAGTAATGACTAAGAGATTTGATACTAACAGATGGGAATAAAAGACTATTTTGACTTGTAGGATTTTTCATTTCAAAAGTCAGAGTACTCCCTCAAAAGATCTCAGCTGGATCTGCATCAACTAATCTCCGCATTGCCAATAATGCAGAAATCATGCACATAAATAAAATCATAAAAAAAACAAATAATGCTCTAGAAGCATTCATTGCTACAGGCAAATTAGTTGAACTACGAACCAAAGCATACAATCCCTGGCCAGCTGCATAAGCTGGCAGATATCCCATTACTGCGAGTAAAAAACCTTCACGAGCTACAACACCAAAAAGGTTTTTCAACTTATATCCCATCGCAATTAAGGTGGCATATTCTGGCAAATGATCGCTTACATCACTATAAAGAATCTGATAAACAATTACACAACCAACTACAAATCCCATTGCCGCACCAAGGCTAAATATGAAACCTATTGAAGTGCTACTTCTCCAATAATTCTTCTCAAACTCTAAGAAATCTTTAAGAGTTAAAACTTTAACATCTTTAGGCAAACTTCTAGAAAGGATCTGTCTAACCATATAAGGATTTGCCCCGACCTTTAATCTAATCAAACCAATCTCAATGCTCCCTGGAGGATTATTTGGCATCAAGTCCAAGTAAGTCTCCCTACTTGTTATCAAATTACCATCAGCCCCAAAAGATGGCCCTAAACTAATGAGTCCTGTAACTCGTATTCTCTTTCCTGCAAGCTCAGTTTCTATTCTTTTGCCTTCTCTAAACCATTTCGCAATTGGTCCAAACTCTTTTCTAGAACGTTCATCAAAAAGAACTCGACCATATTGAGTAAGGGTTTTTGCTTTGCGAGAAAGATTAGAATCTGTAAAGAGTCGATCATTAGGCTCAAATCCCAAAGCTAAAATTGATCGAGTGGATAGTGTCTTTGGATTTCTCCAGAGCAAGAAATTCCAATTAACAGGTGTAATCCCCACAACATCCTCATGAGCCATAACTTGAACAAGTCTTCGGCGAGGGAAACCTGCCATACTTATCGAACTTTTTGATCTAGGGCTGATTAAAACTAAATCAGCATCAAAAAGCTTATGAACAGTTATACTTGCGTCAAACAAACCATCCCTAAAGCCTAGCTGCATAAACATTAATATCCCTGCAAAACATATACCTGCAAGTGCCACAAACAAGCGAAATGGCTGCCTAGTAAGTAATAGCCAAGCCAAAGGTATTCTGCGTTTATCAATCCAGCCAAAATTCACAACGGCACAAAACGAGCGATTACTTTTAACCCGGTTAACTGACTAACAAGAAGGGAAGATTTGTCATTAAGCTTAACCCCTACTTCAATAACTCTTGCATCAGCATCGCCAGTAGGATCTGTTGATAAAACCTTTCTTTGGCGAACTTGTGGACTAATGCGGTCAACTACACCATTTAGGGTTCCAATAAAACCGCCATTCTCACTGATTAAGGAAACACTCTGGCCTAACTTCACTCTGTCTATATCAGATTCATATACCTCTATCAATGCCTCCATATTCTGATTAGCACCAACTTCAAGCACACCAGAATCATCTGGGCGCTCCCCTACTCGCGCATGTATATGCAAAACCAATCCCTCAATTGGACTTTTCAGTTCAGTATTTGACAAATCTGCTTCCAAACCACTTAATTCAGCCAAAAGTTCTTCTCTCGCACCAATTAATTTAATTAGTTCATCTTTCTTTTCATCCAGTAATGCTAATGAAGTTGCGCCTTCTATAGCTGTTTGTTCATATCGCTTAAATTCTCTTTTCTTAATCTTAATCTCAATCTGAAGGGTATTAAGACCAGCTTGAACACGTCTTATTGACGCCATAACTTGGGGCCTATTATCAAAAATAGCAAGAGTTTCCCCAGCCTCAACCACATCACCTTCCCTAACAAGAAGATTTGAGACACGAGGAGTTCCCCCCATTCCATTAGAAGGAGCAGCTAATCGACGAATTTCTCCTGCTGGTTGCAACTGTCCCAAGGCTGCTACAGCCTCAAGTTTTTGAATCTCAACCTCCTGAACGGATTTAGTAAACGTCATTTTTCGCTGATTCAGGGCAATTAAACCAACACCCACAAACAAAGGCAATAAACCAAAAAAGATTCCAAAGATTGTCAAACGTTTCACAGCTGCACAGGCTCGTCGAACAAAATCTCATTTAAATATCGATCTGCCCATGCGGAATTAAAAGCTTTGGCTAAAACATTTCTCGTCTTATCATTTCGTTTCTGCTGAACACAATACTCAACTTGTTGTCTATGCCTTTCGATAGTAGTTAAAGAAAAAGGAGAACAAGGGCTTGTAGAAGCTAGAGTTTTGACAAGAATTTTCAAATACTGATCAACCAACTCAAGAAATTGATTTTCTTCTTTTAGTCCACTAGGACGAATAAATTGAACATACTTTGAAAAGATCTTTCCCCAATCAGGTAATTCCCTGCTCTGACTAAACATTGGCCAGTTAATATCCTTCATCAACTGCAAAATAGATTCAGGTAAATCATCCCCTACAGGAGACAAATCAACTATGGCAGCTGTCACACCAATAGAACCAACAACAAGATCTACGCCAAAAATTGGCAAGTCAAAACATGGGTCAGGGAAGAAAACACAATGAAGAATCTGCATTTCCTCTCCAATTATGGCGATCTCAAGATGCAGTTTTCGCATACCTCGAGATATATGAAGTTCATTTTGAATAAACAACTCTTCTCCTTCGATCGATCCAGATATTTCTTGTAAAGAAGGCTCTAAAGTCAACAATCTCAATTCAGGTAGATGCGACCTATGCTCAATAATCAATTCAGAAAGCGATACCAGCAAAGGATGAAATTCATTACTGCTGCCGGATAAAGAATGCAGGACGATCACCTTAACGATAAGAATAGGACATTGCCATATGGCATTACCTCTGACAAGTTCTAGCCAAGGACCCAAGCTTCAGCATTTGAAGCTAAATAACGGAACACAATGTGTATTGGCTGAAATGCCTGATGCAACATTGACGTGTCTTGACTTTTGGTGCAAGGCCGGAAGCGCATTTGAACAATCTGGAGAAGAAGGAATTGCACACTTCCTTGAACATATGATATTTAAAGGAAGCAATCAGATTAAAGCAGGGGAATTTGATTTAAGAATTGAGGCTCTTGGAGGCAGTAGCAACGCTGCAACTGGATTTGATGATGTTCATTACCACGTATTAGTTCCTCCTGACTCAGTTGAAACAGCTTTGGATTTGCTGCTCAATCTGGTTCTTAAACCTTCTCTTTATCCTGAGGCTTTCTTAATGGAAAGAGAAGTAGTGCTAGAGGAGATTGCTCAATATGAGGACCAACCTGAGGAGCAAGTTCTACAACATCTTCTAAAAGGCTGTTTTATCGATCATCCTTATTCGAAGCCTATACTTGGCTATTCATCAAGTCTAAAAGAAAGTAACCATAAAATAATGAGGGGTTTTCATGAACGTCTGTATACAGGCCATAATTGTTGCCTTGCTATAGCGGGAATGTTCCAAAAAAAACTAAAGTCAAAAATAAGCGAAGGACCACTTGGAAGAATTAAATGCACTGAAGAAATTGCAAATAATTCAAAGGAAGTTAATTCTCTTCTACAATTTAGGAAAGGGCGCGAAGAAATTACAATCCCCAGGCTGGAGTCAGCTAGATTGCTAATGGCATGGCCTCTTCCGCCTGCAAAAAATCAAGATTTCATAATGGGAGCTGATATAGCTACTTCAATACTTTCTGATGGAAGATGTAGCAGACTAATTAAACATCTTAGAGAAGAACTACAGATAGTTGAATCTGTAGATATGGAAATAACAGTTCTTGAAAAGGTTAGCCTTGTCATCCTAGAAGCTTGTTGCATAGAAAGCAATATTGATCAAGTTGAAAAAGAAATCAAGAAAGTTCTCGTTAAATGTCTAGAAGAACCAATACCTCTAGAAGAATTAAATAGAGCAAAGAAGTTGATAAAGAACGGTTTTTATTTCAACTTGGAATGCTCAAGCCAAGTGGCAAACTTAATTGGCAATCAAACGCTGTGGGGACGACAACAACCACTTCTGCATCCTCTAACATACATTGATAATTGGTCCGAAAATCGTATTAGGGAAGAATTATTTTCTGTCCTTCAATCTGACTCAAGCTTCACGCTCATAGCAATGCCAAAATTGGCCGCCTAAATTAATGAGTTCACTCGAAGTTTTAGTTGAGCCTGAAGGTCCTCCAAACATTATTGCAGTCAAAATTTGGATCAATGCTGGAAGTTCATCTGACCCTATTGGCCAAAGAGGAGCACATCAACTACTTGGATCATTGCTAACAAGAGGTTGTGGACCTTACGATCATTTAGAAGTAGCAAACTTAGTGGAAAATTCTGGCGCCGAGCTTAGATGCGATACTGTTGAAGATGGATTACTTATAAGTTTAAAATGCACAAACGATGATTCAGATAAGCTAATACCTCTTTTAGGATGGATGTTAAGCGATCCACATTTAGAAGATAATCAAATTGAACTAGAGAAGTCTCTAACTCTACAAGCTCTTAGAAGGCAAAAAGAAAATCCCTTTTCTCAGGCATTTGATGGATGGAGAAAACTTGCTTATGGTGACGGACCTTATGGACATGACCCACTCGGTACAACAGAAGATCTGGGGAATATATATCATCAACAGTTAGAAATAATTTCGAATAAACTTACTCAGAGGTCCAAGGTAATTGTTCTTGCAGGTGAGTTTGATCATGATATAGACAAAGAGATTTTAAAAATGGAATCCTTTTCAAGCCTAATTGTAAATACAAAAAAAACATATAAAAGCAAAGAATATAAACCAAGCCCAGATAATCTACTTAGAAGTAGCACACAAAATATCCACTTGCAATCTGAAGATACCGGACAAGTAATAATAATGTTGGGGCAACCAACTATTCCATATTGGCATTCTGATCACTTAAAGCTAAAACTACTTAGCTGTTATCTAGGCATTGGAATGTCTAGTTATCTGTTCAAAAAATTACGAGAAGAGAATGGAGTGGCATATGAAGTTGGCGTCCACCATCCAGCCAGAAGAGAATCTGCCCCTTTTCTTATTCATGCTTCGACAAGTGAGGAGAAGTCACTAGTCACACTTAGAATATTAATTGAAACATGGAGAAAAATTAATCAAGAAGAATTATCTAAGGAAGAATTATCTCTATCTAAAGCCAAATTCCTTGGTCAACTTGCCCATGAAAGTCAAACCATTGCACAAAAAGCCGAAAAGATTGCAATACTAAGAGGATTTAATCTACCAAAGAATCATGATGATTTAAACAGAATTAATCTCGAAAATATTACTGAATCAGACTTAAGAGAAGCTGCTAAAAATCATTTAAGCAATCCGATGTTGAGTCTGTGCGGGCCAGAAAAGACAATAAATCAACTTTCACTGCACTGGAAGGAGGAAACAAACAATACATTAAGAAAATAATTTAAAACCATACCTTATTCCGATGAACCTAATCTATTTAATTCTATCAAGAAAGTACCCCTTCGGAATTTAACAGCAGCTATTCCTTTAGCTCGAATTTCAACAATTTGACCGACTTCATCAGTTCCAACCAAGTCAGGAGGCCTTAACATTGGCATTGGTTCGGCAGTTTTTAAATATGACAAAGGAGCAATTAAAGAAACTTTGTCTCCAACAGTCAATTCCATGAGATTTGCGCAAAAAATACTTTCGTCATGCAGGATGGTGACAGCCGACAGAGACGAGTGAAAGGTTTAGTAACCATATGTGGTGCTTTTGCTGGTCTCATGATCACTCTTTTAGGGAGCTTCATCTCTGCAGGCATTCTTGTCCCAACCCTAGAAGCACAGCCGAAGTTGATAACTCTTCCAAGCACATGGCAAATTCATGGTTTGCTCTTGTGTTCTTTAACATGTGGTTCAAGAGCAGGAATAATAGCTTCAGCAGCATATCTAAGCATTGGACTAATGCATTTCCCGATCTTCCACAGTGGAGGAGGTCTTGACTATATGACTACTCCTGGTTTCGGCTACCTAGCAGGACTTCCTGCCGCTGCATGGTTAACGGGAAAAACAATTCAGAAATTCAAGCGTAAAGGGATTATCAGCCTTACTATTTCTGCGGCCGCTGGCCTAATGATTTTGCATTTATTTGGCATCATCAATCTTGTTTGCGGGAATATTTTTTACAGCTGGCCTGAACCCCTGAAAGAGTTAATCTTCAAATTAACTCTGGGTCCACTACCTTCTCAACTTGCCCTTTGCGCAGGAATTGGCATGATAGGGGTACCTCTAAGAGCACTTTTACTAGAAGAATGAGGAAAAGATTTCTTAGCAGAAAATCTATAATAATAGGAGCCTTAATAGTTGTTCTGGCAGACCAAGCAAGTAAAACATGGGTAAAACATAATTTGCTTATAGGTAGACCAATAGAGTTCATTCCAGGACTAGTAAGGTTAAATTATATTCATAATACTGGCGCAGCATTTAGTTTATTTAATAACGCTACTGCAATACTCACATTGATAAGTATTGCAGTGGCATTTGCCTTAGTTATATATATTATGAAAAAATCATTTGTCAACATCTCGAATGGATTAGGGTTAGCATTCTTACTTGGAGGGAGTATAGGCAATGGGATTGATCGACTAACCTCAGGCTATGTTATTGACTTTCTAGAACTAGTGCCAATAAGTTTTCCAATCTTCAACATAGCCGACATATCTATAAACATAGCAGTTCTATATTTCGGGCTGGACATCCTAAAAAATAATACCGACGAAGAATAAAATTCTCAAATGCTGATTCCACCCTCTTTTTTTAATTCTAAGATCACTAACAACTGATGAAAGAAAAGAAACTTATAATTTTTACAAGCCTATCCCTAATAGCACTAATTATTATTGGAAGTATATTAGGTGCTCTTCTTAGACTAATAAATGAAATACGCTACACCTTGGAATACATATTACCTTACTGGCTTGTTACACCAGTGATTTTTACTGGTGTAATTCTATTTATACTTCTTGCGGGTCAATTCGGATTCCCTTTATTAAAAAAACTTTCGAGAAAAGACAGAAAAGACAAGAACAATTACACCAACTCAAATAGAATAAATATTAGGAGCAGTAATGAAGCCGCCAAACAGAGTCTGGCTGGAATCGATCAAATACTTCAAAGACTCCAATCAACTTTGCAAAGTGAATCACTAAAGAAAGAAAGAGAAAGAATAAATACTGAACTATCGAGGGGAGACTTACTTGTAGTTGTATTTGGGACAGGTTCAAGTGGTAAAACATCTCTCATACGAGCCCTGCTAAATTCAATAGTTGGCAATGTTGATGCCAAAATGGGTTCAACCCCCAAAAGTCAAAAATATAGACTACGTTTAAAAGGTTTAAATAGAGGGATTCAATTAATTGACACGCCAGGAATTCTTGAGGGAGGGAAAGAAGGAAGACAACGAGAGATAGAAGCAAGAAAGCAGGCAAGTCGGGCTGATCTTCTAATTCTAGTAGTAGATAGTGACTTAACATCAAGTGAACTAGAAGCAATTCAAAGCCTCCACAAACTTGGGAAAAAGCTCTTACTTATACTTAATAAATGTGATTTGCGAGGAAGAGAAGAAGAAAATAAACTTCTCCAATTGCTCCGATCTCGCTGCACAGAGCTAATAAAACCAGAAAATATTATCCCTACTAGTACTGCACCACAAAGCTTACCAAGGCCCGGGAAAAAGCCCTGGCAACCCCCTCCAGAGATTGATCTATTTCTCAAGCAGTTTGCTCAGATTCTTTACAATGATGGAGAAGAACTTCTGGCTGATAATATTTTATTGCAATGCAGTAATTTAGGAGAGCAAGGGAAAATTCTTCTTTCAGAACAGCGAAGAAAGGAAGCAAATAATCGAATTGACCGTTTTGGCTGGATAGGAGGCAGTGTAGTTGCAGCAAATCCACTTCCAGGAGGAGTAGACTTGCTTGCAACAGCGGCAGTAAATGCTCAAATGGTTATGGAAATAGCAAAAATATATGGTGTAGAAATAACAACGGGAAAATCACAGGAATTAGCGATTTCAGTAGGCCGAACACTTGCTGGCGTAGGCATAGTTAAAGGGGGGATAACTCTTATAAACTCAGCTCTTAATATTAGTATTCCTACTTTAATAATTAGTAGAGCCATACAAGGAATCTCCACCGCCTGGTTAACTCGTATTGCAGGTGCGAGCTTTATAACTTATTTTGAACAAGATCAAGATTGGGGAGACGGGGGGATACAAGAAGTTGTACAACGACACTACGAACTTAACAAAAGAGAGGCCTCATTTAATAACTTCCTTAGATCAGCAATAGAAAGAGTGGTTGAACCTCTCCAAAAGGGAAAGAACCCCGAACTACCTCCGAGACTAGCTCGGAAGAAGGAGGAAGAAGAGGGCCCCTCGAATCCAAAATAGTTATAAAGACTAGATAAAACGCGGCTACAAGAATAGAAATAAAAGCAGTAATAAATGGTACTACTCTTTTCTGGAAAGGTAATTTGGGCATCAGTTTAGAATCACACAGATCTATTTATAATATCTGCTAAATTCTTCAAATGTATTTCTTTTGTATGAGGGTTCCCAAAAACAGCTTTTAAAAAATGACGATCATGATGCAAAGGTCTCGATAGCATAAAATCATGCTCTAGCAATTTTTTCCTAGTAATTAAAGACCACTCTGATGATGAAACTTTATCCATATCCTTTGGTGTAAACGCAACCAAATGTAAAGGGCCACTTTCAATCAAAAAATTTGATTGATCTAATTGATCTTTAAAATATCTAGCTCTAGCTAATGCACTATCAAGAACCAAGCGAATACCATTTTCACCTAATTGTCTTAATCCCAGCCAAAGCTTCAAAGTCTCTGCTGACCTAGTTCCCTGAATACCCATTTCACCTCCATGGGCATCCCCCCAAGGTGGATCTATATAAGGCAACCCAGTAGAAAAAGCAGTTAAAAGGTGAGAGGAATCATCCACTAACAACAAGGAAGAGGCTTTAGGAATACCTAGTAATTTTTGGGGATTTAATGTAATTGAATCGGCACGTTCTATACCCTTTACTAATGAATTTGTAGAGTCTGGCAATGCAAATACCCCTCCAATCGCTCCATCTACATGCATCCATAAGTTATTTATCGCGCAAAACTCGCCAATAGATTGCAGGGGATCTACAGCTCCTCTAACAGTAGTTCCTGCCGTAGCAACCACTGCCAAGCATTTACGACCTTCAGAAACAAGCTCAAGGAATCTACGCTCTAAATCACTTATTGATATCTGTCCCTGACTATTTGTAGGAACAAGCTGTAAGGAATCTGAATGCATACCCATCACTCTCATTGCCTTTGCCAAGGAAACATGAGATTCATTGCTTGCGAGGACAAATGCTGATGGGTCAGTTTGAAGATTTGATTGATGACGAGCAACCACCAAGGCCATCAAGTTGCTAAGGCTTCCTCCACTAGCTGCGACTCCACCAGAAAGTGATGACAACCCCAGACGCTTAGCGAACCATTTGCAGAGTTCTCTTTCCAATTTTGAAAGGCTAGGTGAAAGCTCTTCCGCTAATAGATTGTTATTTAGTCCCGCACAAATCAACTCGGCAACAATTGAAGAAGTTAGTGGTGGTGGATCTAGATGGGCCAATGCACCAGGATTTGAAGGCTGATAGGAACCATCCATAATCAAACCAATATCGGCTAGGAGTTCTTCAGAACTCAAGCCGTTTTCTAATGGTGGGACCTCTGGCAACAAAGTTTCCTTTGGTAAAGGACCTCTTTGCGTGGCACAAGACAACCACTTACAAAGCTTGGATGTTGCTTTTTCTAGAATCTCTTGCAAATCCTGATCAAAATCATCTGGAGATGCAAAAGGTGCCAAACGTGATGGGGTCTTTATTTGAGGGGTACCGGCCAAAGACGATTAAAAGCAAGCTTTATTGTCCATACTGATGGCATTCTTCGATAAATGGAATCAACCTGAGGAAAGCCTTGCATAAACCTATTGATTTGAACGATATAGACATGAAATTTTGGATGGCTCAATTGATACAAAGAGCCAGTCAAGTTGGGCATACAGGAGAAGTGCCAGTTGCTGCCGTAATTTTGGATTACAAGGGAAGATGTATCGGTCATGGAAGAAATCAGAGAACAAACGCTCGAAATCCTTTGGGCCATGCTGAGTTAATAGCACTTAGGCAAGCATCATGGATAAATAGAGATTGGAGATTCAATGACTGCACATTATTAGTAACTCTAGAGCCATGTCCTATGTGCGCTGGGGCTCTTGTCCAAGCCCGAATGGGGCAGGTAATCTATGGAGCTTCTGACAGCAAGAGAGGAGGTCTAGGGGGAACAATAAATCTTGCTAACCATGAGAGTTCTCACCATAAAATGAAAATAATAGGAGGTGTTCTTGAAAAAGAAGCACAAATTCAATTAAAGGAATGGTTCAGAAGTCTTAGGAATCAGTCCCTCGAAAACGGGGCAATTCAGTTTCAAAAAGATTAAGAACCTTATTAACATTTTCAGAAGTTGAGTTGTATCCCATAAGACCTATTCTCCATACTTTGCCAGCAAGGTCGCCTAATCCACCTCCTATTTCAATTCCATGACTATTTAACAAATGAAGAGCAAAAGCTTTACCGTCAACGCCTTTAGGAATACGCAAAGTGGTTAATGTAGGCAAGCGCAATTCTTCAGGCACATGAAGCTCGAGGCCTAGACTTTCGAATCCAGACCATAACTTCTCGGCATTAATCTTATGCCGTTCCCAAGAATTTTCCAAACCTTCTTGGGCCAACAAACGCAAAGCCTCTCTAATCCCAAAATTCATATTAACTGGAGCTGTATGGTGATAAACACGATCGCTGCCCCAATATTTATTTAGTAGTGAAACATCTAAATACCAATTAGGGACTTTTCCCTTTCTTTGGGACAACTTACTTTCCGCTCTCGGCCCCATTGTAAAAGGACCTAATCCAGGAGGACAGCTTAATCCTTTTTGGCTGCAACTGTAAGCGAGATCCACCCGCCATTCATCTATAAAAAGCGGGACTCCTCCTAAAGAGGTAACTGTGTCAAGAAGGAGAAGACAATTGTGTTTTCGACAAAGATCTCCAATGCCATGCATTGGTTGGCAAACCCCTGTAGAGGTTTCTGCATGCACGATTGCCAGAATTGATGGCTTGACGGAAATCAAAGCAGCTTCCAACTCTTCTAGAGAGAAGGCTTCTCCCCATGATTTTTCAATAGTTTTTACATTGGCTCCATACCTATCGGCCATATCTTTTAGACGATTACCGAAATACCCCTTAACTGCAACTAAAACCGTCTCTCCAGGTTCAACACAATTAGCAATTGTTGCCTCCATTGCTGCACTTCCGGTACCACTCATCGGGAGAGTCAAGCGGTTATCTGTTTGCCAGGCGTAACGAAGCAGCTCCTGGACTTCGGCCATTAAATCCACATACAGAGGATCCAGGTGACCTATAGGGGGTCTTGAAAGAGCATTCAGGACAGTTGGATGAGCATTCGAAGGTCCTGGACCGAGCAAAAGTCTTTCAGGAGTAGCTATTGGGCCAAAATCCTTTTTGTGACGCTGGTTAACTGCGGGAAGGGTTTGCGTTGTCGGCAAGGACATCTTCTAGCTGATTAAATATGAGCCTAAACAGCAATGCTTTCGCTCTGAGAGAATGATTGAAAGATTGCAATGGCTGATAACAAGGTTCATAGCCGCAGAAAGTCAAACATAGAGATGTTCTAACCATTTAGTCAGAAGAAGCTGACAGAGGAAAGACACTATTAAGAAAGTACCCGTTGATACAAAACTAGAAGCGCAGGCTCACTACGGTCTCTCTAAACGTATAAGGACAACAACCCTATGGGCAAATCTCCCCAGGAAGTGCTTCGTCAGATCAAAGATGAAGGTATCGAGCTGATTGACCTTAAGTTCACTGACCTTCATGGGAAATGGCAGCACCTAACTGTTACCTCTGACATGATCGAAGAGGATTCATTCGAGAGTGGACTAGCTTTTGACGGATCATCTATCAGAGGATGGAAAGCAATAAATGAATCAGATATGTCTATGGTTCCTGATTCAAATACTGCTTGGATAGATCCCTTCTATAGGCATAAGACACTTAGCTTGATTTGCTCAATTCAAGAGCCTCGAAATGGTGAACCCTATGAAAGATGCCCAAGAGCTCTGGCCCAAAAAGCCCTTAAGTATCTTGAAAGCACCGGACTAGCTGATACAGCTTTCTTCGGACCTGAGCCTGAGTTTTTCCTTTTCGACGACGTTCGTTATAACTCTGGTGAAGGTGGCTCTTTTTACAATGTCGATACAATAGAAGCTCCTTGGAACACCGGTAGAGTCGAAGAGGGAGGAAACCTCGCTTATAAAATCCAACTAAAAGAAGGATACTTTCCAGTATCTCCAAACGATACTGCGCAAGATATCCGATCAGAGATGTTGCTCTTAATGGGTGAGTTAGGAATACCTATTGAAAAACATCATCATGAAGTTGCTGGTGCTGGGCAACATGAATTAGGAATGAAGTTTGCTGAATTAATTCAAGCAGCTGATAACGTAATGACTTACAAATATGTAGTTAGAAACGTAGCGAAGAAGTACGGCAAAACAGCAACATTTATGCCTAAGCCAGTATTTAATGACAATGGCACAGGAATGCATGTTCACCAAAGTCTATGGAAAGGAGGACAGCCTTTATTTTATGGGGAACAAAGTTACGCAAACCTGTCACAAACAGCTCGCTGGTATATAGGTGGAATACTCAAACATGCTCCATCTTTTCTTGCTTTTACAAATCCAACAACTAATAGTTATAAAAGACTTGTGCCAGGATTTGAGGCACCAGTAAATTTAGTTTATTCACAAGGTAATCGTTCTGCAGCTGTTCGCATCCCACTTACAGGTCCTAGCCCTAAAGCGAAAAGACTAGAGTTCAGGTCTGGAGATGCCTTGGCAAATCCTTACCTTGCTTTTAGCGCAATGATGATGGCAGGGATAGATGGAATTAAGAATCAAATTGATCCTGGCAAGGGTGTAGATGTTGATTTGTTTGAGCTTCCAGCAGAACAA
The DNA here is from genome assembly GCA_003215635.1 of Prochlorococcus sp. AG-409-J19. GTDB lineage: Bacteria > Cyanobacteriota > Cyanobacteriia > PCC-6307 > Cyanobiaceae > AG-409-J19. Next base: position 32,919 of record QCKC01000010.1, read on the forward strand.
CTTGCCAACATAGATACTGTCCCATCCTCTCTTAATGATGCACTAGATGCCCTTAGCAATGACAATAACTATTTAAAAGAAGGTGACGTGTTTAGCCAAGATTTTATAAACAATTGGATAGATATTAAATACGAAGAAGTCCAACAACTAAGACAAAGGCCTCATCCACACGAATTTGAGATGTACTACGACGCCTAAGGAGATTCTTAAATACCTATCCATAAAGCACTAATCTTTATAAGTTCCATCAGAACTTGATTAGTGCTTCTCAAAGACTTAATATCATTATTTTTTGCGATCTCATTCGTAATCGCAAGAAGCAATGTCTCTCTTGGACAAGAAAGGCTTGATCCAGATACTCTCAAACTAATAAACAACAATATAGAACTAGTTAATTCACTCATCAAAGAAAGACAAACAATGCAAGCATGCCTAATAGCAAAAGCAACATCACACTTAATAGCCGATAACCTAATTAATCTGAAAGAGAGAGAGCCGAGCTACAATTGGACAGAAATCAGAAATGTTCTATTGGAAATCCCTCTAATACATTGCCAGTAAACATTCCGTTACTAATCTGACAACATGGGTTAACTTTCAGATGAATTGAAAATATCACAGAAGTTTTATGCCGGCTCCAAACATCGCCCAAATTGCCTACCAAACCATCCAGCAAGGCAAAACCCTTGCCGGACTTGCGCATAAAGGGGTTACTACCAAGCTGATGGAATTAATGGTGCCTGCAGCAATGCCCAATATTCAACCAGTCTCGAAAGAGGTTCTAAACGAATTAAGAAACTCAATATCCGCACTAGAGAAAAGAGACTGGCTTGAAGCGGAACAGGGCGTTTATCCAAAATCACAACTATTTAATTCACCTTGGCTAGAATGGGCTAGCAGATATCCATTGATTTGGTTAGATCTTCCCTCTACTTGGGGAAGAAGAATATCAAAAAGGACTAGAGACATACCTAAAAATATTGATAAAAAAAACTATCCTGATTATTATTTACAAAATTTTCACCATCAAACAGATGGCTACTTAAGTGACCATTCTGCAGAGCTTTACGACTTACAAGTAGAAATTCTCTTTAACGGTACAGCAGATTCAATGAGGAGAAGAGTAATAGCTCCTCTTCAAAGAGGACTTAAACGGTTCAATAAAAGAAGTACTGGGAGCCTTAGAGTTCTGGATATTGCAACTGGAACTGGAAACACAATTAAGCAAATAAAAAGTGCAATTCCTGATATAGAATTAATAGGTTTAGATCTATCTGAGGCCTATTTGCGAGAAGCAAACAGATCACTTAATAATAACAATAAGCTTTTGGTCCAGTTAATAAAAGGCAATGCTGAAAAGCTTCCATTTGCAGATGGAAGCATACAAGGAGTCACTTGTGTATACCTATTTCATGAATTGCCTCAAAAAGCGAGACAAAATGTTCTTAAAGAATGCTGGAGAGTAATTGAGGAAGGAGGCATACTGATTTTAGCCGATTCAATTCAATTATCAGATTCACCAAAATTCAAACCTGTACTTGAAAATTTTCAAAAAGTTTTTCATGAGCCCTATTACCGAGATTATCTAAATGATGATATAGAAAAAAGACTTAAAGATGCAGGATTCCAAGCTATAACCGCCGAATCACATTTCATGACTAGAGTTTGGAAGGCAACAAAGCCTATTGCAAAAAGCTCTTAAATGGATTTCCTCACACAATAATTCTATAAATAAGAACTAGCACATAAGCTAAGACTATTGATTTTCATCATCCCTTAAGGGACAAATGAGCAATCCATTTTTTATACCTTGGTTAATGGGCTGGAGATTTCAAATCGTCCTAACAAAAGGAGGTGCAATTATCGAAGCCTATGGGTTTGGTATATGTCTTCAGACATCTCTAAAAAATGGAGAAAGTCCAAACTCTGCAGCCGATCGTTTAGTCTTCAATGAAGACATGCGTAGAAAATCACTTCATAATGCCTGGATATCAAACAGACAAAAGCAGGGTTACATAGTCCAAAACTCAAATGCATTTAAAAAGGTCTTTACTTCAAAAAGCCATCTTTCCTTGCATTAAAAAATTAGTGAAATATATTCTATACAATGTTTAAAATCTTTGTTTTCATGAGAGAATCCAAGAATAAATAATATACTCCAAATGAAAAATAGGAATAAAGGGTGGTCAGATAAAAGCAAAGATTTAGCGTCTGCTCTGCATAAAGAACTTCAATTGACCCACTCAAATTGGCATTTACTTCGAAGTAATTCAAAGCGGAGAGCTGCGGAACAGTTATCCGCAGCTCTTTGTCAGCTATTACAAGATGGAGAGATCTCAGAGATTGAAGAACTTCTAATTCAAAGTTCTCGCTGGCTAAGAGGGGAAATTAAGGATCCTGGCTGTTCAAATCATTAATCTATTAACTCTTCGAGTAGCCAACTGAATTCGATTACCTCTGTTGCTCCATCTAACATCATCAAAAGAATGGTGAATAAGAAATAATCCTCTACCACTATTAGAGTCTAGTTTGAGTGGAAGCACACCCAATCTCTGTTTATAAGGGGTACCTGTACCCTCATCCTGAATTTGCCATATCCACCAATTCGGAGTCATTACAAACCTCACTCTAATTAATTTGTCGGGATCTTCTTTATTTCCATGTCGAGCAGCATTTACAAGAGCTTCATGCAATCCTAATTTTATTTTTTGAACTGTCTCCGAACATGTCACTTGATCCAAAAGCAGCTCCAATGATTTTGAAAGGTTAAGAGTAGAGGGGACTAAAAACTCAAGCCATTGAAAAGGTTGTGGTTTATTCCAGAGGAATCCTCTCGCCAGAGATCTAAGAAATTTATCTGTAATTAGAGACATATAACAATCTTACCTTTCTGAACATAACTGCATATGCGCAAAACCTTAGAAAGAACTCTTATGTACAAACTAAACGCGTGAAGACAAAGAAGGATGATTAAGAAGCGCATCCATCAAACGAACACCTCTCAATTGGTTAATCAAAGGCATATGACCTTCAGGAGCTTGAATAGACCAGTCAAAGGCAGAAGGGTACCTTGTCCATATTCCCTCCTTTTTCCATCCTATTCTCGGCCACAGTCGGTCGTAGCGACCACTCAGAGCTTTTAGAAGACGGGCTTGAACAGAGAATCCGAATCTGCCTTGGGAATAAGCGATCCAAAGTCTGTCAATCGTCAAAAGATCTATGCCTGAGATCGCCTCAACTTCACTGAAATAAACATATCCTCTCGTTTGTGCTGCTGCCCCTGCGAGTTCCCTTAAAACAGCACTAGTAAAGCGATCCGCCTCTTCGTACCGTTCCTCCAGCAAATTCTTCTGCAAAGGCAAAAAATCAATTCCATTCCCAGAGGGAGCGTTAAACCAGCAGCCATCATTATCCGAACACAACTTTTTCAATTCATCTGGAACATGCCTATTAAGAACTTGAAGGATCCAACCAATACCCCAATCATCTCCATCCTTATCAAAAGGGGAAAAGAGCGATTGTCCTAGGGCTGCAAGCTCATTAGCTTTTGATTCCACAGAAGCTATTAAACCTCGCTTTTGGCGGGGTTTAGCGCTAGAAAAACGTTCCAGCAATTCCTCTGCGGTGAGGTTGTTAGAAGGTGATTGATTAGAGAGCATGATTAACAACCGAACACAAAAAGCTCGGCGTTATCCCACTATGGCAGGCATGGGCGTTCTATCTCATTATTCCTTGCCAAGCTTCCGAAACACCAAGGTTCCATTGGTGGATGTTCGGAGCCCCGGAGAATTCGCGCAAGGACATTGGCCAGGAGCAATTAATTTGCCCTTATTTTCCGACGAAGAAAGGAAAATAATAGGTACCATTTACAAACAACAAGGCCAAAAACAAGCCATTTTAAAAGGGATTGAATTTACAAACTCATCAATCGAACAATTTGCGAATAGACTAAAAACTCTAACCAGTACGCCAGACAATCTATCAAATAAAAATCCAAGCAAATGCATCCGAATATATTGTTGGCGTGGGGGAATGCGTTCAACAAGTATTGCCTGGCTAGCGGAGCTAATTAATATTCAGCCAATACTCCTACAAGGTGGTTACAAAAGCTATAGAAGTTGGGTACAAAAAACATTTGAAAAATCATGGCCTCTAAGGTTACTAGGAGGAAGGACAGGAACTGGCAAGACTGATTTACTATTAGAACTCTCAAAAAAAGGAGTTCCAGTAATAGACCTTGAAGGGCTCGCAAATCATAGAGGGAGCAGTTTTGGTGGTCTCGGACTACCTCCTCAGCCAAGCACTGAACATTACGAAAACAAACTGGCCGAAGTCTTAGACACTTTTGACACTAATTTCCATAAAGAAATATGGCTGGAAGCCGAAAGTACAAATCTTGGTCGATGCAGAATCCCGCATTCATTCTTTAAACAGATGCAATCAGCTCCAGTAATGGAAGTAAATCGTTCAATCAATGAGCGGCTTGCTCAATTAATAAATGTCTATAGTTGCCAAGACAAAGAGCTTTTAAAAGAAGCAACCCAAAAAATTACAAAACGATTAGGTCCTCAAAGAACAAAAATTGCATTGCAAGCTATTGACGATTCAAAATGGGAGGAGGCTTGCTTAGCGATTATTGACTACTACGATCGTTGTTATGACCATGAGTTAAAGAAAGCCCCTCTAAGAAAAAAAATAGATCTCACAGGACAGAGTCTTATGAAATCAACTGAGACTCTTCTTCATAGCTCCCTACTAAACTGTACAAAAGAGTCACAAGATGGGTAAGGGGACCTCTATCATTTAAATTAATTAGTAGTGACTCATGGCCGAAATCAAAAAAGTTGCTGCAATTCAATTCTTCAGAGGTGTGGACGAAACAGTTGTTCCAGATATTCGATTGACACGCAGTAGAGATGGTCGAACAGGGCAGGCTTTTTTCTATTTCCAAAAACCTAACGCCCTATCAGAAGGAGAGATGAGAGATATCACAGGTATGACAATGATTGACGAAGAAGGAGAACTTAAAACTCGGGAAATCAAAGCCAGATTTGTGAATGGTGCACCTAGTGCACTAGAAGCAACTTACGTTTGGAAAACAGAACCAGATTTTGAACGCTTCATGCGTTTTGCCCAACGATATGCAAAAAAGTATGGCCTCGGCTATACCCAGGCTCCTCAGACAAACGAATAATGATTATCTAGAGAAAGTGAAATTATATCAATGGCTAGCATTTGCAGCTGTTTTAGCAGTCACAACTCTCCTTTGGAGCTTAAAAGAGATATTAATTCAGTTATTTGCAGGGGTAGTACTTGCAATTGCTCTTTGCGCATTAGTGGAACAATTGCGCTTAAGAAGACCAATGCCCAGGCTGCTTGCTTTGTTTATAACTATCACCTTCTTAATAATTACACTCGGAGTGGTTTTAGCAATTGTCGTTCCACCCTTCACAGAAGAATTTCAAGAACTCTTATTACAATTACCAAATGCAGGCAAAGCACTTTGGGAATTGGCCATAGGAAGTATCGACAAACTTTCTGATTTCGTTTACGGAGATAATCCTCAAGGAATATGGGATCAAAGACTTACTGCCAATCAGTTCAAATTTGCCATACCAGACACACCAACTATAACAACAGGGTTAACTGATGGAATAAGCAAGCTTTTAGGGCTTGCCGGAGATCTGGGCAATAGTTTTATCCAATTAATATTTATCTTGGCCGTAACATTAATGATTACTTTACAGCCAGATTCTTATAAGGAAGTGACGATAAAACTTGTCCCTTCATTTTATCGACGACGTGCGCGCGTCATCCTAAAACGATGTGGAGATGCATTGTGCAATTGGATGATCGGACTAATTATTAGTTCCACATGTGTAGCATTACTTGCAGGAATATCTCTATCTCTACTTGGGGTTAAATTAGTTGTAGCAAATGCATTATTAGCAGGCCTATTAAATATAATTCCAAACCTAGGACCTGTAATAAGTACAATATTTCCGATCTCAGTAGCTCTTTTAGATGCTCCCTGGAAAGCATTAGCAGTACTTGGATTATATATAATTATTCAAAATATTGAAAGCTACGTAATAACCCCTTCTGTAATGCAGCATCAAACAAAGTTACTTCCTGGCCTAACTTTAACAGCTCAGTTTATATTTACAGTGATATTTGGGCCTTTAGGTTTATTGCTAGCCTTGCCATTAGCAGTTGTCATAGGAGTACTTATTAAAGAAATAATAATAACTGATTTGCTCGACAATCAAAAAGCAGAAGATATTAGATCATGAAAGACCGGCCTCTACTGGCAGCATTAACTTTAGTAGCATTAGCAATACTGACATGGCAACTTCGATGGGTACTATTAATACTTTTTGGAGCTATAGTTATTTCCGTAGGACTAGATGTATTAATACAAAAAATACAATCTAGAATAGACTTACCTCGACCATTCTGTTTAATAATTGTCTTAACAAGTCTTACTCTATTTGGAGTGATAATTTCTTTTTTATTACTACCTGAGCTAGTTGCACAAATACAAGAACTAAGAAGTCTATTCCCAGTTGTTATAGAAAAACTCAAAACAATCATAAGCAATGAGACTAGAATTGGAGGCCTAGAGAAATCATTAACTGAACAATTTGATTGGGAGAATATCCAACCAATCAGCTCTCAAATAATAGGATTTGCTGGTGGAGCTGCAAATGGTCTAATTCAATTATTTATAGCAACTTTAATAGCAATTCTTCTTGCGCTAGACCCTCATTCCCACAGGAAGATGTTGATATCTATCACTCCTCGTCCAGCAAGAGTTGAGATGGAAGACCTGCTAAATCAATGTCGACTTGCCCTTGGGGGTTGGTTGACTGGGATGACCATTTCAGCCAGTAGCATTTTCATTCTCACTTGGACTGGCCTCACAATATTAAAAGTGCCTCTTGCATTGATTAGTGCATTAGTTTGCGGACTCCTTACATTTGTACCAACTATTGGCCCAACAGCGGCAACCTTAATCCCTTTAGGTGTTGCTCTTATGATTTCTCCTGCACTAATGATAGAGGTACTAATTTACAGAGTATTTCTACAAAACTTTGAGGCCTTTTTACTGACGCCAATTCTACTAAGAAGAACAGTAAATCTATTGCCAACAGTTGCCTTGATCGCGCAGCTTAGTCTTGGCGCTCTATTAGGAATACCTGGGTTATTACTTGCACTACCACTTACTGTGGTGCTACAAGTAATAACCCAAAAAGTTCTCGTAAGAAAAGTTATGGATAGATGGGACTAAAAAGAGAAGTAATTTAACTAGAACTATCTGGGAAATATTTTATTAAACGTATTATATTTAATGCATAATGCAGGGGTTAAAAGAATCACGAAAAATGCAAGTACATGATTTCGAAAAGCAAATAATAGTGATGTAATAGTAAAATGATCTTTTAAGAGTAGCAATTCAATCCGTATATCCCAAATCGCCAAAAACAAAAGCATAATTGGCAACCAAGAAAGAGTATTATTTTTAGCCAATATAGATTTACGCCTCAATGTCTATAGTAGTTATAGAATCACTAACAATACCAGTATTCTGTCTATCCCAAACACTTAACAAAGATGGTGCAAGAGCAATGCTAGACCAACTTCCAACTAATACCCCTAAAGCAAGCGCTATAGAAAACCAATAAAGTGATGCCCCACCAAAAAATATAAGAGCAATCAAAGGGAGCAACGTTGTACCACTAGTATAAATAGTTCTAGTAATAGTGGCGGAGACTGCCATGTCTATTTGATCATTAAGTTTAAGAAAGTTATTCTGTTTTTTAATTTCTCTAATACGATCAAAAACAACAACAGTATCATTAACAGAATATCCTGCAATCGTGAGAAGTGCCACAGCGAACAAGCTATCAATTTCTAGACCAATATACAAACCAAGCCATGCAAATATCCCACAAACTATAATCAAATCGTGAGCAAGTGCAACAAGAGCAAGGAGTGCATATCTACTGTCATATCTGAAACTGATATAAGATGATATACCCGCGAAAGCTACCAACAATGAAACAACACTACTTTTAAGAAGTTGTCTCCCTAAGGTGGGACCGATAGTAGAAATCGATGTACTTTTTGAGTCAACAGAACCAATTACAGATTCCAACGATTTAATTACTTCATTAGCCTGCATAGCCGAAAGGAAAGGCATTCTTACAATTACAGATTTACCTTCATCCAAAATCTGCACTTTTGATCCTAAAAGATTTGGAGTTGAAGTTGATCCTTCTGAGGACAAGTCAAGAGAACTCAGTTTAGAATTGACTTTAAGAACGCTTAAATCACTACAATTTTGATTGCAATTTCTCTCTAATTGAATTTGCGTGCCGCCTGTAAAATCAAGACCAGGTTTTAGAGGTGCTTTAATTAAAGGATTTAGCCAGGAAAATATCAAGCCAAAAATACTTATAACCAAAATAATAGTTGACAATGCCCAAACTCTTCGTCTTCTTCGACAAAGATTTATGCGAGCATTTTTCTTTGTCTTAATCACAGGATTTAACGAAGACATAACTCAAGCAAAGGGAGATGGTGGAATTTGTTTTTCTGGTAGGAAATATCCTGGCCTTCTCAAAACTTGATATCCCATAAGGAATCGCAAAATAGTTCTGGTACATGTCAAAGCAGTAAACAAACTAAGCAAAACACCTATTGCTAAAGTCGCGGCAAAACCCTTTACAAATCCAGTCCCAAGAAAAAATAGAGCCATACAACTAATCAAAGTTGTAAAGTGTCCATCAAAAATTGAAGAAAAGGCTTCCGAGAAGCCTTTATCTATAGAGCGGATAAGTGTATTACCAGAGCGTAATTCATCTTTTATTCTCTCAAATATAAGTACGTTTGCATCAACAGCCATCCCAATACTAAGAATGAATCCGGCAATACCTGGCAAAGTAAGGGTTACAGGAACAATTGAATAAACCGAAATGTTAAAGAGTGCATAAAGGCTTAAGGCTAAAACAGCAACTACACCTGGCAAGCGGTAGAGACTTACCATAAATAAAGCAACAAGTACTAATCCAGAAAGAGCTGCAATGAGACTTCGGCGAATATTTTCTACACCTAAAGAAGGCCCTATAGAACGAACCTCAATAATCTTCACCGGTAAAGGTAAAGCCCCCCCCCCTTAGCTGAACTTCTAGTTCTCTAGCTGTTTCTGCAGTGAAATTTCCACTAATTGTTGCTGCCCCCCCTGTGATGCCGGCAGATTTGAACTGATCTCCAACGCTTGCCTCACTAATGGAGCGACCATCAAGGACAATCCCTAGCAAACGACCAGTACCAGCAATCGACTTTGTCAATTCTGCGAATTTTTCACCACCTTCTTTGTTAAAAGCAAGTGTGACCTCCCATCCCGCAATATTTTGCTGTTGTTGGCGACCAGCAGTAACGAGATCTTTACCCGTTAGGGTTGCTGCTTCAAAGCGATTGACAATCTCTTCATTTACTCTGATGTTCAACTTCTCAAGTTGCTCTATTTCACTACCAATAACTCCCTCTATCCCAAAAGCCTTCTGAGCCGCTAAAAGTTCTTTCTTATTCAATTCAATTGCACTAGGTTCATTTTCATCTTGAGATTGTGAACTCTTAAACTCAATAATATCCCTCAATTGTGATCGAATTTTCTGAAGATTACGAACTTCTTCTTCGGTCCCTATTTTTTGCGCACGAAATTCAAGTAATGCGGTTTCTCCGAGGACTCTTGCTGCCCTTGATGGATCTTCTTCTCCAGGGAGTTGAAGCAATAGTTGATCATCACCTATTGTTTGAAGAGTGGACTCAGCAACTCCTAACCCATTTATACGCCGATCCAAAACATACTTAACCGCTTCCAATTGCTCTTTAGTAACTCGAACAATTTCTCCTGCAGGTTCAACTTCCAGGGTCAACTGAGTACCTCCACGAAGATCAAGCCCTAATTGCAATGGGAAGTTGATGCATGCAGCCACAGCAGCAATTGCCAAGGCAAGTATTAGAGCAAACCATCCTTGACTACGTGCCATATATTAGATTCCCTTTTGAACAATTCTATTAACCACATCTACTATTTGATGTGGTTGAATAATTGTTAGATTTTCTAGTTTTCCATTATATGGAGTAGGTATATCTTGGCTTGACAGTCTCACAGGTCTAGCATCTAGGTCATCAAAACATTGTTCAGTAATTAATGCTATCAACTCTGCCCCAATCCCTCCTGTTTTCATGCATTCTTCAACGATAACGACTCGATGAGTTTTACGAATAGATCGAGCAATTGTATCCATATCAAATGGTTTAAGGCTAATCAGGTCTATCAATTCAACGTCAACTCCATTAGATTCCAAAGTTTCTAAAGCCTTGAGACAATGATGACGCATTCTTGAATAAGTAAGAATAGTCACATCCTTACCTTCTTTTACAAGATCTGCCTGATCAAGAGAGCAAACATAATCACCTTTCGGCAATTCTTCACTCAAATTATATAAAAGTACGTGTTCAAAAAAGAGTACAGGATTATCATCCCTAATTGCCGCCTTCATCAAACCTTTTGCGTTAGTTGGAGTACTACAAGCAACAATTTTAATTCCTGGAACAGCATGAAAATAGGCTTCAAGCCTTTGACTATGCTCTGCACCAAGCTGCCTTCCTACTCCACCTGGACCACGCACAACTGTTGGGATTTTATAATTACCTCCACTTGTATATCGCAACATTCCCATATTGTTAGATATTTGATTGAACGCGAGGAGTAAAAATCCCATATTCATCCCTTCAACTATTGGTCTCAATCCTGTCATCGCAGCCCCAACGGCCATTCCCGTAAAACTATTTTCAGCTATAGGAGTATCAAGAACTCTAAGTTCTCCATATTTTTCAAAGAGTCCTTTAGTAACCTTGTAAGAACCGCCATACTGGCCTACATCTTCTCCCATGACACATACATGAGAATCACGAGCCATCTCTTCATCGATGGCTTCACGAAGAGCATTAAATAAAAGAGTCCCTGACACGTTGAATCTGCAAACCCGATCAAGCCGGGATTTATAAGTAAACCTATCTCAGACCGGGTCAGTCAGCCTCCTGATGCAAATGTAGATAGCAACAGAACTGAAAGAAGCATCCCAGGACTTAGAAGCAATACCAATGTACCGAGATCATGAACAGTCATCAAAATTCTCCCTGCTAGAAACCTAATTTAATCAAAAAAACTCTAAATACCATTTTCAGTTTCTTCTTTCAAATAAACTTCTTATAAAAACCAAAAACAAACCCAACCCTATAAATGAAAATGTAAAAGTCGCCAAAAAACACATCCCAATAATCAATGTTTTCAAAGCTGATCCAATACTCTGAGCAATAGGGGAGCTATAGCTAGGTGAATGCAAAGAAAAATAAACAACCACTTTTTCACTCACTCCTAGACAAAGCCAACCTAGAAAAATACTAGTAATTGAACCCGAAAGAAAATTCAAAGGACCTTTCGCCGGTGTTGAACCTTCTTCATCAATACCCCCATTGGAACCATTGGAAATTTCTGATTTTTTTAAGTCTCCAAATGAAGAGTTATCAGACTTGCTCATGAAATAATCTTTACCCCTTCTGGTTTAAAAGAACAACACCAAGCCTTTAGGCCTGCTGAAGTTAGATGATTTTGACTTTGATTCAAGGCCTTTTCCGCGGAATTAAAATCAGGAAAGATTGCGAAACAACTTGGTCCTGATCCACTCATTGCACTAACAATAGAATTCGGCATAGAAGCCAAAATCTCCAATGATTTCTTAACAGCTTCAGTACAAGGTTCTACAACCCTTTGTAGATCATTCCTAATCACTGGAAATCCTTTATCTGAAATAGCGCTCCAATTAAATTCATCTCGTAACAATTCCCTACGCTTCTCAAAGGAGGCTTCTGTCTGAAAATAGGACTCTCCAAATTTTTTCTTATGTTGTCCATATGCCCATGGAGTTGAAACACTCACAAATGGATCCTTTACAAGAACAATCGCTAGGGAATTATTGTTAGAAGGAAGTGGTTCTAATTTCTCTCCTCTGCCAAAGCAAAACTGTGTTCCTCCTTTAATGCAAAAAGGTAGGTCTGAACCAATTTCGCTCCCCATCTCCTCTAACTCCTGAAGGGCAAAACCCAATCCCCAAAATGAATTTAAAGCAACTAACGCCGCTGCCCCATCACTAGATCCTCCTGCTAAACCAGCACCTATAGGGATCTGTTTTTTTAAATAAATTGAAACACCAAGTTCCCTTCCGCCCGAACGATTTCGCAACAGGGATGCTGCTCTACAAATCAAATTGTCCCCATCAGTCGAAAGAGTTGGATCGTCACAATCAAGAGAAATCAAACCATCTTCTCTTGAAGTCAACTCAAGAGAGTCAGCAAGATCAATACTTTGCATAACCATTGCCAACTCATGAAAACCATCTTGTCTCAGTCCCAACACTTCTAAATGAAGGTTGATTTTTGCAGGGGCTATAACTCTCAAAGGTCCTCGGAGTAAAGACTATTGATAATTCACCTTATACTTTAAAGTTTTCACAAGCCATTAACTTGATTTAAGCCCTCTGCCAAATCCAACCAGGAAGAGGGAGAAATTTCCTGGGGGCGCTGATCCAGGCTAATTCCTGCTGTCTTTGCTAAAGCTTTCAATTCCTCAAAAGGCCTAATACCGCTCAATGTATTTCTCAACATCTTTCTTCTAGAAAGAAACGCCCGACTAATTAATGCTTCTACCTTTCTAGCCAAAGCAGTCTCTAAGCATTCCTCAACAGGTAATGGCTTTAAAGTAATAACCTGAGATTGCACCTTTGGCGAAGGCTTAAAACAATTGGGAGGCACATTACAAACCTTCTGACAATTTGCCATAAGCTGAATTCTCACACTGAGAGCACTAAAATTACTTTGACCTGGACTTGCAAGGATTCTTTCTGCGACTTCCTTTTGAAGCAACAATACCAATAACTCATATCTAATCTCTGGTGGTTTACCAAGCCCACCAATTAATCTATTTAGCAATGGAGAAGTAATATTATAAGGAATATTTGCTACTACTTTGTTCGAATTCTTCCCGCCAGGTTGATCAAATGAAACCGACAAAATATCTCCCTCCTGCAATACGAACCGAGGATGATCCCCAAAACGTTTCTTTAAGCCTTTAGCTAAATCTCTATCAAGTTCAATTGCATGGACGGAAGCAACATCAGAAGCTAATAACATTTCGGTCAAAGCCCCACGACCAGGACCTACTTCCAAGACACGATCTTCACTCCTCAAATCTGCTGCCTCTACAATTTTTTTCAACACAAAAACATCTTTAAGCCAATGCTGGCCAAAACGTTTACGAGCTTTATGCCCTGAGAAAGCCATAATTCATTCTCCCTGCAATTCTATAAATACATAAAACATCTGATGCAAGTATCTCTCCTCTGAAAGCAAAAAACCATTCTTTCACCCAAAAGACAATTTAAGATCCGTTTTCTTTATATTTTCACTTCCAAGTCCCCAATGATTTGCTCTGGTTTCTATTCCTTTAAAATATCCTTTCAAATATCTCACAACACGACCTTTTCATTAATCGTTTCATCGCCAAACCCAACTCACCTGCTAAAACAATTTAAAATCAAACCATAAAATCTTTATTTATGATGCAAGCCCTTCAAATGGTCCTTGCTGCTGCAGTCATTCTCATTTTCATGACAATGCAGCCAGAATGGGGAAGCACAGAAAATCTCCCTAAAGAATCCTTCGCCGAAGAGACAGATCTTCCTTCTGCACTAGCAGAAGATGACAGTTTCAATGATCTTCCTTTTGAACAACTACGTCAAGCATTAAGAGAAGAGGTCGAACGTGATCCCACCAAAGATCACAACCTTCATACTTCTAAACGCTATAACTTTTTTATTAGATGACTTTTGATTCTCACAGCCTTGATCGTCTTAGGGAACTAGGGCGTCAACTTCCAAAATCCCTTCCAAATCCAACTCCTCCAACAAAGCCTAGTAATAAACTTCACAAAATAGAAACGGAAGAGAGTCCAGAGGAACTTTTTAAAGAATTGATCAAAGCCAGTACTGATGGTTCCGTCCCAAGTCATTTAATAACACGTCTAAAAGAATTAGAAAACAAACAAATAGAGACAGAAGGAGTCGAATACAAACACACAGTCAGAGATTCTAAGTTCAATAACAAAAAACCTTCAAAGTCATCCCTAGGGAAACAAAATAATGACCAGAGCCTATATTCCTCATTCTTAAGATTATTGCTAGAAGAAGATACTGAGGTCTAGCAGAACTACCAACTGTGATAAATCCATCTCGTTACCGAATAATAGCAATGGGTAAAATCCGCAAGAACTGGATCCGCAATGGTCTTGAATTGTATCTAAAACGATTACCCGGACTAACAATCACCGAACTTCGTGAAAGCACCCCTCAAAAAGAAGAAAAAACAATTAATCTAGCCCTTCAAAACAATGAAATACTCGTTTCCCTCACAGAAGAAGGTGAATTCTTAAATTCCATTGAATTTGCCCAAAGACTACAAAATTTTGGATCTCAAAAGCTTGCTTTTTTAATTGGAGGTGCTGATGGTATTCCATCAGTAATAAAACAAACAAGTTTTTGGAGACTCAGCCTTTCTCCTCTGACATTTCCCCATGAGATAGCACGCTTGCTATTAGTTGAGCAGATTTACCGAGCTCAATCAATTACACAAAATTCTCCGTACCACCGATTGTAGTACTGGTGTACCATAATCGGTGGTACGGAGAATTGCTTGTGACGACATTCAAAGAAAAGCCTTGCCCTCTAAACAGTCAACCACTACGTCTATCGATTCCTCTTGCTACAGAAAAAATCTCAGCAGGATTTCCCTCGCCAGCAGAAGATTATCTCGAGCTTGGCATTGACCTCAATCAACAGTTAATTCGAAATCCTTCTAGCACATTTTTTGTACGAGTTAATGGTGATTC
This sequence comes from Prochlorococcus sp. AG-409-J19, assembly GCA_003215635.1. Taxonomy (GTDB): domain Bacteria; phylum Cyanobacteriota; class Cyanobacteriia; order PCC-6307; family Cyanobiaceae; genus AG-409-J19. The sequence continues at coordinate 47,932 of QCKC01000010.1, forward strand.
AATGGCTGGTGCAGGGATTCATAACGGAGACCTTTTAATAATTGACCGCAGCATAGAACCAAAGCCAAGTCATATCGTAGTAGCAATTTTAGATGGATCATTCACTCTTAAACGTCTAACTCGTTATCGCGACTCATTACGGCTAGAAGCAGATAATCCTAATTTCCCTCCGATCGACTTAAACACATATGGAGAAGTTCAAATATGGGGCGTCGCAATGTATTCCATTCATGACCTTATTTAGTGTTAATAGAAACCATAAATAACAATCTAAATCCATCACATTTACACACATGGTAAAAGCAACCGCATTAATAGACATAAATAATTTTTATGCCTCATGCGAGCAATTCATTGATCCGTCTTTAATTAAAAAACCCTTAGTAGTACTTTCTAATAACGATGGATGCATAATCGCTCGCAATGCAGAAGCACGCTCACTTGGCATTGCTATGGGCACTCCATACTTCAAAGTTTGGAAGAAACTAGAACAACTAGGTGTTGTTGTCCGAAGCTCTAATTACTCACTTTATGGTGACATGAGTCAGAGACTCATGAGCACTCTAGAAATTCATTGCGAAGACATTGAAATATATTCAATTGATGAAGCCTTTGTGCAAATACTACGTCCACTGAATAACAACCTTCTACCCTGGGCACGCTTTTTACGAGCTCAGATTTATCAACATCTTGGCTTGGTAATCTCAATTGGAATAGGTAACAATAAAACTCATGCAAAACTATCAAACCACTTAGCGAAAAGCATTCCCACACAAGCAGGTATATTCGACTCAATTACTGTTAAAGATTCAGACCAATGGCTAGATGATATTGCCATTGAGAAAGTATGGGGAATTGGTAGTCAATTGGCTAAATGGTGTCGGGAACATGGAATCACCACTGCCCGAGAATTACGTGATATGCCCAGCGATAAATTACGTTCAAAATATGGAGTAGTAGGAATTAGATTACAAAATGAATTAAAAGGAGAAATATGTCTACCACTACAATTTAATCGGAAAGATAAAAAAGAAACTTGTGTAAGCAGAAGTTTTGGGAAACCTATAACAACTCTCTATGAACTACGCCAAGCAATCGCTACTAATACAGTGCGTGCAAGTGAAAAACTTCGTCACCAAGGGCAATATGCAACAGTATTAACAGTATTTACGCAATCAAGTCCATTCCTCCCCTCTTTCTACAGAAAACATGCCACAAGACAATTAACCATTCCGAGTAATGACACCTTTGTCCTTCTAAAAACAGCCCTTGAACTAACCTCGAATATATTCCAGCCTCATTGCTCCCTGACAAAAGCCGGCGTAAAGATGCAGCAACTACAACGTCAAAATCATCTACAACACCA
>QCKC01000011.1 GCA_003215635.1 Prochlorococcus sp. AG-409-J19
ATTTAATTCGAGGTCAGGTCTTTACAGTATTTGTAATAACTGTTGCAGCTGCAGAAGCTGCTGTAGGTCTTGCAATTCTTCTATCTCTTTATCGCAATAGGGTAACTGTAGATATGGAGAGTTTCAATCTTCTTAGATGGTAAAAATACCATTATGATAATCAAGCATGTATGGATAATCTATCGAGAGAGGAGTGAGAGTGCTCATCATGAAGCATTATTTTGCAAAGAAGAATTAGAATCACTTGGCATAAGTGTAGAAATTGCAATTAGTGGTCAATTAATTAATCCATACCCAAATTTGTTAAATTCAGAATTAGCACAAATAGCAATTGTACTGGGAGGTGATGGGACTGTCTTAAAAGCTGCTCGCCATCTAGCTCCCTATCAAATACCTATATTAAGCTTCAATATCGGAGGGAATCTTGGATTTCTTACACATGATAAATCCCTTCGTAATAATAATGATCTATGGAAATCTCTTCTAGAAAATCGATACACAATTGAAGAACGAATGATGCTAAAAGCCAATATCATGAATAACCTTGGAATCATAAAAAATCCCGAAACGTCAACTGATTCCCCCAAAAAGAACCATTGTAATAATATTCATCTAGCCTTGAATGATTTCTATTTTCGAGCAAAACAAGATGAAGTTTCACCTACATGCACCCTAGAGCTAAAAATAGATGAAGAAGTAGTCGACCAATATCGTGGTGACGGATTAATACTTGCTACACCCACAGGCTCCACAGGTTATTCCATGGCGGCAGGTGGTCCAATTCTTCATCCTGATATTGATGCAATTGTTGTATGCCCAATTTGTGCTATGAGTCTTTCCAGTCGCGCAATAGTTGTTCCATCAACATCAAAACTTGTCATAAAACCTTTGGAAGAAAATTCATGTTCACTTAGGCTTTGGAAAGACGGTGCAAGTTGCGCTTCATTAAGCAATCGCGATTATTGCAGTATAGAAAAATCCGCAAATAACACTTTAATGATTATCCTCAAAGAACATCCCTCTTATTATTCAACACTTACACAAAAATTACACTGGGCAGGTAATCTTTCAAAGACTAGAGAGGCTATCTAAATCAAATGGGATTAGAGATTGAGAGACGCTTCATAGTAATTAATAATCAATGGGAGGATATGATTGAAAATAGTATGCAAATAAAACAAGGGTATCTATCAAATTCTATACATGGTTGGACAGTTAGAGTTCGTACAACAAATCAAAATTCATTGCTAACCCTTAAAGCCACTGCAGGCAAAATATCGAGACATGAATTTGAATATGCAATTCCTCTAGAAGATGCAGAGGAATTATTGAATCTAACTAATTGGCAAATAACAAAAATCAGACACACATTGCATGTTCATAACACGGAATGGGTTATCGATTGCTTTACAGATAAAAATCAACCTCTAATAATTGCAGAGGTAGAGCTTTCATCAATCGAAGAACAGTGCCTAATCCCAAATTGGTGCGGCAAAGAGATCAGCACTGAGAAAGCACTAAGCAATGCTTACTTAGCGGAACATCCAATATCTCAATGGAGTCCAGAATTCAAATCAAAATTCGGGATTAGATGACAAAAGCGCCTTTGGTCCTTTAGATTCTCTTTATATTTAGTTCGGCCTCATTGCCTCCATGGCAGAGAAGGCTGAGGGAAGGAACCACTTTGTATGGTCTTTATGACACCGATGGGATACTCCGTTTCATAGGAGGTGACAAAGAAGCTTGCTTAGCCTATGCAGAGCTTTTTGAAATGCCTTCAATAGGTTGTTCTTTGATGCCTTTGCCCGAACCAGATAACCAAGAAACAGGAGCCCTAAGAATTAAGAAGCGGAGGAATCCTCATCTCCATCAGGCAAAGAACAGCAATTAAATCCATCTCTGCAAATCTTGCCATGATCCATGGCCCAGTTAAGAAGCGCTACACGATTTTTAGAACCTGTTTTTGTGAACATGTTGCTCACATGATTGTCGACCGTCCGCTTACTTATAGTTAAACGCTCAGCAATTTCTTGATTGGTCAGCCCAGCAGCCACCAAATCAATTATCTCCATCTCCCTTGAAGAAAGGGAGATATTGCCCAAATTGGAGAATTCGCCTGTGGCCATGTTCTCCATCTCAATCTTGCTTCGTTATCTTAGGCAGACTTATGGGGCAACGATCAACCATAGTAAGTACCTGATGAGTAATGGGAATTGAGCTCCTCCTTACAGAGCTCCCTTGATGCTGGAGCAATAACAATCACTGCAGAGATCATGCCACCCCGTGGAGGTAATCCTGCACATTCCATCAAAATGGCTCACCTTCTTAAAGGTCGAGTACATGCAATCAATGTGACAGATGGTAGCCGTGCTGTCATGAGAATGAGCAGCCTTGCAATGTGCAAATTGCTTCTGGAGCAAGGGATTGAGCCTGTTTTACAAATGGCCTGTCGAGACAGAAATCGCATCGGATTACAGGCTGATCTACTCGGAGCGCACGCTTTAGGAATTAGAAATATTCTTTGCCTTACAGGAGACCCAGTACGAGTAGGAGACCAACCAGATGCAAAGCCTGTTCATGAATTCGATTCTGTCAAACTACTCAGACAAGTGTCCTCTCTAAACAAAGGAGAAGACCCTATCGATGGCCAATTAGCTGATGGCTCAACAACTTTTTTTGCAGGCGCTGCTGCTGATCCCAATTGCAAAAGCAACTCAGGCCTTATGCGTCGTTTAGAAAGGAAGCGAGAAGCAGGCGCAAGATTTCTACAAACACAAATGATCATGGATCCAAAAATATTAGAAAAATTCTGCCGAGAGATAGCTGCGCCACTTGAGATACCAGTTCTTGCAGGAGTTTTCTTATTAAAATCAGCCAAAAACGCCGAATTCATAAATCGAGTAGTTCCTGGTGCATGTATTCCTGAAAATTTGGTTCAAAGACTTTACGAATCGAAAGATCCATCCTCAGAAGGAATTAAAATCGCTTCAGAGCAAGTCAAAAGTTACTTAGATATATCCCAAGGAGTTCATTTAATGGCTATCAAAGCAGAACAACATATTCCCAATATTCTTGAACAAGCAGGAATCAACTCGGTCCCACAGTAAGATCAGTTCCTAATAGTTCGGCCATTGCTTTCTGTTGTGGAGATGGTTCAACAAGGTCTTGTCTGCGTGAATCAGTAATAAGCCAATCAAGAGCGGCTTCTTGAAGGTCAAAATGATTACCATTTTTACCCACACAATATCTTCCAAAAACCAATTTCTCGAGAAGTTGAACACCAGGACCTATTCGTGAATAGTCAAAAATAATTGAATTATCAATTGTTGCACCTTCACAAATACAACAACTTGGACCAATCATTGATGGACCAATAATAGTTACACCATCTTCAATTCTAGTCATACCACCTACATAGATAGGACCTTCTACATTTATTTTGTCCCAATTTGCCGCTACATTTAATCCTGTAAAAACACCAGGTCTAACCTGTTTACCTGGGATACCTACCTGTCTAACTTCTCCTAAAAGAACACTACGAATTGCTCGCCAATAGTCAGGAACTTTACCAATATCTACCCATTCAAAATCCATAGGTAGAGCATAGAAAGGAGCCCCCATGTTTACGAGTTTTGGAAATAAGTCTGAACCAATATCATATGGTTTACCAGAAGGAATATGTTCAAATATCTCGGGTTCAAATAGATATATTCCCGTACTAATTGTATCACCTAAAGCTGATTCTATAGAAGGTTTTTCCTGGAATGCTTTCACGCGATCCTCATCATCCGTTACAACAACTCCATAGCTACTCACTTGATCTTTAGGAACTCTTTTCGTCACCAAACTAGCCAGGGCACCTTTTTCTTTATGACGCTTAACCGCCTCAGATAAATCAAGATCTATTAAAGCATCTCCACATATAACCACAAATGTATCATCAAAAAATTGTTGAAAATCCTGGATTTTTTTCAACCCTCCTGCAGAACCACGTGCATCTCCAATCAATTCTCCATCTTCAATTCGTCCCTCAAAACTATATGCAATTTCCACTCCAAATCGCTGTCCGTCCCTGAAATAGTTTTCAATTTCCTCAGCCAAATGTGAAACATTGACCATAATCTCCTTAAAGTCATGCTCCTTCAGCAACTCCAACAGAAACTCCATCACTGGTTTCTGAAGAATTGGAATCATTGGCTTAGGGATGACATGCGTTATCGGTTGGACACGGGTCCCTTTTCCAGCCGCCAGGATCATCGCCTTCATAGGCGTTTTAGTCCTCACCTAAGTAATAGCAACATAGACTGCCTCGAAGCACGCCTACTAAGCAGCAGCCGGAGTGGCAGCTGGCACCTTCAAACTTTGAATTGGAAGCTGAGCCACAGAACCGGGAGCAAGAATTCTCTTTAAAAGCAACGGTGAATATAAAGAAACCTGCTGCTGAAGCTCTACTTTGCCTTGAGAGCATAAGAAAAGAAGTGCCCAAAAAACACCTACTCGATCGGTATCTAAATCAGAAGAAGCCACTTGTTTCCACTCAAAAACAAGACTTTCAAAATCCACCCATTGCATTCCAGGCTCCCATCCATTTAAAAAAACGGCTAAAGCAGCTGTAGTTTCTGGCAATTTTTCTCTATGAGCAAGTGCTCTGACTTGAGCTATCGCTTCCCTTTCTGTAAATCGTTTTCGTCTCTTACGTTGATGACGCTGAAATTCATCAGACTCCAGATGCGTCGCTATAGATTCAAGTTGCTCTATTAATTCCCCAAGAGTTACTGGACGTCTAAGTGGGGGTGGTGCGACAGGTCGTCTGAGCAAATGTCTTTCAGGCTTATTTGGGAGCTGAAAGCTTCGATCCAACCAACCTTGCTCTAAAAAATCAATTTCAGAATCGTCTTCTATTGACGGCTCTGGAGGAAAAGTATGAGATTCAAGGACTTCAGCTTTTAATGCAACTAAAACAGAAGCAGCAAGAAATGCTTCGCTACTTTCTGCCAAATCTTGTTCAAAGCTTCCTCCATATCCACGAATTTGAGCTGCAACTCTTTTAGGCACCTCAATACGCTGCCTGAGCTGATCCAAAAAGCCATCCACTACTCCAATAACATCAACATCCCAAGGATCCAGATCACCACTCTGAGCGGCGTCTTGCAGAAGACGTATAGCCAAACGAGCTCCGGCATCAGCACCTTTAGTCAGACCATCAACTGCCAAAGTAATTTGCAAATCTCTAATCGGAAAATATCGATACTTGGACAGAATTGCTAGGGGCACCCCAAAAGAATTTCACAAGAAGAAAAAAGCAACGTAAGTTATCGTTAAAAAACTTCCAAATCTTAGATCTTCTAAGTTGAGAATCTAAAGAGTCAAAGCAATTATTTATCTAAAATATTATTCTGAAAGTTTTTTCAGCGAAGGTGGATTTAGCAATGCTGGTGTCAACTTAATACCCTTTGGACTTTTACTACTTACTCTATTTATACTTTCCATTGCAGATACATCTTTAGTAACAAGAGCTTCTATAGTCGAATTATAACTCTCAGTGACAATTCTTGGATAAAGACCTATACCAATTATAGGAACTAATAAACAGCTAATGATATAGATCTCCCTTGGTTCCGCATCTATCAGTTTAGTACTAGAAACAAGCTTTGTGTTCTCTTTCCCAAAAAATATTTCCCTTAACATTGAAAGCAAATAGATCGGGGTAAGTATTACTCCTATAGCCGCAAGGGACGCAATTACTATTCTAAAAGTAAGGGTATATGCCTCATCAGTAACTAACCCTGCAAAGACCATTAATTCAGAAACAAAGCCACTCATCCCTGGTAGCGCCAAAGAAGCAAGGGCACAAACAGTCCAAAGAGCAAACATAATCCTCATCTTTTGGCCAACCCCTCCCATCTCCTCTAGTTGCAAAGTATGAGTTCTGTCATATGTAGCTCCAACCAAAAAGAAAAGACTTGCACCTATTAATCCATGACTAACCATTTGAAGCATCGCTCCACTTGTCCCCAGAGAGCTAAAGCTACCTATACCAATCAAAACAAACCCCATATGACTGATAGAGCTATATGCAATCTTTCTCTTTAAATTGCGCTGAGCGAACGAAGTCAATGCTGCATAAATTATATTTACAACCCCAAGAACGATCAATAAAGGCGCAAATTGCGCATGAGCTACGGGCAATAATTGGGCATTAAAACGCAAAAGTGCATAGCCTCCCATCTTCAGCAAAATCCCTGCAAGCAACATATGAACTGGTGCAGTTGCCTCGCCATGAGCATCTGGCAACCAAGTATGTAAAGGAACTATCGGAAGTTTGACGCCAAACGCAATCAATAAACCCGCATAACACACCAGCTGGAACCCCCCCCCAAAAGCCTGCTCTGCAAGATGTGAGTACTCAAAATTAGGGGGTCCTTCTCCAAAAAAGCCCATGGCCAGTGCTGCGAGCAGGATAAATAAGGAACTGCCTGCTGTATAGATGATGAATTTTGTTGCTGCATATTGACGTTTTTTCCCCCCCCATATGGCTAACAATAAATAAACAGGTAGAAGCTCTAATTCCCATGCAAGGAAAAAAAGCAGCATATCCTGAACAGCAAATACTGCTATTTGCCCTCCATCCATCGCCAGAATTAAAAAATAAAAAAGCTTGGGTTTAAAAGTGACTGGCCATGCAGCTAATACAGCAAGAGCGGTTATAAAACTTGTCAGCAAAACAAGAGGCATAGACAGTCCGTCTACACCAACTGCCCATTTCAATCCCAAATTTGGCAGCCAATTCAAACTTTCTTCTAATTGCAATCCCTCTTGAAGCGGGTCATAACCTGTTAAATAAGCTCCAACAGTGACCAAAAAGGTGATTAAAGCAATCCCCAAAGCGAACCATCTAACCTGTTTTCCTTCGCCCTGATCAGGGATAAAAGGCACCAATAAGGCGCCAATAATTGGGAAAAGAATAGAAAAACTCAGCCAAGGAAACTCAAAAGTTAACTGATCTGAAAGAAGCAATGAATTTGCCTCTAAAGCTGAAGATGCGACAAGCTCTGTCACGGATAAAGCTTCTCAGGACTTTTTGGAGTGTAGAAATACTGAGCGGTATTACACCAACTAGATAGGCGTTGAAACACACAAGAAAATTTCATGCTCTAAGTAGGTAGTGGCGACAAGACCCCAAACAGTACGACTAAAGCAATGACTCCACCAAAAACTATGAGGGCATAAAACTGAGCTCGACCAGTTTCAAAATATTTAAGACCTTCTCCACTCCCTAATGTCAATAAACCAGTGAGATTTACAACTCCATCAACTACCTTTGCATCAACTTCTAAAACTTCACGCGCTAATTTTCGACTACCTCGAACAAAAATCCTTTCATTTATATCATCTAAATACCATTTATTAGAAAGGAATGCATTAATTTGTGGAAATCGTTCTGCGAAAATCTTTGCCAAGTCAATCCGATGCAAATAGTAAGCAAAAATAGCCAAAGAAATTCCAGCTAGAGAAATTCCTACAGAAGCTAATGCCAAAGGAAGAAACTCACCCCAACTGAATTTATCTGACATATTTGTAGCTTCTATTGGGTTCAGCAAAAAAGCAAATCGACTATTCCATGGGACACCTAACAAACCAATGAGAATAGAAGGCACTGCCAAAACTACCAAAGGCATTGTCATTGACCATGGAGACTCATGTAGTTTTCCTGGCTGAAAAGAATGTTCCTCCTCTTCTTCTACGATTCCTGCCGAATGAAGCAATCGATTCTTTAATTCCTCATTTTCTCCTCGAAACTCTCCCTCAAAAGTTAAAAAATATAGTCTAAACATATAAAAAGCAGTCATGCCAGCAGTCAAGAAACCAATGAGCCAAAGTACAGGGAAAGAAAAATAAGCTTGGCCTAAAATCTCATCCTTACTCCAGAAACCAGCTAGCGGAGGAATGCCACTAATTGCAATGCATCCTATAAAAAATGTAATTGCAGTAATTGGCATCTTCTTTCGCAACCCACCCATCAAACGCATATCCTGAGCCAAAACTGGTTGATGACCAACTACTTCTTCCATTGCATGAATTACAGAGCCAGAACCCAAAAAAAGCATTGCCTTAAAAAAAGCATGAGTTACTAAGTGGAACATTCCTGCGATAGGAGCTCCACATCCCATAGCCAACATCATGTAACCCAGTTGAGAAACAGTGCTATAAGCCAATCCCTTTTTGAGATCCATTTGAGTAAGAGCAATAGATGCTCCTAAAAAACAAGTAACAGCTCCAACTGTCGCAATAACCGCTCCAACAGGAGGGAACAAACCATAAAGAGGTTCAAGTCTTGCTACTAAAAAAACACCAGCAGCAACCATTGTCGCTGCATGTATCAAGGCCGAGATAGGTGTAGGGCCCTCCATTGCATCTGGCAGCCATACATGAAGTGGAAATTGTGCGGATTTCGCCATTGGCCCCATGAAGACCAAAAGGCATAGCGTTAAGGCAGCCCACATGGGAACAGTTCCTGAGGACACTGCTTCTTGAAGACCAACAGCAATCCCTTGAAAATCAAAACTTCCAGTAGCCCAAAACAAACCAAGAATGCCTAACAACAATCCAAAATCCCCTACACGGTTGACCACAAATGCTTTCTGAGCAGCATGTGCCGCCCCATCTCTGTCATACCAAAAACCAACCAAAAGATATGAACACATACCCACCAATTCCCAAAAAACATAAATCTCCAAAAGATTCGGGCTAATTATCAACCCCAACATTGAGCTACTAAACAAAGCTAAATAGGTAAAAAATCTGACATAGCCTTTGTCATGAGCCATATATCCATGGGAATAAATCATCACCAAAAGAGCAATGGTGGTAACCAAACTCAACATGACTGCCCCCAAAGGATCCACGACATATCCCATGGGGAGTATGAAGTCACCAGCACTAGCCCAAACAAAAAGATGTTCCTCTGGAGGCATCCCAACGATCTGCTCCATCAGCACTGCGTAACTCAAAACAGCTGAGATACCAACACAGGTAATAAGCAATACCGCCACTGGCTTTTTCAATCGATTTATAAATCGATTGAAACCAATCAAAGCTAATCCAGTCAGTATTGCTCCCATTAGAGGAAGAACTGGTATCAACCAAGCGAGCGACGCTGCCGATGGCATTTGATCTATAGAGGATTCACAGGGAGTGTACGCAGATACGCTCAACCAAGCAGATCTTCTAAAAAAGAAGAGAGAAATGATGCACTAGCTAAAGGTATGAAACGATGGGCCCACCAAAAGCCAAAAACTGCCAGCAAAATCCCTAATTGAGAAGGCCTTAGAAATTCTTCAATGACTAATTTCTGCCTGCCATCGAAGATTGCCAAGAAAGGGAAAACAGAAGTTTTTGTCTTCAAATCTTCAAATTCCTGACCAAATTTCCTACTCAACCTGCGGTCTCCATGCCATATAGCAAAAAGATGATGAGCTATCAAACCCAATGAAGTAATCAAGGTGAAACTAGTTCCAATCCACAATTGATGAGTCAAGCACCATAAAACCTGTCCAACTGCCTGAGGATGCCTGCTAATTCGAATAATCCCTGAAGCATAAAGCCTCACTTGGGGTTTAAAAACTGCTGGAATTTCTAGAATATTGTAGGTAGCTGGATAAAGGAAAAGAAAGCTAATGGCAGTAAAGATCCATATGATTGGAATAATGCCGGGTAATCCCTGAACATTCCAAAGACGCACACCGTCATAACGATGGGTGATGAAATAAATAATCAACAAAAGAGCAGAAGGAATACTCGCAGCAGCAAAAATCACTCGCCATGCTCTTGCTCCTATATAGGATTCTGCGCGACTTCTAAGAGCAGCTCCACCACTATGAATTAGCGCAAAGAGGAATATCAGCCCGATCATCACGAGACTGCTGTGATGAACGCCACCCAAAGAGATTTGTGTCACTTGATCGCCCTAATAGTTATCGAATGCTGAGCTCGAGCCATCCATCAGCTTAAAGTTTTACTCTTACAGTCGCATGATTCAGTAGGCCACTATGGCCGATCTGCCTTTCACACTAGATCAATTAAGAATCTTGCGTGCTATCGCAAGGCACGGCAGCTTTAAAAAAGCCGCTGACAGTCTTTTCGTGACCCAACCGGCGGTCAGTCTTCAAATACAGAATCTAGAAAAACAATTAGAAGTATCCCTATTTGATCGTGGAGGTCGCAAAGCACAATTAACCGAAGCAGGGGAAGTCTTGCTTAAGTATTCCGACATGATCCTGAATCAATGCCAGGAAGCTTGCAGAGCAATAAACGACCTGAATAGTCTTAAAGGAGGTTCGCTCATTATTGGTGCAAGTCAAACGACTGGAACTTATTTAATGCCAAGGATGATTGGCCTATTTCGGCAAAAATTTCCAGATGTAACTGTTGAACTTCAAATACATAGCACTAGGCGCACAGGTTGGAGTGTCGCCAATGGCCAAATAGATTTAGCGATAATTGGTGGAGAACTTCCTGAAGAGCTGAAAACTATTCTTGAAATCACTCCATTTACGAGTGATGAACTAGCTCTTATTCTGCCAATTAATCATACACTTGCAAAATCAAAAGAATTAACAAAAGAAGATCTTTATCGCATTGGATTTATTAGTCTTGACTATCAATCAACAACTAGAAAAGTAGTTGATCAACTCCTCATGAGGTCTGGGCTTGATGTACAGAGATTACGAATTGATATGGAGCTTAATTCGTTAGAAGCAATTAAGAATGCAGTTCAATCTGGACTGGGTGCAGCATTTCTTCCTCTTGTTTCTATAGAAAGAGAGCTGGTTTCCGGAGACCTTTACAAGCCAAACATTGCAGATCTCGCGGTTAAAAGACAACTTAAATTAATAGTTCATCCCGGCCGTTATTCTTCAAAAGCTTCTCAAGCTTTTCGAGAAACCATAATACCAAAATTTTCTAGTCTTTTAGAAGGCCAGCAAGAAAATCAAAAAATTGGTAATTAGAATTTAAATTATCAAAACTGAACCGCTTCCTGATTGACACCTATGACATCTTCAGCAACTCCTTTAGTGATAAATTTATTCTCATTCACATCAGTTTGATATACACAACGAACAATAGGCTTATCCCTAATAGAACCTATGTAGGCAAAAGTATTCATTCTTTGTTTACATTCTCGTACATCCTCATTAGTAATCGCACCTTGCTTTTGTAAAACTGTCCAATTTTCTCTACGAATTACACATCCAGGTTGCAATGCTGGTTGTGTCACGAAACTAGTTGAAGGATTGAGGGTTGTATACATCTCTACATCAATAACAAATGCACTAGCGCCCCATTGCCTACAAAATTCAGGGTCAGGAACTGCCATGTCCAATTGCTGCTGACTTGCAATATTTCCTTGTCCCCCTTGAGTGGTACTGGTAATAGCACTACCGATGCCAACTCCTACGACAAGAACCCCTGCCAAAACAGCTACTGTCCCTGTATTGAACTTTATATTTCCTCCACCCGGATTTGTAGGACCTGAACTCCCAAGAGCAGGAGGTCTCCCCCCCTGATACCTATCCGATCGCCCATATCGAGCATCTCTAGACGTTCTACCGTCATTACGCAAATCATTGCCCCTGGATTGACGATGGCGGCGATCATTAGAGAAACGTGTCACAACAGATCGGGGGTTCTAGGTAATCCCATTGAGTAATTCAGCACCCTTCCTTCAGTGTTGTAGCTCAATTCTCCACTCTGCAATAGTCCTCGAATGATGCCTTCTATCTCAGAACCAATTTTTCTAAGGCTGTAATCACTCAATTCATTCCCAGCTTGAGCATTTACCAATTCACGAAAGTGATCATTAACTTTTTCAAGAACCTCCTCTGACCATATGAATTCATTATCGGGATCCAAATCAAGAGTCAAATGGTCCTGATCAGGAACCAAGTCATCATCTTTAATTATGGCCGTAAAAAGCCTCACATGCCTTGTAGTGCACTTCAGCTGGGTCTCAGTCATCAGATTTGAAAAGTTCGCTTTACAAGAACGAATAAATCGTCTTTTTAGTCTAGGCAGAAGATCCGGATAGGTTTCTTATTAGAGTTAGCGAGAAATCACAACACACAATATGCGCATCGCGATTGCAGGAGCAGGTCTAGCTGGACTCTCATGCGCAAAATACTTGTCTGACGCTGGTCACACACCTGTTGTATTCGAATCAAGAGATGTCCTTGGGGGAAAAATAGCGGCATGGAAAGATGCCGATGGAGACTGGTACGAAACTGGTCTCCACATCTTTTTTGGTGCATATCCCAACATGCTCCAATTATTCAATGAACTTGGCATTGAAGATCGACTTCAATGGAAAAGTCATTCCATGATCTTTAATCAACCTAATGAGCCAGGAACATACAGTCGTTTTGACTTCCCCGATTTGCCAGCTCCAATTAATGGGGTCGCTGCAATATTAAGTAACAATGACATGTTGACTTGGCCTGAAAAAGTTGCATTTGGCATTGGCCTTATACCTGCAATGCTCCGTGGGCAAAAATATGTTGAAGAATCTGATATCTATTCCTGGACGGATTGGCTGAAACAACAAAATATTCCAGAAAGAGTTAACGATGAAGTGTTTATTGCAATGAGCAAGGCATTAAACTTTATTGGACCAGATGAAATTTCTTCGACCGTATTACTTACTGCATTAAACAGATTTTTACAAGAAAAAAATGGTTCTAAAATGGCTTTTCTAGATGGGGCCCCGCCAGAAAGACTATGTCAACCAATTGTAGATAATATCAGATCAAAAGGAGGGGAAGTGTATCTAAATAGCCCTCTCAGAAAAATCAATACTAATCAAGATGGAACTGTAAAATCATTTAGAATTGGAGGGAAAAATGGTACGGAATCCACGGAAATCAAGGCGGATGCATATGTCAGCGCCCTCCCTGTAGATCTTTTTAAACTAATGATACCTGAACAATGGCAAAAAATGGATATATTTGAAAAGCTAGATGGATTAAAAGGTGTACCAGTAATTAATGTACATCTTTGGTTTGATAGAAAATTAACGACTATAGATCATCTTCTATTTAGCAGATCTAAACTTTTAAGTGTTTATGCAGACATGAGCATTACTTGCAAAGAGTATTATGATCCCAATCGTTCAATGCTGGAATTGGTTTTTGCCCCAGCCAAAGATTGGATAAATAGAAGTGATAAAGATATAATAGATGCAACAATGCAAGAATTAGAAAAGCTTTTCCCGAATCATTTTACAGGGGAGAACCAAGCCAATCTCCGTAAATATAAAGTCGTAAAGACACCTCTCTCTGTTTACAAAGCTGTTCCTGGCTGTCAAGCATTTAGACCTCAACAAAAGACCCCGATTTCAAACTTCTTCCTGGCTGGTGATTACACGATGCAGAGATACTTAGCCTCCATGGAAGGAGCAGTTTTGAGTGGAAAACTTTGTGCAAAAGAAGTAGATAATTATTCTACATATGTAGATAACACATTACATTCCTCTGGAGAGCTACAGAGATAACGAATGAAAATTATAAATTCAGATCAAAATCCCACAATGACCAAGAAGCCACTAAGTCTTGAAGATGCCTATGAGATATGCAGAGAAGAGACTGCCCAATGGGCAAAAACGTTTTATCTAGGCACACTTCTTTTACCACCAATTAAACGCCGAGCAATTTGGGCAATATATGTATGGTGCAGAAGAACCGACGAGTTAATGGATAGCGAAGAAGCGCAAAAGAGATCAATCACTGAGCTCTCTGATCGTTTAGATCAATGGGAAGAGCATACAAAAGAAGTCTTCAAAGGAAAAATTACCAATGAATTGGATGCAGTTATAGCCGACACTCTCAACATTTTTCCTCAATCTATTCAACCTTATCTAGATATGATTGCAGGACAAAGAATGGACTTAAATAAAAATAGATATGAAACATTCGAAGAATTAAAAATTTATTGTTACAGAGTTGCTGGGACTGTAGGACTTATGACTCAAGGAGTAATGGGAATAGATCCTGCATATACTTCAGCACCTTGGAGCAAGTGTCCTGACCCATCGGAAGCCGCAATTGCACTAGGCATTGCAAATCAACTAACCAATATTCTCAGAGATGTCGGCGAAGATAGAGGTAGAGGAAGAATTTATTTACCTCAAGAGGATTTAAAAAAGTTCAATTACTCAGAAGAGGATCTAATGGCAGGAAAACTTAATGCTCAATGGAAAGAGTTAATGAAATTTCAACTGATTCGCGCCCGTGAATGGTTTGCGCGTTCAGAAGAAGGTGTGAGATTACTTTCTTCAGATGCACGATGGCCAGTCTGGACATCGTTAAGGCTTTACAGGGGAATATTAGATTCAATAGAACAACTCGACTACGACGTATTTAACAACCGAGCATATGTTAATAAATGGATGAAAATCCTTGACATACCAATCTCATTTATAATCTCTCAAGCGAGATAGAGCAAGAATATCCTTAGAAAAATTGAGACAACAATTCCAGAAAATATATCAAGCAGGGGTTTTTTGATTTGCCAATAGATCTTTCAATTTCGAGAGCTCGCCAGCCCAACGTGGATCGGGAGCCTCGGCAACTGGAGCATCACTATGTACAAATTTCTTTACTTCTTTACGTTTTCCACCCTGAGAGTTCGAATTTCCATTAGCCCCCCCGCGTCGAGATCCTCCACCATTGGAATCTCGTCTTTCAGAGCGCTCAACTCGCAAATTATTGCCATTGAAATCCTTCCCATTGAGGTTTTCAATTAGAGCCTCTGCAACTTTTTCGTCTTCAACATTGGCAAAGCCAAAACCCCTGCAAGAACCTGTATCTCGATCAAATACCGGCTTAAAACGTATACCTTTACCAATACTCGAAAAGAGAGCCTCAAGCTCCTTACTCTCAAAGGTTTGGGGAAGGTTACCAATGTAAAGGCGAACACTCATGAAAAATACGGGGAGATAGAAAGAGGGTCGGATTGAGCCAAAAAATATCTTTAACGCCCTTGCAGTTAATCACATCGAGGTCTTGTTATGTACCAACCAGTAACGTGCAGCTTGTAAAGCTTCATCTCGATTGTTCAAACGACCGAAGGCTTTTTCATGGCATAAATACCCAATCAAATGCCCTAACTGAATACCTGAAGGGATATCAAGACTTTTCTGCAAAAAATGACCATCTATAGGCGAAGAAGGATGAAATAAAGGATCTTCTATATTACGCCAGCGCTTTAACCAAGCCAATTGCTGATCTAAATCTAACTTCAAAAGGATCGCTGGTAAATCATGCTCAAGATCCTTATGCAACTGCAATCTTTGAACCTCAGAAAGATTGAGAAAAGACGATCCATCATCTTTATGTTGCCATTTACGTAGCCGTCGGCATCTCTCGCGCAATTTCCGACTAAATCGCAGCCTTTCCAATCCTTCATCACTTAGAAGAAAATTCAATCGGCATAAAAAAAGCGCAAGATCGCGCTCATAAGGTGTAAATATTTTGGTGCAATCTAATGAAGGAAACTTTCTGGATGAATCATGACAATTGGATTGCCATCTTCTTAACAAGCCAATCTTATCGACCAAACGAATAGCTTTATCTGCCTCATTAGCTTTAACAAGTGTAATAACTTCTGCCTGAACTCTCTCAGGCGCTGATCGCTTTAGAAGTTTGTGATGCGATTTAATCCACTTTTCAGTTTTTTCTTCCAGACTGAATTGAAGTTCTGCCATCAAACGGAGCCCCCTCAGGCATCGAAGAGGATCATCTATAAGATTTTGCTCAGATACAGCCTTAATAAGTTTTTTCTGTAGGTCTTCTAGGCCTCCTGAAGGATCTATCAGAAGAGGCGTAGGAGCAAATTTCAATGCAATCGCATTTACCGTAAAGTCCCTTCTTAGTAGATCATCTACTAAGGAATCACCACATTGAGTTGCTATATCTAGGTTCCAACCTTTGACAACCAATCTTGCAATATCCCTTACTGGATCAAGAAGAACAAAAGTTCCACCAATCTTATGAACTAAGGATTTTGTAAAATCTATTGCTGAAGAGGGAATGACAAAATCCAAATCCTGACGTTTACTATCTCTGCCTAAAATGACATCTCGAATAGAACCTCCAACTAAAGCAGTACCAGCGGGAAACACTTCGAGAGAGATTGGCCAATTACTAGGAACCAAACATCTAAGTAATTCATCTGCGTCAAAACTTTGCCCATCATTCAGAATGAGAGAATTAGATTGAGGGGAGGAAATGTGCATATGCGTTAATTGCCGCTGGGTTGACCGATGCCTGGCCTATCACGCTGTTGAAAGGCAGCACGGCGTGAGCCACCTCACAAGTCATCCTGACCTACAGCCCAAAGATCCACGTATTCATATAAATGTGCTGGAAATCCCCGAAGGAGGCTCCAGTATCGAATGGGATGTGCAGGCATGCGGAAGTTTTTTAGAAGATCAAGGGCGATGGCTCAGATTGTGTCCTGACAAAGAAGTTCCTAAATGAGTAGCAATATATCTTCGAATTTGAAAAGTTCACAAAAAAAATTTCTTCTAGCACTTCACAGCTCTTCAGAAGAACTAGGAGTAGGCCTAATTGACTGTGTTAATTACCCAGAATCTCCGAAATACAAAATATTCGATCTTGGACGTCGACTTTCCAACGACCTAATGACATGTGTCGAAGATATGCTTCCAGCAAAATACTGGAAATATATTGCTCGCTTATCAGTCGCGAAAGGACCCGGTGGTTTTACTGGAACACGGTTAACTGTTGTAATGGCAAGGACTTTAGCCCAACAACTTAATTGTCAACTTGATGGCATAAGTAGTTTTGCACTTATGGCGCCAAGACTTTCAAAAGAACTAAGTAAAGATCAACTAGAAGATCCTTTTTGGATCATAACAAATCTTAAAAGAAGAGGCATTGTAGGAGGCTGTTACCAGTTAAACAAAAAAATATCTAATTCTGGAGTGAGATCATTTTTAGAATTAAAAACACCTCACCTATTGCCATCTGATCTGGAGGCAACCCCTGCAATAAATGCAAAGGATGATGTCAGGAATGACATCATGGAGCTTCTTAAATTTGCCGAATATGCTGACAAAAGGAATATTCAATCAACCTGGGAGAATGTATTACCTATATACCCAACATCACCTGTTGGGTAAGTATAATGAAGAAAATTATTGGATTATCAATTGCAGGAGGTACCACATTAATCTTTTTAATATTATTGGAATATATTGGCCCATTCTACAAATCATTTAACAATTCAAAGCCTCCACAAATAATTTTTGTTCTTGGCGGTGATATTGAGAGAGAAAAAGCGGGTATTCGACTTGCAAGAGCATTAGAAATTCCATTATTATTTAGTGGTGGAAGTAACCCTGAGCATGCTATCTGGCTAGCTCAAAAATCCAACCTTGCGCCCAATCAATTAATATTAGACTATCGAGCCCATGACACTGTCAGTAATTTTACATCTATAATTGATGAACTTAATGAAGAGGGTATTAATCATGCATTATTAATTACGAGCGAGGACCACTTGCCAAGAGCTATTGCGGTAGGGACTCTAATAGCTGGCAGCAAAGGAATCCGCCTAACGGGGATTTCGATTTCTTGCCAAGAAGATTGCAAAGATGAAAGTTTTCATAAGAAATTCTTTGATGTAGTACGAGCTTCTTTGTGGGTATTGACAGGAATAGATATTCGAAGATTCACCATGATTTAGATAAATTTATAATCTCTATAAATACTATTTTCTAATCATTTATCTGCTCACTAATCAAGCCACTATCAATCAAAAAGTTGATCTGTGATTGTAGTTTATCTGTTGATATTTCTAAGTCATTTCTCTTACGACTCAAAGGCGGGGGAATCGGCTCTCCTATTCGCAGATGAATTGGCAAAAAGCGTGGAAAAAATTGACCAGGACCTAATACACGATGAGTATTGATAATTGCTACTGGGAGCAAAGACGCCCCAGTTCTGGCTGCCAGCAGAGCCGCACCATGCAATGGTTCATTAACCCTGCCATCGGCTTGACGAGTTCCATCTAAAAAAACACCAGTTGCCCAACCTTGTTCAAGGCGCGAACAGGCTACTCGAATGGCTTCACGGTCACTTGCTCCTCTCTTTACTGGATACGCTCCACAAGCTCGAATAAGAGAACCAAGCAAGGGCACTTGAAAAAGCTCTGCCTTCGCCATAAATGCCACTGGCCTACCCAAAGCATGTCCCAATAGCGGTGGATCAAGATGTGAACCATGATTGGCTACAACTACCAAAGATCCATCAAGAGGAACATTAACAAGACCAAAAACTCTTCCTCGAAATAAGATTCGAAAAATAGGATACACAAATAAATAGCTAACTATTAAGTAAGGCAAACTAGCTCGAGGTTGTTTCATTGAGTTAATTTAAATAATCAATCTAGAGGAGGGAAAAGATAGTCAATAACCCAAGTCAGAAGCTATCGATATTTGGCTAATTGCTACGCCCTTCATAGATCGCTTAGCCAACCCACTAAGAACATTTCCTGGTCCGATCTCTACCAAAGTTGAGACCCCAATCTCGAGCATATTATCCATAGTTTCTCTCCATCTAACTCCACTAATCATTTGTTTTTTTAAACGATCTTTAAGGATCTTGTGATCAGAGCTAGGAGTAGGGTCTGCATTACTCATCACAGGAATAGTCGCATCCTTAAAATTCACTTGATCAAGTTCATCGGCAAATTTATTAGCAGCTTCCGTCATAAATGGGGA
Organism: Prochlorococcus sp. AG-409-J19; assembly: GCA_003215635.1. Taxonomy (GTDB): domain Bacteria; phylum Cyanobacteriota; class Cyanobacteriia; order PCC-6307; family Cyanobiaceae; genus AG-409-J19. The sequence goes on from QCKC01000011.1 coordinate 18,800, forward strand.
ATGAAAAGCTCCAGAAACAGCTAAAGGAATAGCACGTTTACACTTAAGCTCCGAGCAAATGGATTTAACAGCGTCTGGAGCTCCTGATAACACAACCTGTGAGGAACTGTTGTCATTAGCTATGACTACTCCTTCAGTTAAAGAAATTAACTCATCCAATTGATTTCTTTCGAAGCCCATTACAGCCGCCATAGAACCTTCACCAGAAGAAGCCATTAATTCCGATCTTCTCTTCAGCAATATCAATGCAATCTCCAAGTCAATAACCTCTGCTGAATAAAGGGCAACAATTTCTCCAAGACTGTGCCCGGCCACTAATGAAGCTTTTCTACCCTGACGACGTAATTCATCAACTAACAATGACTCAATTATAAAAAGAGCTGGTTGAGTGTTACGAGTATCATTGAGATCACACAAGTCATTCTCTAAAGAATTCTCCTCACTACAAATAGTTAATAAGTCTCTACCAAGTAATTCCGACGCCAGATTAAAACGATCTTTCGCCCCAGGCAAACTTAAAAGAGGTTCGGCCATTCCCAATTTCTGAGAACCTTGTCCAGGAAATACCCAGGCGATCGACATGGCAAAGATTCAATTAATTTCAAACAGCCTAGGAGGGACCATGCCAATTTATTAAAGCCGCTCCCCAGCTCAAACCAGCACCAAAACCACTAGTTGCGATCAAATCGCCAGGCTTCACTCGTCCATCTCGCACTGCCTCATCAAGCATTAATGGAATAGTAGCTGCAGAAGTATTTCCATAAGATTGCAGATTAGTCAAAACTTTATGATGAGGGACTTGAAACCTGTCTGCGACTGCATCAAGAATTCTTTGGTTGGCCTGATGTAACAACAGCCAATCCAATTCCTCAGCAATAACGTTATTCCTTTTAAGCAATTCTGCTAATACAGAAGGGACCTCCCGAACCGCAAATTTATATACCTCCTGACCATTCATCTCAATAGAAGTGAATCCCCCTTGTTGATGAGTTGTTCCGTCAACTAAAGGAAGATGTTTAATCACTTGTCTTAATTGCAAACTATCTCCACGACTACCATCAGATTTAAGAGAAAAATCAATCAATCCTTCATCTTTCTGATCTACAGCTTCTAAAGCAACAGCCCCAGCTCCATCTCCAAACAAAACACATGTACGGCGGTCATCCCAATCAACCCATCTACTTAGCTGATCAGCACCAATCACTAATGCCCGCTTGATTGAACCACTCTTTAAAAATTGAGTAGCGGTAACCAATGCAAAAAGAAAACCACTACAAGCAGCTGTCAAATCAAATGCAAATGCATTGTTTGCCCCTAATAGTGATTGCACTTGAGGTGCAGATCCAAAAAGATCATCAGGAGTAGAAGTTGCCATCACAATCAGATCAACACTCCCAGGCTCCCAACCAGCCATTTTGAGAGCTTTAGCACTAGCCATATGACTTAATTCAACCAGACTCTCATCTGAACCAAGCACACATCTTGAGGCAATGCCTGTACGGCTTCGAATCCAAGAGTCATTTGTGTCAACCCTTTGACCAAGCTGTGCGTTAGTAAGACTTTGTTTTGGAGTTGCACTACCACAGCCTACAAGTGCTGATCCGAGAAGTTGTTTGGCCATTCGAACCAAGTAGTAAGCAATCGTAAGTTTGGTAAGTCAATCACATTGCTGAATTAAATCAGTTCAAACAGTGACAGTAGAAGTCTTCTGAAGCTGAGCTAAATCATCCATAACTCCATGACTGGCTGCAGAGTGAGCAAGACGCAAAGCGCTAACAACTGATAAAGACTTGCTACTGCCATGACCAATAACACATATTCCATTAACTCCTAGCAATAAGGCACCTCCATGTTCTGCATGATCAAGACGTTTCTTAATCCTTTTAAGATTGCTTCGCAAGAAAGCAGATCCAACTTTACCTCTTCTTCCTCTAGGTAATTCCGCTCGCAATACATCCAACAAAACACTACCTACTGACTCAAGAAACTTAAGTAATACATTTCCAGTAAATCCATCACAAACAACTACATCAAAATCCCCAGACAAAACATCTCTACCTTCACAATTCCCTTCAAAGTTAAGGCGAGATTCATTTCGTAACAATCCAAAAGTACTAAGAGCCAACTCATTGCCCTTACATTCTTCTTCTCCAATATTTAACAACCCAACCCTTGGCTGACTAACCTGAAGTACATCGCGAGAATAAATATTTCCCAACAAGGCAAATTGATGTAAATAAGCTGGTTTGCAATCCATATTTGCCCCTACATCCAATACAAGTACAGGTTGCGCTGGATCCTTAGTAGGAAACAAAGCACCTATCGCTGGTCTATCTATGCCTTTTAAACGACCCAATCTAAAAATTGCAGCGGCCATCATTGCCCCTGAATTGCCAGCAGAATAAATAGCTAAAGCTTCTCCTTTTTTAACAAGGTCCATTGCGATATTGATACTGGCATCACGTTTTCTTCTAACTACAGTTGCTTCTTCATCCATCCCAACTGAATCACCACTAGGCACAAGCTCAAGATTTCCAGACTTTTGAGCATGTTCAAGTTCTTCAGATAGATCCAGTTCATTAGCTACTTCTAAAATTTTTTCCAACTCTCCAACAAATTTTATTCGTAATGGAAGTCTCTCAATAGCTTGTAAGCATCCATCAAGAATTGCACCTGGAGCCTGATCTCCGCCCATCCCATCAACTGCTACCCATAAACGATCACCCGAATTAATCTTCTTTCCCTCTGAAGAGGTCTCTGAACCTTGCAAACGCCTTAAAGGATCAAAGACAAGAGGTTGGAGAACATTTCCAGCAATCGACCCAGCATTTGTGACGACATTTCCCGCACTGGAAACAACGGTTCCAGCAACATTGCCTGCGGCTGAAGCCCGGGTCGCAGCACTATCAACAATGCTTGTTACAGCAGAGTTTCGTCGATACCAAATAACCAAACGCCTAATGGCTTTTGGTCTATTGGTTTTGTTCCTCAGCACTTCTGCCAAGGAATTATCAGGATCCTTCGGTACCAATGGAGTCGACTATTCGCTGAAAAAGGTAACCCGTTCCCCTAGCTGTAAGAATCAGTTCAGGATTAGCAGGGTCATCCTCCAACTTCGACCGTAGCCTAGAAATGTGAACATCGACCACTCGAGTATCAACATGTCTCTCTGGTGTATAACCCCAAACTTCCTTAAGAATCTCCCCACGACTAAAAGGTTCCCCTGATCGACTAACCAACAACTCCAACAAACTAAACTCCATTCCAGTAAGTCTAATCCTTTCGTCATTGCGAAAAACCTGTCGCTTATTAGTGTCTATTTTTAAATTAGTGACTTGAATTACACCTGAATTAGGAATTCCTGCGATCTGTTCTTTTTCTACTCGTCTTAAGACACATCTAATACGAGCTTCTAACTCCTTAGGACTAAAGGGCTTAACAACATAATCATCCGCACCTAGCTCGAGTCCTGTAATCCTATCGGCGACATCTCCCAGAGCTGTCAGCATGACTATTGGGACATCGGAATCCTTGCGCATCTCTTGACAGACCCCATAGCCATCGAGCTTGGGCATCATTACGTCCAAGACAACAAGATCTGGTTCGGTTTTGCGGAAAATCTGCAGTGCCTCATTTCCGTCACAAGCAGTTAAAACTTGATAACCGATCATGGAGAGGCGAGTTTCAAGGATCCGGCGAATGCTGGCCTCGTCATCAACAACGAGGATTGTTTCCTTTGATGGACTAGTGGCCGTCATATCGTCTTAGTGTTTGGCGGCTAGCAAGATGTTGATATTAGATACATGCAGCTACCTCCAGATGAAGGAGTATAAATCCAAGTAAACCTAATCTTGCAAATTTTACGTGGCCCGCTCTGCTTCTTCCTATATCTGTCAAAGCTGCGGAGCACAGACAAGACAATTCTTTGGTCGATGTTCAAGTTGCGGAGATTGGAACTCTCTTGTTGAGCAAAGAGACTCTTCATCCAACATCCGCGGATCACGAAAACAATCTAAAAATTCATTAGCAGCTACAACGAAGCGTTCAATCCCTATTGCAAGTGTGGGGGATAAACCTATTGCCCGACTGGGAACTGGCTTCATAGAACTAGATCGTGTTCTTGGAGGAGGCCTGGTTCCAGGGTCGCTTGTTCTCATTGGAGGTGATCCAGGAATAGGTAAAAGCACCTTGCTATTACAAAGTGCAACCTTCATGGCAAAGCAGCAAAAAGTTCTTTATGTGAGTGCTGAAGAATCTTCCCAGCAAGTAAAACTGCGCTGGCAAAGACTTCATAAAGAGTCTTCAAAGCTCCAAGTCCTTGCTGAAACAGACCTAGATGTTGTTCTTGAAGAACTTGAAATTCTTAATCCAGATGTAGCAATAATTGACAGTATCCAATCGATCAATGATGGGAGCCTAACTAGTGCTGCTGGCTCCGTATCTCAGGTCCGAGAATGCTCAGCAAGCTTACAGCGATTAGCGAAACGGCAAGAAACTGCATTAATTCTTGTTGGTCATGTAACTAAAGAAGGGATGCTTGCAGGCCCAAAGGTTTTAGAACATTTAGTGGATTGCGTTTTAACATTCGAAGGCGACCGATTTGCGAGTCATAGACTTCTAAGAGCAGTTAAGAATCGTTACGGAGCCACTCATGAACTAGGCGTTTTCGAAATGCGTGGAGAAGGACTTGTTGAAGTAAATAATCCCAGTGAACTTTTTCTTAGTCATGAATCCGCACCTGGTGTCGCAACAATCGTTGCTTGTGAAGGAACACGCTCATTACTTGTTGACCTGCAAGCCCTTGTAACAAATACAAGTTATTCAAGTCCTAGAAGGACTGCTACTGGAATCAGTATCAACAGACTTCATCAAATCCTTGCAGTACTCGAAAAACATATGGGTTTAGAGCTAGCCAGACATGATTGTTATCTTGCAGTAGCAGGCGGATTAGAAGTTGAAGAACCAGCGGGAGACCTAGGAGTAGCTGCAGCTATTTTATCTAGTTACAAAGACATAAAAGTACCCTCTGGAACAGTTCTGATTGGTGAATTAGGATTGGGAGGTCAACTAAGACCAGTCACTCAATTAGACCAAAGGATTCAAGAATCAATTCGTCTTGGATTTGATCGAGCTGTTATACCAAAAGCTAGCGGAATTGAATCTGTGATCAAAAGCGAATCATTTTCAATTTTTGAGGCTGGAACAGTTTCAGAAGCTTTATCAATCACAATAAGTAAATGATTATCAACTGATAGAAATAATTAAGACTTAAATATAAATGTCAAAAAATAATCGTGTTGCTAAAAAAATCAAAAATAAACATCAATATTGCTTCTACCTGTAGTCTTAAGCCAGTTTTCAATATCTAAATAACCGCCAGGATAAAGCCTAACAGCTTTCGTCCATACCTCTGCGGCTTGATCAAACCAACTATCCGACTCATCCTGTCTACCCTCCTGCTGGGCAAGTCTTCCACGTTTTTCATAAATCAAACCCATATTTTTCAAGCAAGATGGCTGTTTAGGGTTTTCTAATAAAGCCTTTCTATAAGTATCTAAAGCAAGTTCTTCTTCACCATTACTCATGTAAATAATTGCCATATTTTTAAGAGTTTCTCCTCTATCTATGGAGTTTTCTTCAAGTTTTAGGCTCTCCTCGTAATTTTCCAAAGCCTCAGAGTAATCTCCGTCGTTCTGAGCTGCCAAACCATCTCTGTAATAAATGTAAGCCTGCTTTTCATTTGCTGCTATAGGCATCATCTTCACAATCATCTCAGCCATGACAGTGAAAGCCTTATCAATGAAATTGTCTTTGTTTTGACTCCTTGGCACGATTAGGCAACTAACAACTTTCAGCACCATCCTGACGGTAGTTGGTAACTTTTGGTTAATTCTCTGATTTATTGAGATGAATTTGGCAGGTTCGTCCTCTGCCTCACTAGCGTACTAACAACTCTTATTGATCATTGGGTAGAGCGAATCTCAGATCTGGTACTCATTCCGTCCTACTTACAGTAGATGGAATGAAATGTGGAGGTTGTGTTCGAACAGTGGAGCGCACCCTTCTAGAACAGCCCTCGGTGACAAACGCGAGTGTGAATTTAGTTGCTCGCACAGCCTTAATAGACCTTAAAAGCAGTTCTGAAAACCTCGAACCAATTCTTAAAGCTCTTGAAACAAGAGGTTTTTTTGCTCAACCGAAAAAATCTCTAAGTGAGAAATTAGAAACTCCTACAGAAATTGAATTTCTAAAAGATTGGTGGCGTCAATGGCGCCAACTAATGACAGCCTTAATATTGCTTATTTTGTCAGTGGTAGGTCACCTTGCAGAAGGTGGCCAAGTTCAAATAAACATATTGGGTTCATTGGAATTTCACGCTGTTCTAGCAACAGTTGCATTGCTAGGTCCTGGGCAATCAATTCTGAAAAGTGGAGCTCAATCGGCGCTTTCTTTAGTCCCAAACATGGACACACTTGTGGGACTTGGTGTAAGTAGTGCGTACTTAGCAAGCTTGATTGCTTTGATCTGGCCAAAGGTGGGTTGGCCATGTTTCTTCAACGAACCGGTGATGCTCCTAGGCTTCGTCTTACTAGGACGTTTTTTGGAAGAAAGAGCAAGATTTCGCACAGGTAAGGCTCTTAAAGACTTGGCGGAGCTTCAGCCAAATCTAGCAAGATTATTTTTAGCAGAAGGAGACATTCGTGAGGTTAGGGTTGGGGCCTTACAACCAGGAGAAAAAATTCAACTCCTAGCTGGAGATCGCATACCTGTTGATGGAAAGGTATTAACCGGTTATTCCGCAGTAGATATTTCAAGTCTTACAGGAGAACCACTCCCAATCGAAGCAAGACCAGGGACGGAACTCTCATCAGGATCTTTAAATCTTGAATCAACTCTTGTTATGGAAGTAACTCGGATAGGCGCAGATACGGCACTCGCAAGAATAATCAACTTGGTTGAACAAGCCCAATCTAGAAAAGCTCCTATTCAAGGCATAGCAGACATAATTGCGGGAAAATTTTGTTATGGAGTTGTAGCACTATCATTAACAACATTTATTTTCTGGTGGCAAATTGGCACGAGGATTTGGCCACATGTTTTGAATGCTTCAGGACAAGGATTAATACACTCACACCATGCAGGACTACATACACCTATTGGCAGCAATGCGGAAACCCCATTAGGCCTTGCATTACAACTATCAATAGCTGTTCTTGTCATTGCATGTCCATGTGCTCTTGGATTAGCAACCCCAACTGTAATAACTGTGGCTTCAGGTAAAGCTGCTAGACGTGGTTGGCTATTTAGAGGTGGAGATGTCATCGAACAAGCAGCCTCAATTCAACAAATTATCTTTGACAAAACAGGAACATTGACAATAGGGCGTCCAATGATTGGATCAATCTCTAAAACAGATTCAAGGGAGCGAATGATTCAATTAGCAGCAAGTGTAGAAAACAATAGTCGTCACCCAATCGCTCATGCTCTACTTCACGAAGCTGAAAATCTGAATCTCAAAATCATTGAATCAATTTCTACAAAAACTCTTCCTGGGAAAGGAGTAGAAGGAAAACTGAAAGGAATTGAAAAATCAATTCGCGTAGGCAAACCAGAGTGGTTAAAAGACAATGCGGTTGAATGGGAATCAAACAGCCAAGAATTTATAAATAATGCATCTATAGAAGGCCTTTCGGTTATAGGTGTTTCAGAAGGAGATAGACTATTAGGAATAATTTCTATTGAAGATAGACTAAAAGAAGATGCTTTGATGGCAATTAATAAACTCAGAAGACAAGGATTAAATTTATCAATTCTTAGTGGTGATAGATATGAATCAGTTCAAAAACTAGGCACTTATCTAGGGTTTAAAGAACATGAATTAGGTTCACAGCTTATGCCAAAGCAAAAACTTGAAAAATTACAGCAAATGAAAGAATTAGGCATAGTAGCAATGGTTGGGGATGGAATAAATGACGCCCCTGCATTAGCAGCCGCAGACATTGGCATAGCTGTTGGTACCGGGACTCAGATAGCCCAAGATACGGCTGACATTGTATTACTAGGAGAGCGACTAGAAGGTCTACCTGAAGCTCTCCAACTAGCTAAAATCACCATGAAGAAAATAAAGCAAAATTTGACTTGGGCATTTGGCTACAATCTAATAGCTTTACCAATTGCGGCGGGTGTTTTATTACCTACTTTTAACGTACTATTATCTCCCCCAATTGCAGCATTACTAATGGCAGTAAGTTCAATTACGGTGGTAATTAATGCCTTGTCTTTAAGAGCATCATGAAAGGAAGATTTATAGTGATAGAGGGAATTGATGGCTGCGGTAAAACAACCCAAATAAATCATCTTGCAAATTGGCTGCCCAATTCTGGATTAATCCCTAAAGGGAACAAACTGCATATCACTAGGGAACCAGGAGGGACTAAATTAGGAGAATCAATAAGGGACCTACTTCTAAAAAAAAATAGCCAAATTGCTCCTACTGAACTATCAGAACTATTACTTTATTGTGCCGACCGCTCTCAACACATTGCTCAAATAATCAAACCTGCACTGAGAAATGGAGACTGGGTTATTAGTGATCGTTATAGTGGATCCACTCTTGCTTACCAAGGTTATGGAAGAATGATCAATATCGAGTTAATAAATAAACTTGAAGAAATTGCAACATCAAAACTCATTCCTGATGTAACTATTTGGTTAAATATTAACGTGACAGAAAGTCTTAGAAGAAGAAAAAATCAAATAGATGACCGTATTGAATCAGAAGGTATTAGTTTTATGGAACGTGTTGGTGAGGGATTTGCAAAAATTTCCCAACAAAGATCGTGGATCGAAATTGAAGCCAACCAAGACATTAATTGTATAAATCAAATAATAGAAGAAAAATTAACTGCATACTTTAAAAACTCTGCATAATCTATAACAAATTATCATGCAAGCAAAGGAAAATATACTCTTCAAAGATCTTCTAGGGCAATCTTTGGCTACTGCTTTTCTAAGTGCTGCATTAGAAAAAAATAAAATAGCGCCTGCATATATCTTTTCTGGACCTGAAGGTGTAGGACGCAAGCGAGCAGCTATGCGATTTCTCGAGGGCATACTGAATGATGGTCAAGTTGATCTAATACAAAGAAGAAGATTAGAAAATGCAAATCACCCAGATCTATTGTATGTCGAGCCTACTTATCAATATCAAGGAAAACTGATTCCTAAGTCACTCGCTTTAACTGAAGAAATAAATAAACGCTCAACGCCACAAATAAGATTAGAACAAATTAGAGACGTATCAGAGTTTCTGGGACGTATTCCGCTTGAATCATCCGTAGGAATGGTCATACTAGAATCCATCGAAACAATTTCAGAAACAGCAAGTAATGCTCTTTTAAAAACCCTTGAAGAACCTAGCAATGGAATACTAATTCTGTTATCTTCCAGACCTGATTGTCTACTCTCTACTATCAGATCTAGATGTCAAAATATACCTTTTTTGCCTCTAAGCCAAAGCAACAGCAAAACAGCCCTCATAACAACACTAAGTTCCAATGGAGAAGAAATATCACAAGCAATAAATCAACCTGAGTTGCTAAATCTTGCAAATGGTTCTCCAGGAGCTTTATATAAACACATCAAAATATGGGAAACAATTCCCGAAGAACTTTGGACTAATTTACACAAATTACCGAACAACCCTTTAGATGGATTACATCTAGCTAAAGAAATCACAGAATCATTAGATGTAGAGCAACAGCTATGGCTAATTGATTGGTTAGAGGAAAATATTTGGATTAAACAGAAAAATCCTATTAGACTTAAAAGACTGGAAAAACTAAGATCACATCTGGTGGGATATGTTCAGCCTAGAATTGCCTGGGAAGTTGCGATACTTGAATTAATTAAATGCTAAGCAGTTGCTCTTTCACTTTCTGCTTTTTTAGCCTCACGACTTTCTCTAGCTTTAGTCAAAATATCTTGCATATCTTCTATTTTGACCCCAGTAGGCAACTCCAGACAGTATCCAGCACCATAAACAGTTTTAATAAATCTAGGCTTACGTGGGTCCGGCTCAAGTTTGGTTCTGAGATGTCTGACATGAACCCTAATTGTTTCAATATCATCATCAGGCTCATAACCCCACACCTCCTTAAGTATTAAAGAAGGTGCCACAGTTTGACCATGGCGTTGAAGCAAACAATGCAATAACTCAAACTCAAGATGAGTCAAACGAACAGGTGTATCAAACCAAATAGCTTCAAACCTTTCTGGTACCAGCGTTAATGGTCCATAACTCAATAACTCTTGATGACTGCTAGATCCCATAGGAGCTCTATCAGTGCGCCTCAATAATGCTTTTACACGGACTTGCAACTCATCCAGATCAAACGGTTTAGTCAGATAATCATCCGCCCCTGAATTGAAACCACTAACTTTATCTTTGGTACTTCCCAATGCAGTCAACATCAGAATTGGAATCCCACAAGTTCGCTCATCTCGCCGTAAACGCTGACACAGCGTCAATCCATCAACGCTAGGCAGCATCAAATCAAGAACGATTAGATCAGGGGAATACTGCAAAGCCAAAGCCTGACCCTTTATTCCATCGGCAGCCTTCTGAACATCAAAACCACTGTGCTCTAAATGTCCACTTACCAGGTCACGCATATCCTGGTCGTCTTCGATCAACAAGATGCAAGGCTTCATTAGATCGGAGTCAGGAGGAATTATGTAGTCAGCAAAAGCCACTACATGAGGTTTCCGTAGGATTCTCTCAAGATTTCATTTAAATTGCAGAAAGTGAAACCAAAACGGTCATATAGTAATAAAGCCTGAAACCCTTTTCAGGAAAAGGGTTTCAGGGAGTGAAAGAGCAAACAAGCTTTCAGTCTCTTTAGAAAGTCTTCCAAATCCAGCGGTAGTTAGTTGTTTAAATCCACACCTAAGACAAAAAGTCAGAGGGAGGATAAAGATTCTCCCTCTGACTTTTATAAAAAACTCCCCGGGCGGGATTCGAACCTGCGACCAATCGATTAACAGTCGACCGCTCTACCGCTGAGCTACCGAGGAATGCAAAGAGAACCTACCGTTCCGCCCCACCGCCAGGCAAGTGGGTTTTAACTCTCTCAAAAATATTTTCAACTTCCCAAGCATCCAAACTCCCTTGTTTCATAATTGCCGCGCCATCAGCATATTCAAGCTCATCCAAGCGATGAGTTATCCACAAAGCTGTTAGAGGCCTAGCAGAACGTTCACAAAGCCTTCTGACAATTCTCAATACAGATTTCTGGCTTAAAGGATCTAACAAGGCAGTCGGCTCATCCAAAAGCAATAAGGTGGAATCTCTAGCAAGTGCGCCTGCAAGGGCTAATCGCTGCTTTTGTCCACCACTCAATGTATGAATAGGCCGAGATTGCATGCCTTGCATGCCAACTTGTTGTAATGCATTGCTGATTCGCTCTCGACGTTCATTAGCAAGCAAATTTCTAGGAAGACTAAATAACAAGTCACTAGCACAACTAGGCATCAGGAGTTGATGATCAGGATTTTGAAACATCAATGCTGGCTTATATGTACAAGAAATCTTGCCTCGACTGGGTTGCAATAAACCAGCAATTAACTTAAATAAAGTACTTTTTCCACTCCCATTACTTCCAACTATCATCCATAAACCAGGGCCTGGAATACTAAAACTACAATTACGAATCGCATTCTTACCCTTAGACCAATCAAAGGTGACGTTGTCAAAAATCAATTCTGGCAAGGTCTTCTCATCATTATCTAAACTCTTAGCCGAGAGCATTTGTTATTCCTCAAAAACAAAACCTGGTCGCTTCACTCCACCTGAAGCTGAAGTTTTTTCATAAATCTCTACTCCCAAAATCTCATCAACCAAAACCGATACCTTCTTACCCTCAATTTTTTCACAAGTTAGCTCTATTAAACGCGGATGAGCCTTTTCTAGACACTGACGAACTTTCTGATAAAGAGATTCTGCATCACGCAAATTTTTACGTTGTACTGAGAGGGGAACAGGATTCAACTTCAGGGCAAGTTCAATTACGTACACGGTTTCAAGAAAATAGAAAGGTCCTTCTCTCTAATTAAAGAGCAATTAAAGCAAAATGTGCAAAAGCTATTGGTTAAACCGCATAATTGCATATAGACGAAATTGAATTTTTATATCTTTTTAAGATAATAATGATTAAAAGATACTATTTCTCAATGGGAAAAATCATTATCTTTGATAATTGCATAAAGTGAAGTGCAATTGATTTGTAAATCAAAGAGATTAAGAATCACTGCTTAACATTTTATGAAATTAGATATAAAGACTTATTTCCCCTGTAATTTTATTTGAAAGGAACTTTCAAGCAACTTCTGATAGGCAATTTCCAATTCAGGAGAAAAATCTCCGTCTTTCTGCAAAATAACAACACCATCTTGAATGAATTGAACATTATAGATATCATCAAGACTGAGTAAAAGATCTAATATAGATTGCAAATCCCTCCACTCATTTCTAAATGCATGCGCATATCTACTATGCTCATCCAAGTCAACTGCTATCCAATCAACATAATCATTCACTCCTTGTCTATCCTGATAATTAATGTGATAAGGAAATCTGATTAATATTTCCCTTGATGCCAAGTGTGGAATCAAACAATTACTTGCAGAAATACTTGCATTATTAGGGATATTACTGATCAAATTAAGTGCAATTTGAGAATGTTTCCACTGTTTAATAGGAGATCTATAAACCCATGGGTTTATACTCTGAGGCATTAAGAATGAAATAGTCCTATTAGGATTACTTGTTAAAGTAAAGATTAGTGATAAAGCTATAAAACCTATCCATAATTTCCTAAATCTTCTAGATTTGAATAAACTAGTATGATTTTGCCACCAGTAAATAACACCAGAAAATAAACCCGGTACGACTAAATATGTATAACGCCAGTTAATCGCAAGAGGATTTCCCTTGGCCAATAATAATCCTGTCAAAGGGAATCCCATTAGTAGCCACGTATCAATAGAGATAAAAGGAATAAAAGCCAAAGGAAGAAATTGACCTAATACATACTTAATAGTTCTATCAAATGGGTAAAATAATTCCTTTAGAATCAAAAAGGGTTGTTGTATAGCCAAAGTAAAAACTTCTATTGTACTAGCTTGATCTTTACCTTTTAAATATTGTCCAAAATTTTCCACCATAAACCTTCGTGAACTATCTTCACTAAATATTGGCATTAAGACATTTGTAACCAATAAAACCCATCCTAATCCATAAGCAACTAATAATAAAGATGTCTTCCATCGAGAAATATCAACATACATTAACCAAATCGCTACTCCAATGAGCAATATTCCAGCATCCTCACGAATCAAAGGAATAGCAAAAGCAGTCAATAGGACTAACCATTTAATTCTCTTCTCAAGACCTAGCATTAGGCTAAAAAAGCAAATTGGCAATTGACATAAGTCTGTAAAATTACCTAGACAAGGACCAATAACTGCATTTGCTCCTAAAAAAGAAAATGTCAACATTCTAGCAAGATTATTCTCCAGCCTGCACTTAGCTAATTTGTATAAGATGATGCTAGCCAATGATATTAACAATACTTGAATTAAAGGCAATGCCCATTTACCCATCAAGGCAACTAATGGCATCCAAAGAACTAAAGTCGGGGTAAAGTGTTGACCTAATCGATGATATCCAAGAGCAGGAAATTCATTACCATGGACAACATTTGTTGAAAGCTGTGATGACAGCGTGCTTTCAAAAAGATGGCCATGTAAACCATTCCAAAGAATTTGATAAAGAATACCTTGATCCATGGACGAAGTAAGACTTTGCATACGCCAGAACTGCAAAGCGCTGCACAATATGAAGAAAATACATGCGGCGAGCCATACTTGTTGGTCACAAGTAAGTTTAAGAAACGAAGAATTTCTCATTGAGGTTATCTGATTTTTCAACTTACCAAACTTTAAATACCGTACAGATTCAATATATAATGACTTATTAATTGCAAGATGCAATTAACGTTTCAAACTTCATAGGGAAATTGCCATTCTTGAAGAAAGGTAGTTAAATGAAATGGAATCTGGCAATAGCTAGGTGGTTACATTCTTATGAATTGAGCCGAATGCCTTGCGAGTTGTCATTACCCCCAAAGGAGGAGGTGCTCATGAGTTCAAGTTATTTATTACAGGGAAAGTTGCTCACGGAGAAAGCCATCTGACTAAAATCCATCAACTTAGATCATTCGGTTCCGTGTCATAGCGTGCCCGACGAGAGCCCTCGTTCTTTTTAGAACGAGGGCATTGTTCTATATGAATTATTGCTATTGGCGTTTGCACATTTCCAAACCATTAGACCAATTTTTACATTTCCAGCCGTCTTTTATAGCCAGGTCAATTAATTCTCTCTGAACAGACTGACTAGAAGCCCAACCAGGATCACTTGGATTTAATAGCAATGTATCTACCCCTTCCAGGTTGTTAATGAAAGAATTAGAGCGTGGAAAACCAATAGTGACCCTTTGACTTAAGTGTGGGACCAGATAACTTGTTGCAATAATTCTACTGTTTGGAGAAACTTCTTGAATTGCTTCTCGTACTAAGAGCAATGAATCAAAACGTTCCATATAGGGCCCAGTAAAAAACCATGGTTTAGCTAATGAAGCCCAACAAATAGAGGTCCAGACGAACTTTTTCCATGGGATATGTTGCTTAGGGTGCATAGCCAAACCATCTATAGCTGCAACAACAAAAATCAATGAAACGGGTAAACTATAATGATGAATTAAAGTTCTCTGTGGAGATTCCGCAGAAAGAATATTAATAAATATCAGCGGTAATGCTCCAATTAGAACAGGCAAAGATCTCTTCTGCCAAAAGGGTGCTATTGAAATAGTAATTAGAATAAGATAAACAAATCCACCAATATAATCTATATTCTGAAAAATTAAAAATGGATTTCTAAACAAATTTAATATTATCTCATCCAAGCTTGACCCTAAATAAGGAAAAAGATTGGCAGCTGCTTTTGGACCATTAGTTGACCCAGTAAGTGTGGGATATAGCCATTTATTTAAAAAAGCCAACCACCCTAAAGACAAGCCAATTGCCGATAACCCCCACGTAAAATTTCTTCGATAAACTTGCTCTGTACCTAACCCTGCAACAACAAGAATCAAACCATCTCTAGAACCAAGCAAAAGCAACAGCATAAAGAACCAAATATATGGTCTATTTATTCTTAAAAACAAATAACAAGATGCCAAAATAGGCATCACCCAAACTTCTGGATGAAAATCAAACAGGTTAACATTAAAAACAACAGGTTGAAGCCACCAAAGTCCGCAAACTAGCCAACAAAACTTTGACGATAATCCTGCATTCCTTCCTAAAAACCAAAGAGGCAACGCAGTAAAAACCAAAGCAAAAGCCTGAGTAAAAAAAAGCCAGTGAACAGTGGGATAAAAATAATATGGAATAGCAGCTAAATAAAGTAGCCAAGCACCATGATCGGCCAGTATATGAACCCCTTCCATTGACGAATAAGGTGGGAATCCTCTACTGACAAGCCAGATCCACTGATCAAATAGGCCAAGGTCGTAAGCGTTACTTTGCAATAATGCGTGCCTGGTAGCAGCACAAGCCCAGAAAAACAAAGCTATTATCAAGCTAATCAAAAAGAATTTTCTGGGTGGGGCAAAACACTTATTCATTATTTAAGTATTGTG
Source organism: Prochlorococcus sp. AG-409-J19 (assembly GCA_003215635.1). Classification (GTDB taxonomy): domain Bacteria; phylum Cyanobacteriota; class Cyanobacteriia; order PCC-6307; family Cyanobiaceae; genus AG-409-J19. Next base: position 34,561 of record QCKC01000011.1, read on the forward strand.
ATTTAGATGCATTGCAAATGATCGATCATAACAATGCAATTTAAATTGATTAATTAAAAATATCATATTTAGTATAAATCTCTTCTATTTCAATAGAACTTCTTACCCAAATTTGACAATACTTTTAGCATGATTTAATTCTTTCTCCAGGCATTGTTTCTGATAAGTATTGCTAGTTGCTTCTTTAGAAAGAACTATACCATTCTCACTACAATGAAGTATTCCATAGTCCCCATTCTGAGTTAATAAAATAATACGATCTAAACTTCGGGCAACCCATTTAGCATTGTGCCGGAAGGCGGCAGAATATGAAAGATTAAAACGTGGCTGACTTATTATATAATTAACTGCTTGAATATCGCCATTAGTGTCTACAAATTGATCATTCTCAGGAAACCTAAGTAAAATTCTTCGCATTGAAAGCTGAGGTATTAAATGAGTTTCAGCAGCTATAGAAGAATCATCGGGCAACATTTTTATCAACTTTCTTGCAGATAAGCCACGCTTAACCTGCTCATAAGGAGATATATAGACCCAAGGATTAATACTATCAGGAATTATTAATGATAAAGACCGGTGGGGATTACCTAGCAAAGCGAAACTAATCGCTACAATCAAACAAAATCTCCAGAATTTTCTGAATAATTTTTTCTCAAACAAATGTTGGTTTTTTTTCCACCAAAGTATCGATCCATAAAAAATTCCTGGAACCAAGTAAAGTACAAACCTAAGAGTTACTGACAAAGCATTCCCTCCCTGAGAACTTAAAGCAACAAATAATGGGAAAGAAATTAAAAGCCAAGAATCTAAAGAAATCCATGGAACAAATGCTAATGGCAATGCCAAAGTAATTAGAAATGAAATTGTTTTTCCGACAGGAGATATCAATTCCTTAAATAAATAAAACGGATTTTTTGCCATAGAGATTAAAACTGAAAGAGTTCCTCTATGGTCACTACCTAAATATTGACCAAAACGTTCTTGCAAAAATCTTTCTGACAATTCAGAGCCAAATAAAGGCATTATCTGATTGGTAATAAGTAATACATACAAAAATGAATAAATGCACAAACTCAAACCCCATAATCGCCAATGTGCAATCCTAAATAAGATCCAAATACCTATCCCAAATGAAAGCAGGCCGACATCTTCTCGCACCATAGGTAGTAACAATGCTGGGAAAAAATAGAGAAACTTATTGTTCCTACTAACTCCAAGCAGAAGTGTAAAAACTAATAATGGAACAATGCAAAGATCATGAAAATTTTCCAGTGTAGGACCAATCACCAAAGAAGTACAAAAGAAACTACAAGCAATCCAACCGGCCAATTTTGGATTTAGTTTCTCTTGAGCTAATAAAAACAAGATCCAACCAGATAAAGAAATTGAACCAACTTGAATTAATGGTAAAGACCATAAACCTAAGAAGGCCACCAAAGGTGCCCAGAGTATTAATAATGGGGTAAAATGTTGTGCTAAATGTCTATAACCCAGCTGTGGCAATTGTCCCTCAAACATAACAGGAGCCGACAGTTCAGATGCAAGAGTGCTTTCAAAAGGCCGCCCATGTAAGCAATTCCATATTTCCTGGAGAAAAAGTCCTTGATCATAAGTTGCATTTAAGCTATATATCCTCCAAATCTGCAAGAAAAATGTACTAAGGAAGAAAATAATCACCCAACGACTGACAGTCGGAGAAGCGTTATGATTAGTAGTTGGAAATAACCTCATTATTCTTGTATTAATTTATTAATAGGGACGAGGTATGTGCCATTTTTTGTGTCTGAGCAATATTCGATTGTATCCAAACCACAAACTATAGATCTCAATTTACTTCTTTCATTAGAATCTAAACGCTTTACATATGTTTCTTCCCAATCCAAACTACCTACAATGTGTGTTGCTCCTTGATCAACCCAATAGCGAATCTGCTTAGGAGCAATACCCTTAGAGCTAGTAAGCCATCCTCTACGCCTTGATAGGTTCAATAAAGTAGGGTCGTGACCGGTTACGCTTACTATTCTCGATCTATCAGGCAGATTGTTTCTAATTCTATTGGCTAATGGCATCCAAATTTGTGCCTGTTGTCTCTCCAAACTCCAATAATCAAAACTCATGATTGTAATGCTAGTTAAAAGTATAAGCGGCAGAATATAATTACAAAGTTTATAAAAAACAGATTTGTTCTCTTCGATTAAATTAATTAGCCTAACAACTCCTGTACCGAAGACAGGACATATGAACAACATTAATGGTAATTGATAGTATTCATGAACATAACTTGCTTTGAGCGCAATCATAGTCGCGATCAAGCATCCTCCAATCCCAGAAAACAAAACAATACTAGCCGACTTATTTCGCAATTGGGAACAACCTAATAAAAAGATTGGGAATCCAAAAACTGCGAAATTCCTAACAATAATACGTATAGTCAAATCAATCCATATCTTCAGATCAAACAAGATAATCAAGCTAGACCTATCAGATGTTTCTCCCCAAAAACCAAAACTATGACCACTAATTCTACCTAAATTATATGCATATGAATACCAGGCAATGGCCAATAAAAATGAACCAATAAAATAAAGATAAAGACTTGGTGAGGAAAAGGCTCTATATAAATTTATTTTTAGATTTCTTGAATAATGGCAAATATTAATGGCCACAATAGCTGGGAAAAGCCAAACAAAAGGTAAAACTTTAATTAAACAAGCAAGAGAAAAGAAAAGCCAGCTAATAAGAAAATTGAATCCCTTAAGCTCTTCTTTCCAAATGAGCATCCGCTCCAAACTCAAAGCAGAAAGAAGCATCATTAAAGATTCTGCCTGCAAAGTCCTTCCGTAATAAATACTTAAAGGTGAAACAGCAAAAAAAAGTCCCGCCCACCATCCACTTTCTGAATCTAAAAGTTTAGATCCTATTCGAATTATCAAGAAAATTGTAAGTGTGCTAAAAAGCACTGATAACAATCGACCAATCCATTCATTCACACCAGAAAATTTATATATTTGACCAAGTAGATAAGGATAAAGAGGAAACTCAGATTCAACATAACCAAAACCAGCACCACCCCAGTCAATTTCAGGTAACCATATAGGACTGCCCTCTAAAGCAAAATGTCTCGCCATTGCAGCAGTATCTGCTTGCCTCCAACTATGCACTCCCACTATTGGTAATTGCAGATTAATTAAACGAAGAATTAAACCAATAAATACAGGCCACCATCTACGACATCTCAACTCCTTTAAGAAAATAACCATGGTTGATCAGATTACCTCAGGGCGTATTCCAAACAAACCTTGAAGAAGCTGCATAATTCCAGACAAAAACAACCAAAATCCCAGACATTTGAGCCAAGACTGCATTTGAAACAACAACACTATAAAAAGTTGTAGCCAATCCCACATTTGCCAACACAGGCAATGAAGCAACTAACAGAAACTTTAGTAAACCTTTCAGAAGTCCCAGAGACTTCAATCTATGTGCTCTAAAAGTCAACGCATTATTAATTAAATAATTAGAAGTAGCCGCGATAACCACCGAGAAAGGAAGAGCAACCTCAAATTTATAGTTCATCACATTCATGATTATATTCGTGGAAATAAGCTGAACCAAAACTCCAAATGCACCTACCAAAGCAAAACTAATTGCCCTCCTAGGCAAGAATCTAAAAGTAAATGTATGAATCAAAGAAATCATAAAGTCCCATAAGATAGCCATATCAAGCTTAGAAATACCATATTCACGAGGTTGAAATGTTAATGGCACTTCTCCTGCAGAGATCTTACCTCCACTAACGGACAATAACTCGTAAAGGAATTTAAATCCATTAACATCTACTTTGCGAACCAATGAATCACATGAATTCAAGTCAATTACAAAGCAGCCACTCATATAATCAGTTAAATGACTATATACTTCTGGCAAGCTAAAACGCGCAAAGCTATTAGCTAAAGTTGAGCCGCCAGTCCTCCTATAGCTGAGACCCCGTATTTCAGACCCTTTGAGAAATCTACTGCCTACAACTAAGTTGAAATTATCTTTGCGGAGTTTATTCAAAGCATTAATTACAGCTTTTGGCTCATGCTGGCCATCGCTATCCATAACAGCAATAAAATCACCAGTCGCAACCATTAATCCTTCCTTTATCGCACTAGCCAATCCACTTCTTCCTACACGGTGAATCAACCTTATTCGCCTATCTCGCGAGGATAGATCTTTAACTAATTGAGTAGTCCCATCAGTTGAATCATCATCTACAACCAAAATCTCAAGTTCATAATCATTAGTGCAAGTAAGCAATTGTCCTAAAAGTGGAATAATATTCTCTCTTTCATTGTAAGTAGGAAGAACGATAGAAAGGCGCTCTAATAAATCTTTTCCAGACAAGTCATTCCCTAACATTTGTATTACCAAGATAAAACTAGAAGTTAATAGAAGTGCAAGAAAGAAGAGTCCAATCTTCCTCCTGGTCAGCAGTAAGACATTGTTGCGAATTGGCCATCTGTTCAGCTAGAAACTTTTTGGGATTGCGAGTCAGTATTAATTCGGCCTTAGGCACTGCTTTCAAATTACCAATTCTTTTGCCTGCATACCAGTTCAGGCTAGGTCTTTCATCATGTCCTTCTATCACAATTTCTGATCCTGATGATCTAAGAGCAAGCTTTGCAGGAACCTCAACTGGCCAATTCTCATTGAGTTCCCATAGCCATAGCGAAGATCCCATCAAAATCATTAACCCCAAGAAACTACCTAAAGACAAACTTATAACCCCACAAATACGTTGTTTTTCTGATGGCAAACTCATTAACCAACCACCCAAAGCCCAGCCCAAACCAATAGGAATTGCAAAAGAACTGTAGGGACGAAAACTATTTACTATTCCGGTTATACCAAGAGAACTTAAAACAAAAATGATAATTCCTAAAACGCTCCAAAAATATGGAATGTATTTCAACGCATTTGAAACTGGTGGACTTAAATAAGTTTTTTTATGAATCAACCACGCCAAAGGGACACCACAGAGAAGAGATATGGGCAACCAAAGAGGATGGGAATACCACGGCAATTGAGTTTTAAGAGGGAAGATGCTCAAAGCCAAGATCAACTGTAAGCAAATCGTCCATTGCCCCCAGCGATTATTTCTTTCCCTCCAAGCCCAAACAAGCGCAAAAGGCCAAAGGACCAACCACGGCCAACCTCCCTCAAAAATTTCTATAACCGGAACTCTCCATCCAAGCGAACTCCCTTCACCTGCATCAAACAAAACTCTGCCTGCTCCGTCTCCAAACCAAAGCCATAAAGCCGCTGCACCTCTATGAAATCCATGCCAGATATGCCAGCTAATTCCAGGTAACAATCCAAGGAAAAAACATGTAGCAGACCTAATCACTACAGAAACTTTCAATGGGAAGCCGCTCCAAAACAAAGGAATGAATGCAGCAAAAGCTGCTGGAATTAACAATGGAGCTTTCAGCATGAGCATTAGACTTCCAGCAAAACCAGCACCAAAAAATTGCCATCGACGAACCTGATTAATATCTACTGATACAAGAAAGAGCCACAAAATCGCAATCAAGGTTAGCTGTGTACCGTCAAGCATTGCCAAGCGACCATGGCGAATGATAGGCATCAAAGTCAATAAAATTATTGATGTACATAGGCTTGCTGTTTTATCATTTGGACGCAATCGATATTGTATTAATCCTCCTAGTGGCACTACTAAAGTTGAAAATAGTGCCGGGATCAAGCGAATTGAAAACTCTGATGGAATTTCAGACAATTGATTGTTCCTGGTTAATGCGATCACACCAGCAATTAACCAATGCAAACCAGGAGGCTTGTTTAGATATGGCGTCCCCCACAATGATGGAAGAAGTCTTTCTAATCCATCTTTATAACTAAGTTCAAAAGCCACGCGTGCGACAGTGGCTTCATCAAAATCTCTTAGTGGTACATCCCCAAGCTTCCAAACTGCAATAAGACAAGCTAAGAGCCACAAAAACAATAACTCGACTATTGGACTTGTCTTCCAAAAAGAAGATTTAGACACTAAAGAATAATTCACAAGACAGAGATTTGTGTCATTTACTTATTTAATAACTCTAAAGAGATGTTTGCAAAAGGACCATCCTTTGCAGGAGCTCTTGATGCAGTTCTCATAAAGTCAGTTTAAAGCCAAAAAACAAATAAATATCAACCTTTTATAAAACAGAACCTAATTGAATGAGCCAGCAAAGCAAACAGCAAAAGCATTATCAAAATGAATATAATGAGAATTTTCCTAATCCAAACAAAGAACTTTTGCGCAAAACACAAAAACAACCGAAAGAGTCATTGGCACATCTGGCACAGAGAGGTGTGACATATGTCACTTTATGGGTCGATAATTATATTGCGCCAATAATATCGGCGTGTTGTCGTGTGAGGACTAATGAAACTATTTCACAAACTTCTGGTAGCTCCGGCTGCCTTGGGTCTAATGGCCCCAGTTGCAGCAAACGCTGATGTAGGTGCTGATTTTTCTTCAACTACAAAGCTTTCAGGAACTGCTGTATTTGCTACAGGTGCTGTTGACGGTGTAAGCGGAAGTGAAGCACTTCACTTCAACTACGACACACGCATCGAACTTGATAGCAGCTTCACTGGTGAAGATCTTCTAAAAACCAGAATTCGTTCAGGCAACTTCAGCAATACACCTTTTGCTGGAGCCACTGCTCTTGAAACTGCATACAACAGCAGTGACGAGCTCAAGATCGACCGTGCTTACTATCAATTCCCTGTTAGTGACTCACTAACAGCAACTGTTGGTGCTGTGGTCCGTCAAGATGACATGTTGGGTGTATGGCCTAGCTCCTATCCAAGCGATAGCGTGCTTGATGTCCTGACCTACGCCGGTGCCAATGCTGCCTATAGCTTGGCTGAAGGTGCTGGTGCTGGTATCACCT
>QCKC01000012.1 GCA_003215635.1 Prochlorococcus sp. AG-409-J19
TTATAGATCACTTCCCCAACTCTATCAGCATCTTCTGTTAATCTATATGTTAGATCTCCAGACGATAGTTTCTCTAGTGATCCAATCTCAATCTTTTGTAGATGTATAAATAATTTTTTTCTCAATGTTTCACTTACTCTTAGCGCAGGGTCTGCTAGTAATATATCCTGTCCAAATTGGGTTAATTTCTGGAATAGAAAAACAAATAAGGCAATCGTAATAACCTTAATAACTTTGTTAACATCACCAGCTCCTATTGCAGGTATTAGCTCTCCCGCAAGTTTTGCCAATAAAGGCCAACAGCTTACATATAATATGATACATATTCCACCTAAAACTAAACGTCTAAGATGTGGCTTTAGTAATGGGATTAATTTTCTAACCCCAGCATCTTTGGGAGAAGTCATGGCTTCAGGATTTCAATGTTTTGATTGTCCGTATCATTTGTTTTCATGAAATTGGATCAGTTTCTTAAATGGAAAGGTTTTGTTTCTACTGGAGGGGAAGCTAAATACCATATACAAGAGGGAGATGTCAGTGTTAATGGTCTTGTTGAACGACGTAGAGGTAGGAAGTTAAACCCTACCGACCATGTTAGTTTTCATGGAAAAGAGGTACTTGTAGGGAATCTGGATACCTAGGGGTCTTAAGTTGGAACGGTTATCGAGCTTTACTTGAGGTCCTGCAGGTGCGAAAACCAGTAATTGCCGGAAACTGGAAGATGCACATGACATGTGCGGAGTCTAGGGATTACATAGATCAGTTTCTTCCTCTTGTTCAATCAACCCCAAATGATAGGCATATAGTCCTGGCCCCACCTTTTACGGCCATCTCGACGCTCTCAAAAGCGATTGCAGGCAAAGGAATTGAAATATCTAGTCAAAATGTCCATTGGGAGGATAAAGGAGCTTTTACAGCAGAAGTTTCCCCCTTAATGCTGTTGGAGCATAACGTTAAATACGCAATTGTTGGTCATAGTGAACCACGTAAATACTTCAGTGAAAGCGATGAACAAATTAATTTGCGAGCCCGTTCGGCTCAGGTTCATGGTTTAATTCCAATTGTCTGTGTTGGGGAAACTGATGAACAACGTGAACGTGGAGAAGCCGAAAGAGTAATAAGAAGACAGATCGATCAAGGACTAGAAGGAATTAATTCAGCACAACTTGTTGTAGCTTATGAGCCTATATGGGCTATAGGAACAGGAAAGACATGCCAAGCTAATGAAGCAAATCGAATTTGTTCGTTGATAAGAGAATGGGTTGGTTATTCTGAGGTCATTGTTCAATATGGTGGGTCTGTTAAACCGGATAACATTGATCAACTTATGAGTATGAGTGACATTGATGGAGTTTTAGTTGGAGGGGCATCATTAGATCCAGAGGGGTTTGCTCGCATTGTCAATTTCTAATAAAAGAAAAATTTTATGGCCTGATTGTTGGGGAGTTGAACCTGCAATAATGGGTGTTATTAATTTAACTCCAGATTCTTTTAGTGATGGTGGTTTATATGTCAAGAAAGAGAACGCATTATCTCAAGTAGATTATTATATAAATAATGGAGTTTCTGTTATAGACCTCGGAGCTCAGAGTACTCGCCCTGGGGCCAAATATGTTGATTATAAGGAGGAGATTAGGCGTTTATTGCCTGCCTTAAAAGAAATACGTACAACTTATCCTAAGGTTTTGATATCCATCGATACTTTCTCCTCGAATGTTGCCAGAATGGCCTTGGAAATAGGTGCTGATTGGATTAATGATGTAAGTGGAGGTAGGGAAGATGATGAAATGCTCCCATTAATAGGGCAAGCAGGTTGTCCATATATTCTTATGCATAGTAGGGGTAATAGTCAAAATATGAATTCTTTTGCTTTGTATGAAGATGTTGTTAATGATGTACTAGAAGAATTGCAATTGGGAACAAAGTTATGTTTTAGAAAGGGAATTACCAAAGATCAGCTGATTTGGGATTTGGGGTTAGGTTTTGCTAAAACAACTGAACAAAATCTAATTCTTCTAAAGCATCTTGAGAAGTTTTGTTCCTATGGTTTTCCTCTATTGGTTGGACCATCTCGGAAACGTTTTATTGGGGATGTTTTAAATATAACTGAACCGAAAGACAGACTATTTGGAAATGCAGCGGTAGTTTGTAGATGTGTTCAAGCTAAAGTATCTCTAGTAAGGGTTCATGATGTGAAGGAGATTTCACAAACTATTAAAATGGCTAGTAATCTCTGGGATTAAATGTTTTGTTTTAATTTTGTTTGATATTAATTATTGCTCTACACCTTCAATTCTATCTTCAACTTCTTGATATAGTTCTTTGAGTCTTTCAATATTCTCTTCGGATGTATCCCAGTATCCTCTTCCATTAACTTCTAGCAAGGTCCCAACTATCCTTCTGAAGCTGTGTGGGTTTAGGTCCATAAGCTTTTTCCTCATTTCTGGGTCGTTAATAAATGTCTCATTGGATTCTTCATAAACAAAATTATCTACTTGCCCACTGGTAGCACTCCATCCAAGTGTGTAATTAAGCCTATTAGATACCTCTCTAACACCTTCATAGCCAGAGTTAAGCATTCCTTCGTACCATTTTGGATTCAGAAGTTTAGTTCGTGAGTCAAGGCGAATAGTTTCACTAAGCGATCTCACTTGAGCATTGGCGGTGGTTGTATCTGCTATATAACTGCTTGGAGCTTTGCCATCATCTCTTAGGTTTTTTATTAGGTTAGTGGGATCAGAGTCAAAATAATGACTTACGTCGGTTAGTGATATTTCAGATGAGTCTAAATTTTGGAATGTAACATCGGCAGTTTTTATCGCTGATTCATATACTTTTCTCTTCTGATTCATTTCCCCTGGATTGTCTGCATTAAAAGCATAAGTTTTTCTTGAGAGATACATTTCTTGTAGTTCTCCTTCTTCTTCCCAGGTGGAATTTTCTACAGCGAGATTTACATTCGAGCTATAACTACCACTAGCATTGGAAAATACCCTGCAGGCGGCTTCTCGTATAGTTGTCCCTTCTTCTTTTGCTTGTTCTAATGCATGTTTACGGACAAAGTTATTTTCAATTGGTTCCTCTGCCTCGGCTGCCATTTTTACTGCCTGATCTATTAGCGCCATTTGGTTTATAAATAAATCTCTAAAAACACCAGAGCAATTAACTACTACATCTATTCTAGGCCTTCCTAGTTCTTCTAAGCTAATTAGTTCTAACTTGTTTACTCTGCCAACAGAATCTGATTTTGGTCTAACTCCTACAAACCAGAGGATTTGAGCTAATGATTCTCCATATGTTTTGATATTATCTGTCCCCCATAAAACACATGCGATAGTTTCTGGCCAGTCTCCTTGTTCTTGTTTCTGTCTTTCTATTAATTTGTCAACTACACCTTTGGCAGCAGCTACCGCAGCTGTAGTTGGAATTGATTGAGGATCTAAAGCATGAATGTTCTTGCCACTAGGTAACACTCCTGGGTTTCTTATTGGGTCTCCTCCTGGGCCAGGTAAAACGTAATCTCCGTCTAGAGCTTTCAGAAGGCTTTCCATTTCCTTATCAGCGCAGATTTGATCTAAACAGAATTTTAAATAGTTGAATAACTTTTCTAAGGACTCAGTATTTATATTTTTAAAGCCATTGTTTTTGCAGGTAGAAATCCATGGGGTGGATATATTAATACCTAGGAACTTCAGAAAATCTGTGAAGATAGTTAATAGGTTCCTGCGCATATTGACTCGACCGTCCCTTCCAGTAAGAGTTAGAACCATTGATTTCACAGCTTCTCTTGAAGTTTCAACTATTTTTCTATTAAGCTCGACATCTTTCAAAATCCCATCGTTATTACCTTTATATATTTCTTCTATATCACGTTCAATTGATTCTGCAAGAAGAGCTGGTAAGGATCTAAGGCCATCGTCTTCTCTTTCTAATGAAGAAATACTAACTAGGGTTGCTATTGCTTCTTCTGCTGTAGGAGGTTTTCCTATTGTATGTAAACCACATGGTAATAGTCTGCTTTCGATCTCCATAAGTTGGCTATAAACTGCTCCAACAACAACATCTCTTTCTTCAGTATTCATTTCTGAAGCTTCTTCTTCAGGGAGTTTGACGTCTTGATCAAGATTGCATTTACGAGCTGTCTCAACAATTGCATTGACAATTTGAATTGCTCTGCCACTTTCTCTTAATTGTTGATAAGAACCTACTAATTCACTTAACTCTTTAAGTCCCTTATATAAACCTGCATTCTCGGCGGGGGGAGTTAAGTAACTAATAGTAGATGCGTATCCTCTTCTTTTGGCAATTGTTGCCTCTGAGGGATTATTTGCAGCGTAATAATAGAGATTAGGAAGACCTCCTATTAGTGAGTCTGGGTAGCATGTTTCACTCATCCCCATCTGTTTCCCTGGCATAAATTCCAGAGAACCGTGTGTTCCAAAATGAAGAACAGCATCAGCTTTCCATACCTTTTCAAGATATGAGTAATAGGCAGCAAAACCATGATGGGGACTTGCACTTCTCGAATAAAGTAAGCGCATAGGGTCTCCTTCATACCCAAATGTTGGTTGTACTCCTACAAATACATTTCCAAAGTGTTTCCCATAAATAAGTAAATTTTGGCCATCACTATTAAGATTGCCAGGAGGTTTGCCCCAATTTTCTTCAAGACGTTCTGAATATGGTGTTAGTTGCTCATATTCTTTTACACTCATCCTATGTGCTATTGATAACTCTGGTGATCCTTCAAGAGCTTCGGGATCATTTATTAGAGTTTCCATTAATGACTTTGGATCTTTAGGTAAGTTTTGTATTGCATAACCTTTAGATTTCATCTCTTCTAAAACTCTATGGATTGAGCCAAAAACATCTAAATACGCTGCTGTTCCGACATTGCCTTTGTCAGGTGGAAAACTAAATATTGTGATGGCTAGTTTTTTTTCTGATCTTGGTTTTATACGGAGTGATGACCATCTAATGGCCCTTTCAGCAATGGCATCAACTCTATCTTGTAACGTGTGAGCTTTGCCTGTTGCGTCATCTCGGCCAGATAGAACTATTGGCTCGATAGCTCCGTCAAGCTCTGGAATTGCAATTTGTAATGCAACTTGAACTGGATGAAGTCCTAGGTCACTTCCTTCCCATTCTTGAGTTGTTTGAAATACTAATGGCAAGGCGACCATATAAGGTCTATTTAATCGTTTTAGAGCTTCGATTGCTTTTGGATGGTCTTGTCTTGCAGGACCCCCCACTAATGCAAAGCCAGTAAGAGAAACAACTCCGTCAACGTGAGGTTTTAGATTGTCTATTGGATCATAAAAGAATGCATTTACTGGTTTTGAGAAATCAAGACCTCCGCAAAAAATTGGAATTACACGAGCTCCCCTAAATTCAAGTTCTTGTATAACAGCAACATAATGTGCATCATCTCCAGTAACTATATGACTTCTTTGAAGCACTAGTCCTATAACTGGGCCATTTTTTGATTTTTCAGTTAAGTCTTTTCTGCTTTTTGTCCAATTGAGATATTCTCTTATATCTTCAAACATATTTGTTGCCATTGGATGCCATATTCCTAAGTCTGGAAAAACTTCAGGTTCAGAAATTTCAGTTCTGCTGTCGTTTCCTATTTCTATTGATTCAAATACATATTTGTCAGCCAGCATTAATAATAAATTTCTTAGATTATCAGGGGTACCTCCAAGCCAATATTGGAAACTCAAAATGAAGTTTCTAGCATCTTGTGCCTTTTCAACAGGAAGATATTTCAATATTGAAGGAAGTGTATTAAGAAGCTTCAACATTGAATCTTGGAATCCAGCGCCATTGGATTCTTTTCTTTTTTTTATAAAATCTCCTATAAGACTTTTACTTTGTCCGAGTTGTGCCATTGAAAAGGTGCCCAACTTGTTGAGTCTCATGACTTCGGGCATTGAGGGGAAAACCACAGCAGCCTTAAGTCGATCGCGTTGAGGTTCAACTACTTCAACAACTTTTTGAGCTAAATCTTCTATGAATATCAGAGAGCCTATAAAGACATCTGCTGAAGCAACATCTGCTTGAAAATCGGCAAAATTCTTTGGATCACGCAATTCTTCAATCAAATATCCATTTAACTCAATTCCGATCGGCCCTTTTTGGGCATTTAATGAATTAGCTGCTTGGGTTAGTGCATTTTGGTATTGGGGTTCTAAAACAAGATATACAGCCTTCATCACGGCTTTGTGCTCATGCCCATCAGCAGGTGAAACTCTGCGACTGGCGGAGCGGACCTGCGTAAACATTGCATTACCTCATAATTTCCAAGAGCCTAAGAGTGTTAGGGCCTTGATTGTGGGTATCCACTAAAGGGTGTTACATGTAATAGGCAAATACTCTCAATCCACCTTGATTAAGAAATGACTTCTCTAAACCCAACTTCCTTGCCAATTGTGGTCGCTGGTGCTCTTGGGCGAATGGGAGCGGAGGTGATTAAGGCTGTTAGAGATTCTTTGGATTGTGAACTTATTGCAGCGATTGATACCACTCCTGAGGGAGAAGGTTCGGATGTAGGAGAGCTAATTGGTATTGGGAATCTTGGTGTTGAATTGAGTAGAGATTTTGAAGGGTCCTTATGTATGGCCAGTCAGCTTGCCTCTAAATCAAGTCAGTATCAAAGTGCTGTTCTAGTCGATTTCACTCATCCTTCTGTTGTTTACGAGCATACAAGAGCAGCTATAGCGTATGGGATTCATCCGGTTATTGGTACCACAGGGCTTACACCTGATCAAATTAATGAATTATCAGTTTTTTCTGAGAAAGCAGGAATTGGTGGAGCTGTAATTCCAAATTTTTCCGTTGGAATGGTTTTGCTCCAGCAAGCAGCAGCAGCAGCAGCTAGATTTTATAAACATGCAGAGCTAACTGAACTTCATCACAATAAAAAAGCTGACGCTCCAAGTGGAACTTGCATTAAAACAGCTGAATTAATTGAAGAATTGGGTTCTTTATTTAATCAAACTGAGGTTGAGGAACAAGAATCAATTCAAGGTTGTCGAGGAGCAAGAAGAGATAGTGGTTTACGGATGCATTCAATTAGATTACCTGGATTGGTGGCTCATCAAGAGGTTCTTTTTGGGGCACCTGGTGAAACATACTGCCTCAGGCACGACACAGTTGATAGAACTGCCTATATGCCAGGTGTTTTATTAACTGTGCGTAAGGTGAGCAAGCTTACAAAGCTTATTTATGGGCTTGAAAGAATTATTTGATTTGAGGTCATTCTGATGTTGTTGCCGTTACGACCTGGAGAATTGCAGAGAGTTATTCCAGCTGTTGCAACTGGTAATCAATTTAAAAATGCTCTAGGTAGTCCATCAAAGGTCCTTCAAAGAGTAATGATTTCAGCTATTGGAGGCGTAATTACACTAGTAATAAGTCAGAGTCAAGTTTCAAGTCAGTTTTATTCCCTTTGGTTAATTATTGGCGTTACATTCCTTCTTTATATTCTGTGGGGACCTATCCTTGAAGCAAGTAGGAAAAATAGTCAATTAAGAAAGTATCCATCAGCCGCCTTATTTGATGGTGAAATTATAGATATCTTTACTAAAGAGAAAATTGAAAACACATTAGAGCAGGCCAATAACATAGGGGAATTAGAACTTATTGAAAATAGGAGAACATGGGTTTTCCTCGAAATCGCAGATGAAGATGGATACCTCGGTACAGTTTCATTCCCTATGGACAAAAAACATCAACTAATAAGGATAGGTTTACCTATAAGATGTCTTGTCTTAAGTACTAAAAGAGATTTTAGTAGGATCGATGCAATTAGTGATGCATGGCTCCCTTCATTAAAAATTTGGGTTGGAGAATATCCTTTCCTTCTCAGGCCAGCATTTGAGGAGCTTTGTCAAATGAGAGCACTAAGGCGATCTGTATAAGGTATCTAACTATGAACATATCAGACGATAGAATTTCACAAGCGGAATCACTTAGAGTAAGAGTAATTGGTGCTGGACCAACTGGGTCAGTGCTAGCTCTTTCTTTAGCAAATAAAGGGGCTGAAGTATATCTATATGAGAAGAATCCCATAGCAAATATTAAATCTAGGAATCGAGCATATGCAATCACTCATTCTTCTAGGAGGCTTTTTCAAGATGTTGGTATTTGGGACGAATTAGAGAAACATCTTCAGTCATTTTCTATTCTAAGAATACAAGATAAAGAGATACATAAGCAGATAGATATTACACTTGATGATTTATGTTCCAACAATCGAAGTTATAATTCAGTTGGATGGATTTTGGAACACAGAATTCTTATGGATATTCTTATGGATAAGGTATTAACTAATAAGAATATTAGTTTATTCGAGGATAATGCGCCGCATGCAAATGACAGTACTTTTAATCTCACTATAGCTGCAGATGGAGGAAATTCTTCTTCACGTCATATTTGGAGAAGCAAGTCATTAGGATTTTCATACAAACAAGGATGTTTAACTTCAAAGGTTCTTATTCGAGGAGCGAATCCATCAACTGCATATGAAATATTTTCCTCAGAAGGACCTCTGGCGATTCTACCCATGGGAGGAGAAGTCTTTCAGGTTGTATGGAGCGCACCTTTGATTAAGTGTTATCAAAGGGAAGGCCTAACTGAATCTGAATTTTTGGATAGACTGTCTTCAGTATTGCCGTGTGGACTCCAACCTGATGTTTTGTTGGATCAACCAAAAGCATTCCAAATTCGTTTTGGAATATCTTCTTTACCAAAAAGAAGCCGGTCTATCCTAGTTGGCGAAGCTTTCCATCGATGTCATCCTGTTGGTGGTCAGGGTTTAAACCTTTGTTGGCGTGATATAGCTACACTAAGTAAATTGATTAATAATATAATTAAGGGAAATCTGAACATCAATAACGTTCCAATTCAATTCTTAGCAACTAGATTTATAGATATATTATTTATTAACTTTTTTACGGATGTAATTATTAGAGTGTTCTCTAATAGAAATCCTTTTTTGCTTTTTTATAGAAGATTATCCTTTGTTATATTAAAACGCTTTCTTCCTATTAGACGGCTACTCATCTCGATGATGACAGATGGTTTTTGACATCTGGTGAAATTTTGCCAGAATGTGGATAATAATTCATTATTAAATTGGTAAAGACAAGTCACCCACAACCTAAATCTGACGAGGAATTATTAAGGTTCTTACGACAAAATATCATGATTAGCGAGAATGCTTTAAAGCTTGGCCTAAAACAGGCTGAGTTAGAACAGGCGCCTTTGCCAATAGTTCTATGGAGTTTTGGCTTGCTTACTCTTAATCAATATCAAAAGGTTCTAGATTGGCAGGATCAACGTTAGTATTTAACTAATGATTCTATAATGACATCTTTTGGTAACTTTTTACGTCCATTCAATTCACTCAATTCAATTATAAATCCGATGCCCACAAGATTAGCTTGAGATAGAAATATTAAATCTGATGCAGCCTTAGCTGTGCCTCCAGTTGCAAGTAAGTCATCAATTAGTAAAACCCTTATCCCCTTGTATAATGATTTCTCGTTTGCTTCGAGTCGATCATTCCCATATTCGAGTTTATAATCAATACCAATCACGTCTCCTGGAAGCTTTCCAGGTTTCCTAAAAGGAATAAATCCTAAACCTTCTTTATAGGCTAGAGAACTGCCTACAATAAATCCTCTAGCCTCTATACCTACAACGATATCTGGTTGAACCTTCATACACAATTGACTAAAATTATTCATTATTTGAGCCCAGATTTTTGGATCTTCCATTAATGGACTAATATCTCTAAAGAGAATTCCTTCCTTAGGGAAATCAGGAATCTCTCGGATGAAATTTTTCAAATTCAAGGAATTCATCCAAATGACTACGAACCTATGTGGAATTCTAGATGAAACCAATTCGATATCTTTTTATAGCTTAGCTTTGTAATCAACACTTCCATATCAACCTATCTACAACCAAACAAAATCTAGTTTCCACATCACTTAATCTTTATGGAACAAACTATTACGAGTAAAAAATCTCAGCGGATAGGAAGAAGAGGATTAGAGAGACTTGATATGCTCCTACTTCTTATTGAATCCTTAGATCTAAATGCATCTGAAGCAATGATATGGATAGCTCACCAAGGAGGTCTTGATGAGCTATTTCCTAATCGTGTAGAACTTTGGAAAAGGCGATGTCACAACCCACTAAGAAAGAGCACAAGAAGAGGATTGTTGCCTTCTTCTGAAACAGATGCTCTTATTAAACTTGTTTGTCTGATGGCTGACCGCTTATACCCATTAATACGTCAATTGCTCTCTTCAACAGAACCATCTAAAATCACGGCTGAAAGATGGCTATTACTTCGTAAACGTCTTATTGAACTAGTGGAGGAAAGGATGAATCCCAGAAAGGGGGCCGTTCAAAAACTTGTTAATTCTAATTCAAATGAAAAATACCTTGAGAATTTAGTATTGACACTTGCTCTCTCTTCTGGGGCTGGCGGTAACAGCAGACTAAGAGCTAGTTTACTTGATAATTTGCCTTAGCTATAAATTTCTCATGAAACAATCTATTAGATACAACTACACTTCTGTAAGACTTGAAATTGATGGTCTTCCCGATTTATCTATAGGTCAATTAGGTGAATCAATAGGCATTATTTCATCTTGGAGACTAGAGATAGTCGGATTAACACAATTGGAAGGAAAAAGAGATCATCTAGAGACTCTTATGCAAGTAGTTATTCCATATGCCAGACATCTTGTTTCGAACGTTAGGCAAACATTTGGAACTTCTACAAGTTCTGTTCAAATTTATCCTCTTACAGATGGACATAAATTATATCTTCGGAGTAGCAAACCAGATATCCAACCTATGACATTAAAGTTGGATGATGCGCAATTGACAGACCTTGTTAGATGTCTTGACTCTCTCCGCATGGACACAAGGGTAATAGTACATTGGGCAATTCCAGAAGATGTTCCTTTGCAAAGGCATCAACTAGAAGATAAATCACCCATTCTTGAATCTATTACTCCCCCTGCTTTGGGAAGTCTCTTGTTTTTGACATTTGCTTTGCTTTTAATTCTTTTGCCGGCACCAAGGATTAATCCACCACTTATTGAGCCTTTGCCAGATAAATCAAAAATATAGACTATAGGACTTGCTAACTCAAGTGATTAAAATATAATTTTGGGTAGGTTGATTAAAAAAGGGCTAAATGCACCATCTTCAATTGAACACTCTTTACATTATTACGTTGCCAAATATACATCTAACTTTTATCTCATCTGATATTCGTTTAAGGAAATGATAATTCTTCTATCTATTCTCAAGCAATTCTAGATATGTCAAAGGCTTATAAAAGAGAATCATCAACTAATCGTAGGGTTTTTAGCAGGCGTGGCGGACTTCTTAGCAAAGGAGCTATCAAGGAATCATTTGAAATATTCTTCTTATTTATATTAGGGATTGCAACTCTTACATTTATAAACTGGTTGCCTCAGTCGCTTGATTGGGAAGTATTATTTGATGAAACTATCTCGGATTTATTGGAAGGTTTTTCTGCACTTTTTAGGGCTTTCTTGACTATAGGAGGTTTCCTTCTGTCTAGTGCATTAGCCTTCTTAGGAATTTTATTGATTATTGCGGCATTATGGAGATTCATCAGATTGATCTATTTTTTGAAATTTGGTAGCACGAAATATAAAAATATAAGATGAAACGAATATTATTTTTAAAATTATATGCTTGGCTATAAAATAAATATATGAGTAAATCAATGCCTATTGCTATCGGTACAGCACAATTTGGAATGAAATATGGTGTAACTAATACTAATCAACCGCTCTCCGATATAGAAATATTGTCAATCCTACAAATATGTAGAGACAATTGCATTGATCATATTGATACTGCGATGTCTTATGGAAATGCAGAGGATCGACTTGGCCAAATAGAGCTTCAGGAACATTTTCATATAGATACTAAGATTACCTTAGATAAATCATTAATCAGGCAAGACTATTTACAAAATCAGTTGATAGAATCACTCCAAAGACTTAATTTGAATACTATAGATACTCTTTATATTCATAATCCCTCATCTTTATTTGATGTTGATTTGACTCCTTTGTTTGAATGGCTTTCTAAAGTTCGTGAGCAAAAATTAATTAGGTTTATAGGTTTATCTATATACGATGAATGGGAAATAGATCTTTTTCCGAGTTTTCTGGTAGATAAGGTTCAATTACCCTTATCTATTTATGATCAACGACATTTACAAAATGGCCTTATCCCAAAGTTGAAACGATTAGGTAAAAAAGTCGTTGCCCGTAGTATTTTCCTTCAAGGCTTGTTGCTTACAGAACCAAAACAATGGCCCATATTAAATAACAGCAGGCTTATATACCACCATAGAAAGTTTTTTGATCTTCTTCTAGACAATAATATCTCTCCTTTAGAAGCTGCCTTAGTCTTCACCTTAAGGAACGAACTCATTGACTTATCTGTGATTGGCATATCTAGCATTGCTGAACTAGAACAAATTATTAAAGTTGTTAATTCCCAGAATCAAAATTTGCCATTTATTTCATATCCTGATTGGAGTTGGCATAAAAGGAACGAAATAGATCCAAGATGTTGGTAAATTAGCTTTGAATTCTATTTTTGCCTTTATTTATCTAACTAATATTTTTATATAATTTGGAATAATTTATGGATAATCATCCGCTTCTAGTTTTTACTCTTTTTGGGTTTACGTGTTTTTTTGGGTTCTAATATTTCTAGTAAATCTTCCATTTGAGTCATTACTGTTTTTATTTGATCTGGTTCTGGAAGAGTTTGTTCTTCTGTCACACCTGCATGAATCCCTCTTAGGTCTTTTCGGAGTTGCTTTAACTGTGCTGTAACAATTTCCCTTTTCTCATTTTTAGTTAGCGCCATTTCGTAAATTTATGCAAACTCTATTCTAATATGATGAGTTTTGAATTTGGTCAATTTTGATCATGTTGACACCTTTGGGATTGATTTGAACTAATTTTTAGTTGTACGGTTTAGATCCATGGTCTTTTGAGTGGATATTATTAGGGCTCAAAAGCGATTTGGAATTTATCAATCAATTACTAGCCAAACTCGGTAGGCCTTGTTAATAACTTTATAGACTTAGCTGTAGTAATAAGCGATTTCTGCTGCCTTTAAACCTTCCCAACCAGCTTCTATTAATCTCTGATTTAAAGTCTCACGATCATAATGTCTTACTCCGGTGCTGATTACTTTTTTTCTCATTGCAACTCTGACTCGGCATATCCTC
Source organism: Prochlorococcus sp. AG-409-J19 (assembly GCA_003215635.1). GTDB lineage: Bacteria > Cyanobacteriota > Cyanobacteriia > PCC-6307 > Cyanobiaceae > AG-409-J19. The sequence goes on from QCKC01000012.1 coordinate 13,313, forward strand.
GCAGCTTCCTTTTCCATTACTTCTTGGTAAAAGATCACCATTTCCTTTGGAAGTGGTGATCCATTGAGGTCTATGCCGTCAGAGATAGCTCTATCAATAGAAGCAGGTGTGTCGATTGGTTCGTTTCCATCGATTATTTCAAGCGCAGAGGAGTCCATGCTTTTACTGAGTGTTTTAAGTGGGAAACTCACTTGAGCATATTCATCAAACCTTAAAATGTGAATACCTATGAAGATAGTTAAATAATTGGCTCCTATACGTCAATGAATCATGATCCCACAAGTCCAGTTCGGAGGCAAGATCTGAGGATGAATTAAATCTTCTGCAACTTAAACACGGATATTTCTTCTTTCATTTTAGGTTGCAACCCCTGGACTAAATCAGAGGATTGTGGGTTGTTGGTTAGATGGTTTATTTGAGAAAATATTTGCGTACATCATTCCTCTACTAGACCATTCCTAGTAATAGAGCCCTGCGTGACCTGTCCAACTATTTCCAATAAGGAATCTTCAGCATCTTTTTGATAATCATTATTTGCCTAGAAGGAGGTAATCATTCATTTACTCTGCTGGAGTCCTAATTAGTGCTCGTTTTATCCAAATAGATTAGGTTTAACTTATAAGCTGCTTATTTGAGCTTTTAAATTATTGGGTAATATAGTTGACTTAGGGAGTCTGTAAATTGTGTCTAAAGGCTTTTAGATCCTCTCTCAGCCACTTCGGTCTGCTGTTTTTTGGTGTACGCCATGCAAGACATAAAAGGGCTTTAATTGCATCCCTTTTTCTTGGGTTTGTACAATAGTTTTTGGGCTTAGATTTCTTCATAATGCCCTCTTAGAAGTTTTCTAATTAAGCTTTGTTTTAGGATTGAATGCCGAGATTGTTTCTTTAAATATCTCCCTCAGTCCGATTAAAGTAAGAGCAACTAGCATTACGCCTACAACTCCTGGGAGAGATTGATGTATTAGGTCTGAAAATTGCTGGAAATTCATAGAACCTCCTGGTGATTGAGTAATGAATGTCTTGATTTAGCCTGTAGTTAGGCATTTGAACCTGACTACATACTTTATTAATACATCGATAGGACCTGGCTGTCTATAAGGATAATCACCCAATAATACTAATTGTTATTATGGCTGTTTACTCTTACTTGTAGATAATTCCTTCTTTATTCTCATAGGTTTTCGTCAATTAAATCTCATAGCAATGTTGTTTCTGCTAACCAATGAATCTTAGAGAACATTCATGATGAAGATAAGGAGCTGCTGATTTCTCTACTAACGTTCGAAGTGCTTCTCTTTCCTTTTTGATTGCCCTAAGAGTTCGTTGATTTGAACTCCTTTTTAAATCCTCTAATTTTTTCAATTGAATTTTCGCAGAAACGAGATCCTTACAGTAAATATATATATCTTCCAAGTTAACTTGGAATAAGATCCCTGTCATAGTTTGAAAAATGGAGATTGTCCCCCCTCTTTGACTTGTAAATAAGGCCTTTCCTGTCATGATTGGGCTAAATAGTCGTTTTTATATTTTAAATTGTAGAAATCTCCTTATAATTATTGAGAGATTGTCCCAATGTAGATGTTGTATGGATTATTAATTGTGTCCATTTAGGAATTAAGCTCAGTTAAAATACTTAAGTGATGCATGAGATGACAATATCGTGGTTGATCGTTCTAAGTTACTACATAATTGAAAATATCTTAAAAGTTGTCATATGATTAATTATGAATATTTATTTACTTCATTTCTTTTTTAAGAAAACTGTGTATTGAATGGTTTGATATGGAAATAGCAATGAAAAGTGTATAAAGATATATATATAAATATTTTGTTATCAAAGTGTTCTGTAACGTACTAAATATCTCCTCCATTGCAGTATCTATTGGCTATCGCTACAACTACGGACTCAGAAATTGATTCTGAACTGGACATTTTGCTCTTTACCAACTTGCGAGAATGCAAGACACAGTGGTTGTGATGTATAGATTGTTTCACTATGGGGTAGCAATAAGACAGAGCAATAATGACTAATGCCGTGTATTGCAGAGGCTTTTTATTCTTGGCAAAGCCTTGTTTAAATGTTTTTCTTTGCTTAAGAAAAACCCGTAGCCAGGAGTCAGGTAGCCCAAGTTGAACGAAGAAGATTTCTATCCATAGGGGTAGTTTTGGAGTATCTTTCTTGCCTGTCCGTCCTTCGAATCCTTTGCGCACGCTCCTTTCCTGAGATTTGCCGAGGGTTTGGGCGTTTTGCAGTTCGTCACTCATACGGCTGGATTGTATTCCCGACAATATATAAGGTAACCTTTTGAAAGGCCCTACTCAAATGTTAATTGATTTTCTATTGTCTTCTGAACTAGCCAATATTTGACTTATCTCTCTTCTCACTTACTACTTTCAGTAATTATAATCTTGTACATCACTAGTTTTTGGCTCACTCTCCTAAGAGTGTTTATAACTTTTGATTACTATTGGAAAATGATGGCAATGGGGTTTTATAATAAAAAATCGATTCTATTATTTTATGAAGGAAGATACTCCTGCTACTAATTTCATTTTATTTTGCATAGTTTCTGTTATACTCTTTTTAGAATCAATATATACCTTAATACTTTTATTAAATAAGGGCATTTATAGAAAACAGATATTATCTACAAATTCTAAGTTGGGATTTGACATTGTTATTAGATAAAAAAATTTAAATCCAATCTCAATCTCCATATTCAGATTTTCTAACTAAATTGCATTCCGTTCAATTAATAACCCCTACATCCAAGCTAAACCCATGGACTACAAATTATCTAAACTAAAAGTTGTCTCATCATCGTCTATTTGGCTCTCCTTTACTCTTAATCTTATTCCCGGACTTGGCACAGGTTATTTATATCAACGTAGATGGAAAGCGTATTGGCTGACGCTAATCTCCTCTTTAGGATGCTCGTCTATTTTTTTGTATTTGAATTCTCAAGTAGACCTTAATGATCCTGTTTCGAAATCATTTGACAATCTGAATCTAATTGGATTATTATCTATTTGTATAATTACAGCTTTCGAATCAGCTCTTAGTGTGAGAAGTGCAAGAAAGAAATTGAAGGCATCCGAGAATTAAATCTTCAGTTAATGTTCCTCTTTTTTCGAAACTACTTTCCCTTCATCCGAATTTGCAGATTCGTTAAGGGTAGTTATTTCATCGCCTAAATCCCCGTCCTGTTTTTGTGCTGGGCTGCTGTAGGAATCAAGGGTTTTAATCATGTTTTGTTCTCTATCATCAGTTTTAACTTTAGTAGTAGTTGAAACTGGTCCTTTCATACCAGTTTCACAGTATCTACAGGTATCAGAATCTAGGCCAAAAAGGTTAAGTGAAAATGAATTTAAGCATTTGACACAGTTTCTTTCTTCAGGTTCTGGTATGTCCATCATAAATTCATATTTTACTTATTTTATATCATCATAATTTGCTGTGTGGGTATAGAAAGGATCTCGAAACAAATAACATAATTACTATACATAAAACTTAAGAAAATCCTTACTTATGTCAACTATTATAATTTCATATTAGATCCTTGTTTCAATTGGAGATGCCTTTTTACTATCAACAACCTTAGGCTTTTTGGCCATTTAGCTAATGCTGCAGTGATTTTTTCGTCATTGAGATACTTTCTTATAAAGAAAAGAGATTCATTTTGTGATGATCTAAATACTTCTTTGATGTTTTCATTAAAGTATTCTAGTAATTTTTCTTCGTTCATTTTTTGATCTTGTTTAGCTTTAAGTTAGATTAAACTAGTACTTTATTGCTCAGATCTCTGAACTGGTAACAATTATTCTTCTAAAGTAGCACCTCGTGAATTCCTTATATGTTCTTCCTATTATAATTAATCTGATTAACTATTTTTCGTAACCATCTTGCTCGATACCTTGCTTTTAGTATATTATATACATGATTATATCCTAGCTTACAGTCAATGCCTAAACGAAGGAGAAAATTAAGTCCTGAACTAGAAAAAAAGATAGGTTATATAAAGAAGGACGTTGAACTTGTTGTAGCCAAAATAAACGATATCGATGAAGAAGAGCTTCAATTAGAATTTCAGCAAGCATTTGAGCCAGTAAAGCTTGCCTATGGATATTTGAGACTTCAATATGATGAAACAGGTTTCACTGAAGAAACTGAGACCGCCCTTTCAAATTATCAAAAGCTTTTAGATAAATTTCGCCTTGAATACGAAGTTTGACTATGAGATAAATTATACGTCTACTCTAAGATAATTTTATGTTTAGTTTGTTTGTTAAGATCATTTGAGCTTACACAATTCTGAATTATTTACATGCGATTGCCAATTCTTGTTTTGTCTTTCTTTCTCTTAATTTCAATCGGATTTTATTTTCTAATTCGTAACGATCATTATTCATCGGCATTCGAAGCAGATCAAACCTGTCACTCAGAACTATTTTTTAAATTTGGGAGTTCGTTGGAGTCAGGCTGTGATCACGATTTGGAAACACGACAATGGATTCTTTATAACAAGATTGAAAGTCATCAACCTGCTAAGGTTATAAGTAGATATCGCTATTAACAAGATTTTTATTTTATTTAACCCTTTTAAGTTTCCGATTTCCAAATCGTAGTTCTTTTCTGAATTCTTCATCCGCCCAATAATCATCTACATAGAGGTTGAATACCATCAAGCCAACGCCTGCTGTCATTAATGCTCCAATTAGCAAGATAAACCAAAGTAATCCGTAGGGTGGGTTCCATACTTGTCCATTTATCTGTGATAGAACAAAATTTATCATTCAGCATATTGATGTCTTCTCAATTCATAGCAGGTATTGTTCGAATTGTCCAAATTAGTAATAATTACAACATTAGCACTTTATTATCAGCTTATTAATCCTAATCAAAAATTCTTGCTAAACCTAGACTCTAGCGCTTTGAACCCTTCTTCCTATTCCTTATTAGAGCTTGTTGTAAATTCACCTCATCCAAATTTGTCAGTATAAATACTTCCTGAAATGTGTTCCCCTTTCTTGCTATTAACTTATAGCCCCCTGTGATCCTGGTTGAGATTTTCAACCTCAGCTCTGAGCTTCTACCTTTAGTCCTCCCAATAACCCCAGGAGTAACCGTTTGAATACCTTTCTCTTTAGATAGTGAATCTAGCCAATCTATAAGTCCTTCTATATAGGAACTGTGAGTTTTTACAAGTCTTCCCATTATACTGAGACTAGAATTTTCATTACATAGAATGTTGGCTAAGAATTATATATAACATTAGTTATTGATGCTGCGAACTGCTCTTACATTACAAAAGAGGTCCAACGGCCTTTAGGATAGGCTTTTGGATCAAGTTGGAGTTGCTAACTCTCGAAGTGCATGGTGACCGGTACGAGTATTTGCTAGATGTCTAGGGAGAATTGTTAGACAAGCTCTGATGGTATGGGCAAGTATTATTCATTCTGATGATGTGTTAACAATAGCTAGAGAATAGCTTTCATCGACTCCGCAAGCTATTTGATTATATTTAAAACATAATGTTTTGATTTATTCTTACTAACTTTAGTATCTTACGACGATAATTACTATTTTCATTTCAGATTTGCTCTAAAGGGGCCATTGTTAACCCTTTTGCCCAAAGTTGTTGATGGTAGAGCTCGGCTTGTTCTAAAGGACCACTCCATACCTCTGCAGAACCATCATTGTCTACTTTTCTGGCTAGTTGCCAGGCTTTGTCTTCATTCATTCCAGGAATGATTTTTTTTAAGCATTCAACTACATGCTCATATGTGTTTATGTCATCGTCTAGAACTATCACTCTGGCTTCTGGATATCGTTTGGCGATAATTTGTTTTTCTAAAAGCTGGCTAGTCCCTTTGGAAATCGAAGTCATGACAGATTCTGCGGTGTGCTGTACCTTTTTGCTCGATTAACCTATAGGCTTACTATTGCATAAATCCTATTCAAATGTTGTTTACTCTTGGTTGGGCTGGACTAGCAGCTGTTTTTACTCTTTCTATAGCAATGGTTGTATGGGGAAGAAACGGTGATGGAACTCTTAGATTCTGACGCCCTCGAGGCTATAGCGAAATACGCAAAGGACTATGGCTTGTTATTTACAGCATTAGCCCTGCTAATTTTTGTAAGTATATCTGTTATATATCTATCTTATGTTGATTGGAAGGATAAGAGAAGAAGAAATAAAACTTGATGGTGATGACTGATTAATCAAATTATGCTAACTAGCTGATTCAACTTTCCTTTTTTCCTGCGCATTGGCTTCTGCTATTAACTCCATTGCTTGAAACATCTTATCTTGATTTGATTTGAATAATTTGATGTCTTTCTCAAATTTATCTTTGCTTAAGCCTAGTCTTTGTAGGAACGGAGAAGCTTCTTTGACAATACTTTCATTGCTGGGGTTATCTATTTTTTGAATCTTAATAATTAGTTCTAAAATTCCTATCGAGGTCAACCTTGAAGAGTAAATTGATTGATTATTTTGTTTATTTGAGTCGGAGTTTAGAGCATTGATTCTAATTCCCTCTATTTGAATGATGAATTTGTCCAAATCTGTATCGGACAGATTTGCAAGACTTTCAATAGTGATTTGGCTTTTTTTGCGTAGGTCGTTTGGGTCAAATCCATTACATGTACATAATGAGTCAAAGAGTTTGGCTATGTGTTCCTCTGGACGGTATCCAGCTGTAAAAGTGTTGAACACTTTCTGAAGCCCGATAGCAAAAAGGCCATCTGGTTTGAAGTGTTTCTGATGGCTTAACAAATTAAGCTCAACTAGTAGCTCGTCAGCTAGTCGTCTGTATAGAGCTGGGATTACATAGGGAAAAGACTTGTGAAAAGTTCTCTTGCTATCAGCAATGGTTCTTTGGTCATTCAAGTGCTTTGCCTGATCAAACTCTCTTTTGACCTTACTCTGTTGATGCTCCAGTTAAGATCGTGGAAACCGACTATGAAGAATGATCCCAATAGTTATTGAAGAATCAGGCCGTGGTGAAAGGGCCTTTGATATTTACTCTCGTCTTTTACGAGAGAGGATAATTTTTCTTGGAGAAGCTGTTACAAGCGATTCAGCAAATAGGATCGTTGCTCAAATGCTCTTCCTTGAGGCCGAGGACCCAGACAAGGATATCTTTCTTTATATCAATTCACCTGGTGGCTCTGTTTACGACGGCTTAGGGATATTCGACACTATCCAGCATGTAAAACCTGATGTACAAACTGTATGTGTTGGGCTTGCGGCAAGCATGGGAGCTTTCTTGCTTGCGGCTGGAGCAAAAGGGAAAAGGAGTAGTCTTAAGCATTCAAGAATTATGATTCATCAGCCTTTAGGTGGGGCTCGTGGTCAAGCTAGTGATATAAGAATTCAGGCTGATGAAATCTTATATTTAAAAGAAAAACTAAATGCAGAATTAGCTAGTCGAACTGGTCAGCCTATTGTACGAATACAGGAAGATACGGATAGAGACTTTTTTATGTCTCCAGTTGAAGCGGTAGAGTATGGATTAATAGATAAAGTTGTCGACAAAAGACCTGTTCATTCTGTTTGAGAATATATGTATTAATTAAAGTAGTAAGTCGTTTATAGCATATTAATTGTTGATAAGTGATATTGTTCTTTCCTTTTCAGGGATTTTAGTGAATTCAGATAATATATTCGAAAACTCTTCACCATCCATGGTCTCTTTTTCAATAAGTATCTCTACTAACCTATCTATTGCTTCTCTATTTCTACTCACTAATTGATAGGTTTCTGAATAGCATTCTTTAACCATAGATCTAATCTGCTCATCTATTTGTTTGGCAATAGCATCAGAGATATCACTTCTTGTCATGAGATCTCTGCCTAAAAATACCTCTTGGTTCCCGCCCTCTAGAGAAACTGGGCCTAACTCGCTCATTCCAAATCGGGTAACCATTTGTCTAGCCATAGAGGCAACTTGTTGAATATCTCCCCCAGCACCTGTAGTAACTTCTCCTTTACCGAAAACTACATCCTCAGCAGCTCTACCTCCAAGAGCTCCCATTATTCTTGCTTTTAACTGAGCTCTGCTAACTAAAGTTTGGTCATCATCTGGTGAGAACCAAGTTAGGCCCTTCGCTTGTCCTCTAGGAATCAAGGTGACTTTTTGTACTGGATCGTGATCCTTGACCAGTGTTCCTATAAGTGCATGGCCAACTTCGTGATATGCAATTAACCTTTTACTTCTTCCATCGGTAAGAGGTTGTCCCTCCATTCCTGCAATAATTCTGTCGACAGCATCATCAATTTCTGACAATGATATTGCATCTTTTCTTCTACGAGCAGTAAGAATAGCTGCCTCATTAAGTAAATTTGCTAGGTCTGCGCCTGTGAAGCCAGGCGTTCTTCTTGCAATACTTTCTAGGGAAAGTTCTTCTTGAAGTTTTTTATTACGTGCATGAACTTTTAAAATTGATAATCTTCCTTTGATATCAGGAGCGTCAACACTTACCTGTCTGTCAAACCTTCCTGGTCTCATAAGAGCGGAATCTAATACATCAGGTCTATTTGTTGCAGCAATAATGATAATTCCACTATTGCCTTCAAACCCATCCATTTCAGTCAGTAATTGGTTAAGTGTTTGCTCTCTTTCGTCATTACCTCCTCCAATTCCAGCACCTCGTTGTCTTCCAACAGCATCAATTTCGTCAATAAATATTAAACAGGGACTGTTCTCTTTTGCCCTTTTGAATAAATCACGAACTCTACTTGCTCCTACTCCTACAAACATTTCAACAAACTCTGAACCAGATAGGGAGAAGAAAGGTACCCCTGCTTCACCTGCTATTGCTTTGGCTAATAATGTTTTGCCTGTTCCAGGGGGGCCAACAAGTAGTACACCTTTAGGAATCTGAGCACCTACGGAAGTAAATCGCTCAGGTTGCTTTAGGAATGTTACAACTTCTTGGAGATCTTGTTTTGCTTCTGATACTCCTGCAACGTCGTCAAATTTGACACCAGTTTCTGCTTCCATTGCAAATCTTGCTTTTGTCTTTCCGAATTGCATGGCTTGTCCGGGACCACCAGACATAGGATTGGATCGTCTGGCTAGGAGAATTAATCCACCTATTAACAATATTGGGAATAATAAATTACCCAGTATCCCTAAAGCGGGAGGGGCAGTTTTTGCTGGGTGTATATCAAAACTTATCCCCTCTTCCTTAAGAGTATTTATTAGTTCAGGAGCTAATCCTGGCAGGTCAACTCTTAATCTTTGAACACGATTATCTAGGTCAGGGTCTATTGCTTCAACAACTGCATTACGGCCTCCATCAAATATGTCAACAGCAGTGACTCGGCCAGATTCAATATAGTCAAGAAAACGCCCATAGCTCATTCTTGCTACAGCTGTATTTTTAGGAGCAACAGTGGATGCAGTTGTTTTGGTTGTTGAATTGGTCTGAGTTCCACCAACTATCTGCCATGTAAGGAGCATTGCAAGACCTATTGGCAGTAGCCACAGGGCTATTACTCGCCAGCGCTGATTCATCTTGATGATTGGACTTTCTACTACTTTAAGGCTTCAAGCCAAGATCTGTGGTAGGTCACTTATCTTTATATCACCTATCACTGGCCTAAATAATATTCAATAATAGTGATTGTTGAAATGCAATTAATTTATGTCCTGTAAAATTATTAATATGATTTAGGTATATATCTTGCTAATGAAATCATTGCCTGAATTTATAAAATATAAATGATATGTTTTTTGAATGTCTATCTATAGACTTCTCAAAGCAACTATAGGATCTAATTTAGCAGCTCGTCTTGCTGGTACAACCCCAAAGAACAATCCGATAGTTCCTGAGATACTTACTGTAGATAATATTATGTTGATACTGATATTTGCTGGTAATGGACTTACGGCCGCAACACTTGCAACAGCTCCTAAGCCAACTGCGGTGCCAATTGCACCCCCTAGACTGGCAAGTATCAATGATTCAATTAGAAATTGTGTGAGCACATCACTACTTCGTGCGCCTAATGCTTTCCTTAAACCTATTTCCTCCGTTCTTTCGCTCACCGATACTAACATTATATTCATAATACCTATTCCACCGACAATAAGAGAAACGCCTCCTATTGCGGCTAACATTAATGTGAGTCCTGTCGTAATTGAACTCACAATTTTTAAAGCATCCTTTTGTGATCTCACTGCAAAATCATCATCTCTAAGTATTCGGTGTCTTTGTCTGAGTAGATTTGTGATTTGGAATTTAGCCGCGCTAGTACTTTTTTCGTTTATTGCTTCGACGCTTATGTAACTAAGACTTACCCCATAGGTTGCGTCTCTTCCTGTTATCCGACTTACCATTGTTGTAAGTGGAATGTAAGCATTTTCGTCTTGGTTACTTCCAAACACTGCTCCTTTCGGTGCCATTATCCCAATGATTTGAAATGATTGATCTTTAATTCTTATTGATTTATTTAGACCGTTTGAATTTGGAAATAATTTCTTATTTAAATCGGAACCTATAACTGCAAAGGTTCTGGCTGATTTTAAATCTTGATCTGTAAAAAATCTTCCATTAGCTACTTCAAAACTTCTTACTTTGAGGAATTCAGGAGTTACACCTGATATTGACGATGTCGTTGTTTTGGATCCGGCTTGAATGACTTGACTAGTTGTTATTTGTGGGGCTACTCTCTTAATACTTGGAACTTGATTATCAATTGTATATGCGTCTTCAAGTGTAAGTGTTTTTGGAAAAGCGACCCCTCTTCTTCTTGTATCATTATTACCAGGAACTACAAATAAAACATTAGCCCCAAGATTACTTAATTGGTTTTTGGCTAAATCCTGGGCTCCTCTACCAACTCCTACAAGTGTGATTACAGATGCATTGCCAATAACAATGCCTAGCATTGTTAGTGCACTGCGCAACTTGTTGGACTTAAGTGTATTAATAGCTATTGTGATAGTTTCTGTTATTTTTAGTTTGTTTGTCATAAGTCTAGAGCATATTTTCAAAATTTACTGATTGATCAATATTCTCACCTACTATGCCTACTTTGACTAAATCTGTAGATCCGCTGACTCCATTTAAGGTCCCTGCTGTTTGTATCGCTAGGTCTCCACTCTTTAGAATTCCAATATCTTTTGCAATTTCCATCGCTTGAATAAATGTCTGATTAGTACTCTTCTGATTTTCAATTAGTAATGGAGTTACCCCCCAAACTAATTGTAGTCTTCGTGCAACATTTGGTTCACTTGTTATAGCCAAGATGGGAGTGGCTGGTCTGAATTTACTTACATTCCTTGCAGTCGCTCCACTTTTTGTAAGAGGAAGAATTGCTCCTGCGTTTAATTGTCTTGCAATGCTGCTAACGGCAGCACTTATAGCATTTGGGATAGTGCTTGATAGATGATTCTCAATTGCTCTTTGTGGATAATCTCTTTCGATTCTTCTTGCAATCGTAGCCATAGTTTGCACAGCATCTGCAGGGAAATCTCCCACGGCTGTCTCATTAGACAGCATTACAGCATCAGTTCCATCAAGAATCGCATTTGCAACATCACTTACTTCTGCTCTAGTTGGTCTTGGACTAGATGCCATTGAATCAAGCATTTGAGTCGCAGTGATTATTGGTATGCCTAAGCTATTTGCTTTTTTTATTAGTTCCTTTTGAAGCAATGGGACTTCTTCTGCTGGCATTTCCACTCCAAGATCTCCCCTGGCAACCATAACTCCATCGCATAAAGGAAGAATTGCATCTATTTGATCAATTGCTTCAAACTTTTCGATCTTTGCAACGATAGGGGTATTGCAACCATGAGAAAGAATTAGTTCACGAATTTCTTTAATATCAGAAGGGTTTCGCACAAAGCTTAGGGCCACCCAATCAACTCCTTGATTTAAACCAAATTCAAGATCTATCCGATCCTTTTGTGTTAATGCTCGTACTGAAAGTTGCACATCCGGAAAATTTACACCCTTATTGTTGGATAAAACTCCTCCTACAACAACTGAACAACTAAGAGTTTTTTCTTCTAGATTAACCTTCACTACCTTCATTTCAACTCTTCCATCATCAAGAAGAATTCTGCTACCGACAGCAACCTCCTGAGCTAATTTTTCATAAGTCACTGTTGCAATATTTTGGTCGCAATCAACTTGTCTCGATGTCAGTGCAAAATGATCGCCTTTAGACAATGAAATAGGTCCATCTATAAAACGACCAAGGCGGATCTTTGGTCCTTGCAAATCCTGGAGAATACCAATATGTATTCCCAGCTTTCTTGAAACTGTCCTGATTGTGTTAATTCTACGTTCATGCTCGGTATGGTCCCCATGCGAAAAATTTAGGCGGAATGTTGTTGCACCAGCCTTGATTAGTTCTTCAATCTGTTGCTCGCTTTCAGTCGAGGGACCAATTGTTGCAACGATTTTTGTTCTTCTCATTAGATCTATTTGTGACATCAGCGATACATCAGATATGAGGGGAAATACCATTTTGTTGTGACATGCTTTACCTCCTGAATTTTTGATTGATTTGCCATGGACTTAAACCAATACCAGCAGAAAGCACGAACAACTGCACGTTACCCTGAAGTTGGTAATAACCCAATCTATCCAACGCTAGGCCTATCAGGTGAAGCTGGGGAAGTTGCTGACAAAGTCAAGAAGGTAATAAGGGATAAAGATGGTCTCTTCGATAAACAGACTAAAGAAGCAATCAAGCTTGAGTTAGGAGATGTTCTTTGGTATGTTTCTCAGCTTTCATCTGAACTGGGTTTTACCCTTGAAGATGTAGGGAGATCTAACCTTGAAAAGTTAGCTAGCAGGGCTTCTAGAGGCCGATTGTCTGGTGAGGGAGATTTACGTTGATTTTTTTGATTAGATCATCTAAGTATTTAGCTGTAGTAATTCATTGTATTTGAGAGAAAAGATATGCTTGCTGCAGATAGCAGTTGTTGCATCAAGCTTAGAGCTATAAAGGCTAGAATTGCTGACAAATCAAGCCCTCCAATAGGTGGAATGATTCCTCTGAATGCATTTAAATAGGGATCCGTTATTGAACTGACAGTGCTTAAAACTGGATTACCCCAGTCCAGGTTTGGGAACCAACTTAGTAATACTCGAACAATTAGAACGAATGAGTAAATTTCTAGCGTTTGAACTAGAACCTGAAGAACTGATGCAAAGATTTCCATGGATAAAGCTTTTTCTCCTTTTAGTTTATGAGGCCTGAGGTGGTTCCACGGAACCTAAATCAGGAAGCACTGAGAAAGTTCTATGAAATTTCTCAGAAAGGCTAAGCCAATAGGACCTGCCTTCACTTTGCCTTTTACGTTCAATGAAGTTCTGGTCAACTAATTCTTTTATGTGTTCATAAGCTCCTGATCCTCTAAGTTCTATTAACTCCGATTGTAATATCCTTTTTTTTAAAGCTACTGTTGCAAGAGTTCTTAGGGTGGCCACAGATAAATCAACAGGTAATAGATCTTTTACCAAGTCCCCCAGGCCGGTTCGAAGTTGGAGGCAATATCTTCCTTTATTCTCCTGGATATCTAGAGCCGTATCCCTTTGTGCATAAGAAGCAACAAGAGCTATTAGAGCTTGCTCGACGTTGGTTTGAGATTCTTTGGAGAGATCCGTTAATTCTTTGATAGTGAGAGGTTTTCCTTTTAGATAAAGGATGGCCTCGATTCGAGCAGCTAAGGAAATATCCCTGTGATTATTCGTAGGAGAGAAGGCGGAATCATTGGCCATTAATGGCCTTATAAAGCTTCAGTCAAAATAACGCGCTCAGGCTGACTTGGCACCTAGGAAAAGTTCATAAGCTGGATTTTTGCTTTCATCCCAACATCTGTAGCCTATTTTCTTAATAAAAGAATGCCAGTCGCTCATTTCTTTTTCTAGGACGAGAACTCCTATAACTATTCTTCCAACATCTGAACCATGATTTCTATAATGGAAGATGCTTATGCTCCAATCTGGATTTAATGATGTTACAAACTTCATTAATGCTCCAGGTCTTTCAGGGAATTCGAATCGATATAGCAGTTCTTTAATCGAGCAATTGTTAGCTCCTTTTTTAGATAGAGGTAGTCTCCCTCCGACCATATGTCTTAAATGCATTTTGGCGAGTTCATCTTCACTTAAATCAAGACATTTTAAATTTTCGGATTCTAGTTTAGCTATTAATTGCAATCTGTCATTTTGATTGGTAATTTGTATACCCATAAATATTTGTGCACTCAAACTTTCTGACATTCTATAACTAAATTCGGTAAGACTACGATCTCCAAGTGCGCTACATAATTTCTTTAAGCTACCAGCTTCTTCGGGAATTTCGACGGCAATCATCGCCTCTCTTTCTTCGCCAAGTTCCGCTCGTTCAGCTACAAACCTCAAACGGTCAAAATTCATATTTGCTCCACAGGCAACTGCCACTAGATTTTTGTTCTTAGTTCCTCTTAATGAAATATCTGCTTTTAATCCTGCAATTGCTAAAGCACCTGCAGGTTCTAGTATTGATCGGGTATCTTCAAAAACATCCTTTATTGCTGCACAGATTTCGTCATTACAAACATTTACCATTCTATCCACATATTTCTGTACCAATGGGAATGTATTTCTCCCTACTTCTTTAACTGCTACACCGTCAGCAAAGAGTCCTATATTTTGTAACTTTACTCTTTCTCCTTTCTCAAGTGATTTTGTCATTGCAGATGAATCATTCGGTTCTACTCCAACAATCTCAACGTTTGGCCATAAACTTTTTATGTAAGCAGATATTCCACTGATTAGTCCTCCGCCACCAACAGCAACATAGATCGTATCGGGAGGTTTTCTTGATTGCCTCAGTATTTCGACGCCAATTGTTCCTTGTCCAGCTATAACTTCTGGATCATCAAATGGGTGAATAAAAGTAAGTCCATGTAACTCACTTCTTCTTAGTGCTTCTTGATGGGCCTCATCGTAGCTTTCACCGTGTAAAAGTACTTTTGCACCTTGGTTCTCTACAGCTTTAACTTTTACCTCCGGTGTAGTTAATGGCATTACGATTACAGCTTTGCATCTCAGAAATGCAGCGCTAACAGCAACACCTTGTGCATGATTCCCAGCACTTGAGGCTATTACTCCTTTTTTAAGTTCTTCATGGCTAAGAGTTGCCATGCGGTTATAGGCTCCTCGGATCTTGAAAGAGAAGACATCTTGTAGGTCTTCTCTTTTTAGCCATATTTGGTTTTCTAGCCTTCTGGAGAGATTTTTGGCTAGTTCCAAAGGAGTTTCGTGAGCAACGTCATAAACACGAGCTCTCAAAATCTTTTGTAAATAGTCATTCATAGCTTTCTTTTGCGAAACCTTTTGAAAAAGCTCTTAACGATGCATGAGTTATATACACAATTTCAGCCAATAAGTATGCAATATCTCGTAGATTAGGAGCATTGGTTCTAGGGGGGCATGCGACTAAGCGATTTAACCCATCCGAATCAGCTGCACGGGCTGAGTATTGCACAACTTGAGGATGTCGCCTGTCAGATTAGGGAGCGACATTTGCAGGTTGTTTCTACCAGTGGAGGACACCTTGGCCCGGGCTTAGGTGTCGTTGAGCTGACAATTGCTCTTTATCAGACCCTAGATCTCGATCGTGACAGGGTGGTATGGGATGTAGGGCATCAAGCTTATCCCCATAAATTAATTACAGGGAGGTATGGAGATTTTGATTCATTGAGGCAACAAAATGGAGTCTCCGGATATTTAAAAAGATCTGAAAGTCCTTTTGACCACTTTGGTGCAGGACATGCAAGTACATCAATATCGGCAGCTCTTGGGATGGCTCTTGCAAGAGACGCTAGAGGTGAGGATTTTAAATGTGTAGCAGTTATCGGAGATGGTGGCCTAACTGGCGGCATGGCTTTGGAGGCTATTAATCATGCTGGGCATCTCCCAAATACTCCTTTATTGGTTGTTCTAAATGACAATGACATGTCAATTTCTCCGCCAGTTGGAGCTTTGTCGACTTACTTAAACCGAATGAGGCATAGTCCCCCTCTTCAATTTATTTCGGATAGCGTCCAAGAAAGTGTCAAGAACCTCCCATTCATGGGAGGAGAGTTGCCAGAAGAACTCAAATCCCTTAAAGGCAGTATGCGCCGATTGGCCGTTCCAAAAGTAGGGGCTGTTTTTGAAGAACTTGGTTTCTCATACATAGGACCAATTGATGGGCATGATATTGCTGAGATGATTAGAACATTTAACACTGCTCATCGAGTTGGAGGCCCTGTTTTAGTTCATGTAGCCACAACAAAAGGTAAAGGATATCCATATGCTGAAGCTGACCAGGTTGGTTATCATGCCCAATCAGCTTTTGACTTAACTACAGGAAAGTCAAAGCCATCTAAATCTCCTAAGCCTCCTAGTTATAGCAAAGTCTTTGGGCAAACATTAGTAAAACTTTGCGAGCAGGATCCTAAGGTTTTTGGCATTACAGCAGCAATGGCCACTGGTACGGGACTTGATCTTCTTCAGAAAGCTAATCCCAAACAATATATAGATGTTGGTATCGCGGAACAACATGCAGTGACACTTGCTGCTGGCATGGCATGTGAAGGTTTAAAACCCGTTGTTGCTATTTACAGCACATTTCTTCAAAGGGCATATGACCAATTAATCCATGACGTTGGCATACAAAAGCTTCCAGTTACTTTTGTTCTTGATAGGGCAGGAATTGTTGGGGCGGATGGTCCAACTCATCAGGGCCAATATGACATCAGTTATTTACGAGCTGTTCCGAATTTCACGGTTATGGCTCCTAAGGATGAATCGGAACTTCAAAGGATGCTTGTCACTTCTTTGCAACATGATGGTCCCATTGCATTAAGGATCCCTCGTGGATCTGGAGAAGGAGTTCCACTTATGGAAGAGGGTTGGAAACCTTTGAAAATTGGAAGAGGAGAGATTTTGTCTGAAGGAGAAGATTTGCTGATTGTTGCTTACGGATCCATGGTTCCAACAGCAATTGCTACCGCAGAACTTTTAAAAGAATCAGGTATTACTTCTACTGTTATTAATGCAAGATTTTTACGTCCTTTAGATCAAGCATTAATTCATCCATTTGCAAGACGTCTTAACAAGCTCGTGACAATGGAAGAGGGTGCTCTGCCAGGCGGTTTCGGATCAGCTGTAGTTGAGTCACTAACTGATCAGGAAATACACATCTCAACCTTAAGGATTGGTATTCCTGATAAATTAATTGACCATGCAAGTCCAGATCAGAGTAAGGAATCTCTAGGATTAACCTCTATACAAATTAAAGAAAGAATTATGGATTATTTTAATTGGGCTCTATCAGAATCTGTTGAAAAAGATAAACAAATTGAAAAGTTAAAGAACTAACTAGATACCTTTTCATAAGTCAGGTTTTAGTTGTTCTATAAGGGTACATATACTAAAAAGCACCTTTGCTTATCGAGCAAATACAGCTCTAGCTGTATTTGCTCGATTCTGTTTCTTGAGCCTTTGGATTCCCCTTGAAAAAGCTTTAGAGAAGTCCTCTTGAAGCTAAGCCAACTATTGAACCTATACCTAGTACATGACCGAGGCAGTTTGCGGCAACGACTGAAGCATGACTCATTCCTCCGAAGAATTTGGAGTTGGGGATTTCAAATCCTTCATTGGGTTGAGCGATATTGGCTTTTGCTATTGCGTAAGCAAGAACATTGCAAGCAATCATGACCAGAGCAACCTTTGGGGACCAATGGAATGTTGCTGGAGCAGTGGCAGCCAGTAGTGATGTGAACATAAGGCCATGGAAGCGACAATCTATTTTCCTTTATAAACCATCATTGACTACAAGAATGTGAATCCTCTTAAGAGTTGTTTACTACTTTTACATTATGGCCTCGTATAAATCCCAGGACAACAAAGGCATCACTAAGGGTCAAAAACGCCTCAGCAAAGCCATGTAGAGGGTCAACATCGGTTAATTCTGCTCCATACAGAAGCTTTGCCAGGATGGCAAAAATAATTGTCATCAGTACAAATAAGAGGGTTAATTTGAACCCCCAGAGAGCCTCTTTGGGAATAGAGCAGGATTTCTGAGCCCAGAATAAAAAAGCCAGGTATGGGATAAGTGACATTACAAAAAATGGGCTTGGATCTATTGAGGCAAGCAATTCAAGAGTGTTTTGAACCAGCTCATTGAGAAGATTCATGCGCTTTCCCTTTGGTTTTTAATTCTGATCAAATTCCATGCAGCTGCTGCGAGACAAGAATTTCCTATTACCGTTAATCCTGATTGCAGAACTACGAGACCTTTTAAAGCTTCGGAATTATCGAAGATATGCCAGGTAATTGCTGCCATTGCGCTAATTAAGTTTGGGATCATTGCGATGCCAAGCCACATAAATCCTGAGTTCTCTTCTGCTTTGCCCCAGCGGACTATTAGCACAATGGCCAGCATCCATTCCAAAACAGTGGCTATGTGTATAAACCATGTTGTAAGAGAGAGGGAGTGCACTATTTTTTCCTATTGGAAGAAATTGGTTTTAAATTAGCTTATTCTTTTTCCGGATTTAGTGGAGAAATGATGTTCCTTTTGTTTTTTCCAAGTGATTCTTGGTTCCGATGGGATATCCAAAGCTGTATCTCCAATCATTCTTATGGTGCCTTTGGGAGTATCAAAAAAAAGTAATTGATTTTGTCCTAACCATTCCTTATATATTAGTTTGCATTGAATTCCATCTGGATCGAGATATATATCTTCAGGGCGAACAGCTATTCTAATTGAATCAAGAGGTTCAAACATATTTATTTGAGGTCTACCTATGAAGTTTGCAACGAAAATACTTTGAGGCTTTAAGTATAGTTCTTGTGGCGTGCCTATTTGCTCTAAATTACCATTATTAAGCACAGCAATCCTATTAGAAATTGCCATCGCTTCCTGCTGATCATGTGTGACATATATCACTGGTTTGTCTCCACTAATAATTAGTTTTCTTAGCTCGGGTCTTAGATCTTCCCGCAATTGTGCATCTAAATTGCTCATTGGCTCGTCCAACAGATATATCAGTGGGTCTCTAAGTAGAGCTCTTGCAAGGGCAATCCGTTGACGTTGGCCACCTGAAATTTCCTGAGGCTTTCTATTTCTCAATGTTGCTATTTGCAATAGTTCAAGTACATATGAAATACGTCTTTTCTGTTCTGCAATTGAATATCCTCTTACCTTTAATCCAAGAGCTAGATTCTCAACTACGGTTAAATGAGGGAAAAGAGCATAGCTTTGAAAGACCATGCCTATCTTTCTATTAACTGGTGATATACCTTTAAGATCCTTGTTAAAGAGTGATATTGAACCTTCTGAGGGTTTATCTAATCCTGCAATTAGTCTTAATGTGGTACTTTTGCCACAGCCGCTAGGTCCTAGCAAGGCTAGACATTCTCCAGGTTGAACTTCGATATTTATATTTCTTATAATCCAATTTCGTTGAACACACAGTCCGAGATTTTCAAGAGTTAAGGTCATCCTTTAACAGCTCCCTGAGTCAGACCAGATACTATTTGCCTTTGGAAAATCAACACTATCATTAGTAGTGGTATTGATCCAATTACTGTAGCTGCAGCATATGCACCATAAGGAACTTCGTACACAGAGGATCCTGCTAATCTTGCCATTGCAACTGGTAATGTTAATAGTTCTGATTTGCTTATCCAGGTTAGAGCAATTGGATATTCATTCCAGCTAAACAAAAAGACTAAAATTGCCGTGCTTGCTATAGAGGGTTTAATAAGTGGTAATAATATCCATCTAAGTCTCTGAAATAGTGTTAATCCTTCAAGTACAGAAGCTTCTTCTAAGTCTTTAGGTATATCTTTAAATGCAGCAGTTAATAGTAGAATGGCTAAGGGCATTGATAATGCTGAATATGGTATGCATATAGCTAGTAGATTGTTACCAAGATTAAACTTCCTGGCAACTTCTAGTAGAGATAGAAAAAGTATTACATATGGAAACATTGCACTTCCAGCTAGAAATAACTTAGAAAGTTTAGAAAACCTGTTATTGCTTTTGGACAATGAATAAGACGCTGGTACTGCAATTATCAAAGTTATTGCTGTGGAAAGAAGACCTACTATGAGGCTGTTTAAAAGATATTTCCAAAAGGGTGGATTTGAATTTAGAATTTGAAGATAGTTTTCAAAAGTCCATCTGTTAGGTGAAAATATGAATGGTTGTGTGAGAGCTTCAGGAGTACTGAATGATGTATATAATTGCCATCCTAGAGGTAATAATGACCAGATTAAAATAAAGATGATTAGAGTCTTATTTAATTTCATAATTTATATCTCCTAAAGTTATTTGTTATTGTGATTGTTACGATATAAGCTGACAAACATACAAATATCAGAATCATAAAACTAGCTAACATTATAGTTGAACTATATCCAAAATCAAGGAATCTCATTGCATTTAAATATGAATAGATTGCTAGACTCTCAGTACTGCTAGCTGGACCACCACCAGTCATTACTTGAATTAAGTCGAATACACCAAATGCCTGAGCCAGTCTAAAAATCAAACCTAATAATAAATATGGCTTTAATAGTGGCAATGTTATATACAGGAAAGATTGTTTTGGAGATCCACCTTCTAGTCTAAAAGCCTCATAAAGATCCACAGGTATCGTTTGCAGACCTGCTAATAAAATCAAGGCGATGAAAGGTGTGGTTTTCCATACGTCCGCTATTACTGTTCCAACCCACGCTAAAGATGGATTAGAAAGTATATTTAGATTGTTAAATCCTATTAGATTGAGTATCTGATCGATTGGACCATATGGTGTGTTAAATATCCACCGCCAAGAGAGAGCCATTATGGTGGTGGGTAGTGCCCATGGTAGAAGTGTTATAGACCTATATATTTGCTTGCTCTTCCATTCATTATTAAGTAAAAGAGCAATAACTAAAGCAAGAATCATTTCTATTCCAACTGAAAAAACTGCAAATCTTGATGTTTGATATAGATCTTGCCAGAATCTTCCATCACTTATTAATCTTATCCAATTCGCACCATTGTTATATATTGGTTCAAGTCCTGTAAGTACAGATGAGGCATGTAAGCTCAACCAGAAATAGCGTATTAGTGGGAAGCCAAATACTAAAAGTAGTAGTAATGTAGCAGGTATTAGTAGTAAATAATTCATCTATAGGCTCCGCTAGAACGTAATATCTTAACTGTTTTCGAATGGGCATTATTCATAGCATCCTCAACATTATTCTGCCCGGTAAGAATACTGCTAAGTTCCCTTTGTAAAATATCACTAAGTTGAGCATAGAATGGTGTCTCTGGCCTTGGTTTAGTTGCTTCAAGCGCCCTTGCTAATTCCGGTAATATTGGAGAGGTTTCGAGTAGATTCTTGTCCTTATATAAACTTGCTTTAGTAGGAGTGTATCCATAACTTATAAATAAATCTCTTTGAGAGGTTTCAGAGGTCAAAAACTTAATGACCTTTATTGCTTTATCTGGGTGTTTCGAGGTTTTGAGCACAACAAATCCCCAACTTCCTAAAGTTGAAGTCGTTTCCCCTCCCTTTTTAGAAATCATGGTAGTAATACCTATTTTGTTTTTGACGTTACTATCTTCCTTCTGCAGTTCAGCATAAGCATATGGCCAATTTCTCATTAAGGCTGCTTCTCCACTTTTAAATGCTTGTAATGCTTCTGGCTCTGAGAAATTTGTTACTGAAGCTGGTGTTATACCTCTTTCAATTAAATCTCGTAACCAGGAGGCCACCTCTTTAGCTTCTTTGTTATTTAGCCCGACTTCATTTGTTTTACTTAGCCATTTGCCACCAAATCCTTCTATAAGTTCTAGGAATACACAGCTGAGTCCTTCGTATTGTCTACCCTGCCATACGTAGCCATATTTAACTTTACCTTGGCTGATAAGTTTTTCGGTCAACTTAATCAGTTCGTATGGGGTTTTGGGGGGCGAACTCATTAGATCTTTCCGCCAATAGAGTAGACCCATATCAGCAACCAGAGGCCATCTGTAGAGCTTGTTTTTAAATCTATTACCTAACCTTGCTCCAGGAGCTAATTCCTTTAGATCTTTGCGTACAAACCATGAGTCTAATGGCATTAACCATCCAGCTGATGCATATTTTGGAAGCCAGGTTACATCCATCAAAATGATGTCATATGTACTATTTCCAAGCAAAAGATTACTTATGGCGAGATCCGAAACAGATTCGGTTTCTCTGGGCCCTTTTGTGACTTTGATTTTAATATTCCCTTTGTGAGTATTATTAAATCTTTCTATTGATTTAGATGTAGAATCTGCAAAAGGTGCTGGCATTAGTATATTAATTGTTGTTAATTTGATATCCCTTCCGTTCACCATTCTCGCACCAAAGATAGCGATAGATATTGTGCTAATTAATAAATATAACCTATATTTACTCATTATAATTCTGGATTTGAATCTCGTTCTAATAGATTCATTTGTTCATCGGCCCAATCTTTTACAGTATATGATTCAACTGCTCTTGTCATTGAATTCATTCTCCTACTTTGTTCATCTGGAGTCATTGATATTGCTTCTAAAATAGCTTCATCCATGCGTCTATGTGAATATGGATTTGTAAGAATAGCTCCATTTAATAATACAGATGCCCCTGTGAACTCTGAAAGAACTAGTACCCCTCCCTCATTTTTTCTCGCTGCAGCGTATTCCTTTGCGACAAGGTTTAACCCATCTCGTAAAGGTGTTATCCAACATATATCTGCCTGTGAAAACCATGCAATCATTTCTTCGTAAGGAATTCTGTTTGTTGAAAACCTGATGGGTACCCAATCAATGGTGCTAAACTTTCCGTTAATTCTTCCTGCCATCTCTTCAATTGCGCGTTGAGTTTCTTCATAAATTTTCATGCCACTATTAGCAGCTACACATGCAAGCATCAGTACTATTTTGCCGTGGAGAGATGGATTATTTTCTAGAATCCTTTCAAATGAAAGTAACAACTCCTCGTTCCCTTTTGTATAATCAACTCTACTAGCAGATAAAATCAACTTTCTATCCTTCTTAGTACCTTTTTGAATCTCAATAGATAAGTTCTTTATTTCA
This sequence comes from Prochlorococcus sp. AG-409-J19, assembly GCA_003215635.1. Taxonomy (GTDB): domain Bacteria; phylum Cyanobacteriota; class Cyanobacteriia; order PCC-6307; family Cyanobiaceae; genus AG-409-J19. Next base: position 36,429 of record QCKC01000012.1, read on the forward strand.
TCCGTATTTAATAGCTTTGAGATTACATCAGGAGAGGTTCCTACAGGTGAGGAAACTAAACGTATCTTTCTTCCTGCATGTGATAACCAAGGAGTAACTGATGGTTCTGTAAGAGCACTTCCAACGGCTATGAAATTGTTACTAACGGATTCTTTAGGTCCTTTTTTTGCTCCTACAAGACAATTAGCGGCACGAGCAAAGTTTTCTGTATATCTGGGGATATGAAATCCAACAAGATCACAGGATAATAAGCTCTCAATTATCTGTCTTCTCCAAGGGAGTATTGCAAATACGTCATTTCCAGGAAATGGAGTATGGTGGAAAAAAGCAATTTTTAAGTCTGGTCTTTTACTTCTAATGAAATATGGTGCTAACCATAAGTTATAATCATGAACCCAAACAATTGCGCGCTCTGCGGCTTCATTACAAGCAGCATTTGCGAATCTTCTATTAACCTCTTCGAATATACTCCAGTCAGCATTGTTGACATTAAAATGCGTTGGGAAAGTATGAAGAATGGGCCAAAAAGATTCTTTGGATGTTACATGGTAAAAGCTAGATATTTCATCCTTCTCTAAGGGTATCCTTCTTAAGATGAACTTGGAAGGATTTGTCATCTCAAGACGTTCATCCTGCTCTATTTCTTTATCTATAACCTCTCTCCAGGCTATCCAGGTGCAATTTTGACGATTCCTAAATAGATTCCTGAGCGTTGGAATTATGCCATTAGGACTTTTTTGATCCACCCAATTTCGCTCACCAGATGACGATACTTCTTCGTCAAATGGGGTTCTATGATATAGAAGGATAAATGGGCTTTTTCCGTACTTAGTTCCCATTGTCTAATTCTAGTGAAGGTGGGATTTTTTGTTCATTTATTTATTGATATTAATTTCCCCCCTTACTTTACTACAGTGAATGCATAATGAATTAATTTATTTCTAAGAGTAATCATTGGTTTAATTTTTTAAATGATAAACGGGAATTAATTTTCTGTATCCATTGATTTATACTTAGGATCTTTGTTTTTATTTGGGTTAATTCTATTATTAATAGATAGTTAGATATTTTACTAGATTTTATTAAGGTCTACGCCTAAGGATTTTGCATAGTTTCCGAGACCTTTCTTTTGTATAGTTTTTAGTGCTCTTGTCGTTACTCGTAAATTCACCCATTTTTTTCCTTCGGCCCACCATAATCGGCGGTGTTGTAAGTTTGCTTGTTGCAGTTTCTTAGTGCGAATATGTGAGTGGCTGACTGACATACCATTATTCGCTCGTGTACCTGTCAGTTGACAAACCCTTGACATGGCGCCCCTCTAGGAGAATTGGTTGGTTTATGGTTTTCTAATGTTAGCAAATGACCTGCCTCTAAAGGGCTTTCTCTACCAGGTTGCCCATTAATAATGCATTTCTTGACTGGAAGTCAGAAATTTCCTCTGCTTTCATTCCTCCTATCCCTAGTCGGGCCATGTCATATAAGTGCAAGGCTAGTTCGGAGGCGAGTTGTTCTCCAGGTGATTTGTCTTCTGTGGTAGTTAAAATTGAACCGGATTTCAACTTGATAATGCCTCTAATCAATGGATGTTGTTTGTTTATTAACAAAATATGATTTTCAGGTAAACCTGGCAAGCGTTGCTCCATAAGTGCCCCTATATCACTTATTCTTCGCATTTGTTCGGGTAGAAGAATAATTGCTGGTGGTGCATTATCTCCATTTAATGACTGTATTTTTATAGTTACACTTTCTTTGTTAATTGACTGCTTTATGAATTTGTTCAGCATTTCTGATTCATTTTCGACATCTTGTAGGTTTAGTTCGCTTTGATCTTCCTCAGTCGACTCCTCAATTTCCGAATCTACTCTTACAAATCTAATATCTGGATTTTTACTTTCTAACCATGGTATAAATTGAGTATCTATAACACTATCAGCAGTAAGGACTTCAGCTCCCTGATGAATCCATAGTTCTAGTGCATTTTTCTGAGAAATCTCGTCTGTGGTATATATTATCTTTTTATCTTTTTCTACTGTTATTCTGTTTAGGTATTCCTTTAGTGTGGTGTAAGATTTATCATTTGCTAATAAATAATCTTGATTATCTTTGTCCCTTAATGATGTCTGAAATAATATTAAAGGTTCTACCTGATCAGCAAACTTTTCATCCTCCATTGCGCCTATTTTTACAAATGGTGATAATGCTTCCCAAGCTTCCCCATAAAAATTAGGGTTCTCTGATTTAAGTGTCTTTAGTTTATCGGCAATCTTCTTGGAAATGAAATTTCCTATTGATTTAACCCTTCTATCGGTCTGAAGTGCACTACGACTTACGTTTAAGGGAATATCTGGTGAATCGATTACTCCTCTTAATGGCATTAGGTATCTAGGAACTACTTCTTTAATTGAGTCACTTACAAAAACTTGGTTACAATAAAGCGAGATTTCTCCTTTTTCCCAATCTGCTCTTCCACTATTCTTAGGAAAGTAAAGGATACCTTGAAGGTTGTATGGATAGTCTGTTCTTAAATGAACCCATAAAAGTGGATCACCTTGGAAAGGATAAAGATATTTATAGAAATCAATGTAGTCTTGGTTTTCTAATTCTGAAGGAGATAAACGCCACATAGCATCTTTTTTATTTATCTTCTCATTCTCAAGTTCTATATTTACAGGAAGGAAGTCACAATATTTCTTGACAAGATTTTTTACTCTGGCTTCTTCTATATATTCAAGCTCTTCTTCCATTAAGTGAAGGATAACTTCAGTGCCTTCTTCTTCTTTCTCTATTTCATTAAGTTTGAATCTCGGAGATCCATCACATTCCCATAAAACTGCTTGTGAATTTTGTCTTGCAGATTTAGTTTTGATTATTACATTATTTGCAACCATAAAGCTTGAGTAAAATCCTAAACCAAAGTGACCGA
>QCKC01000013.1 GCA_003215635.1 Prochlorococcus sp. AG-409-J19
AAATCTGCCATTGCTTGAGGTTCTAATTCGAAACTTGGCATTGGCGGTGTTTTGCCACTTACTACCTGCCTAATTAGTTGAGAATCATTCTTTTTGCGGCTAATCCTATGAAGATCTGGACCTACCAGCCCCTGCCCAGCTATTCCATGACAGCCCGCACAATTCATGCGAAATAGTTGTAAACCTCTTTCTTGAGAACCTTTGAGGTGAAGAGTTGCACGTACATATGGATTGATTTGTGAAATACCTAAAAACCAAAGAACTAAAAGAATGCTTGCGGATGCGGCAAGAAGTACCAGAGCTCTAATAAGCCCACCTCCTTGGGAGGGAGAGGTTGCAGCATTAGGTGACGGTTCTGTCACGAAAAATTCATCGCCATGAAAGAATTGTGATTAGTTCTTCTGAAATTTGCGAAGAAATGATTGAACCACTCTTGTGTGGAATCGTGTTGGGATTAGTGCCAATCACAATCCTTGGCCTTTTTGTGGATGCTTGGAATCAATATCGACGAAGTAGCTAGATGTTGGTTTGACTAAAAGTAGAGCGCTTTCTCCGTAAATGCGACGATCGGCCTCAGACCAATCATCCGGAATATCTAAAGGCTCTTTTGCTGAGTGCTCACAGATAACTATCGAATTTTTGCCTACCCAATCTCCCGATAGCAGAGCTTCCAGAACTGGCAAATAAAGATTTGAAGAGTAGGGAGGATCCAAATAAACAAGATCAAATCTTTTTGGAAATTTATTTGTTGTGGGCGAATTTTTCTGCCTTGTTTCCCCTCTGAGGAAGCTAATAACTTCATGCTTAATTACTTTTATGTCAACTGAATAGCCAAGGCTCTTCTCAACGACCTCTAGGTTGGCCTGGCAGGCTTTGTAAGCTTCGAAACTGTTATCAACCGCTAAAACTCTTTTTGCCCCCTTCTGAAGGGCTTCACAGCTCAATGCTCCGCTGCCGCTAAAAAGGTCGAGCCAACAAGAATTCTTTAATTTTTCGGAAAGGATGTTCATTACAGCTTCCCTAACCCTCGAAGTGGTGGGCCTAGTCGCTTGCCCTATAGGAGAGCGAAGTTTTCTTCCTCCTAAAAGCCTCAATCCACCTTTCACTGGATTTTAAGTGAATCTATTTCTATCCATTTAAGCCATTTTTCAAGCATCTTTTGACCAGATCTTGAGGATTTTTCAGGATGAAATTGACAAGCACCTATCTGATCCTTCCACACTATTGCGGCAACCATGTGTTCCCCGAATTTTACGGACGCAGCTAGATCTTCTTGGTTGGTTGGCTTGACTGCAAATGAATGAACGAAATACATCCAACTATTTTTGTTTCGTTTCTCTATCAAAGGGGATTCTTTGTGGGCAATTAATGGGGCCCAGCCCATGTGGGGAACCCTTTCTCCTTGATCAGAAGGAAGCCTATAGACATGACCTTTTAGAAGTCCTAATCCTTCTGCATTTCCTTCATCACTTGATTCGAATAACAACTGAAGTCCTAAACAAATTCCAAGTAAAGGTTTTTTATCTTTTACCCATTGCTTCAGAAACGGTACCAATCCTGTTTCTCCCAGATTTTTCATGGCTGGGTCAAAAGCTCCTACTCCTGGCAGCACAAGAGCGTCGCAACCTTTTAAGCCTGTAGGTTCTTGAACAATTTTTATTTCACGCTTCAACCTTTTAAAAGAAAGTTCTACGGAATGAAGATTCCCCATCCCATAGTCGATCAAGCCGAGGCGAGAGTTCACTGAATTTTCTGGATAGGTCCCTTCATCAGCATTCTCCGAGGATTGTATGGAGAAACTGCAATTTGAGGATATCCGGAAATTCCCCCCCCCAGCCTTAGAGGTGTTTGGAAATGGTTCCAGAAAGAGTTGCTTTTGGTACAGCCCCGACAACTGTGTCAACTTTTTGACCGCCTTTGAAGACCATTAGGGTCGGGATACTGCGGATTCCATATTGGCTAGCAACATTTGGATTCTCATCAGTGTTGAGTTTGAAGACTTTGATCTTTCCTTCAAATTCTTTTGAGATCTCCTCGACAATTGGTGCAACCATTCTGCAAGGCCCACACCATGGAGCCCAGAAGTCAACTAGTACTGGAACGTCACTTTGCAGGACATCTTGTTCAAATGACGAATCCGTTACAGCAGCTGCGCTTGACATTCCTTGATGTATCTATTTCGCAGAAACCTAGCAACCGTTTTTGCTTAATAGGGACTTCTAGGGGTTTAACTGTGAAAAATGTGACGGTCTAGTAAAGGAAAATACAAAAAGCCCGAACGCGTCGGGCAGGTGTGTGTGAGGAGTGTGTGGGCCAAGGCCCTCACAAGTAGATACTAACGCTTGTTCTCTTTTTGTTTGTCTTGATTCTTGTTGAATTAGGAATAGAGATGAGATCACTTACCCATTCCGAGTTGTTGAGCTTTTTGGTAGATCTTTCCTTCTGTTAACAAGGAAGGAGCAACGACTACTTCAACTTGTTGCATTTCTTTGATTGATCGGGCACCAAGAGTCCCCATAGAAGTCTTCAAAGCACCGAGAAGGTTATGAGTTCCGTCGTCAAGAAGTGCTGGTCCCCTAAGAATCCTTTCAAGACTGCCTGTTTGTCCCACATTTATTCTTGTTCCTCTAGGGAGTACAGGACTTGGTGTTGCCATCCCCCAATGAAATCCTTTGCCAGGGGCTTCATTAGCGCGAGCAATGGGAGATCCGATCATCACGGCATCAGCTCCACAGGCAATGCATTTGCAAATATCCCCTCCAGTAACTATTCCTCCATCAGCAATTATCGGTACATATTTCCCAGTCTCTTTTTGGTAGTCATCACGGGCTGCTGAGCAATCTGCGACCGCAGTGGCTTGAGGCACTCCTACTCCTAGAACTCCTCTTGAGGTGCAGGCTGCTCCGGGGCCTATGCCTACCATTATTCCGGAAGCACCAGCTTGCATAAGCTCAAGACTCACTTCATAAGTAACACAATTTCCAACGATGACAGGGATGTCAATATCACTACAAAGTTTTCTGAGATCCAAACTTTCCCTTCCTTCAGGGCCTATATGTTCTGTTGAAACAACTGTGGCCTGAACAAAAAACAGATCTGTTCCACACTCCTCAAGAATATTGCTGAACCTGATAGCAGCAGCTGGAGTTCCACTTACTGCAGCAATTCCTCCTTTATTTTTTATTTCCTTAATTCGAGAACGTATTAATTCTTCTTGAATAGGTTCTTTATAGATTTCTTGCATCAGTGGCACGAATGAATTCTTGTCTACGCTGGAAATGCGATTGAGAACAGACTGGGTGTCTTGATATCTTGTTTGAATGCCTTCGAGGTTTAGTACTCCAAGAGCACCAAGATTTGAGAGTGATACAGCCATATCAACATCAACAACTCCATCCATTGCGCTTGCAATGATTGGTATCTCTCTCTCGAAGCCGCCAATATTCCAAGTTGTATCTGTGATCTCAGGGTCTATGGTTCGACCGCCTGGGACAAGAGCTATTTCGTCAATGCCATAAGCCCTGCGAACGACCTTGGAGCGTCCGATATGAATACTCACAGAAGCCACAATGAAGTTCGGTCAAATTAACAAGTAGTGAGGTCATTGTTCTCAATGGTTTGAGAACAAAATCATTTAGAGGTACCTAAAGCTTGCTAGAGGAATCTTTGAACCCTGTCTTTTAGGCCTTCGACGAGCTTTTTTCTATCCTCATTTCGTATGAGGTTTTTAGTAGAAAATCGAACAAACCAAATGATGCCCACAAGCTCAAAAAGCCTAGGCGCAATAGGGACTCTTGAGATGGAGCCTAAAACTTTTCCGTAGATTTGTGCTGCTACTGCAATTACAGCAAAACCAATTAAGAAAAAAATTGGTTTGGATAATTGCTCCCATTGAGAGGAAAGATTGTTTCTTTCCCACCATTGACCAATTTTGCTAAGAAGTAGGTCCCATTCCCCTCCTTCTTCATCTATTAGTTGATTTGCATCAGAGTCGGTTTTGATTTGATATGAAATTTCGTCAGGATTCCCTGATGAAACATCAACTTCTGATGGGGTTGTTTCTCTCAAAGGTTCCGAGTTTGATTCAGGCTCCATGGCATTTGCTCCAAAAGAAAGCTGTGAGGATGATTTGGCTTCAAATGAAGCTCCATCTATTTGATTGGGCTGGGATTCCTCAGCCGCAATCATCGGTCTTGATATAACTTCTAGTTTGATTTTATAAGGAAACTCTGAAGGGGGATTAGCAATGTATTAACCCCACATAGACCAATCAGATCGAAATTCACGCTCAACTATTCATTTCCCGAGATAATCTAATGGTCGGTACCCAGCTCATATATGGCTGATCCTTCGGGCCCCTTTAGTGGTGGTCCTGGTGAGTCTGACGATCGGATCATCCAGACTGACTTACGCAATGAGATGTCGCGCTCATATCTTGAGTATGCGATGAGCGTGATAGTTGGGCGTGCGTTGCCTGATGCTCGTGATGGGCTAAAGCCAGTACATAGACGCATTCTTTATGCGATGTATGAATTGGGTTTAACTAGTGATAGACCTTATCGAAAGTGTGCTCGTGTAGTGGGAGAGGTGCTTGGCAAATATCACCCTCATGGAGATACGGCTGTATATGACGCTTTAGTGCGAATGGCGCAGGACTTTTCAATGCAAATGCCTTTGATTGATGGGCATGGAAATTTTGGATCGATTGATAATGATCCACCTGCTGCAATGCGTTATACGGAGTCACGGCTTCAGGCTCTAACAACTGACAGTCTTCTTGAAGATATTGAAGCTGAAACTGTTGATTTTTCAGATAATTTTGATGGTTCACAACAGGAACCAACAGTACTTCCTGCGAGAATCCCTCAATTACTACTCAATGGTTCCTCTGGTATAGCGGTTGGAATGGCAACGAATATTCCTCCTCATAATTTGGGGGAATTAATTGATGGTTTGCAAGCACTAATTTCTAATCCTGAGATTACTGATCAAGAGTTGATTAAAATTATCCCTGGCCCTGATTTTCCTACTGGGGGCCAAATACTGGGTCGCGGAGGAATAAGTGAAACTTATTTATCTGGAAGGGGTTCAGTGACTATGCGTGGCGTGGCGAATATAGAAACTATTGAGTCTGCAGGTAGACCTGATAAAGATGCAGTTATCATTACCCAGCTGCCTTATCAAACCAATAAAGCAGCTTTGATTGAAAGAATTGCTGAAATGGTGAATGATAAAAAGTTGGAAGGTATTTCAGATATTCGTGATGAGAGTGATCGGGATGGAATGAGAGTTGTTGTTGAACTTAGAAGGGATGCTTACCCTCAGGTAGTGCTTAACAACCTTTTCAAGCTTACCCCTCTTCAGAGTAACTTTAGTGCCCACATGCTTGCTCTTGTTAATAGTGAACCAATCTTATTAACTCTTAGAAGAATGTTGCAAGTATTCTTAGAATTCAGATTTGAGACAATTGAAAGACGCACTAGATTCTTTCTTAAAAAAGCGGAAGATCGTGACCATATCCTTTTAGGTTTGTTAGTCGCTTTAGACCAGCTAGATCAGATAATTGCTTTGATCCGAGCTGCATCAGACACTTTAGAAGCAAAGAAACAATTACAAGACAATCATGGGTTAACTGATATTCAAGCTGATGCAATTCTGCAAATGCAATTAAGACGGCTGACCGCTTTAGAGGCAGATAAAATTAGACTTGAGCATGAAGAATTGCTAGTGAAAATTGCTGATCTTAAAGATATACTTAGTAAAAAAGAGCGTGTGTTTGCTCTTATTCAAGATGAGCTTGCAAAATTAAGAGAAAAATATTATACACCTAGAAGAACAGAGATTCTCGATCTTGGAGGAGGCTTAGAAGATATTGATCTGATAGCAAATGAGCGTTCTGTTGTTTTGTTAACAGAAACAGGCTACTTGAAAAGAATGCCAGTAAGTGAGTTTGAAGCAACCAGTCGTGGCACTAGAGGAAAGGCTGGTACACGTAGTCAGGGAGAGGAAGCAGTTAAGCTTTTTATTAGTTGTAATGATCATGATTCATTGCTTTTATTTAGTGATAGGGGAGTAGTTTATTCTCTTCCAGCATATAGAGTCCCTCAATGTAGTCGTTCTGCGAAAGGCACCCCAATCGTTCAACTTCTTCCTATCCCAAGAGAAGAGGCGATTACATCTTTATTAGCAGTATCTGACTTTAATGAGGAGACACATCTTTTGATGTTGACTCAAGGAGGATTTATTAAGCGAACATCTTTATTTGCTTTCAGCAAAATCCGAGCTAATGGACTTATTGCTATTGGATTGGAAGATGGGGATGCTCTTAATTGGGTAAGACTTGCAGTATCTGGAGATAGTGTTTTGATTGCCTCCAGGAAAGGTATGACTATTCATTTTCGATTAAATGATGATGAACTTAGGCCGCTTGGTCGGACTGCTAGAGGTGTGAGGTCTATGAACTTAAGGTCAGGTGATTCATTGGTCAGTATGGATGTTTTACCTGTTGAACTTGCCGATCGAGTTGCGCAAAGTGTTGAAGAAGATGTTGAAGAGGTTGGAATAGATGCTTCTGATGGACCCTGGGTTTTAGTTGCTTCTGCAAGCGGACTAGGGAAGCGGGTTCCGGTTACACAGTTTCGTCTTCAAAAACGTGCTGGCATGGGTTTGAGAGCAATGAAGTTCAGAACAGATTCTGATCAGTTGGTTGGTCTGAGAGTTCTCGGTTTTGGTGAAGAGCTATTATTCGTCAGCGAAAAGGGCGTAATAGTAAGAACAAGTGCTGATAAGATCCCTCAGCAATCAAGAGCTGCAACAGGAGTTCGTTTGCAAAAGTTAGATAGTGGAGATCGTTTATCTGAAGTCGTTTTAGTACCTCCAGAAGCTGATGATCAGACTCAAGTAGTTGATAGTCCAGATTCCAGTGAAATATCTGGAATTGACGATGTATCTGCTAATTCAAATTGACCAATTGCGCGGATGTCTTGGTACTCGGAGCAGGTCCTGCTGCTCTTTGCATAGTTGCTGAGTTAATTGAGCAAGGCATAAAAGTTACTGCACTTGCATCGCACACTCCAGATCGCCCTTGGCCGAATACCTATGGAATTTGGGCTGAGGAGCTTGAATCACTTGGAATGGAATCATTATTGGGGCATCGTTGGCAAAAAACCATTAGTCATTTTGGTAATGGTATTGGTGAGCAAGGTAATTCTCCAACTCAACACAATTTTGATTATGGTCTATTTGACCCAGTTGCATTGCAGAGATCTTTATTGAAACGATGTGGTGATTTGGAGTGGTGTGTTGAAACAGCAGAAAATATCGAATTTTTAGGCAATCAAACCAAAGTTATTTGTACCTCAGGGAACACTTTTAGGGGGAGGGTTGTTATAGACGCAAGCGGGCATAGAAGCCGTTTTGTTAAACGTCCTAATCGTGGTCCTGTTGCGGAGCAAGCAGCATATGGAATTGTTGGACGTTTTAGTTCTCCTCCTGTTGGTAAAGAACAGTTTGTCTTGATGGATTTCAGGCCAGATCATTTGACTGATAAGGAAAGAAAAGAGCCCCCATCTTTCTTATATGCAATGGACTTTGGTGATGGGATATTTTTTGTTGAGGAGACTTCTCTTGCTTGCTCTCCGCCTTTTTCATTGAATAAGTTAAAGGAAAGGCTTCATTCTCGGCTTTTACATCGTGGAGTTTCAGTTACGGAAATAATTCATGAAGAGCATTGTTTATTCCCTATGAACCTGCCTTTGCCTGATCGGAAGCAACCTTTACTTGCTTTTGGAGGAGCAGCCAGCATGGTTCACCCAGCCTCTGGTTATATGGTTGGTGCGCTCTTGAGAAGAGCGCCTACTTTGGCAAAACAGTTAGCACGAGGCTTAGCTGCTGATCCGCCACTTGACTCCTCAACACTTGCTCAAGATGCATGGAATGTTTTGTGGACTCCTGAGCTTGTTCAACGCCATCGCCTTTATCAATTTGGTTTGCGAAGATTAATGAGTTTTGATGAGGAGCGTCTACGTCGATTCTTTGACACTTTTTTCAAACTTCCACGAGAAGATTGGGCTGGATTCTTAGCCAATACACTCCCGTTACCAAATTTGTTATTGGTTATGATTAGACTTTTTTGGACTTCACCTTGGGATATAAGATTTGGCATGGTTTTGGGTATGTCTTCATATCAATCCTTAAAGTGAAACCAGTCTTTTGTTTCAATAAAAGGAAAAATAGAATCTTCTTCTTTAATTGCCTCAAAATCTTCTTTTCTTAACAATTTTTTGTTCTTAAGAGAATCTATTAATAGCCAATAACGCTTTAGATGCAGTTTTATTCTATTTTTTGCAAGTTCAGTCGTTGTGCCTGCTCTTAGAATAAAACTCCAGTCTGATGATTGTGATAATAGAAGCTCTCTTGCTGCTTGATTAATAATATCCTTAGAGTCTTTGAAAGATTTAGTTCTAAGTATTTCTTCCATTGCTCTTGATGCTCTACTCCATTCGGGAATCAACCATGAATTACATTCATTGATCCAGTAGTCATGAAATCCACCGCTTCCCCAGCTAGAGGGTGAAGGTTCACATAGCTGAAGATTTGGTTTTCGTAGCAGCACATCTTTCAGAGTTGTTAAGGTAAGGTTTTCTTTTTGGGATTGTTTAAATAGTTCAGCTAGAAAAGAAGGGCCTTCAAACCACCAGTGTCCGAATAATTCGGCATCAAATGGAGCAACTAATAAAGGTTCTTTATTCATTACAAGAGTTAGTTTTTTTAATTGTCTTAGGCGTTGTTCCAAATAATCTTTTGCATGTTCTTTTGTTAATGATTTTGCTGATTCAGGTTCGTAAATTTCCTTTTGGTCTAGAGGTGTTTTTTTACCAGTTATACGATGAAGTTTGATCCCTAAAGGACGTGGGTTCTTAATATTAATTTTGTTGAGTTCTTTTTCATCTAAATCCCAACCAAGGTCTCTATGAAATTCTCTATAGAAAGATGCTCCAGGGTATCCATCTTTGGCGGACCAAACAGGAAGTGTTGAGTCACTATCTCTAGCGAAAAAAGCGATTCCATTTTTACTGCAAATAGGGGCATAAACGCCATATCTTGGACGAGGAGTTGCATTTAGTATTCCATGGCCATCAAGTACTGCGTATCTAAGCCCAGATTCGAGTAAGAATTTATCCAGTCCTTCGTAGTAGGCACATTCTGGCAACCAAATACCTTTGGGAAGTTTCCCAATTAATCTTTTATGTTCTTTTACAGCGGTTAGTAATTGTCCTCGGACTGCAGTAGGACTCTCCCTAAGGAGAGGTAGGTAACCATGCGAAGCTGCGCATGTGAGGATATCTAATACGTTCCTTTTCTCAAGTAATGAAAATTTTTCTATTAGATCTCCTTTGATTGAATGCCATTGAGATAGATGGAGTTCGAACTTGGAAGAAAGATCAGATGCTGCAACTTTTTGGTCGTTGGGAACCTGTTTGAGTAGATCTAAGCGTGTTTTAACCCAGTTAGGGAAACGGTTCTTTAGATCTTTTGCAGATAGTAGAGATAAAAGAGTTGGAGAAAGTCCTAGAGTTAGTTTTGGGTTTTGAAATGGATCGTCTGCGGCATCTTCAAGGACTTGCAAAAGAGGCAAATAACATTCCAACAGTGCTTGAAAGAACCAGTCCTCTTCCAAAGAACCAGGCTTGGCCGACCTCACGTAAGGAAGGTGAGCATGTAAAACCAGGGCCAGTTCCCCTTTGGTCAAATTCTCAGAGCCGAGGGGTTAAATTTAGACTGTCGTTTAGTCTTTTAATGTGTTTTGGGTTGTTTGCTTAGTAGAGATTGCAACCTTTTGATGTTGAAACATACCCTTTCTTCTATCTCTTGGATGTTTTTTGTAGATAAAATCCCTAACAATTTTGACTGAATTGCCCTTAGAATTTTATTGATTAGAAAGTTTCTCTCATTTTTAAGGTGGCTTAATGGCCAAAGATCCAGGTAGGGTTTTGATTTTTGATACCACCCTTCGGGATGGAGAACAGTCACCTGGCGCAAGCTTGAATTTGGAAGAAAAGCTTGCCATAGCTCAACAATTAGCCAGATTAGGAGTTGATGTTATTGAAGCCGGATTCCCTTTTGCTAGCCAGGGAGATTTCGCAGCAGTAAAGCGAATAGCAGAACAAGTGGGTGGAACTGATGGACCAATTATTTGTGGATTAGCAAGGGCTTCTGAAGTAGATATTCGTGCTTGTGCGGAAGCTGTAGCACCTGCTCCAAGAAGGCGAGTTCATACTTTTATCGCAACTAGTGACATACATCTTGAACACAAACTTCGAAAGTCCAGGAAAGATGTGCTTTCAATTGTTCCAGAGATGGTTGCATATGCACGTTCACTAGTCGAAGATGTTGAGTTTTCTTGTGAGGATGCAGGACGTAGTGATCCAGAATTCCTTTTTGAGGTTATTCAAGCTGCTATTAGTGCAGGTGCAACGACAATTAATATCCCAGATACTGTTGGATATACAACACCTTCCGAATTTGGTAAATTAATATCAGATATTAATATCAATGTTCCAAATATTGGTGAAGCTATTTTATCTGTTCATGGTCACAATGATCTTGGTTTAGCAGTAGCAAATTTCTTAGAAGCAGTAAAGAATGGTGCTCGTCAATTAGAGTGCACCATTAATGGAATTGGAGAGAGAGCAGGTAATGCTGCACTTGAGGAGCTAGTTATGGCTCTTCATGTTAGACGTAGATACTTTAATCCTTTCTTTGGAAGAGATACTGATAGTCCTACACCACTCACAGCAGTGCGCACCGAGGAAATAACGAAGACTTCTAGGCTTGTTTCCAACCTTACTGGAATGGTTGTTCAGCCAAATAAGGCGATAGTTGGTGCAAATGCATTCGCACATGAATCTGGTATTCATCAAGATGGAGTTTTGAAGAATCGCCTTACATATGAGATCGTCGATGCTCAAACTGTTGGATTGAGTGATAATAGAATTTCTTTAGGAAAACTAAGTGGCAGAAGTGCTGTTAGGGCTCGTTTGGAGGAGCTTGGATATGATTTAAGTAGAGAAGATTTAAATGAAGCTTTTGCTCGATTTAAGGATTTGGCAGATAGGAAGAGAGATATTACAGATAGAGATCTTGAGGCAATTGTTAGTGAGCAAGTTCAGCAGCCTGAAGCTCGTTTCCAATTGAAACTGGTTCAAGTTAGTTGTGGTAGCAGTCTAAGACCCACCGCCACCGTTACTCTGTCCGATCGAGATGGGCCTGAGGAAACAACTGCTGCTGTAGGAACAGGGCCTGTAGATGCAGTTTGTCGAGCTCTTAATGATTTAGCGGGTGAGCCTAATGAATTGATCGAATTTTCTGTTAAGTCAGTTACTGAAGGAATCGATGCAATGGGTGAGGTCACAATCCGGTTGCGTCGAGAGGGGAAATTCTATTCAGGCCATTCAGCAGATACAGATGTGGTTGTGGCTGCTGCTCAAGCTTTTGTAAATGCGCTGAATCGACTTGTTTCTGGGCAAGCAAATCTTTCTTTGCATCCACAAAAGGATGTTGTTGGCTCTGAGAATCGGCCAACCCTTTAAAAAATTTAATTTCAAGAATTTCAAATTTTTCGCATCCAAGCTACTTTGCGTGCAAAAGTAGGGACGATTGAGAAATCGTACATCGTCATGCTGATGCGAGGTGAGTATAGGCTTGTAGATCTCTATGGGAGTCCACATCGTGTTTTAGATGCTCCTTATGAAACTATTGAGGCTGCAATGTGTGCTGCTAAAGACTGGTGTCAAGGACAAGGCCTAAATAGTCCTTTGAGTGATAGAGAGATAAGCGTTGAGGTCCTGACGGATAGTGGAGATTGGAGGACAGTTCGTTATCCCTCTTAAAAGTTATCAAGAATTAGACTAAAGTTTTTGTTTTTCCTTCTTTAAAATGATGTCATGATTGTAAGTATTGATCTGTGTATTGTTCCATTAGGAGTTGGAGTTTCTCTTTCTCCGTTTGTTGCTGCGTGTCAAAAAGTTATTAAGAAGGCAGGCCTTAAATATCAGTTAGGTCCTAATGGGACTGCTATAGAAGGAGAATGGGATGAAGTGTTTGATTGCGTCAAAGCTTGTCATCAAGTTGTTCATGAACTTGGAGCTCCTAGAGTCTATGGAACAATAAAGGTAAATACCCGTACTGATCGTAATCAGTCTTTTTCAGAAAAAGTTAATAGTGTCTCAATGCAACTTCTCAAGGAGGAGAGTTGATTATATAAGGTAGTTTTTCGTTATGCATATTTTTGTTTATTATCATCTTTATATTTAAGGTAGTGTTTTTAACATAGAGATTGGTCAAAGTTGTTTGAAATGCCTTTGCGTGGTTACTGGACAATGGCTTGGCTTGGCTTAGTGTCTAACTTGATAGCAATTCCGGTTATAGGTTTTTTTGCTTTTGCTGGACCTCCTTTGCAAGTAGCCAACATAAGTCTTGCTTTTAGTTTGGCTTGGCCAGCGGCAATTATAGGAATTATTGCTTCTTTGGGTTTACTGGCAGAGCGACAATGGGCAGTGATTCTTTCAATAGTTGCCTTGGCATTGTCTCTTTCAGCTTCTTTGCCTTATGGGATAGTTAGGCTTATTCTGGTTAATGACCCACATTCATTAAGTGGTTTATCTTTGGCATTAGCCTTCATTAACTTGTTTGCACTTGTTTATTGGTGTATGCCCCAACATCGTAGATTGGGTAAACTGTGATTTGTGATATCAAATATATTGCTAGAAAGTTTAAAAATTTAGGCCCTGATAATTAGGGTTTAAATGTTCTTTTTCTATGATGAGAAATTCTTTCTTATGTTAACAGGATAGGGAATTCTCTGATGTCTCATCCTTCTCCAGACCCTTACAAAGGCTCTTATAACTAATTCTACTTCGGAGCGAGATAGGCTGCTTTCTTTTAGCTGCCCGTCAATTTGTCTAGATTCAACAATCTTTCGAACTATTGATTGAGCATCATGGTTGTCAGTGTCGGGATCTAAAGCTCTAAGAGCTGCTTCGCATCCATCTGCGAGCATTAGAATTGCAGTCTCTCTTGATCTTGGAACTGGTCCAAGATACCTGAAAAGTTTTTCAGGTATGGATGGATTCAATTCCCTTGCTTTGTGGAAAAAATAACCCATCTTTAATGTCCCCTGATGTTCAGGTATGAAATCAGCCACTGGTCTTGGTAAGCGGTATTTTCTGGCAAGTTTTAGACCTTCATCAACATGTGCCTGGAGTATATTTACACTTGCTAAAGGATCATTTAGTTGTTCATGTGGATTCTTCTTCCCAATAGTTTGATTCTCTATAAACCATTCTGGTGCATGGAGTTTGCCGACATCATGATAAAGGGCTCCAGTCCGAATTAAATCAACATCTGCTCCGATAGCTCTCGCTCCTTCTTCAGCTAGGCTGCAAATCATTAATGTATGTTCAAAAGTTCCTGGTGCTTCTTTTGAAAGACGTCTTAATAGTGGACGTTCTTGGTCGGCCAGTTCAAGAAGTCGTGCTCTGGTAATTAATCCAAAAGTACTTTCTAGGAGTGGTATTAAAAGGATAGTAATCATTAACATCGCAGCTGTTATTAGTGCTTCAGAAACAAGGTCATTAGCTTTAGGTGTAATACCATTACTAAATAGATTTAACTGATTATTCGTATTACCTCTAAGCAATATCCACTCAACTATTAGAGCTAAGAAAGGCAAGAAAATAGCCATTTGAAGCAAATCTGATCTGCTTCTTATTCGGGCTCCTTGTATTGCTGCGACAGCTGCTGCAATACAGGCAATCATCATTCGTCCTTCATTGATTCCATTGAAGGGAATAGGCCAAATGAAGCTTGCTATAGCCATCCATGCCAAGGCAGAACTAGTGCCAAAGCCTTGTGATATCAAAAGAGTAGGAGGGACAATAATTGCTAGAGGGGCAATAGATATTCCTATCCACGCTTTACTTGCTTGGGTTATCAATAATAATCCAATTGCTAGTAGACCATGCCTGGCTTGAAGACATGGTCGTTCTCTACGCATTATAAGGAGTAAAACTGCACAACTTGCCAGAATCTTTATTGATTCTGATAGCCAGGCTATTGGTCTTGGACTTCTGCTTACCATTCCAAAATGATCTAATACATCAAATGCTTGCGGACTTATTGCCTCTCCTTGCCTAGTAATTAAATCCCCTTTTTTTACTTTGATTGTGGGAACTGCTTGTTTTGTTATTAATTCATCGATTAATCGCTGGCTTAGGTCTGGGTCAGTTCTTAAATTACTATTTCCATGAAAAATGTTGGTTAGCAATTTGCTTCCTATAGTCCTCTCAGGATTGTTTTTTTTATAAAGATGGGCTAATTGAGAAGACGAAGCATCTTGTATTTGATTAATAGCCAAGGTGTTAATTATCCCTTGTGAGAGCATTCTTTCAGCTGCATTTCTTATGTTGTTTTGCCACTTTTTTATTTCTGATTCAGATTGTTTTGTAAGCCACACCTGTTCATTAGGTAATAGATTTATAGGACCAATTCGACTCGCATCATTACTATTAGCTACTAGCTCTAGCTCTTGAAGTTTGCTATCTAGGTTTTGCTTAAGTAAAATTGACTCTTTTTCGTCAATTACCTGGACAAAAGTTCTCGAGATTAGATCTGTCCGTCTGATCTTTATTGCTTGCTTGTCCTGTACCAATGCATCTTTAGGTGCTATTGAATCAAAGGGGGCAATGATTCCGGGACTTAAATCTGGCTCTCCAAGCAAATGCCAGCTTGAAAAAAAGGCTACAGCACAGCAAACAAAAAGAAGACCTAAGTTTTGCGCCTTGGTCCACTTTAGGACGGGTCTCCTTGGTGATTCGTTGCGCATCCAAATGCGCCAGAGACGTTTGAAATTATGAATGCTTATCAAAACCGCTAATGGTTAAAGCTAACAGTAGTTCCTTTTTGCAGGCATGCTGGTAAAAGATTTAAACATAGGCATGGCTTTAAAACTTAATGGGAAGAAATTAGCTATTGAGTTAGAGGATAGGCTACTTTCAGATATAGCTTTAGGTACTGAGAAGGCTTCTCGCCCCCCTGGTCTTGCTGTAATTCGCGTAGGGAATGATCCAGCCAGCGGTGTATACGTTTCAAATAAGGAAAGAGCCTGTGCAAGAGTCGGAGTTAATAGTTTCTTAAGTCATTTCTCTGAAAATGCTAATTCCTCTGAGGTAATTGCAAGAATTCAAGAATTGAATAGGGATGATTTGGTGGATGGAATCCTTGTTCAACTTCCCTTGCCTAAAGAGTTGAATGAACAAGAGATATTAGCTGCAATTGATCCTAATAAAGATGCAGATGGGTTGCATACGTTAAATCTAGGCAGATTACTAAAAAGTGAAAGAGGTCCTCGTTCTTGTACTCCTGCAGGTGTAATGGCTTTATTAAGTCGTTATGAGATTCCTATCGAAGGGAAGAGAGCGGTTGTTGTAGGTAGAAGCATTCTTGTTGGTCAGCCTATGGCTTTAATGCTTCAAGCACAGAATGCGACAGTCTCGATTGCTCATTCTCGTACTAAAGAATTAACTTCTTTAACAGGGGAAGCAGATTTATTAGTAGTTGCTGCTGGTCGACCTGGAATTATTGGCTCTAACCATATAAAACCTGGAGCGGTAGTTGTTGATGTGGGCATTCATAGGATCTTGTCCACAGGTGAAAAAGAATCAGGAAACAAACCGAAATTATGTGGAGATGTTCTTTTCGAAGAGGTCGATCCATTAGCGAGCGCTTTGACTCCTGTCCCTGGAGGAGTCGGCCCAATGACGGTGACGATGCTATTGGTGAATACTGTTTCTTTGTGGCAGGAGCATTGCGGTTT
Organism: Prochlorococcus sp. AG-409-J19; assembly: GCA_003215635.1. Taxonomy (GTDB): domain Bacteria; phylum Cyanobacteriota; class Cyanobacteriia; order PCC-6307; family Cyanobiaceae; genus AG-409-J19. Next base: position 15,875 of record QCKC01000013.1, read on the forward strand.
GTCTTATACCCTCGATGACTTGCTTCCATGAGTAACTAGATCCTGAGAGAATATTGGAAACGAATAGTTTTTATGAAGGATATAGAGAGCTCTTCTTTTGATTTCGCTGCTTATCTCGAAATGACTAGAAAGCGCGTTGAAGTTGCTTTGGAGGATTCTTTAGGCCCTGAAAGGCCTGAACTACTAAGGGAAGCAATGAGATATTCACTTCTGGCTGGAGGCAAGCGAATCCGTCCAATGCTTTGCCTCGCATCCTGCGAGTTGGCTGGTGGTGACTCAGAGCAGGCTTTACCAACAGCGGTTGCATTGGAAATGATTCATACGATGTCTTTAATTCATGATGATTTGCCTGCTATGGATAATGATGACCTACGTAGAGGGCGTCCAACTAATCACAAGATCTATGGCGATGCAATGGCAATTCTTTCTGGAGATGCCTTGTTAACTAGAGCTTTTGAAATGGTTTCTCTAAGAAGTGAAGGTGTCGCTCCTGAGAGATTGTTAAAGGTAGTTGGTGAACTTTCTTTAGCTGCTGGTGCTCCTGGTTTAGTAGGTGGACAAGTAGAGGATTTGGAATGTGAGGCCAAACAAGTTGACCTGAAAACACTTGAATTCATTCATCTTCATAAGACTGGAGCTCTTCTAAAGGCCTGTGTGACATGTGGTGCCTTGATAGGGGGAGCTAATGAAAAGTTATTAGATGCTTTGAGAATTTATGCAAATGGTATAGGACTTGCTTTTCAGATTATTGATGACATCTTGGATGTGACTGCTAGTAGTGATGTATTGGGTAAAACAGCAGGTAAAGATTTAATTGCAGATAAGACTACATATCCAAAATTATTAGGTCTTGAGGAATCTCGTAAAAAAGCTCATGAACTGGTTAAAGAATCCAAAGAAGTTTTAACGCCTTGGATTAAGAATGCTTCCCCATTACTCGCGTTGGCTGATTACATTACAAGTCGCGATAGATAAATTTGATCAATTCCTCTTTGCCTCCAATGCTTGAATTTTTAGATAACGGGGTTTTTTCTTGGGGCTTATTGGCCTGCGGAATAGCGCAATTATCAAAATTGATTGTTGAGTTGATTCAATATCGTAGATGGAGACCTGCGGTTCTTTTAGAAACAGGAGGCATGCCTTCCAGTCACTCAGCTTTTGTTACAGGTACTGCTTCAGGAGTAGGTTTGCAAATGGGTTTCAATCATCCTTCATTTGCTATTGCGTCCACATTGGCTTTTGTTGTTATGTATGACGCAAGTGGAATTAGAAGGGCTGCTGGAGCAACTGCTGCAAGAGTGAATCAGTTGCCAGATGAAATTTGGGAGTCTTTAAATTCCCCAGAAAAGTTTGAGTTAAAAGAAACTCTTGGACATAGTCGATTAGAAGTTTTTGTAGGGAGTCTTATTGGCCCGGCAGTGGCAATACCAGGCATTGTCTACTTGGGATCACCTTTGCAGATTGCTCAGCATTTTGGTTTGAATTTGGGGTGAATAAACTATCCATAGCTTCTTTTAATGAAGAATTCACGGTTGATCAGAAGAATGCCTTTGAGGAATTTAATGATTGGTTGGAACAAAAGAATGATCTAAAGCCATTTGTTCTAAAGGGTTTTGCAGGAACAGGAAAGACATTTCTTTCTATTCGATTTCTTCACTTGGTTGAGAGAATAGGCATATGTTGGACAGTTGCAGCTCCAACTCATAAGGCGGTTGATGTTGTTCGCCAAGCTCTATTGATTGAGGACCTGAAAGCACCTTGGTATCCCTCCACAATTCATAGGTTGTTACGTTTAAAGCTTAAAAGGAAGGGCTCTCAAGAGCTTTGCGAACAAACTGAACAGACATCTAGTTCTCTTGAAAACCTAGGACTTGTTTTGATTGATGAAGCTTCGATGATTGATTGCAATCTTTTGGAAATAGTTTTGCAATGTGCAAACACTTATGGAACAAGACTTGTTTTTGTTGGAGACCCCGCTCAATTGCCTCCTGTTGGAGAGGCTAGGAGTCCTGTCTTCTCCATGAAGAGATCACAAGTCGTGCTACTTCATGAGGTGGTTCGTCATCAGGGACCCGTGCTGAAACTCGCAAGTTGTTTGCGAGATGGATCTTTACCCTGCAGTCTCCCCCCTTGTAATTTCATTGTTGAAGAGAAGCTTGGTGTTGTTGGGTGTATAAGAAAAAAACTTTGGCTGGCGAAAGCTCAGAAAGCACTTAAAACAGCAGCTGATGAAGAAAATCCTAATAACGTCAGGATACTTTGCTACACAAATAGAACTCTTGAGGGTTTGGTCCCTCATGCCAGACGAGCAATACATGGAGAAATGGCTGATCAATTACCTGTCTTGCCTGGTGAGGTTTTAATTAGTCGTAATGCTGTTATGAGTGCTGCTTCTGTTGGTGAGTCAGAAGATAAGGAAGAGCCAGATATGCTACTTGGTTCAAATAGAGAATTAATTGTTAGGGATGTATCTCCTGAAAATTGTGATCTTGCTGACTTAGGTCTTGTCGGAATAGATGGATTGAATATCCCAACCATTGATACTTTGAAAATCTCTGCTTCTTCTGGAGAAATGGAATTCTGTTTGCGGATGCTTCCATTAGTAGGGACTAAGTCTAGAAAAATACTTGATGAAACGCTCAGGCGATTAAGCATATTTGCAAAAGAATCTGGGAAAAAAGATGGAAGATCTTTATGGCGTCAGTTTTTTTTGATTAGAGATTCTTTTGCTTCGCTTGGCCCTGCATCCGTTTTGACTATACACCGTAGTCAGGGTAGTACATTTGGCGAGGTCTTTATTGCTCCAGATATTTTTTGGCCTGATGATCCCGTTTTCCGGAAACAGCTGTCTTATGTTGCTGTAAGTAGAGCAAAGAAGGCTGTTTGGTTTTCTTCGGATAAAGAAGATTCTGCAAAAAGAGAAATTTGGATTAATCAAATCAAGACTTAATCTTTCTATAGACTATTGTGATCTTTAATAAATTATACTGACTGAAAATGTAAATTCCTTAATTATTGCGGTTTGACTTTACAGCGGAAATCCATTTTTTTGCAATTAGTGTAGAGCTAGGCCAATGTAAGTGAATCCAGCTGGCATGTAGAAGTTTATTGCTCCAACCTTCTTTTTTTTCTTCGAGACCCCAGCCTTTAATATCCCAGCAAGAAGTAAATTTGGCTTTTAAGTAATCTTTTTTGTGGTAATTTATCTGATGATCCTTTTTGGTTCCTATATCTAAATCCCAGTAATGAAATTCATGACCAATTAATTGGTATTCTTTTGTTGTAATTAAAGAATTGTGGGTGCAACATAATGTTCTATAACCAATTTTTAAGTTCCCTTTTTTGGCATTGAAAGGAAGTATTCCTGCCATCTTGTGACCATCTTCATTTACATCTATTATTTTTCTTCCTAACAAGAGCATCCCTCCACATTCCGCATAGATTGGATGCTTGCCATAGAAATCTCTTAGAGAGTTAATACTTCCTTTTGAACGACTTAGAGAAGCAGCATGATTTTCAGGAAATCCGCCTGGAATTATTAGGCCTTTTGCTTTTTTGGGTATTGGTTCATTATTTAGTGGGCTCCATTCAATTAATGGCATTCCCATTTGCTGCAAAAAATCTTTGGTCTCTGGATATCTGAAGTGGAAAGCTTCATCTTGGGCAATTGCAATAGGTAAAGGTTCATGTTCTAAAGAGATGTTGTCTCTGCTGTACGTATCTACAGGGTTCTCAGTTATTCTGGAGACTCTAAGAAGTTTTTCGATTGATTGTAGATCAAGGTTTGATAGTGCAATCCTATTCCATTTCTCTATTCGATTTCCTAAGTCAGAAACTTCGTGAGGAGGTGACAGGCCTAAATGTTTACTTGGAAGGCTTAGAAGAGGGTCATTTGGTAAACATCCAAGTACTTTAATTCCTATATCTTTTAGAGCATCTCTTAGTAATAATTCATGTCGATTCGTATTTACTCTATTTAGTACTATTCCTGCAAATTGAAGTTGGTGATCGTAATCTTTAAATCCTTTTACTAGTGCAGCTATGGAACCAGCTTGTCTGGAAGCATCTACAACAAGAATGATTGGAAGTTTGAGGAATTTTGCCAGTTCAGCAGTACTTCCTTTTTGAGAAGGCCCGATTCCATCGAACAAACCCATAACTCCCTCTACCAGAGATAGTTCAGAGTGTTTACTTAAATTATAGAAACTGTGTTTTACCCATTCTTTACCACATAAAACAAGATCTAGGTTTCTACATGATTGTCTTGAAGTTTCTGAAAGATGTTGAGAGTCTAAATAGTCAGGACCTGATTTAAAAGTTTGAATAGTTAATCCTTTGCTAATTGCCCAAGAAACAATAGAGAGACTTAATAAAGTTTTGCCACTTCCGCTTGTTGGTGCAGCAATAATACAAGCCATAGGTTAGTGAATATTGTAGAAAGAATATTTTTATGTTTTTTTAACAGGCTAGAAGTTTTGAAGCTATTGGTGCGGCTGCTTCTAGTAGAGGGCTCGTTCTACCACGACTGCTTGATAGCAGTCGTGCTACATCCATTTCTGTTGAAGTTGATTGGTTAGGAACAACTTCTTCTAAAAGTTCCATTCTGGCCATCCCGCCAGCTTCTAGTCTCATGCATTCTCCTGTTTGAGCTCCAAGAATTACACAAAGGGATTCATTAGGTGAACCTTCAGGATCACATATAAGTCTTAATCCAACAATTTGTCCAGGATGAATACTTGGATTACCAAGAGGCAATGGCATTAAGTTCAAATGTAAGTTTCCACCTGTGGCTCGTTCAAATATTGCTTTAATGATTTTCCCTTCATGAAGTTGGCGATCTTTAAGAATCCATCCAAGTCGATCAGCGATCCATGAAGCAAGTAATAAACCTTGTACAGGATGTTCACCTTCAATATCAATATCTAGTTGCACAACATTGTTGAGCGCATTCCTACGATTAGGTGGATCGAAAACCATTGCTAAAGTTTCTCTCCAGGTACGTAGCCTTAACCAATTCAGATCATTAACTGCTTGTCCGGAATTTATTTTTGCATTGAGAAGATTCAAACAATTACTAGGATCTCCAAGAGCACTATCTACAATCAGACGCATTTTTGTTGTGGAAAGTTGATTTAGCAAATCTGTGGCCTCATCAAGGCTCCCATCCCACCAAAGCCATGACGGCAATTCTGAAGGTAATAATGGTTCCAGAATATTTAGATTCTTATTGAGTGAATTTACATCACCTTTTAAAACAACTACATCTCCACAAGCAGATTCTCCTTCTCCCCCTTCTTCTGGTAGAGGACAATATGCTGCTACAAGAGTTTCTAAATCATGATCATTTCCTAAGGTGGGAGCTAAAGTTATTAACCTTCTAGGTTGAAGAGCACTTATAGCAGAATCAACATGTTGGCCACGAAGGTCTTGTGCATTTTCTGATCCTTGATATTTCTCAAGAATATTGCAAATTTTTGGGTCTAAAGCAGAAGTACAATGGGGAAGATCTTCTTCTAGAATAACTTTTCTTATTGCTTGGATTAGCTCTTCTCTTTGTGTGCCAATTATTGGACCTGAAAGTCGAGCCGTTCTAGCAAGTTGTTGTTCTACCCATGCGGGTTGCCAAATTAATAAACAGAAAGTGTTTGCGCCAGGACTATCACTATGATCATTTTCCCAGAGTTGCTCTAAATAGGATTTAACTTCAACGGGTGGCAGTCGAAGGGGCGTTTGGAGCGTAAGTTGAGGTGACATGGATAATTAGTTAGTTAATCAACATAAGAATCTGTTTGCTAGTCAGTATTAAGGACGACGCCATAGCAAATTATCTCTTGCGAGGAGGTCATCCGCCGCTGCTGGTCCCCATGTCCTTGATTCATAAGGATGAATTGGGAGTTGCCAGGGTGTATCTGCAATTATTTCTAGTAATGGTGTATACAGCCGCCAAGCTGCCTCTACTTCATCGCTTCTGGTAAACAGAGTTGGGTCTCCAAGCATAGCGTCGGCCAGGAGGCGAACGTAGCCCTCATCAGAAGGTTCGCCAAAAGATTGGTCATAGGAAAATTCCATATCTACGGGCCTACTACTCATGCCAGAACCAGGAGATTTCACTTCGAAGCGAAATTCAGCACCTTCATCTGGTTGAATCCTTAATATTAATTGGTTCGAGGTGGGACGCCCTCCTGTGGTCTCAAAAAGATGCACTGGTGCTTCTCTAAATGTAAGAACGATTTCACTTCTTCTTTTTGCTAAGCGTTTACCGGTCCTAACGTAAAAAGGTACGCCTTGCCATCTCCAATTGTTAATGAATAGTTTCATTGCTACATATGTTTCTGTTGTGCTGTTGGGATCAACACCTACTTCTTCTTTGTAACTAACTAGAGGAGATGAGTTTGTGCCACCTTTACCATATTGACCACGAACACAACACCTCCAAGGTTCAAGTTCATCGGCAAGTGTTGTAGCTTTTAGTACTTTTGCTTTTTCATTACGAATGGATTCTGGATCAAAATGCCCAGGAGGTTCCATAGCTGTAATTGCCAACATCTGTGTTAAATGGTTTTGGACCATATCTCTTATTGCTCCTGAACTTTCGTAGTACCCAGAACGTTCTTCAATGCCAACAGTTTCAGCTGCGGTGATTTGAACATTTGAGATGTAATTGCGATTCCAAATTGGTTCAAAGATTGTATTTGCAAATCTGAGAACCAGAATATTTTGAACAGTCTCTTTCCCTAAGTAGTGATCTATTCGAAATATTTGATTTTCTTGGCCACAACTTTGAACTAATCTATTAAGTGATTGAGCACTTGTATAGTCTCTACCAAATGGCTTCTCAATTACAACTCTACTCCGCTTTGGATCATTTAGAAGGCCAGAAGATGATAAAGCTCTGCATGCATTCCCATAGAATTCAGGTGCAACAGATAAGTAAAAAGTTCTATTGCTATGAGTTGCTTGCAATTTATCTATGTTCTCCAATCTGGTTCTGAGCTTTTCGATCTGAGAGGATTGATTTAGGTCAATTGATTCATAAAAAAGATATTTTGAAAATTCGTCCCATGAATCCTTTTCGTCTTTTATTTGCTTTTGTAGTGATATTGACATCTTCTGACGAAATTCTTCGTCAGACCATGGACGACGTGCACAGCCCAATACGGCAAATTCACGAGGCAATCTTCTTTGTTTGAAAAGCTCGAATAGCGCAGGAACTAGCTTGCGATGAGTTAGGTCACCACTTGCACCAAAAATAACTAGACATTGTGGTGGAATTACTTTCTCTTGCCTCAACCCAATTCTTAGTGGGTTTGTGATCGGCGTATTCATTGGGTCATTACCTCTGCCGATGGATGCTTATATCTTCGACAGATTCAAAGTGTTTGAGTGGATAGCGCCACTGTTTGTCCTCGGATCCCCAAAAAGTTGATGGATCTATTCCCTATAGAGAATAGATCCATCAATAAATGAGAGCCTTCTTTTTTTGTGTATGAAGTTTTTGCCTCTAATAAGTCTCTACATGCCAGCGGCCAGCCTTTCTTAGTTGAGATCGTAATTCAGACCAATTCAATCCCTTTGAGGAAGCAGCAGAGGTCAATGCTTCATCAATGCCTGGTTCCATTCCTTTTAAACCACACAGGTATATGTGTGTTTTTGGATTTTCGATTAACTCAAACAATTCTTTTGCATGTTCTAGGACTCTATCTTGGATATACATTCTTCCTCCCTTAGCATTTTTTTGTTCTCTACTAATAGCTTTTGTATATCTGAGGTTGTCAGGGAACTCTTTTTGATAATGTTCGAAATCTGAGTCATAAAGAAGGTTTTCTGTTTTTGGTGCACCCATAAATAGCCATGCTTTACCTCGATAGTTCCAGCCATTCTTTTCTCTTTCTTTTGGTTCAAACATTTTTCTCATATATGCTCTCATGGGGGCTATTCCTGTTCCAGTGGCAAGCATAACTACATTGCTTTCTTCGTCCTCTGGCAAAAGCATTTCTTTCCCAACTGGCCCAGTTATTTTTATTTTTTCACCTGGCTTGATATCACACAAAAAAGTTGAACAAACACCGTTAACTGTTTCTCCATCTTGTTCATACTGAAGCTGTCGGACGCATAGAGAAACGGTATTGCCTGCAAAGTTATCTCCATGCCTAGTACTTGCAATGGAGTAAAGCCTTATCTTGTGAGGTTTACCCTTTGCATCTAGCCCATCAGGAATAATCCCAATACTTTGGCCCTCTACATATTTCAGTTGAGGGTTTCCTTTCGAAAGGTCGAATGTGATGTGATTTACACGACCAATACCTCCTTCTTTTAGGAGGCTGTAATTTTCAATAACCGAACCAACAAATGGCTGTTTTGGCTTGTAGGTATTTACAGGCACATCTGCATGCGCAGGCTTTTTGGTTTTTGGTTTTGCCTTAGGAGACGAACTGTCAGCAGTCTTTTCGGCTGCTGGGGTTTTTCTCTGTGTTGGGTCAGAGGCTGTGTTGCCTTGCTTTTTAGGGTCAAGCCTGCGCAGTAATACGCTTTGGATAAACCAGAAAACACCAACAAGAATTGGTATATGGGCAAGTCCACCTGCTAAGACTCTTGCTTCCGAGTAAGCCATCAAAAATACAAAACCGACAGCGAGAATACCAATGCCTGGTAAGAATTAGAGCAAAAACCTTTCTGGTGAGGTTACGTTTAAAGATTGGCACATCTATATTGATTGGCTTTTTAGAGGCTGTTCTTGCAAATCTTTATGTATTGTTCATAGCTTCTAAGGATCAGTTCATTCTCTGGTTCGAATTTCCCCAAGGCACAATTTTTCCTTTGTCTTCTCCAAAAATCGATTTATGTGAACGCCTTTCGCGGAGTAATCAGCCTATTGAACAAACAATGGAACGATTACCAAATGGAGCAAGGCGACTGGCAGCTCAATTAATTACTTCTGTGGAGCCTCAATTCCTGTGGTCCGTACTTACAGATTACGATAGATTGGACACATTCATTCCTAATCTAGAAAGTAGTACTCTTGTTAGTCGTAAAGATAATACTGTAGTGTTAAAGCAAATAGGTTCTCAGCAATTGATTGGCTTGAGATTCTCTGCTCAAGTTCAATTAGAACTAACTGAGAATAAGGAATTAGGCCAGTTGAATTTTAAACTCATAAAAGGAGATTTTAGACGTTTCGAGGGTTCTTGGAAGATTCGTAATGGCTATCCAGGAAAAGGGAATTGTCTCTTCTATGAACTTATAGTTCAAGGTTGTGTTGGAATGCCTGTATCGCTCATAGAAAAAAGATTGGAAAATGATTTAATTGCTAATCTTGTGGCAGTAGAGAAAGAAGCTTTTATGAGATCTTGTAAAATAAATCCTCAAACTGTAAGTTGATTTTTATATTTATATTCTCGGAATAAACTTGTTGATTTTGTAAAGCTTTTTGCTCGAAATAATTTTAGAAGGTCCAATATCTAATAATTAATACCCCCAAGGGGATTCGAACCCCTGTCGCCTCCGTGAAAGGGAGGTGTCCTAGGCCTCTAGACGATGGGGGCGAGGCCGTGATCAAGATGAAGTACAAAAGATCACATTCGAAAGCTACGGGCCAGCAGCACCCTCCGTCAAGGAGTCATATGACTTCTCTTCTTCTTGGCCTTGCCATACAGGTACCTTGAAAAAGAAGCAAGCGCCTTCATCTGGCTCAGATACCACCCATATCTTTCCTCGATGAACCTCTACTATTTTTCGACAAACTGATAGCCCTACTCCAAATCCCGAGGTGCTTTCTGAAGTTTGAGGAAGTCTTACTCGATCTAAAAAAATACGTTCTTGCTCCTGTTTCGGGATCCCTGGTCCATTGTCACAAATGCTTACTTCTACCCATTGGTCAGTTTTATGTAACATTGTCATTGAAATTTTCCCCCCAGACTCAGTAAATTTGAGTGCATTTTCTAGAAGATTTAGGAGGACCTGTCTCATTCTTCTTTGATCTGCAAATACATCAGGTAAATCAGCGGGTATATCAGTATTTATTCCAATTCCTCTTTTTAACCAGGACTTTTCGAGTTCGAGAATGCATTCAGCGGCAATAGTTCCTAGAGCAAGTCTTTTGGGATTAAAAAGAGCTTCCCATTTAGTTATCCCTACTTCTAATAGGTCTTTAGAGAGGAGTTCTATTTCACCTAATCTTCTTTTTATTAATTCTTGAAAGTGTTCCAAATTAATTTGTCCTAACTGTTGACTTTGTACTGCTAAAGCTGCTGCAGTTAAAGGTGTTCTCAATTCATGGGCTACCATTCTTAGCAATTTTTCCTGTGAGTTTATTTTTTCTATTAGAGTTGCATTCTCTTGCCTTAAAACAAGTAATTCATCTTCAAGTTGAAGTTCTTTTTTGGTCCTGCTTCCATCTAGATCTGTTGGCCTAAGGCTTAATCCAAGTCCACTAACCATGCCAGCTTGTTGCCATCTAGGAATCCAGGTTTGAAGTTGTTTGAAAATATTGCTACCAGCAAATATTTGTTTAGGAGATGGGAAAAGCTTTATTAAGGCAGGAGTGGCGATTAGACGGTGTAATTCAAGTAATTCAGGCTGTTCAGTTGGGTCGGATACTTCTAAAGTTACATCAAAACCACAATCTTCTTTCTCAAGGAATTTAACCACTGAAAATATGTCACCTCTTGAAAGGTGGTTTCGAGATGCAACTAGCAACAGTTTTAGCTGTTGACGCTTGTTGGTTTTAACCCCATCCACAGCGTCCAATCTCATTTGAACTTGTTGAATACATTATGGGTTTTTTGGAGAATTCGCAGAAGAGCTAATAAGTTGTAGAAAAGTTCGTCACTTATTCAAGACATAAGATGACCATGAGCAAAATTCAGGATAAATCTTCTAAAAACCTTGTAGATGAGGATGTTGGAGACTGGCGAATAAACCTAGATAGTAATTCTCGAAGATGGTTCTCTAGAAACTTAGGTCTGTGGAGATCAAGAAGACATTACCTACTGGATCAAGATGAGGTTTGTAATTTGGATATGTTTATCAAAATAGAGAAGTTCGCTGAGGCTCCTTTTGGAGAAGCAAGGTATCGTTTCAGCTGGTGGCCAGAGAATGAGGGTGATTTCTTTAAACGGAAGCCGATTTTTGAAAAGGAGGGAGTTATGGAAGCAGTGCTCTCAGGACATAAATTACATAGGAATAGATCATTTCTGGATGAAAAATCTAGTATTTCAAGTGTTAGGCAAGTCGATGAACATGAATTTATCTTTGAATCTAATTATCAAGGATGGGACGTGATAGAAAACACACGCTTAATTGATCAAGATCGTTACAGATCAAGATCAATCCATTCATGGCATCAAGAGAATCTTAAGATTGTGGAGCATCACCATGAGGTTAGGGTAGAAGGACCTTTCCCCTCAATTAGGGAATAGGTAGAGTCACTACTTAAGTTTTATCTTCAGGATTTAATTGTTGATTGTTGAGGATTAGGGCAACATGGATAAGACTTCTTGTTGCTTCCCTTGAGATTTTCATTTCTGCGATTCAAATCAGTCTTTCCTGCTTTACTTCTACTTGCTCCCATGGCTGTTGCAAGACCTTCGCTAATTTCTCAAAGTTCTAGTTCTATCAAGGTCGCTCCTGCTACTGAAAAGGAACTAATGGTTTATCTTGGCATGGCCTCCCAGACCTTTTGTGGCGCTCTTGATTTCAAAATGGAACTATCAAAGGCTGCGGTTATTTCAATGAGGCCAGCATTTGTAGCAATAAGAGATCTGCATGGAGGGAGGATACCTGTGCGAAGGAAGAAGTTTTCTGATGAAGAGCTTGGGAAATGGGTAGAATCTCAGACATTTCTTAGAGCATCAGATCTTTGTCCTAAATTACTTCCAGATGATATTAATAAGAGAGCAGAAGAGATTAAGAAGCAACTTAACACTCAATCGAAAAAATAAAATGTTCAGCTCAGGGAATTGGTAAGTATACGGCAAAATGTCTTGATATGCTACTGATTTAGATTATTGAATTTCCCAATCCTTGCGAATATAAAATGCTAAACAAAGACTTTGTTAGACTCTCAGATTATAAGCCTTATCCATTCCTAATCCCATCGATTGAATTGGATTTTGATATAAAGGGGGAAGAAGTTTTTGTTAATAGTTTAATGCAAGTTATTCCAATTGACAAAACCTCAAGAAATTTAGAATTAAAAGGCGTAGATCTTGATTTGCAATCCATTTCTATTAATGGTAGATCTCTGAAAGATAGTGAATATGAATTTAGTTCGACGGAGCTTATCTTTAAAGATACTTTGCAAGAACCATTTCAATTAAAAACTACTTGTAAGATTAAACCATTTGAGAATACCTCCCTCCAAGGCTTATATTCCAGTGGCAATATTCTCGTTACGCAATGTGAAGCAGAAGGATTTAGACATATAACCTTTCATCCAGACAGGCCAGATGTTTTAAGTCGTTTTAAAGTTTGTATCAAGGCAAATTGTTCCAATTATCCAATATTGCTCTCAAATGGCAACCAAATATCATCTCGCTTATTAGATAGTTGTGGTGAGCGAAAAGAAGTAATTTGGGAGGATCCCTACCCCAAGCCTTCATATTTATTTGCCCTTGTTGCTGGAGATCTCAGAGAGGTTAAAGCAGATTTTAAAACATCTTCTGGACGTTCTATCCTCTTGCGAGTTCATGTCGAAGAAGGTGATGAGAAATATACGCATCATGCTGTTAATTCTTTAAAAAGAGCTATGAAATGGGATGAAGAAAAGAATAATCTTGAATACGACTTAGATGAATATAATATTGTTGCAGTTCGGCACTTTAATATGGGAGCTATGGAAAATAAAAGTTTGAATATATTTAACTCTAAACTAGTCTTAGCAGATTCAGAAATAGCCACTGATAGTGAACTAGAGAGAATAGAAAGTGTTATAGCTCATGAATATTTTCATAATTGGACAGGCAATAGAATAACTTGCAGAGATTGGTTCCAGCTTTCTCTTAAAGAAGGCCTTACTGTTTATAGAGATCAATCCTTTACCGCAGATTTGCATTCTCCTGATGTTAAGAGGGTAGAGGATGTTTCTCTTCTACGTAATACTCAATTCCGTGAGGATGCTGGGCCTACTTCTCACCCAGTCAAGCCTGATAAGTATCACTCTATAGACAACTTCTATACAACAACTATCTATGAGAAAGGAGCTGAAATAATCAGAATGTTAAATATATTGATTGGTAAAGAGAGATTTATGAAGGGATTTTCTCTTTATATAAAACGTTTTGATGGAACTGCAGCAACTACAGAAGACTTCTTGTCTGCAATAGCAGAAGGTGCGTGCTCAGATGGAAGTGATTTGGGGTTTGAACTTGATAAATTTCGAAGATGGTATCACCAGAGAGGCACTCCAAAAGTATCTGTCTCTCGCCAATGGATTCAAGAAGAAGGTAAACTAACTATCACCCTAAAACAAATAATCCCTCAAACAGAGGATAAGAGCAGTGGATATCCATTAGTTATTCCATTCCTCTTTGCATTGATTGGAGATGAAGGGCGAATAGGCGAAGAACAGTTGATGATTCTTGATCAAGAAGAGTCAACTTTAGTAATAGAAGATAATAAGCTTAGAAATATTTCCCCAGTAATATCTTGCTTTCGCGGTTTCTCAGCACCTGTAGTCTTTTCTATTGATTCTACAGTTGAAGAATATATTCGTGTTTTGAAATTTGATGACGACCATTTTGCTCGTTGGGAAGCGGGAAAGAACTTAATGAGAGAAGCAGTTCTTGCTCGTGCATCAGGAGAGCCAGAGCAAGAGCTAGAAAACGAATTGATCAAAGTTCTTGAGAAGATGATTGAAAATCATTTCAACTTCGATCATTCAGCTTTGTCTACATTATTAACTTTTCCTGGAATGTCAGAACTTGAAATATCTCAAGACCTAGTGACACCTTTATCTCTTTATTATGCCACCATAAATTTAAAACAAAAATTTGGAAGAGAATTACAATCTCCTTTGAAGAAGATGTTGGCAGAATTAAATTTTATCTCTAATGAAAACTGGCCAAATGGTCAAGGTGCCCGCCGTTTAACAGCTATTGCTTGGAGCCTTTTGACAATCTCTGGAGATCAAGAAATACGAGATTCAGCATTGCAAGCAGTGAGTGGTTCTTCCATGACATTGGCTAGAGGAGCTCTTAATGCATTTAAACCAGTTGATTGCCCAGAAAGGACTATTTCTATGAATATCTTTTATGAACGATGGAAAGATCGACCTGTAATTCTTGACTCATGGTTTGCACTTGAATCTTCTATACCTCATAAGGATGGTTTAAGCAATCTTTCAAGATTATTGCATCATCCAAGGTTTGATCCATTAGCTCCAAATTCAATTAGGGCTGTTTTAGGCGGATTAGCTTCTAATCCACTTGTTTTTCATGCAATTGATGGAACTGGATATACTTTTATGGCTGAGCAGTTGCTTTTAGTTGACGGAAGAAATCCTATTACAGCTTCAAGAATAGTAAAGGTTTTTAGTAGTTGGAATGACTTTTCCAGCCCTCACAAAGAAGGTATGTTTAAGGCTCTAAAGTTTCTTGTTCAAAAGAATCTCTCATCTAATACAAGGGAAGTAGTTGAATTGATGTTGAACAATGCCTGACTTCAGCGCATCTTTAATGGATTTGCAATCCTTGATTACTTGAAAATAATAAAGTCTCTTAACGGAACATTGAACTTACTGAGCTTTCCTCATGAATTCTCCATATTGCCTCTCCTAGCATATTCGCTACGGATAAGACTTCTAATTGAGTAAATATTTTTTCTGACTCAATTGGGATACTGTTTGTTACTACAACTTGCTCGAAGAGTTCCTTTTCTGAAAGCCTTTCAAAAGCCGGGGGTGAAAAAACTGCATGCGAGGCACATGCTATTACTCTTTGAGCACCATTTTCTTTGAGAAGCTTTGCTCCTGCATAGATTGTTCCTCCTGTATCAATCATATCGTCGATCAAGATTGCGGTTTTCCCTGATACATCACCAATCACCGTTAAGCTTTTGGAAACATTATGAGCAGCCCGACGTTTGTCGATTATTGCTAGTGGCGCATCTTTCATCTGTTTAGCGAATGCCCTAGCTCTTGCTACACCTCCTACATCAGGAGAAACTACAACTATTTCCCCTAGTTCTTGGGCTGAAAGATAGTCCACAAGTACAGGTGAACCATAGATATGGTCACAAGGTATGTCGAAATATCCTTGTATCTGGGCTGAATGCAAATCCATTGCGAGGACTCGGTCTACTCCCGATTGAACAAGCAGGTTTGCGGTTAGTTTGGCTGTTATTGATTCCCTTCCAGCTGTCTTACGATCGGCCCTCGCGTAGCCGTAATAGGGAATGACCGCCGTAATTTGACGTGCCGATGCTCTTTTGCATGCATCAACCATAATCATCAGTTCCATCAAATTGTCATTGACTGGAGCGCAGGTTGGTTGTATCAAAAAAACATCACATCCACGTATTGATTGTTGAATTTGGATGTATAGCTCCCCATCAGCAAATCGTTTGCAAACTCTTGGTCCATCTTTAACGCCTAAGTATTCAGCGATCTCTCTTGCTAGGGATGGATTAGAAGTCCCGCTGAAGATTCTTAGTCGGCGGGTGTCATGAAAGATTTTCTCTTTTTCACTCCGCGCTTCGGTCAGGAAAGTAGTCACGTCAGCAGCGGATGTTGCTTTCTATACTTAGATCGTAATGCTGCGAAGGCAAATAACCAATGTTTGTTCAAATAAGCTTTTTAAATGGTGTTCCCAATTCCTTTCCTTATCGCCACGGCTGAATTGCCTCCATCGTCAATGCTTGCAGGAGCCAAGGCAATTTCATCCGGATGGGGTGGCTCTTTAATTCAGCTTAGTTGTACAGATGATCCAATTAAGACTTTGAAAGAGTTGCCTCAAGTAGAGGGCCTTGCCCAATTGAACGGAGATGCCGCAATGAAAAACTCTTTTGGAGACAGTTGGATGGAATCACTTGGTTTTTGGCGACAACCAGTCCTTCTAATGACTTGTCCAACTCTTTCTGGAGATATCCCTGGCTCTGCTTCTGCCCATGTTGCACTCTGTTCTGTCCTTTCTATTTCATTGATTGGTATTGTTCAGGTTGGTGGAGAATGGGATGTCGCAAGTCGCAGATCAGATGGTTTGCCATGGTGTGGTTGGCTACCTGATAGGACATCATTACAGTCTCAAGAATTTGATGATTTAAATTCAGATATAAATATTTCTGGAATTATAAACATAATGCGTAAACGTATTCTATTTTTGGGCCTTGGATAACTAATTTGTCTTTATATATTTACCACTTTGTACTTTAGAAATAATAGGAGGCTTTTTGCTTGATAGAGCAGCCTTTGATAAACTTGTTAGTTCTGCAAATGATAGGTCTGTCTGAATATTTTCATTAATCAAATGCAGAATTTCTGGCATTTTAGGGGAAGCTGATGATTTCTGGAGCTTCATTATTAGTTGCCCAATAGTTAGATTACTCTTTGATTGAATCTTTTGCCCTTGTATGTTTTTAGTGCTTTCTATATTGTTGATTTTATTTGAGATCATCTTCATGCTTCTAGAATCTATTATTGCATATCTTTTTGGTTCCTTAAAAATTGAAGTGAACTTTTGATTGATAATATCTACAGTTAGCGCAACTCCTCCTTCATTAAAGGCATCTGATAGGGTTTTGATATTTTCTGCATCTACGATTTCGCTTACATCGATATCGGGTATTTTTAGTATTTTTAATGGTTTCTGCGCCTCTATCGTTAGCAGAGTAAATGAAGATAAAACTGAGTTTTTTATAGATTTGTTGGAATGGTATTTTTGTTTCTCGTGGTTTTCTTGTAATACAATTAAGTTGATAGCTTCATTGGGCACTTTCCCGATTTCCACATCGGCATTATTTGCAAATCTACCAAGTTCAATCCTGTCTATTTCTGGCCATATAAATGACATTGTAGTATTCGTTAGCCATAGACCTCCAAGAAATGCACCTAGGCGCTGTATCGCTCTACCTGGATATTTGCCGAGTAAATTAAGTCTTATCAAAAGCTATTATAATGAAGATTAGTCGTTATATATTAATAACTTTCTAATTGCTAAATGAGTTTTTCTCGAATTGCTTAATGATCTTTCTCAAGGCTGAAATTATTTGAGTAGAAAATCTTTGTTTTAATATCATCAGCTGTCTTTTTCTGAAGTTGATTCATAATTCTGATGTTGTTCAGAATTATGAGAGTCGAGTTCAAGGTTTCAGCTTCTTCATTGTTAATGCCTATAGATACTTCCATTAATCTCCTTTTCACTTGTCTTTTTTGTAATGTCAGCTATTGATTTGGGTAGGTCCTATGGTGTTCTTTTACATCCAAGTTCCTTACCTTATAGCCCAGTTTGTGGAACTTTTGGCCAGGCCGCTCGGAGTTGGCTGCATTTGCTCGCTAAAAATGGAGTAGGGGTTTGGCAAGTCTTGCCTCTGTCTCCTACAGACTCCACGGGATCTCCATATAGTTCTCCCTCTGGATTTGCTTTGAATCCCTCTTTTCTTGATGTTCAGGATTTAGTTAGAGATGGCTATTTGCCAGATGAAGTAGAGAAAGAACTGCCCGGAGCCAACGAATCAAAATTTGAAACCAAAAAATTAGACTTTGCTTTATCTGAACAACGTAGTTTTATAATTGGGGAAATTTTAAGGAAAAATTGGTCAAAGCAGTCGTCAGTAAAACACCAAAATTTTAACGATTGGTGTAGAAGAAATTTCTGGTTAGAGGATCATTCTTCATTTATTACTTTAAGGAAAGAGAATGCTGGTAAACCCTGGTGGGAATGGCCTAAAGATTTAGCAATTCATAATGTTTATTCTCTAAGGATCTGGAAATCAAAGAACAAAAGTAAGTTGCTCGAGAGTAAACTTCTTCAGTGGCATTTGTCACGTCAATGGAATGAGATTAGGGAACTGGCCAGAGAACTTAATGTGATGATATTTGGTGACATTCCTTTTTATGTCTCACATGATAGTGCAGATGTATGGAGTAGAAGATCTCTTTTTTCTGTTGGCTCTGATGGTAACTTAGATATGCAGAGTGGAGTCCCTCCCGATTACTTTGCTGAAACAGGCCAACTATGGGGAACACCTACATACAATTGGAGAACTCATCGCTTTTCTAGATTTAGATGGTGGAGAAGAAGATTATCTAGGCAAATTCAATTGTTTGATTTTGTTAGATTGGATCATTTTCGAGCCCTTGAGTCATATTGGGCTGTTCCTGGCAATGAAAAAACGGCATTGAATGGCAGTTGGAAAAAGTCTCCAGGTTATGAGCTCTTGAAATTATTTAGAAGAGAATTTAAAGGTAAGATGCCTTTGATTGCAGAGGACCTAGGAGTTATTACAGATGCTGTTGAAAGTTTACGAGATAAGTTTCTTATACCTGGTATGAAGGTTTTGCAATTTGCATTTGATGGTAACTTAACAAACCCTTATCTGCCTAAAAATATAATTGGCAATAGGTGGGTTGTTTATGTTGGTACTCATGATAACCCTACTACTATTTCTTGGTGGAATAAATTAAATACAGAAAGTCGTTCTCAAATTGAAAAGGAAACCAATTGTTTTGTTGATTCCCCAGGCTGGCAGTTATTAGATTTGGCTTTAGCTACTGATGCCTTCTTAGTGATAGCAACTATACAGGATTTACTTAGTTTAGATGATTCTGCTCGTTTTAATACACCAGGTACCATTGGAGATAATTGGTCATGGAGACTGGCTGATCTAGGGGAGAATATAGAGGGCTCCCTTAAAGGTTATGGAGAGAGAGGTGATCTTTTTGGACGTAACTTTGGTGCCTCTAATTTGTTGACTAATTATTTTTCTAATCGATAAGAACCAGGAGATCCATCTAGATGAGAGGCTTCTTTATTTTGCCAAATTATTTTGTCTTTTAGTGATGGTATTGGATATATTTTTAGAGAAACAGGAGGCCTTAGGTTCAGGCTAAGGATTCCCTTGACATTTTTTAGATTTGTTTTGGAACCATCGGCACTAGTTAATACTAGATTCCGTGTATTTTTTAAATTTATTTCTAATTTGCCTCTGTCAGAATCTGTATAGTTTAGCAAGATAGATGAAATTAATTGTCTTATATCAATGCTCTGCTCGTCATTCAGAGAATTTAATACGATGAGTTTTTGCTCTTCTGTAAATAAAGTATTATTTGTTGATAAAGCACTACTGTCAAATGGGATAGGATTAACAGAATTGTTGTTCATATGGAGATTATTACTTTGATTATTATTTAGAGCAAATATGCTTAATAATATAGCAATGAAATAAAGAATATTTCCCGTCCAGCCGGTTAGTATTTCAATTCGTACTAGTTTTAAACCTCTGCCTAATTTCTTTGCTGATACATTCTTTGAGCTTTTGATGAATTCATTGACGTTTCTTAAACTTCCTGCTTTCATATTCAGTTCTGATTCCAGTCGATTTAATATCGAAATAAGGTAAGCTTCTTCCGGTAGTTTGTTAATCCAACCTTCCTCTATTGCTTCGATTACAGCGATAGATATTTTTGTTTTATAAGAGATCTCTTGAATACTCAAATTCATGCATTCTCTTTGATTGCGAAGTAATTTTCCAGCTTCAGTTAAAGTGAATTTCTTAGATTCTTTGGTCTGATTTCTATCTTTAACCTCTGATTGGTATTTTTTCCAGATTTTTTGTAATAACATTTTTATAAAGATTGGCTTCTTTTGATTATTGGCATCCATTCTTCTTTCTCTAACTCTCTCCATGATCCTTCAGGAAGATCTTTTAATTCCAAATGTGCGATTGCAATTCTTTGGAGGTCCACTACAGGATGTCCCATTTTACTCGCTATTCTCCTTATTTGTCTGTTTTGACCTTCTCTCATAATGATTTTGATGAGGGATCTGCTTTTGAATTCTTTTATTATCTTAACCTCTGCCTGCCTAGTTTTTCTTCCATTGAGAATTACTCCTTGGTTCCATTGCTCAAGAATATACTGCGAAGGTATACCTTCAACTAATGATAAATAAGTTTTAGAATGGGAGTACTTTGGATGAGTTAGTTGCAGTGTAAGTTCGCCATTGTTTGTCAAGAGAATTGCGCCTCTAGAATCTTTGTCCAGCCTTCCTATAGGGTATATGCCACTTCGTAACCCTTTGGGCAAAAGGCTAATTACTGTTTTCCTTCCAAAAGGATCCTTGCAGCTACTAATAAATCCAACAGGTTTGTTTACCAGAAAAACTCTTTTTGAAGGTTTAGTTCTTATAGGTTTTTCGTCGATGAATATAGAGTCTTTTTCTGGGTTTGCCTTGTCACCAATTCTCGCAAGCTGTCTGTTTACCTTAACTCTATCCTGACGAATAAGTAACTCGGCTTTTCTTCTGGAGCAAATGCCGGCCTCTGAAATAATCTTTTGAAGACGATGAGTCGGCATCTGCAATTCTTTTGAATTTAGGTTAGTTATTACTCATGTTGCAGTTAGTATATTCGGACTCTTTTTAGTGTTATTGAGATGTCTAAATCATTTAATCAAATTGATGATGATCGCAGACCCTTATGGAGATTTTTCTTTTATGGCAACCATGCAATGCTAAGTTAGGAAACATACCTGTTTCGATACTT
>QCKC01000014.1 GCA_003215635.1 Prochlorococcus sp. AG-409-J19
CCTTTGAAGATCGCGATCCTTCCCTGGCGGCATTAGTCAATCTAGAAAAAATTCGTCAGGAAACCCATCTTGAGCTAATTGCAAGCGAGAACTTTGCTTCCAAAGCAGTCATGGAGGCGCAAGGAACAGTTTTAACCAATAAATATGCCGAAGGTTTACCTTACAAGCGCTACTACGGAGGCTGTGAACATATTGATGCTATAGAGGAATTAGCAATAGAACGCGCAAAAAAACTCTTCAATGCTCAATGGGCAAATGTTCAGCCTCATAGTGGAGCCCAAGCAAACTTTGCTGTATTTCTTGCTCTACTTCAGCCTGGGGACAAAATTCTTGGAATGGATCTTTCACATGGAGGGCATCTCACCCATGGATCTCCAGTGAATGTAAGCGGTAAATGGTTCGAGATAATTCACTATGGAGTAGATAAGACAAGTCAAAGATTAAACATGAAATCTATACGTGACTTAGCGATTAAAACTAAACCTAAACTGATTATCTGTGGATATTCCGCATATCCTAGAGAAATTGATTTTAAAGCCTTTCGAGAAATTGCAGATGAAGTAGGAGCTTATCTTCTAGCTGATATGGCGCATATTGCTGGACTAGTTGCCTCAGGTATACATCCAAATCCAATACCTCACTGTCACATCGTAACTACAACAACTCACAAAACTCTTCGCGGTCCCCGAGGAGGTCTAATACTTTGCAGGGATAATGAATTTGGTAAGAAATTCGACAAGGCAGTTTTCCCTGGTAGTCAAGGTGGGCCTCTAGAACATGTAATTGCTGCAAAAGCAGTTGCTTTTTTGGAAGCTCTACAACCTGAATTTAAAAATTATTCTCGCCAAATTGTGACGAATGCAAAAGCTTTAGCAAAACAACTTCAAGAAAATGGTATTGATATAGTGAGTAATGGAACAGACAATCATATAGTTTTGATTGACCTCAGAAGTATTGGTATTACCGGAAAATTTGCAGATCAATTGATTAGCGAAGTTTATATAACAGCCAATAAAAATACCGTGCCATTCGACCCAGAATCACCATTTGTCACAAGTGGCCTCCGACTAGGTACAGCTGCTCTCACAACCAGAGGTTTCACCGAAGAAGCTTTTACAAGAATAGCTAATATAATCGCGGAAAGAATTCTCAATCCTGAAGACGAGACAATCAAAGAAAACTGCAAAAAAGAAGTAAATCATCTATGCAAAGAGTTCCCACTCTATAAATAGTTAAAAGAAATTATTTCAAGTCCTTTAATATGACAAACCATTTATATATTAACAAATTAGACATTCTCAGATCAATAATAAGAACATGAGTTAGTTAAACTGAATGTATCAGGAATTTCCTAAAGTCGGAGTAGAAATAATATGCATTGGCACAGAAATATTACTTGGAGAGATCATTAATAGCAATGCACAATGGATATCAGAAAAACTTGCTTTAATTGGCCTTCCTCATTACCACCAAAGCGTAGTCGGCGACAATAATAGTCGTCTTAAAAATGCAATTGAAATCGCTGCAAGTAGAAGTAAAATAATAATCACTACTGGAGGCTTAGGGCCAACCGCAGATGACATAACAACTAAAACAATCTCTGAGTATTTCAACACGACTCTCATAGAGAAAAAAGAAATATTGAATGACATAGAAAAAAAGATAACAACAAAAGGCAATTCCAATCGAAAACAAGCTCTTATCCCCAATGGAGCAAATATAATATGGAACACTTCAGGAACTGCTCCGGGAATAATCTTTCAACCAACTGATGAATTAACAATAATCACATTGCCAGGAGTCCCAAGTGAATTAAAGGAAATGTGGAATTCCACTGTGGAGACATGGCTAAAAGAAAACAATAGTACAAAGGGAATTATATATAGTCGAATATTAAAATTTGCTGGAATCAATGAATCATCACTAGCAGAAAAGGTTCAAGATTTACTGCATAATGAGAATCCAACTATTGCACCCTATGCAAATCTAGGAGAAGTGAAATTGCGTATAACATCGAGAGCAAATAATAGAAAGGAAGCAGAAAACTTAATCACCCCATTAGAAGAGGAATTGAGAATTAGGACAGGGACTTTATGCTATGGAATAAATAATGAGACTATTCCATCAGTCGTAATTGATTTACTGCGTAAAAATTCTCAAACACTAGCAGTAGCAGAGTCATGCTCAGGAGGGGGAATAAGTGCAAGCATTACATCAATACCTGGGGCTTCAGATGTATTTCTAGGGGGTGTAGTGGCCTATGACAATTCCATAAAAAAAACACTTCTAGATGTACCAGAAGAACTTTTGTGCGCACATGGTGCCGTTTCAGCAGAAGTAGTAACAGCGATGGCAATGGGTGCAAAAAGGCGATTAAAAGCAGACTGGGCAATCGCAATCAGTGGGATCGCAGGTCCGTCGGGAGGCACTCCATCTAAACCTACTGGGCTAATTTATTTCTCAATATCTGGTCCTAATTGCAGCCAAACTAGCTCGAAAATTTTTGGTTTTCATAAAGGCCGTGCAGGGATTCAAAGATTGAGTGTTGTCAGCGGTCTGAATAAACTTCGATTGCTCTTACTCGCTCAGAGCTAATCTCATGCGGCGATTGCAAAACAAAATTGAGCATCGGCACCCTCTATGACAAAGTCTGGGACCTACACTCTGTGGATAAGCTCCATGGAGGGTCTACGCAGCTTTTTATCGGGCTGCATCTGATTCACGAGGTCACTAGTCCGCAAGCATTTGCCGCACTTAAAGATAAGGGACTGAAAGTTCTATCCCCAGAAAGAACTTTTGCGACTGTTGATCATATAGTTCCAACAACTAATCAAAACAGACCTTTTGCCGATCCCTTGGCAGAAGAAATGCTTAGCACTCTTGAAAACAATTGTTCAAGCCATGGAATAAAGCTTTATGGCCTTGGCAGTGGGAAACAAGGAATTGTCCATGTGATTGCTCCAGAGCTTGGACTAACGCAGCCAGGGATGACTGTCGCCTGTGGAGATTCTCATACATCAACCCATGGAGCTTTTGGTGCGATCGCTTTTGGTATAGGTACAAGTCAAGTACGCGACGTTTTAGCAAGCCAAAGCCTCGCTATGAACAAATTAAAAGTTCGTCGGATTTGGGTTACAGGCCAACTTAGTGAAGGTGTTTACGCAAAAGATTTAATTCTGCATATCATTCGCACAATCGGAGTAAAAGGGGGAGTTGGTTATGCCTATGAATTTGCTGGTCCTGCAATAGAAGCACTTTCTATGGAAGAAAGAATGACGATATGCAATATGGCAATAGAGGGTGGAGCCAGATGCGGTTATGTAAATCCTGACAATAAAACTTTTGCATACCTAAACGGGCGCCTGCATGCGCCAAAGGGAAAAGAATGGGATAAAGCAATTAGTTGGTGGAAGAAATTAAAAACAAATACTGAAGCCATTTTTGATGATGAAATGATCTTCAACGGTACAGAAATTAGCCCAACTGTTACATGGGGAATTACGCCTGGACAAGGAATCGCAATTAATGAAGCGATTCCTTGTCCAGAAGATCTAGATCCCGCTGATAAACCAATTGCTCAAGAAGCATATAAATATATGAATATCGATCCGGGAACTTATCTCACAGGACTTCCAATAGATGTTTGCTTCATTGGCAGTTGCACAAATGGACGCCTTAGCGACTTACAAGCCGCCGCAGAAATCGCAAAAGGTAACCATGTTGCAAAAGGAATTAAGGCGTTTGTAGTCCCTGGATCAGAACAAGTAGCCAAAGAAGCAAAAAGAATAGGTTTAGACAAGATATTCAAAACAGCTGGCTTTGAATGGAGAGAACCAGGATGTTCAATGTGCCTAGCGATGAATCCCGATCGTCTAGAAGGCAGTCAAATCAGTGCTAGTTCAAGCAATAGAAACTTCAAAGGGCGTCAGGGATCAGCCACTGGAAGAACATTGTTAATGAGCCCTGCAATGGTTGCCGCGGCTGCAATCAAAGGAGAGGTCACAGATGTAAGAGAAATGCTGCTACAAAAAGAAAACACAATTTCTAACTAATTCAAAATGGAGCAAGACAAAGTTTTTCCTTCAGGAGAAATTAAGCAAATAAAGGGCTCATGCCTAGTACTTAAAGGAGATGACATTGATACCGATCGAATAATTCCAGCCAGATTTCTAAAGTGTGTAAGTTTCAAGGACCTAGGTGATCAAGTTTTTGCTGACGATCGAATTGAAATGAAAGGGTCTCATCCATTCGATATCAACAAAGGATCCTCGATTCTGATAGTTAACTGTAATTTTGGTTGTGGCTCAAGCAGAGAGCATGCGCCTCAAGCTTTAATGCGTTGGGGCATTAGAGCCATAATTGGGCAAAGCTTTGCAGAGATATTTTTTGGCAACTGTCTTGCTCTTGGAATTCCTTGTGCAACATCTGAAAAAAAAACAATCCAAGAAATACAACAAGAAATCACTAAGTCTCCAACTGCAAAATTTAATTTGGAGATTCAAAAACTAGTTTTTGAATCTCCAAATAAATCATGGAATTTATCCATGGAAAATGGTCAGAGAGAAATGCTTTTATCTGGAAGATGGGATGTAACAAGCCAACTTATAGACAAAGAGAATAAAGTACAATCTATCAAAAAAAATCTACCTTACCTAACTAATTTCAAAGAATAAACTCAATCGATCAATTTTAAAATTGATCGGACTAATTTGGGGAACTAATATCGCAAAAATGGTAATCCCGTTCCATTGTATTTAAAGTCATTTAAACTTATTTTCACCCCTCCCATACCTTCTTCCGGCTGATAATAAATACCAACCTGATAGGAGCGCTTTTTCCAGACTATTTCAAATTTAGAGTTTATTGTATCTCCATGGTATTTAGATTGAGGATCTATATTCAACTCAATTCCTCCATTGAAAACTATTGGACCTATAAGTTGTTGATTTATTCCTATGCCCAATGTTGCTAAATCAATTTCCTGGTCAAAATCAAAAGGACTTTCACCATCTTTAAATTTAATTCCTCCAATAATTGCCAATTTTGTATAGCTCATAAAATCCCTACTAAATGTACCCATTGTCAAAACAGGCCCTGCACTTAATCCCAAATATGTTTGATGTTTATTGTCTCCATATATTGCCGCTGCTGCGTCGAGGATTAATTCGAAATCAAAAGAGGGAAGGAATGGCACTGCGGAATATTTATAAGCAGATTTCTCATTTAACGCAGAGGGTTTTCCCTTCCATATTGAATAAACTTTATTTACAGATGTATATAGACTGGTTTTCCATAGGTTTAACAAATTACTACGGCCATATCCATTAGCATGGTATTTTCCAGTTCCTATTCTAATAAGATAGTTAGTTCTAGATGATTGGGCTTCTAAAGAATCCTTCTTAGTCAAAAATCCACCATATGCGAAATGTATATCCGTTTCACCTAATGAGCCATTCCATGCTCTATATCTATAGGCAGTAAATAAATTTATATCAATATTACCAGCCCAATCAGTATCTATTGTCTTTCTAATGTTAGATGAGTATCTACTCTCATCAAGAAATCTTTCCGAACTGAAACCAGTAATTTCAGAATCAAATTCTATATCCCAATTATATGAATTTCCTCTTAGAGTTGACTTAATTCCAAATAAATCTTCAATCCCATAATAATCCTTTCCACTAGAACTATTTATCGAAGATTCTTTTTCTGAAAAAGCCCTTTGCACAAAAAACTGTGGCTGAAGATACAGCATATAACTATTATTAATAGTAATCTTCTTAAGATTCCTTCCGATAAAAATCCCATCTCGATCTTTATGATCAATACCTAGAACCCAATAATTTTCAATTTGATCACTTTTTTTTATTCGTCGTTTCCTAATGGTTGGTATCCTCCAAAAATCGTCTAGAACCAACTGATTTTGACTCGCGGTTATAAGATAATCTCCATTTTCATCTTGTGAAAAAACGACATCCCTAGCATCAATCCTCGATTGAGAAGGAGTATATGGATCATTAGTAAATGATATATAATCCGACCTCCATCCTTCGCTATTTATAAATAAACTTGACCCTTGAATACGCCATTTACTAATAGATCCATCAACAAAAGTTTTTCGTCTGTTCTTGGAAAACATCCCACTCCTAATTCCTGATCTATTATTTTCCATATTCCTAAAAGATGAAGGCAATCCAATATTTCCTTGAAATAGTATTTTGTTATTGAATTTCAGATTACTTATTCTTTGATCAATTGGCAAATTAGCTTTGTAATTAGGAGGATATTTATTTGGAGAGTTATTAGTAGCCAGTATGTCTTTAAAATAGAAATCATTACGATATTTTTCTAATCTCTTAATAAATGATTGTTTTCTTCTTTGAACGGAAGAGTCTATTTTTTCGCTTGATCTATAAGATGGTAAATAATTTTTATCATCAACTTTCAAAGGACATCCCAAAGGAGGTTTAAAGACTCTATTATTAGATTTCTTGTATATTTTTTCTGATGATAACGAAAAAAGCTTTCTGTTAATAATTGGAGGGCATGCAATATCTTCATGATAATTTTTAGCATCTTTCAAATCGACTTTAGGGTTAGAGATATTACTTTTGGATAAAGAAGAATCCTCTTCAAAGTTAGATCTTCTGGGAAAATCAACCAAATCCTTTGAAAGATTAGTCAAATCAAGTAACCCGTAAAAATCTTTTAACTCCCCTTCCTTCTTGGCCAAATTATAAATAAGGGAACTGGCTTGAAAATATTGAGAACCTTTATAGAAACGAACACTCCCAACTGCATGTAAATTTTCAAATTTTTTATCAAATTCAATCATATCCGCTAATAAAAGACCTCCATTAAGTAGAACACTTACATCCCCTTCCGCAACAAATATTTCTCTATTCGCATCATAGCTCTGACTATCAGAATGGAGATTTAATGCCTCCATTGACTTGAATTTGCTTAATCCTGATTTCGACTTTTGCAGAGAATTATTTAGACCATTCTCAATAAAATCAGAAGCTACTTCAAAAGAATATTCATTAACCCTAAATGACTGAATTGCTTCAGATGATTCGCTACTATTCAGACCCGCATGGACAAAATTAAAGATCACCTCAGCTGTAGCTGAGGTGATCAAAGTCAAAAACAAAATATATGGTGTTCTTAACACCAGCGATCTAGCGAGAAGGAACTGATCCTCTCACGAGCAAGCAAGACAAAACAGCTGACAGTCCCAGTCCAGTGTTTGGCCGGACCTGGGAGCTATTTTCTTGTAACGGTTGTCAGTCTTGAGGGCTTTCTAGGTCCTTGCGAGCAGGCGTCCGAGTCGGATCACTCGCCAAGAAACCAAACATGAAAATCCCTACGAAGAAGAAGACGACCGTGTATACGGAAATCTTTAAGGCGAGCATGAAAAAAATCCACGTCTAAGGAAGCAAGGATATCTTATGGGGCTTCGGGGGAGAAATCATCTTCAATAAGGAGTAAAGCCTCTGATTGGCGTTTATTGAAATGTTTTGAATTGGCCTTTATGCATAGGGAAAGACCCTAATGAAAGAAAATTAATCCCAAGGAGGGTTAAGTAGGTCCAGTCGCTGCTAGGAAATCAATCCAGCAAAGGTATCATCGAATCCAAGCACCTATAAAAAAGGCCAAATGGAATCCCTAGAGGGCAGATAAAGACCACAAAACAAGAATTTTTTTTGCTAATAAATTGAGTTTGATGGAGGTTTCCATCAAATCTAGAGAAATAACCCCATCTTTAAGGACCAATACCCTTAAAGTAGCGACTGTGAACCTTTTAGTGAGACCCAAAAACTACCCATGTCTCAGAGAACTCGTATTGGAAGTCTGCTCAAGTCAATCGGCAACTCCGGCCAAGGAAAAGTTGTCCCTGGCTGGGGCGCTACACCAGTTATGGCATTTATAGGTGTAATGCTCCTACTCTTTCTGGTAATCATGCTGCAGATCTACAACCAATCAATTCTTTTAAATGGATTCACGGTTGAATGGAATGGCTGAGGTCATTCAATGAATGTCTTTGGCATCGGTCTCCCTGAGATAGCTGTAATAGTTGCTTTGGGACTTCTGGTTTTTGGACCAAAGCGTTTACCTGAGCTTGGAAGAACTCTTGGGAAAACCATTAAAGGTTTTCAGTCAGCTTCTTCCGAGTTTGAACGCGAGATCCAAAAAGCCATTGCAGAACCTGACTCCAAAACCGATCACCAAAGTTCGTCAATAGACCAAGGGCAAGCTCCAAAGTCTGTTGACTAGCATTTTGCGCACTAAAATCTCATAATTCTAATTTGTTTGTCTAATTCCATGGAATCAGGCAATATCCAACTCTTAGTTGGATTAGGTAATCCCGGAACTAAATACCAAGGCACAAGGCACAATATTGGTTTTATGGTCTTAGAGAAACTTGCCGCAAAAGAAGATGCAATATTCAAAAAGAAAAGCAAGCTTTATGGATTGCTAGCAGAAATAGGAAGTGGATCAAATCGTAGAAGGCTTCTGATGCCACATACCTATATGAATAACAGTGGTAAATCTATTCGTGCAACTATGGATTGGTTTAATTTGCAACCCAAAGAAATTTTATTATTAGTAGACGATCTAGATCTTCCTCTTGGCAGAATTCGATTAAGAGAGAAAGGAACATCTGGAGGACATAACGGTTTGTTAAGTACTATTCAGCACCTAGGCACTCAAGATTTTTCACGCCTAAAAATTGGGATAGGAGCCCCTAAAAACATTACAGAGAATAAAAAAGAACAAACCATATCACATGTTTTAGGAACTTTCCGGAAAGAAGAGATGCCACTCTTAGAAAAAGTACTCGAAGAAGTAATAATTGGTCTAAATTTAATTCAAGATGTAGGGATAGAAAAAGCTGGTAATAGAGTTAATTCTTTTAGAACAGAACGCACTTAATATTGAAAGCATGGATTCTTTACCTGTGACCAATGCTCAAATTAGAATTTCACGCCAAAGTTTTAGTGAGAAATATGTAGAGGGTGAAGTATCTGCAGGAGGTTTTGAATGGCAATTTCGCTGGATTATTGGGAAAGGAGAGCTTAATATCGAACCTTCTTTAGGACGCGCATTAATTCATGATGCGCTAATGAGATTCCTGGTAAAGGCTGATTATAGTCTTGAAATAGGAAATGATTATAATTTTACAGTCAGAGCAAGATTTTAAAACTTGGCTTGTCATGCCAATTAAGACTAGTTCCAAAATAGTCTTCAAACAAAACTAATGCGGCAATAGCATCAAGTTGTTCATCAGGAATAAGAATACTTCTTGGCAAAATACTCTTCCAACCTTTAGGAGGCCAAAGGTCCCAATACCTTGCCCTGGCTCTAAATGTAGTCCCTCGTTCTTCAACGAGTTTAACTAAAAAAAACTTAGAAAGAAGTTCCTTATAAAACTTACTAGATGTTCCATTACCCAATATAATCTGTTCAATATCTGACTCAGATTTCCAATCAAGAATAACTTTCATTAAATTCTCTCTAGTAACAACTTTTCCATCCAGAACTATTCCCAAGTCTAAATCCGTCATTACAATTCCACACTTATAATAGCCTGGGTCTACCGCAATATATCTTTTCATTTTATCTATTCTACAAAAAGCAAATCTTTTTCTCTAACTCTAATAGCTATAGACACTTGATCTGCTGTAAAGGTGTTTCGCAATGCGAATGATTCCAAACTAACTTCCCCTTTCTTTCTATTTACAAGAGACTTGGCTAAAATATTAATTTCACTAGCATCAAACTGTAATCCTGTTCCAAGTGAACCTCGCCGCTTTGCCTCAGCAAACGTTGTTGCCAACAAAAGTTTAATCCGTTTACTTATTGATTCCAATGAAATTTCATTAGGCTGAAGAGTAGTTCTACCTAATACTTCCCCTTGCTTAAAAATAGTTCTACTAAGCCGAACTTCTGGGAAAGCATAAACAAACTTTTCCCCTGACAGGACATTTGCAGCAGAACGAAGAGTTACGACCCAAGTTCCTTTCTTACTAATTATTTGTTCTAAACGATTTATATCATTGCGAGGAACAAGTAGTATCTGTTGATTTGGATTATCTCTTGGCCTAACTCTTCGATATGCTGACACATTTGCTTCTTGTAATAAGCGATCAATTACCTTCTTTGCTTGACTTGGTGTTTGGAGCCTAAGAGTTGCTGTAATAATTGATTCTCCTGTTCCTAATACAACATCCCCTCTTCTAAAAGCTATTAGATTACTTTCTAACTTCTGAAGTTCATTATCTGCTGATTTAATTCGTGTCTGTAATGCATCTAGTTCAAACAAACCAACCCTCAATTGTCTGCTCACTAACAGCATAAACCCCAAAGAAAGAGCACTAATCAAACTTCCGGTCAAAACTGTAATCAATACGGCAGTCTTTTTTGGGCGAAGATTAAATATGGTAATTCTGGCTTTGCCAAGACGACTCCCAAGTCGATCTCCCAGAGTGGAAAGCACGCCTCCCAAAATGAGCAAAATAAGAATCAGTGACCAACCCGTCACATCAAATTGAAAGATGGATCAAAACTCTGACATACGGTGGGCCAATGAAAGGAACAAATCAACTAAAACGTTTAGACAAAACTATTGGATCAAGCACAGTAATTTTCTTTCGATCTATTTGCACAAGCCCAGAATTTTTCAATTCGCCTAGCAAACGTGTAATCGTCACTCTAGTTGAACCTATTGCCTCAGCAATAGATTGATGAGACAGCCTTAAATCAATTGTTATCCCTTTTTCTCCTGGGACTCCAAAATCCCTACACAAAACCAATAAAAAACTTACCAGGCGGGATGACATATCTCTATGTGTCAGTGTTTCAATCATTGTTTCCGTCTGCAAAATTCTGCTTGATAGTCCCTGTAGCAACAACAAACCCACCTGTGGATCATTTTCAATAGCCTGCCTAACAGAAGCGGCTGGGGCTGTGATCATGTCTACTCTGGTAAAGGCTACCGCGTGATAAAAACGATCTGATCGATGTCCCGTCAAAAGTGATAAGACACCAAAAAGACTATTTTCTCGCAGCATCGCAACTGTAATCTCTTCCCCAGACTCATAGACTCTTGATAATCGAACTGCTCCGCGTTTAATTAAATAGACCCTTTCTGCAGGGTCTCCGGGGAAAAAAATTGTTTTTGCCCTATCTATCAACTCAGTATTTGACCCATCAAGAGAGCTAATAACATCAACCAGAGTTCTATTGTCTAAGAAAGGATTATTTTGGGCAGAGGCGTCTGAAGGCACCATTCCCTGAGGAGCATATCTACTGAAACCTCGAGTAGCGCCGTTCATGTTTCAAAGACGATTTCAGGAAGATATCTATGAGAGTCAAATGATCGTGTATCAACAAAGACCTTTTTTCGAGTTAGTCGATTAAAGCCTCGAGCTGTCCATCATGAAGTCTACCGATACCCTCCTCCGCCATATCGAGCATTTCATTTAATTGCTTACGGTTAAAGGGTGCCTTTTCAGAAGTGCCTTGCACTTCCAAAATCCTTCCTGCAGTGGACATAACAACATTAAGATCAACATCAACCCGTGAATCTTCGTTGTAATTCAAATCAAGCAGAGGACAACCCTCAATCAAGCCAACAGATACTGCAGCAACCTGACCCTTTAAAGGGTCTTGAGTTAAGCAACCTTTGTCAACCAATAAATTGCAAGCTCTTTTGAGTGCAATCCAACTCCCAGTAATTGCAGCTGTTCTGGTTCCAGCATCAGCCTGAATAACGTCACAATCAACCAAAAGAGTCCTTTCTCCAAGTAAGTCCATATCCATCATCGAACGAAGACTGCGTCCTATAAGCCGCTGAATCTCTTGAGTGCGTCCAGAAAGCTTTAAAAATTCTCTTTGCTGTCTTTGAGGGGTTGAGCCAGGCAGTAATCGATATTCCGCACTCAACCAACCTTTCCCATGTCCTGCTCGCCATCTAGGGACTCCCTCCTCAATACATACACTGCAAATCACAGCAGTACTTCCTGTTCGAACCGTTAACGAGCTCAAGGAGAATCCCATCGGATCCCACTCAACCTGAAAAGTTCTCAACTCATTAGGTAAACGTCCATCTGAACGGGGATTAATGGAATTAACCAATTCAAGCTCCTGTAAAAAAGATAAAAAACAGCCAGCTTATTAGGCACTACACTATGGATAGTGTCAAGATAGACATGGAACTCGCCTAAGCCGCTAGGTTCCAAAACATGATCCCTGGCCTTGGAGAATTTATGACTACAAGCATGAGTCTTGAAAATCTCCAAACAAATCAAAGCACGAACCAGCGGAATGAAAAAGCAAGATCTCATCCACATCTGCAATCAGTACCTCTAATTCCCGATCGATATTCATCTCCTCTTCAAGTTGTAGTTACCGATGGCAGATTCCAAGTTCATACTGCCCCTTACAGAGGAAGTTTCTCTGGAGTCTTATGTGAATCCCTTAGGTCAGCTGGGTTAGGCAGCAGAGTCATGATTGCTCAATTCCTTAAAGGAGGAGTGCAGCAAGGTCCAAGAAATGTGATTCGCCTTTGCGGAGGATTGGAATGGCTAAGGCCAGATTTAGAAATCTGTCTTGAAGAGCCCCTTAAAGAAAAGAAGTCGGATCAGGACGAAACTAATTTTGATACCGAATTAATTGCAGTAAAAGAGGTTTGGCAAGCTTGTCGAGCCAAATTACTTGAAAACACTATCGATCAATTGGTTCTTGACGAGTTGGGTTTAGCGATAGCTTGGGGCTATCTAGATGAAAAAGAAGTAATTTCTACACTCGAACAGAGACCCGCAACAATAGATGTCATTGTGACTGGTCCTTCTATCCCAACTCCTTTAATGTCCATGGCTGATCAAGTTACCGAATTACGAAGTGGCTTCTAATGCTTAAAAACGACCGATGGATAAGTGAACAAGCTGAGGCTGGGATGCTTGTCCCCTTTCAAAAGTCTCTAGTACGTCATCTCGATCCAAAAACAAAAAACACCCCAGTACTTAGTTTTGGTTGTTCTTCATATGGATATGACCTAAGACTTTCTTCGAATGAATTTCTTATTTTCCGTCATGTCCCAGGGACAGTAATGAATCCTAAACAATTCAATCCTGCGAACCTGGAAAACACACCATTGCATAATGATAAATATGGACATTATTTCATTTTACCTGCGCACTCATACGGACTCGGAGTTGCCTTAGAAAAAATGCAAGTCCCACCTAATATTACTGTTATTTGCCTAGGGAAAAGCACCTATGCGAGATTAGGAATCATAGTTAATACAACCCCTGCAGAAGCTGGCTGGGAGGGACATCTTACTCTAGAATTTAGCAATAGCTCTGGTGCAGATTGT
The DNA here is from genome assembly GCA_003215635.1 of Prochlorococcus sp. AG-409-J19. Classification (GTDB taxonomy): domain Bacteria; phylum Cyanobacteriota; class Cyanobacteriia; order PCC-6307; family Cyanobiaceae; genus AG-409-J19. Next base: position 13,382 of record QCKC01000014.1, read on the forward strand.
AGAATATATGCCAACGAAGGTATCTGCCAACTTTTGTTTTTTGAAGGTGACCAATGCGAAACAACTTATGAAGATCGCAAAGGCAAATACCAACATCAACCAGAAAGAGTAACTTTAGCTAAGATTTAGTCAGCAAAGTAAATAACATTCTTTGAAAAAGAGAATATATATGAAAATGATATACAATTAAATTAGTGTAATTGATTGCAGGACAAATGAACCAAGTTGAATTAGTAACCTCGACACCTAACGCAGAGAAATCAATGGCTTATATAGCAAGAGTTAGCAATCCAAAAAATCAAACGAATAGTGATTTCAATGGCTTATTAAGATATTGCATCAAAAATCAGCATTGGAGTGTTTTCGAACAGGCATATATGACACTGCAGGTAGAAACGAATAGAGCAATAGCAGCACAAATCCTCAGACATAGATCTTTTACCTTCCAAGAATTCTCTCAAAGATATGCTGATAGCACACAATTAGGTGATATTCCCCTGCCAGAATTAAGGCGTCAAGATAGTAAAAATAGGCAAAATTCAATTAAAGACTTAGATATTAATACTATAAATAAATTTAATAAAAAGATCTCAAACCTGTTCTTACAATCCACTGAACTATACGAAGAAATGCTAAGGGAAGGGGTAGCAAAAGAATGCGCAAGATTTGTATTGCCATTGGCAACTCCAACAAGAATCTATATGACAGGTTCCTGTAGATCTTGGATTCACTATATAAGCCTTAGATCTGGTCACGGCACACAAAAAGAGCATATGGATATAGCAAACAAATGCAAAAAGATTTTTTGCATCGAATATCCTTCTGTTTCGGCTGCACTTGAATGGAAACTCTAGAAAAATACTTTATTATAAATAAGTCAAGATTCTAGTCTATACTATAAAGAATTTATTTTACTCGCATCACCTACTCCAGAATAATCAGGAATATCTTGCTCTTTAATTAAAGCATTAGTAATACTTTCTAATTGCTCAAGGGAACGTGACCCCAAAGATCGACCTTTCAGCGTCCCTTGAGAATTAAAGAAATTCAACTGAGGTATTCCAGTTACTTCATAAAAATCAACAAGATCCTGCCATTTTTGATTGTCAACGTTCAAGAAAACGAAATTCAATGATTCCGAACTTTTCTCTTCTAGAGTGATCATCGCAGGTGCCATCTCTCTACAGACCTCACACCAGTCAGCATAAAATTCGATAATCGTTGGCTTACCATTAGCAAGAGCGATTTCTGGCTGGAGTGAACCACGCGCCAAATTCTCTAATGATGATTCAGAGTTAATACCTACTCTGACAAAGTTAAGCACAAGAGCAAGAAATAATGCAAACAAAAGCAGGAGATATTTCTGCCAGTTTTCAAATTTTTGATTTTCTGAAATTTTGTTCATAAATGCGAGTTAAATTGGCAGTCTTTATAAAACCGCCTGTATTCGTTGGATTTGAGAAAAGAACTACTCCAATAGTAATATAAATGAATATATTGCCAAGCAATTTTACAGGATAAATGCGAGTGTATGGACATCCTCTTGAAAGAGAAATACAACAACTTTGAAAATAGCTAAAAGTTTTTTTACTCTAAGGTTAATTACTGTAGCTAATACATACTATTTTTCGTATATTCCTATTGTCAATGCTCAATTTTCAACCAAGCATCCTCAAGAAATGAGATCGATGGAGTAGGTCGAGAATTCCTTAAACCCAGAAAACGGTATATCTTTAGTCTTTTCCGAATTGCATAAAGCTCTCTTTCTGTTCTCACAGGGAATGGATTCTCCCTAGATAAAGAATCAGGATTAATATCGCAGTTATCGAAACACTCGCTAAAGTTAATTAAATTGACCATAGATTCCATCAATGATTGAATATCAGTTTGTATAAAAAGTTTAGAGCCCTCAGGCATTGAAGAAGCAATAGCGGTAAGCAAGGAAGGTTGAAGAATTCTCCTCTTTCGATGTCGCCTTTTAAACCAAGGATCAGGAAATTGAATAGATACAACATCCAACTGTTTCTCTTCCAGTAAGGACAACCACTGATAAAGACTCACATTAGCGTTGCAAAATAAAAATTTAAGGTTATCTATCTCTAATTGATTTCTTTCTCGTTCTGCTGCAGAAACAAGAGCTTGGCGAATCTCTATTCCTAAATGATTTATCTCTGGCTGCAAACGAGACAAGTCAATAAGAAATTTTCCCCTAGCAGAGCCTAAATCCAAATGAATTGGCAAGTCCTGATACTTAAATAATCTGTTTAGAGGAGGAAGCTCCTGCCGAACCTGAAAGAAACTACTTAGGGGATTAACGTGCTGTCGCAAGTTTTAAAACCATAGAAATTTCCTTAATATTGCTCTTTAGTATGGATATGCTCAAACAAGCTTTATATCCGTTGACAAATTCTGACTCAATAATAATAGGCTATATTTTTGTTCAATCATCAAATGTTCTTAACCGCATAAGGCGAAGTACTCTTATAAGATTCATCTTCATCTTATAAAAATAATGATGACTTAGATACATAAATCATTAATAATGATATATACCAGAAAATTTCAAAATGATTGACTTATCTTACCGCTCTCTAATTTGGCTCACTTACAGAATGGCTGCTGGCTTTGCACTAGGTCTTCCATTAGTACTTCTAACATGGTCATGGATAAAAAAGGCTACTTCCATGAGGAGATTATTAACAATATATTGGAAAATAGCCAGTCTAATGGCAATAAGTATTCTGCTATTAACAGATCAACGTCCTATTGGGTATATTCTTTTTTTTATTGCACCAATACTTATGGTGGGATCACTTTGGTTCTGGATAGATTTAAATGAAGAGCTTTCCGATCTACCTCCCTGGCGTCCATTACCTTTAACAATTCGAATATGGCGTTGGACTATTACTATATTTGGATTTTTTGCTTCAGGATTAAATTTACTAAGTTTAAATTGTATTAGTCAAAATAAAGAAGGAATTTGCACATCTTGGCTTGAGCCTCCAAGAAATTTACATTTAGCTCTAGAAAAAGTGTTCGGGTTCTTATTTGGTGCAAATTGGACTGAACCATTAGCAGCATTTGTTGGATATGCTGCATTAATTGCATATTTAATTGGCATATTCCAATGGATTATAATTAGGCTTCCTAAGCAAGGCCGAATTGCGGGAGAATTTTAAGTTTATAAAAATTACCATCAGATTGTCTGAAAAAGATTTTCAGACAAAATCATAATTTATTTATTACCTCTATACACCGTCCACACAGATTATAGTCTGAGCTATCTTTCCCAACATCTAATTCATAATGCCAACATCGTTGACATTTAGAACCAGGTGCTCTGGCAACTTCAATCAAAGCTATTTCACTTTCCTGCCTAAACAACAGCTCAGACAAAGGTTCTCCTCCAATTTGCAGACCAGAGACTAACAACCAATCCCTGATAATATCCACTTCTAAGTCACCATTTTTTTCTAACCAGGTAATAGCATCTTGCAAAAGATTAGATCTAGGTTCTATTCTTAATGACGCCTCCAATCCAGCACCTAATTGGTTTTTATTTCTACACTCCTCTAAAACCCGATTAACTGAAGTCCGTAAAATTCGAAGCTGATTAACATATTCATTCAAAGAGTGATTTCTCCAATTATCTGGCACAGTAGGCCAACCGCGTTGGAAAACAGAATTTTCTGCAATGTAATAAGGAATATTCTGCCAAATATCTTCAGCCATATGGCATAAAACTGGAGCCAAAATTCCTGCCAATCTCTCAACAATCAGAGCCATAACAGTTTGACAACTACGCCTCCGCCGATCTGATGGAGCGCTAACATAAAGCCTATCCTTAGCAATATCTAAATAGAAACTAGACAAATCAACTACGCAAAAACTTTGTAACAATTGAAAAAAACGGGAGAATTCAAAATCCTCATATGATTTGGATATTTCGTCTATAACATCTGCTGTTTTATTAAGCATCCATTTATCTAGAATGGGTAAATCTTCAATAGGTATAGCATCATGTTCTGGATCAAAGTCATGTAAATTTCCTAAAAGATAACGGGCCGTATTTCTAACTTTTCGATAAACATCAGAGATTTGTCTTAAAATTGTTGGTCCTATTTGAACATCGACAGAATAATCTACTGAGCTAACCCACAACCTAAGTACATCAGCACCATAAGCTGGATTAAGTTTTTTGTTAACTCCTCCCCCAATAATCATTGCAGGATCTAAAACATTTCCCAGAGATTTACTCATTTTACGGCCCTTATCGTCAAGAACAAACCCATGAGTAATGACTTTTTTATATGGTGCTTTACCTTTCACTGCGACAGAAGTTAATAAGGAAGACTGAAACCAACCCCTATGTTGATCAGTACCCTCTAGATAAATATCAGCCGGGCAAGAAAGATGTTCTCGTTGAGATATAACAGCCGACCAACTTGAACCAGAATCAAACCAGACATCCATTGTATCCCTTGACTTTACCCATTTATCTGCCTCTGATGAATAACGTGGAGGAAGCAAATCAACTTCATCTTTCTCCCACCAAATATCAGCGCCATGCTTGGCAAATAAAGACTCAATATGATTAATAGTATCTGAATTTAATAAAATATTATTGCCATCACGCTCATAAAATACTGGTATTGGCACTCCCCAAGTCCTTTGCCGGGAGATACACCAATCACCTCTCTCCTTTACCATTGCTTCAATGCGGTTTCGACCTGCAGATGGCAACCATTCAACAGATTTAATTGCTAACAGTGCATCTTCTCTAAAACCTGCTACTGAAGCAAACCACTGTTCGGTAGCCCTAAAAATTGTAGGCTTTTTAGTTCTCCAATCATATGGGTATCGATGAGGATAATCCTCTTCATGAAAAAGGTAACCCGTCATATCTAATGCATGAATTATCTGAGAATTTGCATCATGAAGAACATTTAATCCTTGGAATTGCCCAGCATCTGCAGTAAGAAAGCCCTTATCATCAACTATACATAAGACAGGAAGATTATATTTAAGTGCTGTATTGAAATCATCAACCCCATGACCAGGGGCAGTATGGACAAGACCAGTTCCAGATTCCGTCGTTATATAATCACCTCCTATTACTACAGAACCATTCCTATCAATTAGAGGGTGTTTATATAAAATCCCTTCAAGATTACTCCCCTTTACCTTTGCTACTACTTTCAATGCAAGTCCTAACTTTTCACTAATTACATCTAATAATTCATTAGCTATAATAATAAAAGATCCATGACTATCAGCTGCAAAAACATAATCTAGATTAGCATTAACAGAAACAGCAATATTTGCAGGGATGGTCCATGGAGTTGTGGTCCAAATAGCAATCTTCAGAACTTCGGATAATTTATTTTTCTCTGAAGGAAAACTAAGTCCTTGCTCTAAAAGAATTAAAATTAGTTTATCAGGTAATTCTGTAGCAGAGAAACCTACATAAATGCTTTTACTTACATGGCCATCTGGATACTCCAATTCAGCTTCTGCAAGAGCAGTTTTGGAACTAGGACTCCAATGGACAGGTTTCAAACCCCTATAAATGTGCCCTGCTAATGCCATCTGCCCAAAAACATTAACTTGGGCAGCCTCATAAGAATGCTGAAGAGTTAAATATGAGTTCTCCCAATCCCCCCAAATTCCCCAACGTCGAAAACCTTCCATTTGATTCTTAACTTGCTTGCGTGCATAGACAGAGGCCTTTTTGCGTAACTTCAAAGGGCTTAATCTCTTTCTTTCTTCATTATCAATTGATTGCAATACCTTTAATTCAATTGGCAATCCATGACAATCCCAACCTGGAACAAAATGAACCTTATGGCCCAGCATTAGCTGATATTTATTAATAATATCCTTTAACACCTTATTAAGTGCATGTCCCATATGTAAGGGACCATTTGCATATGGGGGGCCATCATGCAAAGTAAAAGGCGATCCATTGTTCGCCAGGCCCAACTTGAAGTCGATACCGTTCTTTGCCCAAAAACGCTGAATCTCTGGTTCTCTCTGAATCGCATTCGCACGCATACCAAAAGAGGTATGCAAAAGATTCAAAGTTTCCTTATAAGACGGCCGGACATCTCCGTCAGAGTGTTTCTCCTTAGTCAAGATGACTGTGCAGCATTAAGATTATGCGCCCTGAAAGGTCAAATGTCCTTCTAAGTTCAGTATGAAAGTCATAGCGGTGCATTTTTCGAATCAGTCTCCTGAATGCTTCTTTCAGTGTGGGATTGACTTTTTGATGAAATTTTCAAAGATTCGTCAGGACGGACCCACTTTTTACCTTTTGCATTTAGTTGTGACTTACCTGAAAAACTTTCGACGAATTTCCAACTAGAACTGAATAGGCTTTGTAAAACCGCAAAAATTTCTCTCACACTTGTTATCCATCTCTCCATCGATCCAATTCGGAGCTGCTCCACTTCGCTTAATTGCTGCCACCTACTTTGAGCAACTTCCCAACCAAGTCTCAGTATCAGTAATGCCACCAACACAACGCCAAGCATTGGAGAGCCTATTAAGCGCTCATTATTTGTAATGAGAACAAGACCAAGTATTACTACAATTGCGCCCCAAATCCCATCTCGAGGTCGACTCAATTCAGTAATGACTAAAGGCAGCAAGATAATGCATAGCCCTAAACAAATTGATAAGTCAGCGATGATGGTGCCAAACATGATTCCAATGAAGCCTCCTAAAAAATTTGACCTTCAGAATTAGGATCTACCTATTCTCACAATCCTTGTCGCAATCATTAGATTGGAAGATTAAACTAAATTAATACTACAAAATATATTATAGGCAAATAATTCCTCTTTTTACTAAATTTTTTACTTGTCACCTATAAATTTTTCAAGACAACAAAAAGCACTCCACAATCATGCGAATAGCTAAAGGATCGGGTCCTTATTCTGTTTTGAATGCCCTTCAGACATGGCAAAATGCACATGATCAAATAAATCCAAAAACGTCTTCTGTTAGGCTCCAGTAGGTTTTAGCCAAAGCTGAAATCCATTGGCCCACCTGGCGGAATTGGTAGACGCGCTGGTTTTAGGTACCAGTGACTTCGGTCGTGGGAGTTCAAGTCTCCCGGTGGGCACTAATCACGCAAATGTTTTACATACCAAGAGATCTTTTCCAAGGACCTAGAACAACCTACCGGCATATTTTTGCCTAACCTGTAAAAGTCTTTGGTTTCATGGCCGCAGAGGTTCAATGCAATGACTCAGACACTCAATCAATCTGATCAACTTAAAGTGTCCAAAAAGTTGCATTCCATTGGATATTGGCAAGACAAAATTCGCAAATACTTAGATCCCCCCAGCTCACTCAATCCAACGGTGGGATTATTTGTTGGAGGGTATTGCTTAGCAGGATTATCCATATGGCAATGGTATGAGGGGAACTGGCCATTGCCCGTGCTAGTTGCCTTAGCATTCCTAGCCCTTCACATGGAAGGAACCGTCATACATGACGCTTGCCACAATGCTGCTCATCCCAACCGTTGGGCAAATCAAGCAATGGGACATGGAGCCGCAATATTGCTGGGATTTAGTTTCCCGGTATTTACAAGAGTTCATTTACAACATCATTCCAATGTTAATGATCCTAAAAACGACCCAGATCATATTGTTAGCACCTTTGGCCCAGTTTGGTTAATCGCACCAAGATTCTTTTATCACGAATACTTCTTTTTTCAGCGCAGATTATGGAGGAAATATGAACTCTTGCAATGGGGAATAGAAAGAGGGTTATTCATCTCAATAGTAATTGCTGGTATACATTATGACTTCATGAATATTATCTATAATTTGTGGTTTGGGCCTGCCTTGATGGTCGGAGTTACTTTAGGAATATTTTTTGATTATCTACCTCATAGACCATTTTTGTCCAGAAATAAATGGAAAAACGCAAGAGTTTATCCAAGTCGAGTTATGAATTATTTAATTATGGGACAAAACTATCATCTAGTCCATCACCTTTGGCCTTCTATTCCTTGGTTCGAATATAAGCCAGCATATGAAGCTACAAAACCACTTCTAGATGCAAAAGGATCTCCACAAAGAATGGGAATTTTTGAGTCTAGAAATGATGGTCTAAACTTTATTTATGATGTCCTGCTAGGCATAAGAAGTCATAAAAAACAAAGAAGTAAAATGAGACCTCTAGCAATTCTTTTCCCGAACAGGAACTGGAAAAAGAAATGGATTAAACTTCTTCATAAAACTGCAGTTATCCCAAATTCAGTTCGTGATTAGTCTCTTTATAAAATCTTAGGGACTCTATAGAAGGAATCTTCTCTATGAGGAGCTTGGTTGATAATTTCTTCTCTTACATCGGTTCCTATAGCTGTATCTTCCCTCATCACATTAACCACTTCCACAGCTCTGGTAGTGGGGGGTATCCCTTCCGTATCTACCTTCTCCAAATGTGCAACATATGCAAGTATTTTCTCAAGTTGAGATGTATAAGTTGTTATCTTTTCTTCTTGTAATTCCAGGCGTGCCAACTTGGCAACCTTCCGAACATCTTCAGGAGTTATTTGGCTCATGTTTCCAAAAGAAAATTTGAGAGATCTTTGCTTATTGCAGTCGCGGCTATATCAAGCAATGAAGCACCATGTTCTGGCTTCGCAAGAAATGGGTTTGAACCCATGCGTCCATCAGGATAACGGCGACGAAAATCTTCAGGGCCAGCAATAAAACCAGAAGATTTGGGAGGAGGAAGAATTCTTTGCTTATTAAGCAAAGACGATTCCAAATGAAGAGTAACTGCTATTTCACTAGGAGTTGCATGGCTACCCTCTTCCTCACCATAAAGCAACTTGGCTTCTCTTCGAACCTCCTCAACCATAAACCAATTAACTAACCTGCAACGTAATTTTGAAGCTACTGGTAAACCTCTAAGAACCGCAGATCCATAAACCTCCGCGAAAGCAGCTTTAACTGTGGCAATATTCCCACCATGGCCATTAATAACAAAGATCCTTTCAAACCCATGCCTAGCTAGAGAAACAACCAAATCATGCATAACCGCTAAAAGCGTAGATGGCTTCAAACTTATGGTCCCAGCAAACCCAAGATGATGTTCAGCCATGCCAAAAGATTGCGTTGGAGTCACTAACACTCCAGTTCTTTTACCAACTTCCAATGCCACGCCTTCTGCAGTTAAAGCATCAGTTCCTATTGCCCCCGTTGGTCCATGTTGCTCAGTAGAGCCAATTGGAAGAATAATTCCTTTGCAATCAGTTAAGTATTCTTCTACCTCTGGCCAGGACTTATAGACCAGATAAATCGAATTCAAAGCTTTATCAGATAAAGACATTGTCGAGCAATTTATAGAAAATTCATTCTTTCAATGAAAACTATAGCGCTATTTGAACTTCCAGAGATTTAGGAAGTATTTAAAATAAATAATCTTAGAAAGAATAAGAAACGATTAATTCTCTATCTATTGGCATTAATATGCCAATAAGTTCCTTAGTAAATCCAAAGAAGCTTTTACTCCATGGAACTCAGAAAATTCCTAATACCATTTGTTCTCATTTTCTCTAAGTTGCTTGCTCTCATTTAAGACGCAAATGTCGAATCAATACCACAAACAAATACCAACTTCATTCTTTAGAAGACCAGCAGAACTTGTTGCACCAGACCTCATAGGATGCATTTTCGTAAAACAACTACCGAATAAAGAGATGGTTTGGGGCATAATCGTGGAAACGGAAGCCTATTCTGAAGAAGAGGAAGCATGCCATGGATATAGACGTCGAAGTCCTAGTAATGAAACTCTTTTTGGAGAACCAGGTCATCTATACGTTTATTTAAGCTATGGAATTCATCATTGCGTAAATATAGTTACTGACAGGATCGATTGGGCCAATGGCGTCTTACTGAGAGCAATAGCTCTTCCAGGAGAACCAGAAAGGATCGCATCTGGGCCGGCATTATTAGCCCGGAGATTTGCATTAAATCGATCCCATGACAACTTGCGCCTGACAGGTGAGAATGGCTACTGGATAGCTCAAAAACCTTCAGCTATAAATGAATTGGAAATTGTCAACACAACCAGAATCGGAATTTCTCAAGCAAAAGAATTATCTTGGCGCTGGTACCTAAAAAAGAGTCGAAGTGTTAGTCGTAGAGTAAAAGGAGATTCCCTCCCAACAATTAATGAAGCTTGGATGCCGCAAATAGGAACTCAATGATGAGCAACTGGGAACACAAACACATAATTGAGTTGTCAAAATTCTCAAGAGAGGATTACAACTGCGTATTAGGACTTGCTCATAGATTCAAATCACTTCCCAAAACTGGGGCAAGAAAATTACCTGCATTACAAGGAAAGCTAGTTACAACTCTTTTTTTTGAGCCAAGCACAAGGACACGAAACAGTTTTGAACTAGCAGCCAAAAAACTTTCTGCAGATGTACAAAGCTTCAGTGCTAGCAATAGCTCAATTAAAAAAGGAGAGAGTTCTTTAGACACAGCTCTTACATATGTAGCAATGGGAGCCGATGTTTTGATTGTTCGCCATCAAGCTGCAGGTATTCCAGAACAATTAGCTAACGAATTAGATAAATTAGGGAAAACTACAGCAATTTTAAATGCTGGCGATGGTCTACACAGTCATCCAAGTCAAGCACTACTAGATCTTTATACTCTGGCACTTTATTTCAATCCAATTAATCCTCTACCTAATGAACTGACAGGGAAAACCATTTTGATTGTAGGTGACATACTTCACTCAAGAGTTGCAAGGTCAAATCTTTGGTCTCTAACTGCATGTGGCGCCAATGTCATTTTATGTGGTCCTCCTAGTTTATTACCAATGGAATTTCTGGATTTTGTCAAAAGTCCACCACCAGATAATAATAAAGACCCTATAGATAAGCGTGGGGAAGTATCGATAATCTACTCATTAGATGAAGCATTAAAAGAAGTAGATGCGATAATGACTTTACGTTTGCAAAAGGAACGTATGCAGCAGAATTTACTAACCAGTTTAAATCAATACAATGTTGAATTCGGCATAAATCATCAACGACTACAAAGATGCGGGAAGTCAGTTCCAGTTCTTCATCCTGGCCCAATCAACCGGGGAGTAGAAATGAGCAGTAAACTTTTAGATGATCGATCTATTTGCCTCGTAGAAGAACAAGTAAATAATGGGATACCAATTAGAATGGCACTACTTTATTTGCTAGCAGCATCAGAGAAATTTTAAAGTGCATCATAATTAAATACTTTGTAAAATTCTTGCTTGGTAGAGTTAAATTAAATATGAAATAAAATCACTTTATGCTCAATTAATTAGAATAATTTAAATCCTTCTAATAGAAGGCCATACAATAATCCTATCCGGATCATGTCAACTACTTGCTTGGTAAACAAAAATCCTTGACTACTAAACCAAACTCTTCGTAATCTAACCAAACATTCCAAAAATAAAACTACTAAAAATGCCCCAATTGGATCCATTAAAGAAAGAGCACCGTTCAGTGCCCCAAGAGAACTGCCAAGCAAAAAAGATCCCAAAAATGCTATTACAAATAATGAAAAACGCCGCCATGGATTCAAAGCCCAGGTTTCTAGCCTTTCAATAATGAGTCCTATACCCTTATGCAGTCGAGTAGATTGAATCCTCAAAGACTTTAATAGCAAATTTTACTAATTATTTTAGAAGAATCTCTGTGGGATTGAAACTATTTTATTGCAAAGTTTACATCTTAACTTATGTTGTCCCATTCAAATGCAGAATAAACTGAATATTAAGTAAACAATTAGACCTCGCCCGCAAAAACATTGATTTTCATCTGATTTAAATTTATCGATAGCTAGTCTTCAATTCTTCCAATAATACTTCTTAGAATAAGCACTAAAGACAATCCATCAGAGCACTTTTCAAGTAAAATGCATTTGAAGATCAGAGTGCGATGACAGGTTTTGAAACAGACTAATAAAATTATTTTGAAATATATTTATTAGCTCAACGAAGCAGGTAAAGCAACAATCAATTAACTGGAAAGATTGATTTATGGCAATCTTTCCAGTTATATAGGAGAAATCTGCTGGATAAGCATCTGCAAACAGGAACTCTTGACTAAAATGAATGGAGAATAGGGGATTCGAACCCCTGGCCTCTGCGGTGCGATCACAGCGCTCTACCAACTGAGCTAATTCCCCCTCAATGCTAAAAAACTAGCTTCCATGCACAATGAAACCTTGGAAGATATTCATTAACAATGCAAAACACCAATAATTCTTCAAATGACACCCAATCTATAAGCCAAGAAAAACTTGATAGTTTCACCGAAGAACAGGTATCAGAGCTAGCTAAACGGCTTGACGAAGATGACTATCCAACACCATTTGCAGGTTTAAATGATTGGCATTTACTAAGAGCTCTTGCAATACATCGGCCAGAGCTAGTGCTTCCTTACCTTCATCTTATTGATCAGGAACCTTTCGATGAAGATTAAAAAAACACAAACGCTCTATAAACGTCGTATCCTTGTTGGGATAACAGGCAGTATTGCAGCAGTAAAAAGTCCTGAACTTATAAGCGAATTAATCAGTTCCGGTGCAGAAGTTCGCTGCATGGTCACACAAAGTGCAGCTCGGCTAGTTAGTCCTGTTGCCATTGCAAGTCTTAGCAGAAATCCCTGTCTGCAAGACGAAGATCAATGGAGTGCTAATCAACCACGTCCTTTACATATATCTCTAGCTGAATGGGCAGAGATAATAATCATTGCTCCATTAACTGCCTCAACCCTTTCACGTTGGGTCAATGGATTGGGGGAAGGTTTAGTAGCAAGTGTTTTGCTCGCATCAGAAAAACCAGTAATTGCAGCGGCAGCAATGAACAGTGCCATGTGGGAAAACGATGCTGTTCAAAAAAATTGGGAATTGCTGCTAAATAATCCTCGGTTTCTTGGTTTGAATCCAACTTCAGGACTGCTGGCCTGTAATCGAATTGGTGATGGTCGAATGGCCGAACCAAAAGCAATAAAACTAGCAATTGAAAGTTGCATTATCCAAGCAGATGAACAAGGACATCTACCTAGAGACTTCAAAGGAGAAAAGATCCTTGTCTCTGCAGGCCCAACCTTCGAATCACTTGATATTGCAAGAGGAATAACAAATCGCAGCAGCGGCAAAATGGGAGTACTTATTGCACAAGCCGCCCGATTTAGAGGAGCTGAAGTAGATCTAATACATGGACCGCTATCAGTACCTGAAGAATGGCTAGAAGGGCTTAATACCTATCGAATAAATGACTCAGAAGAGTTGCAAAACAAACTATCTCAACTTCAAAGAAAAGCGAAAGCCTTAATCATGGCCGCAGCAGTGGCAGATTTACGCAGAACTAAAGGTATATCAGGAAAAAATAAAACGGCTAAGGAATACCTTTTAAAAAAAATTGGAAGTGAATTAGAGCTCGTACCAGATCTAATAGCAAACCTTTCCAAATCAAAACCACCCAAACAAATTCTTGTTGGCTTTGCTGCCCTTACTGGTTCTGATACTGAAATCCAGAAAGATGGCGAACAGAAACGCCTCAAAAAGGGATGTGACATTCTGATGGCAAACCCTATTGATCGGGATGGGCAAGGATTGGAAACCAACTGCAACGGAGGGTGGCTTTTATCTAATGGGGGAATGGTTCAAAAAGTCCCAGTAACGTCAAAACTTTCGGTAGCACATCGGATTTTGGATGCTGTTTTAGAGATTTCTAAGGATCACAAAGCTTGTATTGATACTTAGAAATTCTGATCCAAGGTTTTTCAAAGCTCATTTATGCATAAGAAGTGCAACCTTTTGCTTAAAAAGTTTGAAGGAATTTAAATCCAAGTTTTTTTTTAAGAAATTCTTCTAGAAACCAATTCATAAAATTGTTTTTTCCACTGAGAAAGGAAATTATCCAGTCAATCACTGGGTTTTGACTATTTCGCGACCTAGAGATCATAGGTCACTTTTTAGGTAAATACACCTATTAAATTGCAAAAAATAATGCCAATGAAAAACGACAGGTTGTTGAGAGCTTCGAAATGGTGAGCAAATCACTCATTTGCCCCCTGTAAGATCCCAACTGATCCATTGGGCGGTTTATACCGCAGTCATCTGGCCTTTCGGCTTCCTCTCATGCGATTTCGTCCTTTGCTGGCCCTGGCGCTGGCTTTCTGTCTAACCTTTATTGCTACCCCCAGCAAAGTCTCTGCAGCCTTTGTTCTTGGCGAAGAAAGGGGGAACGCCAAATTTGCTCAAACAGTTAACACTGGCAAAGCCGGCGAATGCTCCACTCTCCCAGCAGGATCCAATGGATCCATTAGTGCTGATGGAAAAATCAAAGACCTCTGTATGCAACCAACAGATGTGTCTGTCAAAGTTGCCGGAAGCAAACGCCAAAAAGCTGATTTTGTTCCTGCAAAAATCATCAGTCCTCGCTTCAACTCCTCAATTGGAGAGGTCTATGGAGATCTCTCAGGAGGAAAGTTCACTGCCAAAGGTGGACTTGACTTCGCACTTTTCACTGTAATGGGACCAGGTGGAGAAGAATTTCCATTAGTCTTTTCCGCTAAAGAATTGGTAGCCACTTCCAGTGGCAAATCCATAGAGCCCGGAACAGAGTTTAATGGCACAACATTTGTACCTAGCTACCGTACTGGCGACTTCCTCGATCCCAAAAGTCGTGCAAAAGACACTGGTGTTGACTATGCCCAAGGCTTAGTTGCATTAGGAGGCGATGATGAAGATCTAGCCCGCGAAAATGTCAAGCAAGATCTTTCTGGCAACGGTGTTATAACCCTATCTATTGATAGTGTTGATGCCAATACTAATCAATTCTCAGGGACCTTCGTTGCTATCCAGCCATCAGATAATGATCTGGGCTCTAAAGATCCAACCGATATCAAGATCGAAGGAAGAATCTCTGGTCGCAAGGCTTAGAAAAAAGATTCTTATTTGATCTAATCAAAAGCCCCCTTAAGGGGGCTTTTTTTTTGCACTATGGTTTTTAATTATTCTCATCCGGGATGAGGAATGACCCATGATCTGGGAGAATCGGCCTTGAACGAAAAGTTTTAAATGAACGTCAGCAAATCTGGAAATCAATCAAGTACTGACTTAATTGCACCCTACGGAGGAACCCTTGTTGATTTAATGGTTCCCAATGAATCAAAGCAAAGTATTGAACAAAAAGCGAATAAAACACTCGAGTGTTCAGATCGGAATGCTTGTGATATTGAATTACTTGTGGTTGGAGGATTCTCTCCTCTCTCCGGTTTCATGAACGAAAAGGATTACAACTCAGTAGTAAAGGCCAATAAAACTGAATCTGGAAGATTATTTGGACTCCCAATTGTTTTGGATACTGACCGAAATGATATCAACAATGGAGATACTGTTCTATTGACATATAAAGGGCAAAATCTAGGAATTATTGAAGTTGAAGACAAATGGGAACCCGACAAAGCATTAGAAGCGATGGGCTGCTATGGCACAACCTCCATAGAACATCCTGCAGTCAAAATGATCGCTACTGAACGTAAAAGCTTTTATATAGGAGGACCCGTTCAAGGACTGGAACTACCCAAACGTATCTTTCCTTGCAAAACTCCAGCTGAAGTGCGCAAAGAACTACCTAAAGGGGCGGACGTCGTAGCTTTTCAATGTAGGAACCCAATCCATCGTGCCCATTACGAACTTTTCACAAAAGCTCTTGAAGCTAGCAATGTGAGAAGAAATGCGGTGGTACTAGTACATCCAACATGTGGTCCTACTCAGCAAGATGACATACCCGGATCAGTCAGGTTTCAAACCTATGAGAAATTGGCAGCAGAAGTAAACAATCCAAGAATTAGATGGGCTTATCTGCCTTATGCCATGCATATGGCAGGACCAAGAGAAGCACTTCAGCACATGATTATCCGAAGGAATTATGGATGTACACATTTCATCATTGGTCGTGACATGGCAGGTTGTAAGTCATCCATAAGCGGTGAGGATTTTTATGGGCCATATGATGCGCAAAACTTTGCCAGGGAATGTACCAAAGAACTAGAGATGCAAACCGTGCCATCTCTAAACCTCGTTTATACAGAAGAAGAAGGATATGTAACGGCCCAAGAAGCTGAAGAAAAAGGCCTCCACATCAAGAAACTCAGCGGTACTCAATTCCGCAAAATGCTTCGGAGTGGAGAGCCAATTCCTGAATGGTTTGCTTTTCGAAGCGTTGTAGATGTTCTAAGAGCCTCGTGAATTTGCGCTAATACCTTTAACATTCCTGAACAAGCATCAAAAGAACCTTGAACAAACGCTGGCGCAATATTGGGCTCTATGTCCTCATGGTGGTTTTTGTAGTCGTCATTGGAACGACTTTTCTAGACAAACCAGATCCTTCTGCTGCAACAAAAACACTGAGGTATAGCGATTTTGTAGAAGCAGTTCAAGAAAATCAAATTAGTCGAGTCTTACTTTCTCCAGATCAAGGCACAGCTCTAGTAATTGAAAACGATGGAAGGAGAGCACAGGTCAATCTTGCTCCAGATAAAGATCTATTGAATTTGCTAACAGAACACAATGTTGATATTGCAGTCCAACCAACTCGCCAAGCAAACGCATGGCAACAAGCTGCCAGTAGCCTTATTTTCCCACTACTTCTCCTTGGAGGCTTATTTTTTCTCTTTCGGCGCGCCCAATCTGGGGGAGGGGGAAACCCAGCAATGAGTTTTGGGAAAAGCAAAGCTCGTTTGCAAATGGAACCAACAACTCAGGTTACTTTTTCTGATGTAGCTGGCATAGAGGGAGCAAAACTCGAACTAACTGAAGTCGTGGACTTTTTAAAAAATCCAGATCGATTTACTGCTGTTGGAGCAAAAATCCCTAAAGGTGTTCTTCTTGTAGGCCCCCCTGGAACTGGTAAAACACTGTTAGCCAAAGCAGTCGCAGGAGAAGCTGCCGTACCATTTTTCTCAATCTCAGGATCAGAATTTGTCGAAATGTTTGTAGGTGTTGGCGCCAGCAGAGTAAGAGATCTATTTGAACAAGCGAAAAAAAATGCGCCTTGCATAGTATTCATTGATGAAATTGATGCAGTTGGTCGCCAAAGAGGAGCTGGTTTAGGAGGAGGAAACGATGAAAGAGAACAAACTCTTAATCAATTACTAACAGAAATGGATGGGTTCGAAGGCAACACAGGGATAATTATTGTTGCTGCAACCAATCGTCCAGATGTATTAGATGCAGCTTTAATGAGACCAGGACGTTTTGATAGACAAGTTGTAGTTGATCGTCCTGATTACACCGGAAGAATGCAAATACTTAAAGTTCACGCCAAAGATAAAACCTTATCTAAGGATGTAGACCTCGATAAAGTTGCTAGACGTACGCCAGGTTTTACTGGTGCAGATTTAGCTAACTTGTTAAATGAAGCTGCAATACTCGCTGCGAGACGAGAACTAACTGAAATAAGTAATGACGAAATTAGCGATGCAATTGAAAGAGTAATGGCTGGGCCTGAAAAGAAAGATCGAGTAATGAGTGAACGACGTAAAACATTAGTTGCATACCATGAAGCTGGTCATGCCTTAGTAGGTGCATTAATGCCTGACTATGATCCAGTTCAAAAGATTTCTATTATTCCTCGAGGTCAGGCCGGAGGATTGACTTTCTTTACCCCAAGCGAAGAAAGGATGGAATCAGGTCTTTATTCTCGCTCATATCTTCAAAATCAGATGGCTGTCGCTCTAGGAGGAAGAGTTGCTGAAGAAATCGTCTATGGCGAAGATGAGGTAACAACAGGAGCATCAAATGACTTAATGCAAGTTGCACAAGTCGCTAGGCAAATGGTTACTCGTTTCGGTATGAGCGACACTCTTGGACCAGTAGCTTTAGGTCGATCTCAAGGAGGAATGTTTTTAGGAAGGGACATAGCCTCGGAACGTGATTTTTCGGAAGACACAGCCGCAACAATTGATTCCGAAGTATCAGACCTAGTAGATGTTGCATATAAAAGGGCTACTAAGGTACTTGTAGAAAATCGATCAGTCCTAGATGAACTAGCAGAAATGCTAGTAGAAAATGAAACTGTGAATTCAGAGGACTTACAAGAACTACTTATAAGAAGAGACGTTAAAGTTGCAGAATACGTCTGAAATTAAAAGATCATCCGCGTTGATCGAAATCGAAGAACGATTTATTTCTTCTCTCATCAGTCAACCTTTGGTTGTAGTTTTAAGGCCCAGTCAAGATGAGATTACATCTTTTAAAACCAACAATTCTTTATATCAACTTGTCCAAAATTTAAAAGAAGTTGGTGTAAAACATATTGAGATCTCATGGTCTCCAAATTCCTATTGGTCTAGCCTTATGAGAACTTTAAAAGAAGAGTTCTCAACAGTGCAATGGGGAGCCGCATCGATAACCACTCAGGCAGCTCTTGATGCAGTCAAAGATCTTGATCTTTCCTTTGCAATGACTCCCTTCTTAGACAATTCTCTACAAAACCATGCCATAGAAATACACCAATTATTAATTCCTGGAGTCTTCTCACCATCTGAGATGAATCAGGCCAAAAACCTAGGTTGCCGTGTAGTCAAATTATTTCCAGCATCTGTTGTTGGGATCCAATATTGCGAACAACTTAGCTCTCCTCTTGGTGAATTGCCTTTCATGATTGCAGCAGGAGGTCTCAAAGTCTCAGACCTTCAACCATGGCTAGCAGCAGGATACGGGGCACTAGCTTTAGGGCGAGAACTAGTAAGAAATAAAAAATTAGATCCATCTTTAGTCGACTGGCTTAATGCCCAGCTCATCAAAGACTAACAACGAAGTTTGGTTGGCTTTAAAATCAGATGCTACATATGAGATAGCGATCTATTGCTAAATGTCTCAACTGACAATCAAGCTCAGTACTAAAGCAGATGCTCTAATTGCACAACTTCAAAAAGAGATCTTTAATCGTCGTCGCAAGAAGATCTCACCTGCCGGCGTAGTCGAAACCTTAGTTGAAAGTGGAGCCAAATCACAATCAGACAAGAGATTTGCAACTTCTTGGACAAACCTTATAAAAGACATTGGAAAAGCTGCCAAATTAGTTAACACCCACGGAAACAAACCGCCAAATCTCACAAATGAAGAATGGGCACTGGTTCTTACTCATAGAAGTCGCCAAGCTAGAAGTAGCTCTGAAAAAAATGCTACAACAATTAAACAAACTGCAAAAAAATCAACAACAAAATCAACTAAAAACTCCAAATCAAAAACACTTACTAGAAAAACAACAATTCCAAAAAGCTCAAGTAACAAATCAACCACGAAATCATCCAATTCAAGTACTTCGCATAGTGGAATAAAAGCAACTAAAAAGAAGTCCAATTCAGCTAATAATGTTGCACGAAGAATAGCCAAAGCGACAGGTCAAATTGGAAGCAAAACGATTACAAAGACAGGTTTAACTAGTTCTAAACGTGGAAAAGAATTGGCTCTCAATTAAATGTATTTTTATTTTAGTAAAAAATGAATCACCAAAGAGAACATTGTCCCTTTTGGCGCAACAAGTGATCGACTAGAACCAGTGCAACCATTGATTCAACCATTGGTACGGCTCTTGGTAATACGCAAGGATCATGCCTACCCTTTGAAGAAAGTATTGCTCGATTACCTTTGATGTCAACAGTTTCCTGATCTTTCCTGATCGTTGCCGTAGGCTTAAAAGCCACCCTAATAACTATTGGCTCACCATTACTTATTCCACCTTGAATACCTCCAGAATTATTAGTAGCCGTTTTTAAACTCCCATCATGAGTAGGCAAGAAAGAATCATTATGTTCACTACCTTTTAGAAAAGTTCCTGCAAAACCAGAGCCAATCTCAAAGCCTTTAGTGGCTGGAAGAGACATTACTGATTTAGCTAAATCCGCTTCAAGTTTGTCGAAAACAGGCATCCCAAGACCAGCCGGAACATTTCTTACAATACATTCAATTACTCCTCCGCAAGAATCTCCATCAGAGCTAAATTCTTGAATTCTATCAATCATTAATTGCGCAATATTTGGATCAGGACAACGAACAATATTTGACTCAACATCATCCATTGTGACTGTTGAATGTTCAATAACAGCTTCTATATTGTGAATGCGTTTAACCCATGCAATCACTTCAGTTGAAGAAGCCTGAGCAAGAATTTCTTTGGCAATTGCTCCTGCTGCCACTCGACCGATAGTCTCTCGAGCAGAAGCCCGTCCGCCTCCACTTGCAGCCTGAATCCCATATTTTGCTTGATAAGTTGCATCTGCATGAGATGGTCTAAAGACCATACTCATCTCTTTATAATCAAGAGGTCTATGGTCCTTATTTCTAACAAACATAGCGATAGGAGTACCCAGTGTTTCATCGCCTTGCAATCCACTTAGTATCTCTACTTGATCAGTTTCCCGTCGTGGAGTCGTAATTTTACTTTGACCAGGTTTGCGCCTATCCAATTCAGCCTGGATCTTCTTGATATCAATCTTTAATCTAGGAGGACAACCTTCAACAATTACACCAATGCCACCACCGTGTGATTCCCCGAAGGTACTGATTCGAAAAAGGTTCCCGAAACTACTTCCCATAAAAAAATTATCCCTAATAAAAAGTAATGATTCCGTTAAAAGGCTCTATTGATTCA
>QCKC01000015.1 GCA_003215635.1 Prochlorococcus sp. AG-409-J19
ACTGTCTACCGTGGCAACCGAGCAGAATGGCTGGCTCAGGTGCTGGCAGAGGACCTTCGCATAAATCCACCGAATCCTTTTGAAAACATAGATATTGTTGTGAATACATGGCAAGCAATAGAGATCCATAAGAGCGAAGTAGAATCTAAAGAAATCACAATATTCAAAGTTACAGATACAACAACCTTGCTTGGACGAATGGGCGCAGATTTTCAAGCACTACTAGAAGGAACCGGGGAGAATCAACTAAGTAAAATAAATGAAGAAGATATATTCGCTTCGCCTATTGAAATTGCTAAATCTGAAAACAGGGTGCCAACATTACTTGAACAAATACAAGAAAAACTAATAACAAATAGCAGTGAAGATTGTTTGTTAAGAAATGAAGGAGACTTTTCTCTTCAATTAATGGCTTGTCCTGGTAAATTTCGACAAGTGCAATTAGTAAGAGATCAACTACTTAAGTTTTTTACTTGTGACGAAACAATAGAACCAAGAGATGTGCTCATAATGACGCCAGAAATAGATAAGTATGCGCCTATTATCTCTTCTGTATTTAACGATATAAAAGCAACTGGCGTGGACATTCCTTGGAGAATTACAGACAGGAAGCAAGAAGATTACCCAGGTTTAACTAAAGCTGTGCTTATGCTGTTAAATCAGTCTAAAAGAAGGCTTACTGCTTCAGCATTTGAAACTATACTTGCCAATACAGTATTGCAAAAACAACAAAAGGTCACCAAAGAAGATGTTGAGAAAATCACAAGACATTTACACAAGTCTGGATTCAGATGGGGGCTAGACCATAAAGACAGAGGTGGAGAAGAAACAAATAGCTTATCTTGGTGTTTAGATAGATGGCTAATTGGTTTAGTTCTACCTAACAGGAAAGGCATCTCAGTATCCAATATTGCACCATACTCCGAGGAACTGAAACCAGAAGAAATAAAGAAATGGTGGTCATTACTTGATAAATTAAGATCATCACTGTTGAAATTAAGAAAGAATTATACGTGTAAAGGCTGGATATCAATTCTAAAAGAAGTTATTGAAGATTTATTTGGTGATGCTGGTAAATATAGTTGGGAAAAGATATGCCTACTTGATGCTCTTGAAGATTGGAGGGCAAGAGCTGAAGAGTCCCAAATAGAAATCGAGTCAAATGTTGTTAGTGAAATTATTAAAGAAAGTCTAGCTAAAAACCTTGGAAGATTTGGACATCGCAGTGGATCTATAACAATTAGTGCTCTAGAACCAATGAGAGCGATACCTTATCGAGTAATTGTATTAATGGGACTTGATACAGGAATTTATCCTCGAAAAAAAAGCAGGCCAGGCTTCCACATTTTAGAGCAGACATCAGCACTAGGTGATCCTAATATTAATGACCAAGACAGATATGTTTTATTAGAAGCAATTCTTTCTAGCAGACAAAATCTATTAATTACCTGGAACAGTAGAAACGAAAGCAATGGGGAAGAAAAGACACCTCCGGGAGTAATCCACCAATGGATGGATATTTTGCGGAAAGAACTTAACGAGAAGGATTTCAAACAGGTCATACTAGAGCCCTCAGCCAATCCGTTAGATATAAGTAATTTTGTGCACGATGGTGATCAACCTCCATTAAGTTGCGATTCTAGGAATATGTTGACTCGTCGGTTGATTGACAAAGGAATAGATTTCAAACCGCATTCTCTAGCACTGCCATTGGATTGGTCGAAAGAGTTACCTATAATAAATAAAAAGATTACTGCTGATCAAATAAATTCATGGTTGAAAAGGCCTCAATTATTCTGGCTCAATAATATGCAGATAGTACCAAGAACATGGTCTGATGAAATACAAGATCTAGAGGATCTTGCATTAACGGAAGGAGATAGAGAGAGAATGATAAACGAAGAGTTTGTAGAGTTTATGGATTCAAATAGATATTCCGTAAGTCCTACATCCTTAGATAAGATATCCATTGATTGGATTAAAAGGAATTCTGGCACTGGGAGATTGCCGCCAAAATCTGCTAAGCATATGGAAGATAGTATTCTCAGAGAAAGATGGCTTATTTTACAAGAAAGATTATCCCAGTTAGGAGATATAAGAACGCTAACGACTAAAAGCCTGTTAGGTAATAAAAAACTTCTATTGGCCGGAAATAGAAATCTGATACTAAATATTGGTCAACTTAGATTCCAAACTATTGCTGATGGATGGTTAAGTCATCTGCAACTATGCTCATCGGAATGTATAGCCAACGAAACAATCATCATATCAAGCAATAGTTCTAAAAAATCCAAGCAAAGATATAAACAAATGCTTTACTGGAAATCAATACCAAAGAAGAAAGCTGAGAAGTACCTAAAAGATTTAATAAGATTGACAAGCCAAGGTATTCATGAATGTTGGCCTGCGCCACCAGAAAGTACTTGGGAATTGGTAATTGGCAACATCAAAAAGGAGGGGAAGGGTGAAGACAGTTTCTATAAAAAATGGAATGGAGGTAACTACATAAAAGGAGAAAGAGAAAGAAAAGAGATGGAGATATGTTTTGGGTCTAATTATGATGGATCATTATTACTTACTAATGATAGTTTTCAAGATGCATTAAGTTTACTCTATGAACCAATAATAGAATGGATCGTACTCGACTGAGATAATAGTTAAGCCAAAAATATTTCATTAATAGCACATATAGATCTTCCTACCATAACGATGAGATTACAAGTACAAAATGATTAATTTTAGTGAAGTTAATATGACCTAGCATAGACATTAGAGGATCAGGAGAGCAAATTACAATTGGATCATATTTCATAATGATGAATTCATTTATGAACCTAAGAGTGGCAGTTAAAAACGCTGTCTCGAATTGGGGGATAACACCAGAAGGGTTTATCAATAATTCAAAAGGCGAATGGTTGCTCTTAATTCAGTTATTTATAATTGCTCTACATGCTCTTCCCGCCTGGCCAAAAATTATACCTAACCAAAATTGGATTCTTACAACGACTTATGCTGGTTATATCCTTCTACTATTAGGTCTAGTTTATTCGATACATGCACTAATAAGTCTAGGCCCAAACTTATCCCCCCTCCCTGAACCAAAGAGAGGAGCAATATTAGTGACGAATGGGGCCTATAAAAATTGCAGACATCCTTTGTACAAGGGACTTATAACAGCTTCTATTGGCCTAACAATGATATTAACTAGTATTTTGCATATTTTCATCCTAATCGGTTTATGTGTGGTATTGCATATTAAGGCGAAATCAGAAGAGAAAAGACTAAAATGTATTTATAGAGATTACTCATTATATTGCAATAATACTCCTGCAATAATCAAAAACATACCTCTTCTGGATTGGCATTAGCATGTTAAAATAGAGCTTATACTTAGTCCATTACAAAGACAGGGTTCAGAATTAGTCACATAGCATATGAACAACAAACTATACAACTATGAGCTTAATAGGTTTGAGGCGAACGAATACCCTATTGATCCTGGTATTAAATTAATAGAAGCAAGTGCTGGCACAGGAAAAACATTTGCACTTGCTCATCTGGTACTAAGACTTATTTCAGAGAAACGAATACCTATAAGTAAAATTCTTATCGTCACATTTACTGAGGCTGCTGCTTCGGAATTGAAAAACAGAATATGTGCAAGATTAACCAATGCTCTAAATAACATTACAAATAGCAATAAGAGTATAATAAACGACAACGTAATGTCTCAATGGCTTAAGGGCCAAAGTAATAGCCAAGAATCAATTAGAGAAATAGGCGAACTTATCAATAAAGCTTTGGAGAATATAGATTCTGCTGATATAACAACAATACATGGTTTTTGTAGCAGGACTTTAAAAAATCAAGCAATTATCAGTGGCTGCTCTATAAAACCCCAGATAGAGATTGATAATCACGAAATTATAACGGAGGTAGCTCACGAATATTGGAAAAATGAAATACTCTCCCTTGATATAGGAGATATAACGGGTTTAAAAGATGCTGGATTGTCATTAGATAGAACGATAGAAATGGTTAAGAGAATTGATAATGACCCTACTGGAGCTATAAGAACTGAAGACTCGTATTTTAATCGAGAAGAGTCACTTAAAACTCAGTTCGGTTCTCTAAATAAAAAAGTTTGGAAAGAATTCAAGAGTCTTTGGATTAAGCAAGGAGAATTACTAGAAAGAGAGCTCTGTAGTAGAGCACAATATTGGAGGGATAAGGGATTACATGATATAAAACCATTTTCTCCTAAACCTAGAATTAAACGTGCCCTTATAATTAATGAATGGATTGAACAATTTAATAATGTGGAATTTGAGAGCAGAAGAACATCAATTCCTAATTATGGAGAAATTAGATCGCAAAAGTTATTAGGGACATATTTCCATCCTGCTGTTTTCAGTGTTGTAGAAAGACGTGCTGATAATTCCAATCCAATACTATTAAAAGAGAGTTTACAAAAATCTATTGCTACGATCTGGGATTATCCTGCTGAGGAAACATGGATACATGCTTTAAACTACTGCCTAATAGAACTAAAAAATAGAAGAAAGAAACAAGGCCTAATGACCTATGGTGATCTTCTAACAACTCTTGATCCCGGGCAAGAAGAAGTTTTAGAAAATAACAATATTCCAGAACTTAAAAAACTACGAATAAAAAATCTACGTTCCCGTTATAAAGTTGCATTAATTGACGAATTTCAAGATACAGATTCGATCCAATGGAGAATTCTTAAAGGAATATTTGGGGATAGCATTGAACATCTCCTTATCATGGTTGGTGACCCTAAACAAGCAATCTATAGCTTTAGAGGAGGAGATTTAAATACTTACATAAAAGCGAAAGAACGAGCTTTAAGAATAGATGCACTACTAGATAACTATAGAACACATAATAAGCTTTTAAACGGTCTAAATACTTTAATGAAAAACGGTCTAATAAGATCAAATTTAGTTGTGCCACAATTAAAAGCATGTGCCGAAGGGAAAGATCTTGAATCAGAAACCAAAGGCTATCCTTTACAGATAATAGGCTTAGATAGCGACAGCAAAGACATAATAAAATTAAAATCGAAAAGTGAATTAGAAGAATTAATCCCTGGAGTAGTAACTAAACTTGTTATCAATACTCTTAATTCAAATACCAATGACATAGTACCAAAAGATGTATGTATACTTGTCAATCGTCATGATCAAGCTGAAAAGATACGAGAAGATCTATCTAAAAAAGGGATTTCTACTCAATTAACTAGCAAAGGAGATGTTCTACAAACCAAAGCTGCGGAGTTCCTACAATTATTTTTAGATTGCATATCAGACCCTGCAGATATCAGCAATTTAAAATTATTCGCCTGTTCCCCACTTCTAGAATGGACCAAAGAAGATTTAATCAACTCGGAATTGAATGGTGATATTGAAGATCTAACAATTAAATTTAAATACTTTTCGAAAGCATTTCACAAAATTGGAATTATTGGTTGCATGTCTGAACTTCTCCAAGCCGTTAAGAAAGCCAACCTTATGCAAAAAGGAAGATTCTTAGGAGATCTTGACCAGTGTTGTCAATTAATCCAAGAAGAAATCTATAACAAAGGTCTAGATCCATATCTTGCCTCAAAATGGCTTAAAAGAGAAAGACAAAATGCTGAGGGGAACCCAGATGAAAGCAGAAGGATAAATAGTGATGTAGTAGATAATGCTGTTAAGGTTATGACAATACATAGGAGTAAAGGTCTTGAATATAAAGCTGTTATATGTCCATATCTATGGCAATCACCTCCTGCTCCAACAGGCCCAATATGGAAATCAGAAGGGTCTCAACCCTGGATAATTGCTCTCAATAAAGATTGGGACAAAGGAGCATTGGCTTTTCAGAATGCTAATGAAACGCGAATAAAAGAAGCTGAGAGACTTGCTTATGTTGCTATGACAAGGGCAAAATCATTGCTGATGATAATCTGGTGTAATGGTGCAAAACAAGATGGAAATCCTCTTAGAAGTTTATTGTTTGGTCCAGATTCTATTCATAGAGATATCGAAGAAGACAATAGTCATAAATTAAATTCTTGGCTCTTGAACAATAATATCGGTGCAAGTTTTATACCATCTAGTTCAATCAAAGAATATAAAAATTGGCTCACACCTGAACAACACTGTGAACTTAGTCTGGGACCCTCCCCAAAACGTAAGCTTGATAAAAGTTGGGCCAGACATAGTTACTCATCTTGGATTCAACAGAGCAGAGACGATTTACACGAACAAAATCTGTTGAAATCGGAAGAGGGAAGAGATACTGAAGAACCCCAAGAAGATAAATTAAAATTAGAAATTGATGAGCCAAAAACTACTGATGAATATGATGCGAAAAAAACATTACTTTTCAGAGAAAAAAGTCCCTTATCAGATTTTCCTCGAGGTAGCGCTGCCGGTGAGTGCCTTCATCGTATACTGCAGCAACTAGATTTCACCGTAGATTCAAATAGCAAAGAATCAACTGAAATTATTATCGGGGAACTTCTAAGATCTAATATCAACCAAGATCATCTTACAACAGTTCAAAATGGTATTAAGAGAATCCTAACTACTCCCTTAGGAGGAGAATTAAATAACTTCAAGTTAAATGAGTTAGATAATAATAGGAGAATTTCAGAGCTTAGCTTTGATATGCCTATAGGTAAACATGCGGGCAGAATTCAAGCAAGAGATCTAGTCAAGGCATTTAAAACTGACTTATGTTCTAGATTTTCAAATAGTTATACAGACAAATTAGAGGAACTAGATATAGATGCTCATGGATTTCTTACAGGATCAATTGATCTTGTATTCTGTGACAAAAAAGATCCAATAGAATCTAGTTGGTGGGTTATAGACTGGAAAAGCAATTGGATCGGAGAACAAGACGAAGAGGGTCAAGAACTGCCTTGTAGCCCTATTTACTACAGTCAGAATGCAATGGAGAAGCAAATGATTTCTCATCACTATCCGCTACAAGCACACATTTATTTAGTCGCCCTTCACCGCTTTCTAAATTGGAGACTAAAAAGTTATAATCCCAATAAAAATCTAGGAGGATATATATATATGTTCCTAAGAGGGGTCCCAGGGGAAGAGCCAATCAATGGTAATAGTTTTTCTACTCCTGGAATAATTATAGAACCAGCCCCAATAAAGAGAGTAATCGCAATCGACAAGTTGCTAGATACAGGCTGCATATGAACAACAAAGATACTGATACTTACAATACAAGAATAAGCGAGTCACTTTTCGAACTATTAAAAAACAAATACCCCAATGAAGCTTCTCATATTCACTTAAAGGATATTGTATTCATACTAATGGATGCACTCGAAAAAGGTGAAACACAGATAAACTTAGGATCATCCCAATATAATAATCTAACACAAGGCAGTGGGTGGCCAAATGTACATAAAGAGGCACTCATACAGAGCGGTTGGCTCAACGACACGACATCTCCAATAGTATTAAAAGAAAACATTCTTAGCTGGAGAAGATGGCATGAAGAGACAGAGTCAGTAGTGATTGAATTAATAGAAAGATCAAAATTACTCAGAAAAAATAACAACAATCGATCATCTAAAACAAGGGGATTTGTGAATATAGATCATAGAAATAAAGAACAAATAATGGCTATCAAAGCTATTGAGAATGAAGGGATACTATTAATAAGTGGTGGACCTGGAACAGGTAAAACCAGTACAGTTGTCGGAATTTTACAGCACGCTCTAGAGATAGAACCCCTACTAAATATTGGTCTTGCAGCTCCTACAGGGAAAGCAACTAGTAGGTTACAGAAATCATTGCACTCATTTGAATTAATAAATCCCAAAAAGCTCGCGAATATAAATTGTTCAACCATCCACAGATGGCTTGAATCAACTAAAGAAGGTTATAGGAAAAATAAGAATAATAAACTTCAAATCGACCTAATGGTAATCGACGAGATGTCCATGGTTGATTTATCTTTAATGAGGGCTATCCTAGATGCACTACCAGAGGAAACTAAACTTATACTTGTGGGAGATTCAGATCAGCTTCCACCAATCGGATGTGGTGCAATATGGCATAAACTTCAAGAGCACATAATCCGTAAACAATTCCAAAAAGGTTCTATTCAATTAAAAAAGACTTATAGGAATCGGGGAGCCTTGGCAAAAATGAGTAAAATAATTAACAACGAAGGTGTAGATGTCTTTTGGGAGAAAGTAAAGTTGTTATCAAACGAAGAAAATATAAGAATTCACGAACATGGAAATTATAATATACCAAACATCATAAAAGGTCGGATAAGAGCACACCTTGAATCCCTCAGTTTGGCTTCAAATGAGTTCATTTCCAGCAAACAATCTCATGCTTCAGAACAAGTCACCAATCAGTTGGCATTTAAATTGTTTAACATCTTAGATAGATTGATTGTTCTGTGCCCTAAAAGAAATGGTTCATGGGGCGTTGGTCATATAAATAGCACCTTCCTAGGCATAGAATTCAATGGAGGACCTGAGAACTGGCCAGAAGGTACTCCAGTAATCTGTTGTACCAATCAACCCGAAATTGGTTTAGCCAACGGCGATGTAGGTGTCACTATAAATAATCTTGGAGCATGTTATTTGCTATTTAATTCATTCACGGAAATTCCGGATATACAATATCGATTAATTCACCCAGCTAGATTGAAAACAATCGAGCCAGCGATTGCAACAACGATACACAAAGCTCAAGGAAGCGAGGCAGATCAAGTTATACTGTTATGGCCAAATAAACCATCTACAATTAATAATTATCAAGACAATGGAATCCAAAATGACAATTATACATCAAAGCTTCTATACACAGCTATAACCCGTACTCGAGAAAAAATTGACATCATATGTCCAAAAACAAGTAGCCAATCGTGCAATGACAAAATATTTTAACAAGAGCTTATTTAGTTTTCAGGTGTCATTCAACTCTTCTATTTTTAAATATTAAAAATAGAAGAGTGCATTTGAAATATTCCTTGTCTATAGCAAGCTGTACCTAAGAAATGATAAATTACTAATACCACCTTTGAAGAAAAGGCTAAGCAACGCTGGCGGTTCTATACCGATGGGAAGTTGCAAGCCTGATTTCAAGGATCAATCAGGCGTGTGCCTTCTTATCGAGATGACTAAAAAAAAAGGAAACGAGGGAATCTTGTGCAAAGAAGAGATAACTCTCTCTAGCTCCCCTTCTAATAACAGCAAAGAGAAACCTGCAATACCAAGTAATGAAAACATGGATTCAAACTCCTTAGAGAACAAATCAACATCAACCGCAACCGACACCACCCTGGAAGAAAAAGAGGCAGAGATCTCAAACTTCGAAGGATTTGGCTTCAGTCAAGAGCTTCTGCAAACCCTTGCAGCTAAAGGCTACAAAGAACCTTCACCTATTCAGAAAGCTGCATTCCCAGAATTAATGCTTGGCAGAGATCTTGTCGGACAAGCTCAAACAGGCACTGGAAAAACAGCAGCTTTCGCATTGCCGCTGCTCGAAAGGCTCACAAAAGGCAATAAGAAACCTCAGGTCTTAGTTCTTGCTCCAACACGTGAGTTGGCAATGCAAGTGGCGGATTCCTTTAGAGCATATTCAGCAGGTCATCCTCATTTAAAAATACTTGCCGTCTATGGCGGAGCGGACTTTAGATCACAAATAATCAGTCTAAAAAGAGGAATTGATGTAGTTGTTGGGACTCCAGGTCGACTAATGGATCACATAAGACAACAGACACTTGACACCTCTGAATTAAAAAGTTTGGTTCTAGATGAAGCAGATGAAATGCTTCGAATGGGATTTATTGATGACGTCGAATGGATTTTAGAAAAGTTACCTAAAGAAAGACAAATGATACTTTTTTCTGCAACTATGCCATCCGAGATAAGAAGACTATCCAAACGATATCTTAATGAACCAGCAGAAATAACAATCAAGGCAAATAAGAAAGCAGAACACCTAATCAGACAACGATTTATAACACTGCAAAACAGCTATAAACTTGAAGCATTAAATAGAGTACTGGAGGCTTTTACCGGTGAAGGTGTCATTATTTTTGCACGTACAAAAATGATAACAATAACTATATCTGAGTCTTTAGAAGCTTCTGGTCATAATGTTGCTGTTCTCAATGGAGATGTGCCACAAAACCAAAGGGAGAGAACTGTTGAACGATTAAGGAAAGGAGCAGTTAACATACTTGTAGCAACCGATGTTGCAGCAAGAGGTCTTGACGTAGAAAGAATAGGACTGGTAATTAATTATGACATGCCTTTTGATAGTGAGGCTTATGTTCATAGAATAGGTAGAACAGGAAGAGCTGGTAGAAATGGAGATGCCATATTATTTGTCAACCCAAGAGAAAGAAGGTTTGTTAGCAACTTAGAGAGAGCCGTGAATCAACAAATAAAATCAATGGAGATTCCTAACAATTCAGAAATAAATAAATCCCGTATAGAAAGGCTTAAACAAAATCTCTCTAAGAAAGCAATAGAAAAAACAGAATCAACAGATGAATCAAATGCTCTTGTAGAAATACTTTCTTCAGTCTCTGAAAGTTCAAACTTAGATTATGAGCAACTTGCTCTTGCTTCATTAAAACTAGCAATTGGTTCAGAACCACTTTTGATAGAAAGTGATGAAAGTTGGTTAAAACAAACTAGTCTTAGAAATCGCTCAAGAGAAAAAGATGAAGGTTTCCGTTCTAGCAGAAGAACATCTAGATCTCCAGAAGAGCATATGGAACGTTTTCGTGTAGAAGTGGGCTATAGAGATAGAGTGAAACCTGGCAATTTAGTAGGTGCAATAGCGAACGAATCCGGTCTAAATGGGCGAATGATAGGCCGAATACAAATATTTGAAGAACATAGTCTTGTAGATCTTCCTAAGGGAATGCCAAAAGAAGTATTTAATGGATTAAAAAAATTAAAGGTAATGAACCGTGAGCTTGACATAAGCAGAGCAAAATAAATTGTACTTATTTAAACAAATAATCTTTATACCAATAGTTATTTCTCACACTTTTTCTATTAATAGTCAAGCACTAATAAAACTATCAAATGAATACAAATCTATACATGCCAACAATCCCGCACTTAATGCAATATGTCTCGCATTCATTAGAACAGCAGCATCAAGAGCTGGGGTAACCCCCCCTAAGGGCATGCCACGTTTCACCTGTAATTGTTTTACAAATCAACTCAACTCAGGAAAATCAATCAAAACTGCCCAAGAAGACTGCAAAGCCAAATCGGCAGAAAAATATAGCCTGTAGTTGATATGAACTACTGAATCACAAAGATATCAAGGCGGATTCGTTTGGCAAAATTTCTCCCTCTCACAGAAATAATTAAGAGAAAACTCCAAAATCTACATATTCTTCTCCGAATAAATAGGCAATAACTTATTATTTGGTGAAATCAGTTAACAGTTTCCAAACGGTACGCTCCCCAAGCTTCAGCTCTCCTGCTTCAGCATCCAAGGACTTTCCTTTTCGGACCAGCTTCACTGATCAAATTCCATCGGTCCCTTTAGGAAATGACCATCTACATAGGCAACTTGTCCTTCCAAGCTGAGCAGGAAGATCTAGTCGATCTCTTCAATCAATATGGACAAGTCAAACAATGCAGCCTCCCTCTCGATAGGGAGACTGGAAGAAAGAGAGGTTTTGCATTTGTCGAAATGGAAAACGAGGCTGACGAACAAAAAGCCATAGACGATCTTCAAGAGGTCGAATGGATGGGAAGAATGATCCGAGTGAACAAAGCCACCCCTAGAGAAAGATCTGGAGGAAATCGTGGCGGTGGAGGAAATCGTTGGTAAACAAAATCATAAAATATTTTCTATAGGCAATAAAACTACATATTCCCTATAGAGAATATTTCCCTGGATAAATATTCCGAACCAAGAGTTTTTTAAAATTGCCATATTGAAAATATGTTTTAGAGCAAATAAAAAGGTAAATTTATGCAATCTAAAAAGATTTGGGAATGCTTTCTAAAAGGGAAAAACCAATCAGCCCTCTAAAAAGGTTGATTAGCAGTTTGAGTAAATTTAAAACTCTTATTTACAGTGCAGCAATATGTTCCATATTGAATAAGATATTTGATCTTGCGCCACCAGTATTAATAGGGCTAGCTGTTGATGTTGTAGTTAGAGAGCAAGCATCCTGGATAAGCAATCTAGGTATTAAAACTGTCCCAAATCAGCTTTATATACTTGCATTTTGCTCTTTTCTTATCTGGACAGCTGAATCATTATTTGAATATCTTTATGGGATTCTCTGGCGTAATCTTGCACAGAAAGCTCAACATAGTCTAAGGATAAAAGCTTACAATCATCTTCAGAAACTTGAAATGTCATTTTTTGAAGAGGAAAATACTGGGCGTTTGATGACAATTCTAAATGACGATATAAATCAGCTAGAGAGGTTCCTTGATCATGGAGCCAATCAAATACTACAGCTAATAATAACTGTTCTAGTCATAGGTACAGCTATATCAATAGTCGCACCATCAGTAACTTTATATGCATTCCTTCCTATACCTATAATCTTGTGGGGATCCATATACTTTCAGAAATTGTTAGCACCTAGATATCGAAGTGTAAGAGAAAAAGCTGGAGATCTTGGCTCTAGACTTAATAACAATCTGGGAGGAATGCTAACTATAAAGAGCTTTACAACAGAAAAATGGGAATTAGAAAGACTAGAAAAAGACAGCAGATCTTATATGCTTAGCAATAGAGATGCGATCAAGTTATCTGCTGGCTTCATACCACTTATTCGTTTTGCAATACTCTTTGCATTTCTTGCAATTCTTATTCTCGGGGGATTACAAACCTGGCAAGGCATTATTCCAATAGGTACTTATAGCTTCCTTGTTTTCATCACACAACGCTTACTTTGGCCATTAACAACACTGGGACATACATTAGATGAATATCAACGTTCGATGGCATCTGCAAACCGAGTATTAGATCTAATAGACACTCCGCTAAAGATACCTGATGGAGAAAAGCCTCTTGATTTAAAAACAGTCAAAGGAGATATATGTTTTCAGGGTGTTAGATTTAACTATCAAAATAGAGAAAATTTATTTGAAGATTTCAACCTAAATATCAATGCTGGATCTACTGTAGGTATCGTGGGAGCGACTGGCTCTGGGAAAAGCACACTCATAAAGCTTTTACTTAGATTATATTCAATCTCAAGTGGCAGTATACTTTTAGACAATCAACCTATCAATGAGTTTAGATTAATAGATTTGCGAAGATGCATTTCATTAGTTACCCAAGAAGTATATTTATTCCACGGGACTATCGCAGAAAATATTGCTTACGGGAAAACAAATGCTAGCTCTCAAGAAATAAAGATTGCAGCCGATCTTGCCGAAGCAACATCATTCATAAATTCACTCCCAGAAGGCTTCGATACTATTGTCGGAGAGAGAGGTCAAAGATTATCGGGAGGCCAAAGGCAAAGAATAGCTCTTGCCAGGGCAATTATAAAAAGGGCACCCATTATGATTCTAGATGAAGCAACTGCAGCAGTAGATAACGAAACAGAAGCTGCGATTCAAAGATCTCTCAATAAGATCACAAAAGACAGAACCACAATTCTTATTGCTCATCGTTTAAGCACAGTAAGGAATGCCAATCTGATTATTGTGATGGACAAAGGTAAAATAATTGAGAAAGGCACTCATCAATCATTAATTAGCACATCAGGAGCATATAATGATCTATGGATGGTTCAAGCAGGTCTACACAGTTGATTGTTAATGTATGGATTAACAAAAGTATTGTAACAACTTATCAGTTAATTAGATTTAGTTAATATGAAAATTAAATCAAGAAAGTAAAAGAATCGATAACGCGCCTAAATAAAGATTTAACCTTAGGCCAGCGCACTTCATTAGTACTAGTAGCAAAGGTATATAGATATCCATGATCCACTACAAAAGTAGTTAGCTCGTGTCTTTCTCTGTCTGGTAAATGAATAGAATATTCAAGATCATAAAAAGTGTGTCCCGAAGATTCTCTTTGAGAAGCTTCTAGTAGTTCAACCTCTCGCCCAGCCCCTTCAGGCGCAATAATTTGATCAACCAATCTTTTCCCTACAATTTCAGGGGAACCAAGTGTTTTGAGTTCAGCATCCTCTTCTAACTTTGAGATTACTAAGCTCAATGTCTCGTCACTATTTATTAGATCGTGATAGACAACTTCAGGTCCACCCCCAACAGAAATCCTTGTCCAGCCTGTTGGATAGAAAAATCCATAGCGACCATCGGCACTTTGGAATGCATTTAGTCCTGCCGATGAGCCTGAACAAGCCCCTAAAACAAGTACAAGTGAAAGCGCAAAAAAGACGCGAAGAAAAGATCGAACTATTACAACCATTAAATGCATTCAGAAATCTCCTTTCATTCTGCCCGAGTTCGCAAAAAACTGTAAGTAGCATTTTGATTACGCCATTAGGAGGGCTTCAGCTGCTTTAATTCAACACATCTGCCTTAGACCACTGAGCGGCTTTACAAAACCTCTTGCACGCTTAATCGATCAATTTGAGCAATTGCCCGGGATAGGCCCTAGGACTGCTCAAAGGTTAGCCTTGCATTTGTTACGACAACCAGAGATCAAGATCCGATCTTTTGCTGATGCACTTCTAGCCGCGCATGACCAAGTTGGACAATGTGAAAAATGTTTCCACTTAAGTGCTGAGTCTGTTTGTGAAATCTGCAGAAATACCCATCGAGACAAGAGGATACTCTGCGTCATCGCAGATTCTCGAGATCTAATCGCACTAGAACGTACTAGAGAATACAAAGGACTTTACTTCGTTCTCGGAGGCCTGATTTCTCCTATGGATGGAATAGGCCCAGAGTTTCTACAGATCCCAAATTTAATTGAAAGAGTTGATAAAGATGAAATTAAGGAAGTAATACTTGCTTTAACGCCAAGTGTGGAAGGTGATACAACAAGCCTTTACATAGCAAAACTACTAAAACCTTTTACAAAGGTAAGTCGAATCGCTTACGGTCTCCCTGTTGGTAGCGAATTGGAATACGCTGACGAGGTCACTCTCACCAGGGCCTTGGAAGGCAGGCAAACCATAAATTAAATTTGCTTAAATAATTTCAATGATTGAATTTCGGAGTCAAAGCAAATACCAATCAACGCTTCCAAAAGAGCGGCTACCTAAGTGGATAAAATCACCCATAGGAAAAGCATCAGAAATAGAAAAAGTTCAAAATATAGTAAAAGGTCTCAATCTACATACCATTTGTGAAGAAGGAAGGTGCCCCAATAGAGGAGAATGTTATGCATCTGGGACCGCAACTTTTCTCCTGGGAGGTTCTATCTGTACAAGAAGTTGTGCTTTCTGCCAAGTCAACAAGGGTCAGAAACCAGAGGCAATTGATAAAGACGAAGGCTATAGAATTGCTATAGCTGTCAAAGATTTGTGTTTGCATTATGTTGTTCTAACTTCAGTTGCTAGAGACGATCTCCCAGATCATGGAGCCAGTCTATTTACAGATGCTATGGAGGCAATACGCAGTTTAAATCCTCAGACCGAAATTGAAGTTTTAACTCCTGATTTCTGGGGCGGAAGTGATGACAAGAAGCAAGCTCAGACTAATCGATTAAGGAGAGTTATTGAGGCAAAGCCTATTTGCTTTAACCATAATCTAGAAACTGTAAAAAGACTACAAAAAGAAGTACGTCGTGGTGCCACCTATGAACGTTCATTAGAACTTCTAAAAACGGCAAAAATTCTTGATCCTGACATGCCTACAAAATCAGGAATAATGCTTGGCCTTGGTGAAACAAAAGAAGAAATAATTTCAACTCTGACTCATCTTCGTCAAGTTGGCTGCGAAAGATTAACACTTGGGCAATATCTGCGCCCTTCTTTGGCACATATACCTGTTCAACGTTATTGGACTCCTGAAGAATTTGAAGATCTAGCTTCAATAGCTAGAAAATTAGGGTTTCTGAAAGTAAATAGTGGTCCTCTAATTCGCAGCAGCTATCACGCCAAAGAAAGTTAATCTATTTCAGAGCAAGAGCTTTTTGCCATTTTAGATAACTTTTTTCTAATACATTCTCGCACTCTGCAATCATTAAAGATCCTGATCCACCCCAAACCATTCTCAATGGCAAATCCAAGGGGGAAGATCCAACCTCTCGGGTCCTATTAAATCCTTTCTGTTGAAAATAGCGAATCAATCTATAATGCTGGAAATTCTCGTCACTTATAGCCAATAACCTAGCGTATTTACATGGGGTGGACTCCATAGCCCATAACATAGTTGCTGCCCATAACAAATCCCCAACACCTTTTATTTTTGGAGAACTAACCTTTATAGTATCTATTTGCAAGCCTTTAATATCTCTATAGGCCCATCCTTTCAGTTCTCCCAACAGTTGAACCTTATTAAGTTGAACTTTTTCGGCTACAACAACTTTAAATGTCCATATACTCAATGGCCTTCTAACTTGTATTCTTAAAAGAAGAGAAGCACTTGACGCCTCTTTTTCTAGGGAATTAAGAGTTAAATTTCTCAAGTCTCAATGGCGATTGTAATCAATTGCTTTATCAGATTGGCGACTAAACTGACGATGTCTTTCAGCAAAACGTGCTCTATCCGCATCAGAATAGTCGTCTATGCAATGTAAACATTGAATACCTGGTATAAAATTTTTCTCTGCTCGATCTTCTGGGCTTAAAGGAAAACCGCAGGCATAGCATAATTCATGCTCACCTTTAACCAGTTGGTGATTTAAAGCAACTCTTTGATCAAATACAAAGCATTCCCCTTGCCATCGACTATCTGCAACAGGAACAGTCTCTAAATAACGAAGAATCCCCCCATGTAAATGGTAAACATTATGAAAACCTTTTTTCTTTAAATATGAAGAAGCCTTCTCACAACGAATACCACCAGTACAAAACATGGCAACTCTCTTATTATTATCTTGATTAGCTATATAGCTTAGTTTCTGATCAACCCATTTAGGAAATTCTCGGAAGTTTGCTGTTTGTGGATTCAATGAATTATTAAAAGTGCCTATGGAGATCTCATAATGATTACGCGTATCAATAACAATAGTATCTTCATCATCAATAAACTCATTCCAATCATGAGGTTCGACATATTTCCCAACATTACTAGAAGGATCAATATCCTTAATTCCCATTGTAACTATCTCTGGTTTTCTCCTGATTTTTAATCTTCTAAATGCTTGCTGATCAGAATAACTAAACTTTAATTCAAATTTGTTATCTGATGTATAGCAAGTAAGAATTGAAATCAATTTATCAACTGCATATTCGGATCCACAAATTGTTCCATTGAATCCTTCATTAGCCAATAGAATAGTTCCCTTTATACTCAATTCAACAGCAATAGATTTTAGTTCGTCTATTAGGTAGATAATATCTCCATCAAGCAAGTTATTAAAACAATAGAACGCCGCGACTTTAAACAATTCACTTGTATATTCTGACCTTTTATAATCCATTATTCAACAACTTCCCAACTATGATCTACTCCAGCAAGAGAGAGCAATTCTCTATCCGCAGAAACATCAGGATTACCTGTTGTCAGAAGTTTATCTCCATAGAAGATTGAATCAGCTCCAGCTTGCAAGCAAAGTATCTGGGCCTCCCTAGTCAACTGCTCTCTGCCGGCACTTAATCGAACTCGACTTTTCGGCATTAAGATTCTTGCCGTAGCGACCATTCGAACAAAAGCCAGAGGATCAACCGAAGACAAATCTTCTAAAGGAGTTCCTTCAACAGCGACAAGAGAATTAATCGGAACACTCTCAGGATGAGGGTTCATATTCGCAAGAACTTTTAGAAGAGATGCACGATCATCAATTGATTCACCCATGCCAATAATGCCACCGCAACAGATTGTGATTCCTGCAGAACGAACTTTGTGCAATGTTTCTAGACGATCCTGATAAGTACGCGTGGTAATTATTTGCCCATAATGTTCTGGGCTGGTATCAAGATTATGGTTGTAAGCAGTCAAGCCAGCATCTGCCAATCTAAGAGCTTGTTTATCAGTAAGCATTCCAGCTGTCACACAAGCCTCAAGTCCTAATTCTCTAACCCCTCTAACCATAGAAAGCATCGCTTCGAACTTTTCACCATCACGAATTTCCCTCCAAGCCCAACCCATACAAAAACGATCTGCTCCAGCTGCTTTTGCAGCCCTTGCTCTCTCCAATACAGGTTGAACATCTAACTCAGGCTGTCCTGCAACATCACTACTGTTATGCATTGACTGTGGACAATATGCACAATCCTCTTCACAACCCCCTGTCTTAACACTTAATAAAGAAGCAAGCTGAACTTTATATCCAGGGTTGGCTATACGATGTACGTTTTGGGCCTTCCATAAAAGATCAATCAAAGGTTTTTCTAAAAAATCCC
Organism: Prochlorococcus sp. AG-409-J19; assembly: GCA_003215635.1. Classification (GTDB taxonomy): domain Bacteria; phylum Cyanobacteriota; class Cyanobacteriia; order PCC-6307; family Cyanobiaceae; genus AG-409-J19. The sequence continues at coordinate 18,490 of QCKC01000015.1, forward strand.
TAATCTCTTCCAAAGTCCAATCATAGCGAAGCGAAATGACTGCGGGCTGTTGATTTTCAACTTCAATTAAATTCATAAGGGAAAAGAGACAATTATTTAGATCCCAACTGATCTGCTTCAATTGGATCTAGTCCACCAAATCTGCGACATCGGGATTGATAATCAATTAGAGCTTTAGCAAAAGCAACGTCATCAAAATCAGGCCAAAGGACATCAGTGACATGTATTTCTGCATAGGCAAGCTGCCAAAGCAAAAAATTACTTAATCTTCTCTCACCACTTGTTCTAATTAGAAGATCAGGATCTACCTCACCTGCAGTGAAAAGTTCAGCTTCCAATTCATTTTCACCAATTGAAGAAGGATCAAGTTCACCACTTACACATCTTTGTGCTAAACGTTGAGCAGCAATAACAAGCTCCCTCCTACCTCCATAATTAGTACAGACATTAAATTTAATACCTTTATTACCAATCGTTCTTTCTGTAGCTTCAAAAATAAGTTCTTGCAAGCGCTTAGGAAGATCTTTAGTCTCGCCAAAAAAACGAATTTTAATCTGTTCTCTTTCTAATGATTCCAACTCTTGCTGTAATACACGCTCAAATAAAGTCATCAGGAAATTAACTTCATCCTCAGGTCTAGACCAATTTTCAGTGGAGAATGCATATGCCGTTAATGCCCCAATACCCCAATCATTGCACAATCGCAATGTTGTTTTAAGTGCCTCAACTCCAGCACTATGTCCCACCATTCTTGGCAATCCCCTAGCTTTCGCCCAACGGCCATTTCCATCCATAATCACAGCCACATGAGAAGGCATACGGAGAGGATCCACTCCAGCTGGAGAGGGAGAGACCCTTATATGATCTGCACTAATTGCCAAAGGGCGGCTCACTGAGGCGTTTCTTTAGTAGGAGTATTAACGCTAGTCCTCTGAGTTAATTGCCCATCGCTAGCCTTGAGTGAAGACTTAGAAGAAAGGACAGTTTTCCCTGAGGGACTACCCATTGAAGCACCTAAAAGGTCTTTGAGAAGATCTAACAACCTACTACTGGTTATGGGTCGTTCAAGACGGCCTTGGTTCGCCAAAGACAAAGTACCCGTCTCCTCAGAAACTACAACACAAATACATCTGTCAAATCTCTCTGTTATTCCCAATGCTGCCAGATGTCTTGTTCCATAGCGACTAATACCTTGTCTAGACAATGGCAAAATGACCCCTGCTGAAACAATTCGGTTTCCTTTAACTAAAACTGCACCATCATGTAAAGGAGTGTCTGAAGCAAATAAATTCAGGAGTAATTCACTACTTAATTGGGCATCTATTGGTATACCTGGATAGAGAAAGTCTTCTGGACGAAGATCACTGCCTACATCTACAACAACCAATGCTCCTCGTCGACTTTGAGAAAGTCTTCCTGCAGCTTCAGTTAATTGAGCAACTGTACTCGCAGTGGCTTTGAATTCCTTCTGAGCGTTCCCTAATAAAACCACTAGGCGTCCAGTTCCAAGTAATTCCATTAATCTTCTTAATTCTCCTTGCCAAAGAATGGCTAGAGATAAAGAACAAGCGAGCACCAATGCATCTATAAGCTTGGATGTCAGAGGAAGGCGTTCAAATCTCTGAACAAACCAAGCCAATGAAACTAAAAATAAATATCCCCTTAACAGCCAAAGAGTCCTAGGTTCATTAACCCTGGAAAACAGCAACACTCCAAGACTAACTGCAAAAAAGACGTCTAAAAGCAGGCGCAGATCTATAAGTCCCCATAAATTCACACATCCATCGCATATCTCTATAGCCTACCTCTAAAGCCGCTCTGGAAGAACGTCATACATCAATAAATCTTCTGGTCTCTCCCTTTTTTGTATTAATTCAGCATGTCCAGCATTAACAATTACGCCTGCAGGCCTAGGAATTCTATTGTAATTAGAACTCATTGAATTGTTATAAGCACCAGTTGAAAATACAACAAGAATATCACCACTCAATGGCTTTGGAAGACCAATATCCTTAAGAAGAATGTCCCCGGATTCGCAATGCTTTCCAGCAATAGTAACGATTTCGTCAGTTTCATCTAAAGGCCTATCGGCCAGGCAACATGTATACAAAGATTGATACGTTATTGGGCGAGGATTATCACTCATTCCACCATCAACAGAAATATAAGTTCGCAATCCTGGAATAGACTTTTTTGCTCCTAAAGTATAAAGAGTTAATCCTGCAGTTGCAACTAATGATCTGCCGGGTTCACACATTAATCTAGGAAGTTGAAGGCCTCTAATTTTACAAGCTTTTGTTACTGCAGTAGATATAACTCGTATCCAATCTTGAATAGATGGGGGATCATCAGAAACAACATATCTAACTCCCAGTCCACCTCCAATATTCATGTCTTGAACAGGATGTCCATATTTCTTAGCTAGACAAAAAGTTTCTGTAATTACCTCAGCTAAATCCTGATGAGGCTCCAACTCAAAAATCTGAGACCCAATATGTGCATGAATTCCAGTTAAAATTGCCCATGGATAATCTATTAATTCTTTAAATAAAGCATCCAATTGATCGGGATCAAAACCAAACTTACTATCTAAATGGCCCGTTTTGATATATTCATGAGTATGACATTCAATTCCAGGGGTGAAGCGCAACATCAATCGAACTGGCTTGGTGCGCTTAGAAACGAGCTCCTTAAGTCGCTCAAGGTCATGATGATTATCGATTACTACAGTTGCATCAGCTTCATAAGCAATTAATAATTCCTGGTCCGACTTATTGTTTCCATGAAGAAAAATCCTTTCGCCACTAACCCCACCTCTTAAAGCAGTAAGCAATTCGCCTGCGGAAACCACATCAATTCCAAAACCTTCTGATGCAACCAACTTAGTCATAGCAATTGAGCTATTTGCCTTGGAAGCATATAAAGGAAGGCTTTCTCCTTTATAATGAGTTCTTAATGCTTCCAAGTAAGACTTACAAGAAACCCGAACACTTTCTTCGTCCAAAACATAAAGAGGTGTCCCATATCTTTTGGCTATAGAAGACAATTGGCAACCTCCAACAACTAATCTTCCGTTTTGATCTATTTCAGTCGTAATTGGAGCCAAATTTCGATTAGGGCTTTTCTGATCAAGCTCACATTCATATTGGCCTTTGTTATCCATAGAGATGGAGAAATAGAACGAATACAAGAAACAATTTAAAGAAGCGTCGTTATTTGTGAGCTTTAAATGCCAAATGCAGACCTACCGTCAAAGCAAACCAAATCCCAAAGGCTTTGCATACAACATCTAGATGCTTGCATAGAACTTGATCAACTCGCTTTAAACGGCCTCTGGACCAACAAGCAATGGGAACAGGAACTGATAGGGAATAATCGTATGTGCTTTGGGATAATTAATCATTCAAAACTTCTTGCTTTTGCATGCGGATGGATAGTTGTAGACGAAATCCAATTAACTGCCATAGGCGTCCATCCTTTATATCGTCAAAAGGGACTGGCTAAAAAAGTTGTTTTAAAACTATTAGATCAAGCATTCAAAGCAGGCGCGAGGATTGCATCTCTTGAAGTTTCCTCAAAAAATTTCGAAGCAATAGCCTTGTATAAAAGCCTAGGATTTAAGCACAAAGGGATTCGACAAAAATACTATCGTGATGGAAGTGATGCTCTCCTGCAATACCTATATCTCAACGACAGACCTTATTAACCATCAGCTTCTGGATTGGATGGGCCTCCAACATGAAGGAACAAAAAAGGCTACTAAGTGCTGCAGTTTCTTATTAATTACCACAGTCATCATGACTGTTCAGAACTGGGATGTGACCAATGGAACAACTCCCCCACATTCCCCGCATTATCCTGATAGGTTAGAGAGTGTCCACGTGGACTAGAGCATGTTCGAGCGGTTTACAGAAAAGGCCATCAAAGTAATCATGCTGGCCCAAGAAGAAGCTAGAAGGCTTGGGCACAACTTTGTTGGGACAGAACAAATCCTCCTGGGTCTAATTGGAGAAGGTACTGGAGTTGCGGCAAAAGTACTTAAATCAATGGGGGTAAATCTAAAAGATGCCAGGGTTGAAGTTGAAAAAATCATTGGACGTGGCTCTGGATTTGTAGCAGTAGAGATACCTTTCACCCCACGAGCAAAAAGAGTTCTAGAACTCTCACTTGAAGAAGCTCGTCAACTTGGACACAATTACATTGGAACCGAACATTTACTCCTTGGGCTAATAAGGGAAGGAGAAGGAGTAGCTGCACGTGTTTTAGAAAATCTTGGGGTAGACCTCACAAAAATAAGAACTCAAGTAATCCGGATGCTTGGTGAGACAGCAGAAGTAACAGCTGGGGGAGGTGGAGGCAAAGGTTCTGCGAAAACAGCAACTCTTGATGAATTTGGAACTAATCTCACACAACTTGCTAGTGAATCTAAGTTAGATCCAGTAGTTGGAAGACATGCTGAGATAGACAGAGTTATTCAAATCCTAGGGCGTAGAACAAAAAACAATCCTGTACTAATTGGAGAACCAGGTGTAGGGAAAACAGCTATAGCCGAAGGTCTTGCTCAGCGCATTCAACAAGGGGATATTCCCGACATTCTAGAAGAGAAGCGTGTCCTTACTCTTGATATAGGCTTATTAGTAGCTGGTACAAAGTATCGAGGAGAATTTGAAGAACGCTTGAAAAAAATAATGGAAGAAATTAAGTCAGCTGGAAATGTAATTTTGGTTATTGATGAAGTTCATACCTTGATCGGTGCTGGTGCTGCGGAAGGAGCAATTGATGCAGCCAATATTCTTAAACCTGCATTAGCTAGAGGTGAGCTTCAATGCATTGGAGCAACAACTCTTGACGAATACAGGAAACATATTGAAAGGGATGCCGCTTTAGAAAGAAGATTTCAACCTGTGATGGTTGGAGAGCCTTCCATAGATGACACAATCGAGATTTTAAAAGGACTTAGAGAAAGATATGAGCAACATCACAGGTTGAAAATCACAGATGAAGCTCTAGATGCCGCCGCAAATCTTGGAGACCGATATATTTCAGATAGATTTCTTCCAGACAAAGCAATAGATCTAATAGATGAAGCAGGTAGTCGAGTACGTCTTCTAAATTCTAAATTACCTCCAGCAGCAAAAGAAGTAGACAAAGAGTTAAGAAAAATACAAAAACAAAAAGAAGAAGCCGTTAGGGAACAAGATTTCACACAAGCAGGTGAATTAAGAGAAAAAGAAGTAGAGCTTAGAGACCAGATTAGAACCTTACTTCAAAACAATAGAGATGAAAAGAAGGAATCAAAAGATGACTCCGAAGCAGAAAATCTAAAAGATAATTCTTCCAAGCTAGAATCAAAAGAAAATGACAATTCACTAAACGAATTAACCACTCCGATTGTCAACGAAGAAGATATTGCCAATATCGTTGCATCATGGACCGGTGTACCTGTTCAGAAACTCACAGAAAGTGAATCAATTAAACTTCTTCATATGGAGGACACCCTTCATCAGCGTCTAATTGGTCAAGACGAAGCTGTGAAAGCAGTTTCCAAGGCAATACGAAGAGCCAGAGTTGGCTTGAAAAATCCAAATCGCCCTATAGCAAGTTTTATATTTTCAGGCCCCACAGGTGTTGGGAAAACTGAACTAACAAAAGCTCTGGCTACTTATTTCTTCGGGAGTGAAGAAGCAATGATAAGGCTAGACATGTCTGAATTTATGGAACGACACACTGTCAGTAAATTAATTGGCTCTCCTCCAGGGTATGTAGGATTTAATGAAGGAGGACAACTTACCGAGGCTGTTAGGCGCCGTCCATATACTGTTGTTTTATTTGATGAGATAGAGAAAGCCCATCCAGATGTATTTAATCTTTTACTTCAATTGCTAGAAGATGGACGGTTAACAGATTCCAAAGGAAGAACTGTAGATTTTAAAAATACCTTAATCATAATGACATCTAATATAGGTTCAAAAGTTATTGAAAAAGGTGGTGGCGGATTAGGTTTTGAGTTCTCAGGTGAAAATGCCGAAGAAAATCAATATAATAGAATTAAATCACTAGTAAATGAAGAGTTAAAACAATACTTCCGTCCAGAATTTTTAAATCGTTTAGATGAAATAATTGTATTCCGTCAACTCTCCAGAGACGAAGTTAAAGATATAGCAGAGATCATGTTAAAAGAAGTATTTGAACGCATTGAAGAGAAAGGCATACATTTAACAGTCTCAGAAAAGTTTAAAGAAAGATTAGTCGAAGAAGGTTATAACCCTGCATATGGAGCGAGGCCATTACGCCGAGCAGTTATGCGTTTACTTGAAGATAGTCTTGCAGAAGAAGTTCTCTCTGGAAGAATAAAAGATGGAGACAAAGCAGAAGTTGACGTAGATCAAGACAAAAAAATCATTGTAAGGCATCTAAATAACAAAAATACAACTCCAGAACTTGCTGGCGCTGGAATATAAATTGAACAACAAGGAAATAAATAACATAAATGGAAAACAACTACAAACATGCAATTGCGCCGAAAAGAGTTATAAGAGGCGAAGGGGCTTGGGAAAAATCTAAATTCACAATTAGCAACATATGCAAACGCCCATTATTTATTGGAAGAAGTAAAAGTACTGCTTCAATCAGGAATTTTCTGAAAGAAGATCTTCTTAATGATGGAATACATACACTTGAAGCAGAAATTAGATTTGATTGCTGTGAAGAAGACCTATCATATCTAAAAAATATCTATTTAGAAAGAAAATTTGATGCTGTAATCACAGCTGGTGGAGGCAAAGTTCTTGATACGGGGAAATTAATAGCACACCGTTTAGAATTACCCTGTATTACTATTCCTTTAAGTGCCTCAACTTGCGCCGGCTGGACAGCTCTGTCGAATATATATTCACCAGAAGGCGCTTTTCAGAAAGATGAAGCTCTTGATAAATGTCCAGACCTGCTGATTTTTGATCATAAATTGATTCGCCAAGCGCCTAATCGCACCCTTGCGAGTGGAATAGCTGATGCTCTTGCAAAATGGTATGAGTCATCAATAAGCAGTGGTTCCAACCCTGACGGTCTAGTGCAACAAGCTGTTCAAATGGCTCGAGTACTTCGCGATCAACTTCTACTTGATGGAGAAATAGCCCTTAAAGACAATCAAACTCTTCAATGGATAAGAGTCGCAGAAGGCTGCGCACTTACAGCTGGTTTAATCGGAGGGATTGGAGGGGCTCACTGCAGGACTGCTGCTGCGCATGCAATACATAACGGGCTCACTCAAATAAAAAGCTGTAATTCCTTCCTCCATGGAGAAAAAGTTGGATATGGAATTCTTGCCCAATTGCGCCTAGAAGAAATTGTCTCTAACAATCATTTAGCTGGACAAGCAAGAAAACAGGTTCTTGATTTTCTAAAGAAAATTAATATTCCGGTAAAAATCAATGATTTAGTATTAGATCCAATGCAAAGCATTGAATTATCGCAAGCATGTAATTTTATATGCAGAAAGGGATCAGACATATATAATCTTCCTTTTAAAATAGAGCCAAAACAAGTTCACAAAGCAATTATTGAGGCTGGGGCCGAATCTTCATCTCCAAAATTTATCAATCAAACCAACTGAATATATTGACTTACACAACTACCAATCTAGGCGCAGAAGAACCATCTATTGAGCAGAAACTTTTTGATAGCTTAAGTCGTAAATTAATAGATCCATTAGCAAGAGATTTAGCCAAGGAAGTCAAATGGGTTCTTATTAATGATATTCATAATGGAGGGAATGAAAAGTATCCGATTGCTATTACTGGGAGTGGGCCTCCGATCCTTTTGTTACATGGATTTGACAGTAGCTTTTTAGAATTTAGACGTCTAGCACCTTTATTAAAAGATAACTATCAATTAATAATTCCTGATCTTTTTGGCTTTGGGTTCTGTCCTCGACCAAAGGGAGCAGAATATGGCATTAAAAATATAATAAAACATCTCCAAAAAATAATAGAGATAAGAGAAATAACACAAGGTCTAGGAGTTGTAGGAGCTTCTATGGGTGGAGCTGTTGCAATGGAATTAGCAAGAAATAAACCCAAAGAAATAAATCGTTTACTTCTACTAGCCCCTGCAGGATTAACAGGGAAACCAATGAAGATACCTCCATTGCTAGATAGACTAGGAGTATGTTTTCTAAGCCTCCCTGCAGTCAGGAAAGGATTATGCAAGCAGGCATTTGCTGATCCAAATAAAAGTGTTGGGATAGCCGAAGAACAAATTGCATCACTTCATTTGCAAGTACCTGGATGGGGCAGATCACTAGCAGAATTCGCGCAAAAAGGTGGAATTGCAAATTTAGGATTACCCAAACCCAAACAACAACTATTAGCAATTTTTGGCCAAGACGATCGAATCCTCAAAGGTGAAATCAAAACCAATACGATAAACTTAATTAAACCTTTCGTGAAAGAAGTCAACAATTGCGGTCACCTACCTCATCTCGACAGGCCAGAAGTTGTTGCAGAATTATGGGACAAAGATACGACCAATGAATAAGGATTTTTCTTCAAATAATGCCTTACTGAAATTAATAAGCAATGGAATCAAACTATGGATTAGAAGTCAATGTAAAATAAATGGTGATTTAAAACTAGATTTAACTGGATCATTAAAAGATTTAATTAGAGGTAAACTAGAAAAATGCGAATTACATGCAACAAATGCAGTATATAAAGGACTTAAATTCAAAGAAATATCATTAGAATCTGGACAGATCGATATGAGATTAAACTTCCTAAACCCAAATACTCTCGGTAAAGCCACTATCAATGAAAACTTCACTGTACAGGGGAAGATAATAATGGATGGAGAAATGTTTGCCCGATCACTCAAATCTGATCAGTGGGAATGGCTTGCTATATGGCTATCCAATAAATTAACCAGATTGGATAGGCTGTCCCAAATCAATATAGAAGGAAATCACTTATTATTCAAACCAAAAGATAGTAACGATACACCCAAAAATGATTTAATTTTCTCAATGAAGTCTTCAAAAGGGAAAATAATATTATACAATGAAAACATAGAAGAGATTTTCCCATTAGATGAGGCCATTAAAATTGAAAATGCAACATTAAATGGATCAGAGATAGAGCTTATTGGGCAGGCAAAAGTAACTATCTAAATTCAATTCTTTACGACGGAAGTCATTAGGATAATCGCATAGTATACGACTGCTGAAGTAAACAGATAACTATCTATCCTGTCCAAGATTCCCCCGTGACCTGGAAGCGCATCTCCTGAGTCTTTAATACCTGCACTTCTTTTCATCATAGATTCGATTAGGTCCCCAACTAATGCAAAAATAGCAACTAGAGACCCTAGAATAATACCTATCAAATAGCCAAATCTTAAGAAAAATAATTCACCCGCTATGACCCCAATAATAATCGAGAAAAAGATTCCTCCCAATGCTCCTTCTACAGTTTTACTTGGTGAGATAGGGGACAACTGATGTTTACCAAAATTACTTCCTACAACATAAGAACCTATATCACTAGCAACAATCATGAAACATGCTAAAAAAGTTATCACCATACCTAAGGTAATAAAATTGGTATCAAATAAAGACTTCAACTGTATTACAGGAAAGAGATCAAAATCATTTAGATTACGTAGTTTAATCCAATGGCTTGGAAGGAATCCAAGATAAAATAGTCCGAAAATTGATGCGGCTATATCTGCAATTGATCCCGTAACTGGTTGAAGTAATAACCATCCACAAATAGCTGCTCCGGATATAGGCAAAATTGCAGAAGACAAATCTGCAGGGAGGCCTCCAACAACACCCCATTGTGTAAATATCAATAACAATTGGCATGCAACCAGTGTGGTTTTAGTAGCAGGACGGATTCCAGTAAATTGAGCCATGCGGAAAAATTCCAACAAAGCAAGATGGACAATTACGCAAAGTGCAATTGTGAACCACCAACCTCCAAGACCTACGACTAACAAGCCAAATAAACCTGCTAAGAGACCACTTCTAAAACGCTGATGAAAGAACCCCTGCTCCATGTAAAAAGATTAGATAGTTGATCTAGAGAAAATTCATAAGGTCCAAAGACCAACTATATAAATAAACATGCATTTTTATTTATTTAAACAAAATCTTAACTCAATTCAAGTTTTACAAAACGCATCGACTAAATAGTTAGCTCATTATCACCAGCTACAACATTAATTTGATTGGGAACCTGTGAAGGCCACAAAGCGGATTGGTTAAGCATCCAATCAACCCGATCTCTATCAAGCTTCTCTCCGGGAACAGCTAAAGGGATTCCAGGAGGATAGGGACAGATTAAATCAGAAAGAATTCTCCCTTCTGCTTTGGCCAGATAAATTGACTCACGTTGAGCCCTCCATGCGGAAGAGATTTCCATTTCTGGAATGGAAATTTTTGGAATAGGAGGAGGAGAAAAAGTTTCAAAAGGGGAACCAGTACCTTTGCAATTAACAAGTTCATGCCAAAGGTCCCTAATTAGATCTCTTAGGCCCATGTGGTGAGCTAAACCCAAACAAAAAGTCAGGCAACCAGGTTCTGGGAGTTCTGCCATAACACCATTCTTTATAAACCAATCATCTGCAACAAAGCCGTTAATTCCTTCTCTTGCGGTATGCAAAATCAACCTAAGAGGGTCTTGATTATCCAATAAAGGGACACCATCTTTTCGAAGTCCGTCAGCCAAAATGCGTGCATCTAATATGCGCTCTTTTAACCGTTTCAATCCCTCTGGATCTTTAAACTCTTTTAAAGAAGCCTCACAAGAAGCCAATAGCAAAGAACTTGGACTGGTGGTTTGCAACCAACTAAGACTTCTATCAATTCTGCGCGTATCAATTAAATTTCCCTTCGCCCAAAGCACAGCAGATTGAACTAAACCTTGAGCTGATTTATGCAGAGAATGAACAATTAGATCTGCATTAGCTACCAATGCAGATTTCGGCAAAACTTCTTCAACATCACTAACAAAATATGCACCATGAGCCTCGTCAACCAATACAGGTAAATTCTTTCTATGCAAATATGAAACTATTGGTTTTAGATCAATGGCATATCCGTGATAAGTCGGATTCACAAGAACTGCACATGAAATATCCAAACCCTTTTCAAAAACTGCCGCAATCACGCCCTCCATCCAGGACAGATCAGGATTTGTGTAATGTCCTCTATCAGAAAGAAAAGGAATATCAAAAAGTACTGGGGTTAAGCCACCTAGTAAACAAGCATGCAAAATACTCTTATGAACATTGCGCGGAATCAAAACAGCATCCCCAGGAGATGAAATTGCCAACAGAGAAGCCTGAAGCAAACCTGTCGCTCCATTAACCCCATACCAACAACGATCAGCCCCAAAGGCTTCTGCGGAAGCTTTTTGACTTTCTGCTACAGCACCTAGAGGAAGGAGAGGGCCGCCAAAGTCAGGGATTTCAGGCAGATCCCAGGCTCCTGCTCTATTAGCGAGCAACTCCCGAATCTCAAAAGGCAGTGCCAACCCACGACCATGAGCAGGTAAAAAAAGATTTCGACCTTGATCTTTAGTCAAAAAGGAAGGAAGGGCCATGAAATTATTTCTATGTTTATAAAGTTATTGAAGAAAAGTATTGAGTCCATTCATTGACCGTCTATCTAAACAAGCAATCCGTCCCTTCTGGGCAAGAACCGATGCCGCTTGAATATGATTCGGCAAAGGATTTCGCCTGGCTTTTAGCAAAGCCGTGGATCTGGTTCCCAAGACTCTTTGAAGTATTGGGAACCATGACAGTACTAGGGGTAATGTTCTTGGTTGAGGGATCAAGTAAAGAAATACTTATACAAAAACGTTTTGCAAAGAGATTGCTAACTACTCTTACCAAACTAGGTCCATGTTTTATCAAAGTTGGGCAGTCCCTCTCTACTCGTCCAGATCTTGTTAAAAGAATATGGCTAGATGAATTGACAAAACTGCAAGATGACCTTCCACCTTTTAGTCATGAAATTGCCTTAAAGATTTTAGAAGAAGAACTAGGGGCCCCCGCTGAACAAATATTTGAAGAGTTTCCTGACCATCCTGTAGCTGCAGCGAGCCTAGGACAAGTATACAAAGCCCGTCTAAAAGGAAATTATTGGGTTGCAGTTAAAGTACAAAGACCAAATCTCTCATTTATTATACGAAGAGATCTCGTTCTAATAAGGATTTTATGTATTTTTTCATCTCCTATTTTACCGTTAAATTTAGGATTCGGGCTAGGTGAAATAATTGATGAATTTGGAAGAAGTCTTTTCCGAGAAATTGATTATAGAAAAGAAGCAGATAATGCAATATTTTTTGCTTCATTCTTTGCAAATAATTCCGCAGTAAAAGTTCCTGAAGTGGAAAGAATTATTTCTTCCAACAAAGTACTTACTACAAGCTGGATTGAAGGAGTAAAGTTACATGATGCGAAAAAACTAAAGTCCAATCAATACGACATAAAGGCTCTAATACGTACTGGAGTAATTAGTGGTTTGCAACAACTTCTAGAGTTTGGATATTTCCATGCTGATCCTCATCCAGGAAATATGTTTGCGCTTAATGGCAAAACTGGTGAGCTAGGAAATATTGCATATGTAGATTTTGGGATGATGGATTCAATTAGCGATAGAGATAGGTTGAAACTTACCGGAGCTGTAGTTCATCTAATTAACGACGACTTCAAATCCCTTGCCAAAGATTTTGTAGACCTTGGTTTTCTCAATCCTGAAATAGATCTAACACCAATAGTGCCTGTTCTTAAAGAAGTTCTTGGTGGATCTTTAGGGGACTCAGTTCAAACATTTAACTTCAAGTCAATTACAGACAAGTTTTCTGAACTTATGTTTGACTATCCCTTCAGAGTACCAGCACGTTTTGCTTTAATCATCCGTGCTGTAGTCAGTCAAGAAGGTTTAGCACTTTCACTAGATCCAAACTTCAAAATAATTAGAATTGCCTACCCGTATGTCGCAAAAAGATTAATATCTGGAGATACAAGTGAGATGCTCGATATACTTATAGATGTTATTTTTGACAATGATGGAAATCTCAGGGTTGAAAGAATTAAAAATCTGATGGATATTTTATCAACAGAAAGTTCAAACAATGAGCAATCAAGTATTCTTCCTATAGCAAAAGCTGGGCTGGAATTAATTCTCAAGCCTGAAGCATCGTTGCTAAGACAACGTCTTTTGCTGACGTTAGTAAAGAATGACAAGCTAGATACATCGGACATGAAAGCATTAATAAAATTACTAAGGAGGACGTTCCGTCCTCGGGCAATAATCAATGAAGTCTCGCAGAAATTCAACCCATTGCAAAGATTTAAGGTATAAATTTCCAAGGAATGCGATAAAGTAATTGACTCGGATACAATTTAGTTACATTTCACAGGGACCCAATGGAACCAAATCCTACTGAATTCCTTAGAGAAGGGAACGGGATTGACAACAACTCCATAAGTAACCTAAGTACAGAGAATCTTATGAATAGTTATTCAACATTACAGATATATGAATTTCCAATAAAGGTAATAACTATAGGTATTGTAATTGCGCTTATATTTGGGATAGCATTTGGGTATTCTCTTCAACGTAAAGTTAAATTATGGGAGAGTGGGGAAAGCCCATCAATAGTTTTGGGGACTCCTCAAACCATAACTTTCTGGATTTGCAGCTTCATAGGGTTAACTGTTTTCTTCACTGGCTCATTAGAAATTTTGGGATTTGCCCCATTAAAATGTTTATTATTCTCACTCCTGATCGCAGTAGGATCAGGGATACCTATGTGGAGAGTTCTCAAAGAGCTATTAACCCAGATAGCGGAAGGTAAACTGAAAGAGTTAGATGAATTCCTTTAAATCCTAATTGGTAAATCCAATTAGGATTTAAAAAATATTATGCATATAGGTAATTGTTTATTTGAGAGTTACGCAAAGCTAATAATCCATCTCTTTGGAGTC
>QCKC01000016.1 GCA_003215635.1 Prochlorococcus sp. AG-409-J19
AATTGGAATAGTTTTCGTAAATGGCATGCCGAAATTACGCTTAAGCCAATTACATGTTGACTCTGCAATTTCAGGGTATAAGGAAATATTTGCATCAGCATTTGGTATTCGAGTTATATCAATTGGAGAAGCTCCTAAAGGCGCAACAACATTAACATCTATACCATGCTCATTTAATAACTTGATTATTTCTTTCACATCATCTCTACATCTAAACCCAAGCAGTGAAGGGCCTAATAAGTTGACTCTTGCTCTTCGACCTTCCTCTTTCCAGGATGCCTTTGAATTCTTTGAATCTGATTTGCTTTGGTCTAATAAGAGGCCACGAACTAATTGATAAAAAGTTTCTGATGCCCCCCAGTTTTCTTTTTTGCTATAAGCTGGAAGTTCAAGGTTTATAACAGGAAGATTTAATCCCATTCCGGAAGCAAGCGCCCCAGGTTGGTCTTGAATAAGCTCAGCAGTGCAACTTTCTCCAACAAGAAGTGCCTTTGGCTTAAACCGGTCAACTGCTTCACGGATGTGTCTTTTAACTAATTCCGCAGTATCCCCTCCAAGATCTCTGGCTTGAAAGGTTGTATAAGTTACTGGAGGCCGTGAACCTCTTCGTTCAATCATGGTAAATAATAAATCTGCGTATGTATCTCCTTGAGGAGCATGTAATACATAATGCACATCTTTCATTGAGGCCGCGATGCGCATTGCGCCCACATGAGGAGGGCCTTCGTATGTCCAGAGTGTTAATTCCATTTGATTAGATTTGAGCTAATTGATTGTTGGTTAGAAGATCATGACGATGGAGTGGTCTTGAGAAAAGTTCTGCAAGATCAGATGCTTGATCGATACCATGAATTGGACTAAAAACTAATTCGATCGACCACTTAGTTGATATACCTTCTGCTTCTAGTGGGTTAGCAAGACCCATACCACAGACAACAAGATCTGGATTTTGTTCTCTTACTCTATCGAGTTGTCTTTCTACATGTTGACCTTCCATTAATGGAGTGTTATCTGGCAATAGTTCAAGTTCACTTTGCATTAACTCTTTGTTTAAATATGGTATGCCAACTTCGATTAACTTCATTCCACATTCACGCTGAAGAAAACGAGCCAGTGGAATTTCAAGCTGAGATTCTGGAAGTAAGAATAATTTTTTCCCTTGAAGTTGTTCTATATGAGGTTGAAGAGCTTTCCTTGCTCGCAAAATCAATGGCCCTAATGTTGCATTGACGGTCTCTTCTCTGATTCCAAAATCTTTTGTAGCTGCTTCCATCCATAGACGGCTACCTTCAACTCCTAGTGGAAATGGAGCTGTTAAAACTTTGGCACCTCTATCTTTTAAAACTCTTGCCGTCTCACCCAGATAGGGTTGAGTAAGAAGAACTCTTGTTCTTGGTCCAACTGCGGGTAATTTGGTTGACTCTCGTGGAGGAAGGCTGGTTACTTTTGGAATGCCAAGCCTATGAAAAAGAGTTTTTAAACGATCCTCAACCGAATTGGCAAGTGTTCCGACAAGTAATAATTGATCTTCATCGCAATTAGGCATTAAAGGCACTAATGCCTTTAATGCCCCGTCTTCTCCTTGTGTAAATGTTGTCTCGATCCCACTTCCTGAGTAATTAAGAACTCTGACTTCTCCTTGTAGATGATGATTTAATCGATCTGCAACTGTTGCTAGATCAAGCTTAATAACTTCGCTAGGACATGATCCGACAAGAAAAAGAGTTCGTATCTCAGGCCGTCGTCTGAGCAGATTTTTGACCACATTTTCAAGCTCTTCGTGGGCATCTGCCAGCCCTGCGAGATCTTTCTCTTCGAGAATAGCTGTGCCGAATCGTGGCTCGGCAAAGATCATTACACCTGCAGCACTCTGAATAAGATGAGCACAAGTTCGAGATCCGACAATCAGAAAGAAAGCATCTGGCATCCTCCGATGCAGCCAAACAATGGATGTAAGTCCACAGAAGACTTCACGGGGGCCTGTTTCTTTCAGCAGCTTTGCGCCGCTCATATGCGTTTATGAATTTCTAGTTTATACGCTGCTTATATTTCAGTGCAAAGTGCAATTAATCACTAAAACTCTTTGGGATTGCATTGCTTTTGTTGATAAAAGCAATTGGTTCGCCCATAAGTGATGGAATTATGTTTCAGGATGATGACCAATGGTAAAGGCTCTGATTAGGTTATATGCCTTTTCTTGTGAGTTTGAGGCTGGTAAAGCTAATTTTTTTGGAATGGAACTAAGAGTTTGTATTTAATTCCGTCCGTAGATGTTTTGATCCGCTTTGCTGATCTTCCATACATTTCGACTGATTCTTTTAGCTAACAAGCCTCCACGTTCTGTTTTGGATGATCCTGGTTTTGCTCCTAGAAGATGAGTTACTTCTGCGGTTGTGAGAGGAGCCCCTGTTTTAATAGCTAACTCAGTCATTTCTAATCTTTGATGCAGAGCTATTAGATCAGCTTGACCTCCATCTTCAGCTTCAGACCAGGACCATTTGTCAGGTCCCTCTTTCATCATTTTTTGCATCAAGCCAAGACCAATAAAACCTAAGGCTTGTTCTGCTTTTAAATCATTAGGGATAGTCGTCGAAGTTGAGGCGTTTTCTTGCTTTTGAGCCATTGGAGAGCCCTCTTAATTAAATGGAAGTTATCGGTTTTGAAGGATGTTGCAAGTTCTTTTGTTAGGAATTTGGGAGGGCATCCAGTAGTATCCGCAAAATGAATGGTTTCGCAGGTCTTGATATTGGGGAACGTCGCCGCGTAAGTGGTTCGTTCATTACAGGGACTGAGGTGCAAACTCAGTCTTCTGGGGCTAGCTGTGTAATTACTACTGACTCAGAGGTTTCTAGAGTTGCCCGCCAAAATAGCCATGTTCAGCAAATTGAATTGAGGACTTATGTCTTCTTGGATTCATTGCAGCCTCAGTTGGCGGCTTATATGGGAACAGTCAGTCAGGGATTTTTGCCGATCCCAGGTGATGCATGTCTTTGGATGGAGTTGTCTCCTGGCATGGCTGTTCATAGAGTTACGGACATTGCATTAAAAGCAAGCAATGTGAGACTTGGCCAAATGGTGGTAGAGCGTGCGTTTGGTTCTTTAGCCCTTTATCACCGAGACCAAAGCACTGTTTTACATTCTGGAGATGTTGTTCTAGACGCTATTGGAAGTGAGATCAATAGAAGAAGTGCTTGTGATGTCAGTTGGACGGAAGTAATTCGTTCTATCACTCCAGATCATGCGGTTTTGATTAATCGACAAAACAGGCGTGGATCAATGATTGAAGCAGGAATGAGTATGTTCATTCTTGAAACCGAGCCTGCTGGATATGTTTTGATTGCAGCGAATGAAGCTGAGAAGGCATCTAATATTACTATCGTTGATGTTAAGGGAGTGGGTGCTTTTGGTCGAATGACTCTTGCTGGTAGAGAAGGAGATGTTGAGGAAGCAGCTGCAGCAGCAATGAGAGCGATTGATCAGATCAATCGCTAAAATATTTATTGGATCCCAAAACTTTTTAGGAGACAAGGAGCTATTTCTCTTGCAGCTTTTCCTCTGCTACCTAATCGAGCGAGTTGCTCATAGTTCATTTCTCCATAGGTAGAATTTGCCTCTTTTATCCAAAGTAAAGATTCAAATTCTCCACCGGAGTATGCAGGAGCCTTTAATAGCTCTCCCCAACAGACCCCTTCTGCACTTTTGATGAGATTCCCATCTGAATCGCACAGAACTAAAACGCTGTGAAAACGTGCGCTTCTATAGGGATTGCCTTCTAGTAACTGAAGAATCTTTTTTATTTTTTGTTCGTTGTTTTCGGCAAACCGCGCAGAGTAGATTCCAGGTTGACCGTTTAAGGCATCAACTTCTAAACCTGAGTCGTCTGCGATAGACCAAGTTTTTGAAACATTCGCAACAGCTTTGGCTTTGAGTAGGGCATTTTCAAGATAAGTATGACCTGTTTCTTCAACCAATAAATTATTAGGTTGCTTCTGTATATCAATCGGCAAGGGTCCAAGCATGGCTTCTATTTCAGAAACTTTGCGAGGATTGCCACTAGCAATAGTTAATAGTGGCTTTGGCAAAATACTTTGTGCAGTTCTAACTATTCTGCATTGCCATGATGAATTTATCCTTGGACCTGAAGTTTTCTAGACAGGCATTTGGTTGAACATTCCACCTTCGGCAAAGCCTTAGGAACCTGTCTAGGGAAACTAAAATAAAGGAAATTTTGCTTTACGTGAGTAAATGTTTGGAGGTGCTCACTCTAGAAACAACAGCTCTGCATAACAGTCGTGCCAATGGTCATAAGCTGGGCTTATCAATCCACTAAAGGACTGTAATGAGGGTTTTAGCCCTAATTACTTGACTTAGGGGGTTCCTTCAGAGCATTCTCCTTTGCGAACATTCCACCTTTTACTCAGTTAGGCAATGGCTAACGAAACAATGGGCATCGCTCTCGGCATGATCGAGACTCGCGGCCTGGTTCCAGCAATCGAAGCTGCTGACGCTATGACCAAGGCAGCAGAAGTTCGTCTTATAGGTCGTGAATTTGTTGGCGGTGGATACGTAACCGTTTTGGTTCGTGGAGAAACTGGTGCTGTTAACGCTGCTGTTCGTGCAGGCGCTGATGCATGCGAACGTGTAGGTGACGGCCTGGTTGCTGCACACATTATTGCTCGTCCTCATCGCGAAGTTGAGCCTGCTCTTGGAAACGGAGCTTTCCTTGGTCAAAAGGACTGAGACCAACTGAGAAGTTCGTAATTGGGCTTTCTTAATCTCAATCTTTTACATCGACTTAAAGGAGTTATCTAATGAGCAAGAAGTATGACGCAGGGGTTAAGGAGTACAGAGACACCTACTGGACTCCAGATTATGTCCCCCTAGACACTGATCTTTTGGCATGCTTTAAATGCACTGGTCAAGAGGGTGTTCCGAGAGAGGAAGTTGCGGCAGCGGTTGCAGCTGAATCTTCAACAGGAACTTGGTCCACTGTATGGTCTGAGTTGCTAACCGACCTTGAATTTTATAAGGGTCGTTGTTATCGCATTGAAGACGTCCCTGGTGACAAAGAGTCTTTCTATGCTTTTATTGCCTATCCTCTTGATCTCTTTGAGGAAGGTTCCATAACTAACGTTTTGACTTCTTTGGTCGGTAACGTTTTTGGTTTTAAGGCTTTGCGCCATCTACGTCTTGAGGATATACGTTTCCCAATGGCGTTTATTAAAACCTGTGGTGGTCCTCCTAATGGAATTCAGGTTGAAAGGGATCGTTTGAATAAGTATGGTCGTCCCTTGCTTGGTTGCACAATCAAGCCAAAGCTAGGCCTTTCAGGTAAAAACTACGGAAGAGTAGTTTATGAATGCCTCCGCGGTGGACTTGATCTCACCAAGGACGATGAGAACATCAACTCTCAGCCTTTCCAACGTTGGAGAGAGCGTTTTGAGTTTGTTGCTGAAGCGGTAAAACTTGCACAGCAAGAAACCGGAGAGGTCAAAGGTCATTACCTAAATTGCACCGCCAATACTCCTGAGGAGATGTATCAGCGTGCCGAGTTCGCAAAAGAACTCGATATGCCTATCATCATGCATGACTACATCACAGGTGGTTTTACTGCTAATACAGGATTGGCCAACTGGTGTCGCAAGAATGGGATGCTTCTCCACATTCACCGAGCAATGCACGCTGTGATTGACCGTCATCCAAAGCATGGTATTCATTTCAGAGTACTGGCGAAATGTTTGCGTCTATCAGGTGGTGACCAACTTCACACAGGAACTGTGGTTGGAAAGCTAGAGGGTGATCGTCAGACTACTCTTGGTTATATCGACAACCTACGTGAGTCATTCGTTCCTGAAGATAGAAGTCGCGGTAATTTCTTTGATCAAGATTGGGGATCTATGCCAGGCGTCTTTGCTGTCGCATCTGGTGGTATCCATGTTTGGCATATGCCAGCTTTGCTTGCAATCTTTGGCGATGACTCTTGTCTCCAATTCGGTGGTGGTACTCATGGTCATCCATGGGGATCCGCAGCTGGTGCAGCGGCCAACCGCGTAGCACTTGAAGCATGTGTTAAGGCCCGTAACGCAGGTAGAGAGATTGAGAAGGAAAGTCGCGACATTCTTATGGAAGCGGCCAAGCATAGTCCTGAGCTGGCTATTGCACTTGATACTTGGAAAGAAATCAAGTTCGAGTTCGACACAGTTGACAAGCTCGACGTGCAGTAATAACGACATGAAGGAGGCTTTTGTCTCCTTCATGACTCTCCTTAAATCTCTAAACCAGTAGCCGTTTAATTTCATCGGCTCTCATTCATTCTCTATCTAAAGTTCACCATGCCTTTTCAGAGCACAGTTGGTGACTATCAAACAGTCGCCACCTTGGAGACATTCGGCTTTCTTCCGCCGATGACCCAAGACGAAATTTACGATCAAATTGCCTACATAATTGCTCAGGGTTGGAGCCCTGTTATTGAGCACGTTCACCCAAGTGGATCCATGCAGACCTACTGGTCTTACTGGAAGTTACCTTTCTTCGGTGAAAAAGATCTGAACGTTGTAGTCAATGAGCTTGAGGCTTGCCATAGAGCTTATCCAGATCATCACGTACGGATTCTTGGTTACGACGCTTATACCCAAAGTCAGGGTACCTGCTTCGTGGTTTTTGAAGGTCGCTGATTTATTTCAGTCATCTAGTTAATAGCCTCGAATTGCTTCGGGGCTATTTAGACCTTAATTCGGAAGATTGGTCTCTTCTCGATTAACGACGTTTTTATCTAGTAGACATGGCAAAACAATCTAGTCGCGAATTAGTTCTTGAACGCAGAAAGGCTCTGAGTCAAGGAGGAAAGAAGGCTGCAGCATTAAACGCCACTGCCTCAATTGACAGGGTTCGTTCATCAGTGGATGCTCGTGCTACTAGAACAGAAGTTTCTGTAGTTAAACCAATAAGAAGTAGATCTTTTGAAGATGTCAATAATCAAGCCACTTTGTCAAATTTATCTTCTAGCCCTTCAGTTGTTACTAGACGAGAGGTTAAACCAATAACAAGTACAAGTAGGAAACTTGTACTTGATCGTCGAGAAGCTCTTTCTATTCGAGGTAAATCTGCTGATAAAAGCAAAGATAGAACAAGAGTAGATGTAGCTAGAAATTCTTCTTCTATCAAAGGAAATAACGAGCCAGAAATAAAGTATTGCTGTGATGATTGTAAGGAGAATGAATCTTCTTCGAAAAATATTTCAAATACTATTTCTCAAGCAAATCAACAAGTTTCTAGCAAAAGTACAGCGCGTCGCTCTACTTCTAAGCGTCGTGCAATCCAAAATCCTAGTAGAGCAATTGTCTTAGCAAGGAGAGAGGCACAGTCTAAGAATGGCAAAACGGCAGGGAAACAACCTACTTCTGCGGCATCAGTTGCTAGGCAAGGAGACCCGGATTTGACTAGTCGCGAGCTTTCTCAGAGAGTGCGAGAGCTGCGTAGTAAAAGTGGAGCGACTGGTAAACAGCGTTCTGGTGCGACTCGTCCTTGTGGTCCTAATCGTAACGGATCTAAGGAGGCGGCAGCAACTGATGCTCATTGGAAAGTTGGTTTAAGTGAAACTATTACTGGACAGCTTGTTACTGGGACTCAAGCCAATAGATCACTGAAAACAACAGGTAACGAAGCCAGTACATGTCGTTCAATAACCGGAACGCAATACCTTGGCTCCGAAGTCTTCGAGACTTTCTGCCAATCTTCTCCATCTCCCAGTCAACCTCTAAAAGTTGCAGTAACTAATACAACTCATGGCAACAGGGTTACCGGGAATGAGGTAGGTCGCTCTGAAAAAGTTACTGGCGATGAACCAGGAACTTGTAAGACACTCACTGGCACGGAGTACATTTCTGCAAATCAAGCAAGTTCCTATTGTGGTGGCGTTACGCCCTCGCCTCGGAAGGTTGGACAGAGTCTTACTCTTGATGGACGAAAAGTTAGTGGGACACTTACTGGTCGTTCCGGTCTAGTTACAGGCGATGAGGCTGGGAGTAGTCGTGACTTAACAGGTGATCAATATCTTGGTTCTGATCCTCTACCTGAAGGTAGGTCTGCAGAGAAAGTTGGCTCTTTTAATACGCTACGTGGTATAGGTGTAACCGGTACAAATGTTGCACGCTCTGCATCTGTAACTGGGAATGAACCAGGTTCTTGTAAGAACGTTACTGGAGATGAATATGTAGGTACTCAGCAGTATGAATCTTTTTGCGGAGCTAAGCCTCTAGGGGAAGCTGCAAAAGTTGGTTTGAGTCTTACAAATAAATCTCAATCTGTTAGCGGTACTCTTACGGGTCGCTCTGATTTGGTTACAGGAGATGAGCCAGGTACCTGTAAGGCTGTGACAGGGACTCCTTATGCAGGCGTCGAACAAGCTAATAATTTGTGCAATACACAATCTATTCAAGAAATTAACCACCGCACTCCACAGAGATTGGGTACTCCAGGGGCTCGTATGACTGGACAACAACCTGGGATTGGGGGTGTCATGACTGGAGCAAGCAAAGGTGCTTGCGAACCCCTAACTGGAACTCCTTATGTGGGTGGTGATCAGTTTGTTCAAGCTTGCGGCTCTCAGAACAAATCTAATGTCTCTAACATTTCAAATCACCCAAATGAAAATCCTTTTGGGAATGAATTTAGTGTGCAATCCCCAGCACAAAGTGCAAAAGTTGCTCGTGAACAGATTTCAAATGTAACTGGAACAAGTTATGAGAGTGGCTCAAGAATTACTGGGCCATTCGATATGGCTAATCAGAAGGTTACTGGAACCGAGCAGTTTCGCTTTGATCGAAATCAACAGCGTCAAGTTAACGCTATGTCAGTGAATGAACCTGCAACTCAAAACTCAGAGGATACCCAGACTTCTGCAAGGGAAACGTCTCGGATCACCGGCGAAGGCCAATCATCTGGTTTGAATATCACAGGAGATGATTGGGCTCGAGGTGAAAGTGTTACAGGTACTGAGGGGGCCTCTTCTCGTCGCCGCAATCCCACTCGAATAGGACCAATGACTGCTATGCCTAGTGCAGAGATTAAAAGGAATGAACAAATTGCAGACCCTGCTTTTTTGATTACTGGATCTAGTGGAAATACTCGAGAAGGGCAGTTGGTTACTTTTTCAGGTGGAGCGAGAGGTTGATTGATTGATGGTCTATCGCTATTCGGCTAAAGTCCGGGAAAGGTCAATTGGCCCTACTGCTCCAAGAAAACGTTTTAATGATCAAGATTTAGCTCAGTCAGAATCAATTGGTTCATATTCTAATTACTCTAATAAGGCTCATCCCCTGACGAATATTAATGATAATAATCATTTAAAGACATATGAGGAAGACGTTAAAAACCTTTTCGACAATATAGTTCCGTTTTTAAAAAAAGTTTCAACTCTTCAACTAGAGGAAGATTTTGTTGACCAAGCAAAGAAACTTTCTCTAAAGGAATTAGGATTTGAATTACCTAATCATTTGCTTGAAAAAGCTTGGGTCAGTTCTTTGGATATGAGGGGGTTATTTGCATGGTGTGTTTTTCAATCTCAGCAGAAATTGAGTAGTAGATTCTTTAATGAGGACCCTCTAAATGGAGCGTCAGATAAATCTGAAACAAAATCTTTTCAAGATTTTCTTAGCGATTGTGGATTCCATCTTCTTGATGTAACACCTTGTTCCGATGGACGACTAGCTCACACTATTGCTTATGTTTTGAGAATTCCTTTTGGTTCTGTTCGAAGACGTTCCCATGCTGGGGCTCTATTTGATATTGAGAAAACTGTAAATCGTTGGGTTAAAACAGAACATAATAGACATAGAGAAAATAAGCCTAACAGTGTAAATGAACCAACTCGCTATTTGAAAGTTGTCATCTATCATTTCAGTTCTTTAGATCCTTCTCATCAGGGATGTGCGGCACACGGTAGTGACGATTCTTTAGCGGCTTCTTCAGGACTTAAAAGATTGCAGGATTTCCGAGAAGCTGTTGAAAATAGCTTTTGTTGTGGGGCTTCAGTGGATCTTCTTCTAATAGGACTAGATACAGACACTGATGCAATAAGGATACATATGCCATCGGCTGATAATGAAACTCTTTTGAAAAACTGGGTATGTGCAATGGATGTATACGAAAAAACTAAAGATTTATCACCAGATGAAGCGATGAAAAAAGTTTTCGAAATTGTTGATCAAAGTAATAAATCTAGTTCCGACGATGGAATGATTAGGTTTATAAGTAGAATTATTTCTAATAATATTTCCCAAATAGATTACGTAAAACAATTGCATAATGGTAAATATCCTGATGCTGGCCACGCTGAGCATTTTATTGGAGTAGGTATAGGTTTTAAAGAAGTTCACCTTAGAAATCTGACATACTTTGCTCATTTAGACACGGTTGAACAAGGAGCACCTGACTTGGATGTTGGAGTTAAGATTTTTAAGGGGCTAAATGTTTCTCGAGATCTTCCTATACCAGTAGTTATTAGGTTTGATTATTCTGGGAAAGTGCCTGGTGCACGTGATAGGGCCATTTCTGATTGTTTAAGAGTTAACAAGGCAATTTCAGTTCGTTATAATGACTTAGTAGTCGATGGACTTCTTCATACATTGTTGACTGTTAGGGATAGAGATAAAAAGGCCCCTGCGGAAGTTGTAGGGTCGTCACTAGATGTATCAATTAAGGAGGAACATTGACATGTTGATTTGTAAGGTTGTTAAACCTTTGGTCTCAACCAATAGGATCCCTGGCTTCGAACATAAGCACCTTCAGGTTGTTCTTGATGGAAGTTCTAAAAAGGTTGCTGTAGATGCTGTTGGTTGTAAGCCAGATGATTGGGTTATATGTGTAGGTAGCTCTGCGGCGAGAGAAGCTGCAGGAAGTAAATCTTATCCTAGCGATCTTACAATTGTGGGAATAATTGATCATTGGGATCCTGAGTCTTCTAAGACTCCTGATGGGGGATCAATGTGATGGAAATAATGCAAGTCTTAGGTCGATTGGTTTGTACTCAAAGAGTTGAAGGGCTGGGTCATATGCATCTTCGGATACTAAGAAATAACAAAGGTAAAAGTCTTGTGGCAGTAGATCCTGTTGGAGCAAGAGAAGGTAATTGGGTCTTTACAGCAAGTGGTTCTGCGGCTCGTTTCGCGTGCCCTGACCCCACTATTCAAACTGATTTAACAATAGGTGGAATAATAGATAATTGGACTCCTGATGGGTAAATAGATAACAATTTCTCGCATGAATACTAATTAATCTTTAGTTGTTTCCTTATGGCTAATTCCTCTCCCCGTCGAACCTCGAAAAAAGTCTCAAAATCATCATTAATAGAGTCAGGAGAAAATGTTCAATCAAAGTTCGTTGCCGACCCTTCAAATCAGGTTGTTGATGTATCCCCGATAGGAGGAAATGGTTCGGGAAGTAAGAGGCAGAATAGCTCTAAAAAACCTAGCAATCTTTCTGGAACTTCCAGTGGAGGAAACTCTTTTGGGAAAGGATCAACTTCGCGAGGTCCACAATCTTTTGATCAACCTTCTCGTTTGGAAGGTATAGCTTTGGGAATGATTGAGACTAGAGGGATGGTCCCTGCGATTGAGGCGTCTGACGCAATGACTAAAGCAGGAGAGGTAAACCTTATTTGCCGTGAATATGTTGGTGGAGGCTATGTAACAGTCATGGTTCGAGGGGAAACTGGAGCAGTTAATGCTTCTGTTAGAGCAGGTGCTGATGCTTGTGAACGTGTAGGAGATGGCTTGGTAGCTGCTCACATTATTGCTCGTCCTGATTCAGAATTGGAGCCGGTATTGACCCCTACCTATCAAGTTCGTAAATGAGGTTGATTGAATTAACTAAATAGTAAATGTTAAAGATTCTTATGTGTTATTTTTGTTGGCTATGGGATAATTAATGGAGATACAATTGCAATCTCTATATGGAGGAATGGCAAGAACGTAAAAGGCCAAATAGGCTCGAAAAAAGATTCGAATTCGAAACTTATGAGAAAACCAGGGATTTTTTGGATCGATTAGGTGAATACAGTGAAAGAGTTAATAGGTTCCCCGACATTAGTTTCGGTAAGACTTATGCAAATATCACTTTGCGTCCTGACTCTGAGGAAAAAGAAGCTCTAATTGGTGAGTTGGACTATCAGTTTGCTAAGGATGTAGATGAATTCATCAATTGATCTTGCCGAGTCGTATGCGAACTCTGGCGTTGAGGAAATGCTTAATCAATTAGAGACCGAATTGGTTGGCCTTAAACCTGTTAAAACTCGTATCAAGGAAATAGCAGCCTTGCTTTTAGTAGAAAAGGCTAGAGAGAAATTTCAGCTCCCTAGCACAATCCCTGGGCTGCATATGTCTTTTACGGGTAGACCAGGCACAGGTAAAACAACTGTTGCATGCAAAATCTCTCAGATTTTGCATCGCCTTGGTTATCTTGAAAAAGGCCATGTAGTTACAGTAACTAGAGATGATTTGGTTGGTCAATATGTTGGCCATACAGCTCCAAAAACTAGGGAAAAAATTAAGCTAGCTCAAGGAGGAGTCCTCTTTATTGATGAGGCTTATTATCTTTATAAACAAGGAAATGAAAGAGATTATGGAGTTGAATCTATTGAGATTCTTCTTCAGGATATGGAGAGATTACAAGGAAGATTCATGGTGATATTTGCAGGTTATAAAGACCTTATGAATGATTTCTATAAATCTAACCCAGGACTTTTCTCTCGTATCTCACATCACATTGATTTTCCTGATTACTCTAATGAAGAACTAATGAAAATAGCTAATTTATTCCTAGATGATCGAGGCTATTGCTTTGAGAAGGAGTCATATGACTCTTTTAATGAGTATATAAAACTGAGACGAAATATGCCTTTCTTTGCTAATGCACGTTCAATTAAAAATGCAATTGATCGAGCCAGATTAAGGCAGGCTAATAGACTTTTTTCCACTAGGAACAAACATATCACTCGAGAAGATCTCGTTTCGATAAAATCCGAGGATATCTTGGCTAGCCGAGTTTTTAAAGGTGAATTGGAAGATTCAGATGAATATCTTGCAAAAAAATAGCTTTATTCTTCTTTGGGCTGTTCTAGATCTCTTTTGATTAGAGCAAGGAGGTACGAGGGGGCTTTGTAGCGACCCGGAAGACATCGATTCAATGTTTCTAGGTGACCCCAGCAGACAGTTCGCTCTATCTCAGCTTTGGTTCGACCATCCTGGATCAAGCGTCTAAGAGCCTTGCAGTAAAGAGGATAGCCAGCCTCAAGTTCACCAATGGTTAACTTTGCTACTGCCATGGTTTGTCGCAGGGCAAGACTTAATTTAGACAATCATGGTCCCTTTCGGTGGACTGTTATTACTTTGGAGATAAACTTTGAGCACTTTTTTTGCGGCATTTGGTCAATATGATTCGAAGCTTATTGCTGAGATTCTTGTTATTGCAGCGATTTATGCATGCTCTTAACCAATAAGTGCTGTTTGAAGCCATGACATGGGTGACAGTAGGATTGTCAGAATTTTTGTTGTTAGGAATTCTTTTTGCTGATATAGGCTATGCAATCAATTTCTATTTTTCCTCCCTTTGGGAGTGCTGAGACTTGAATACACGCTCTTGCAGGGCTAGTTCCTTCTCCAAAAGTCTCTGCATAGATCTTGTTAACTAATTCAAAATCTTTCAAGTCCACAAGGTAAATAGTTGTTTTTACTACGTCAGAGGCTTTTGCTCCGGCAGCACTCACCACTGCTAGGAGGTTTTTAAGGACTTGCACTGCTTCAAGTGCTACATCTCCTTCTCCTATCATTGCACCAGTAGTGGGATCCAAGGCAATTTGTCCAGAGCAGAAAAGCCATTCTCCAACTATGACTGCCTGGTTGTAGGGACCAACTGGTGAAGGTGCCAGTTCAGTCTGTATTGCTGCCTTGAAAGGGTTGGTCATCTTCTTGTTGTAACTCCTTCCGAGATTTTATCTGTTAATAGTAGAAGAAGTCTCCTTTCGAAAGTTGAGGCTAATAAAAGTCATATCTTTCCATTGATTATATATTAATTTCGAAATTCTTATCTGGATTTACATCTAACACGTCATTGCAATCCTTAATATATACTCTTTCTTTTGTTATTTCAATAACCTCTAGCGGCTTCAGTTTGATCAATTCCAATTGTCTTTGCTTTGGCGGAGTGCAGCTAGTTCATCTTCATTCTTTGCGCGAATAAAGAGATTGCTTGATTTCTCTTCAGCGATATTTGTTGGGAGTGTGATTTGACCTTTCCCTCTTATATCCATTACATGATTTAGCCGGTTTTTGATGATTGGATCATTGGGGAGCAGGCTATGCGCCCATTTAAGATTTTGCTCTGTGTATTCGTGGGCACAGTAAACAAGAGTATTTGAAGGAAGTGAAGATAAAATTCTCAAAGATTTGTACATATCTTTTGCTGAGCCTTCGAATAATCGCCCACAACCTCCCGCAAAAAGAGTATCGCCAGAAAAAAGTATTGGAGGAATATCCTTCCCTTTATTTGATGGTAGAAAATACGCAATATGATTTTTTGTATGACCAGAAACCTCAAGTACTTTTAACTCCTGTTCTAGTAGAAATAACTGGTCCCCATCTTTGCAGGAGATTGTTTGGAATGGGATCCTGAGCAGATCCTTTTCTGATGCAATTACTTCAGCTTTGGGCCACTTTTTAAGCAATCCTTCTGTTCCATCAATATGGTCGGAATGATGATGTGTTTGCAGGATTGCGACAAGATCTAGACCTCGAGTTTTAATCCATTCCTCTACTGGCTCTGTTTCCCCTGGGTCAACAACGACTGCCTTTTGGTCGAGGGTCCAGACCCAAATTATATTGTCTTTGAAAATTGGGATGGGATGTATTTTCAGAGTCTTATTGTTGTTGTAGTTAGTCTAAGGGTCTTTGGGATCGTTAGAGTCCTAATTGATAAATGCTCCCATGATCACTGTTGCCCTGCCAAAAGGCGCCTTGCTTAAAGAATCTGTTTCTCGCTTTTTAGGCGCTGGTTTTGATTTCTCAGATGTTCTCGCTCCAGATAATCGTCAATTAATGGTGTCTTCCAAATGTGGGAGAGCTAGGGCTCTATTGGTTAGAAATGGTGATGTTCCTGTCTATGTGGCCTATGGACAGGCTCAGTTGGGAGTTGTTGGTTATGACGTTTTGAAAGAGCATCAGATGCCTGTGGCACAGTTGGTTGATCTTGGTTTTGGCGGCTGTAGAATGTCTGTTGCTGTTAAATCAAGCAGTTCTTATCAATCTGCGGCAGAATTGCCACCTCATTGTCGAGTTGCAAGCAAATTCACTCATTGTTCGAGAGAATTCTTTGACAAGCTAGATCTTCCGGTTGAACTTGTACATCTAACTGGTTCAGTTGAATTAGGTCCAATTACTGGTGTCGCAGAGGCTATTGTGGATCTTGTTGCAACAGGAAGAACACTTAAAGAAAATGGTTTGGTCGCTATCGAAGACTTGTTTTATTCAACAGCTCGATTAATTGGCCATCCTCTTTCGTTAAGGCTTGATAGAGGGGAGCTTCAATTAATTCTTGATTCAATGAGCGAGAAAGCAAAT
Organism: Prochlorococcus sp. AG-409-J19; assembly: GCA_003215635.1. Classification (GTDB taxonomy): domain Bacteria; phylum Cyanobacteriota; class Cyanobacteriia; order PCC-6307; family Cyanobiaceae; genus AG-409-J19. Next base: position 15,612 of record QCKC01000016.1, read on the forward strand.
CTTCAGAATTCTCTTTGATGACCTTTTCTAGTGACTTCAAGAGGATTGGCCATCTAGGCCGTTACTTAAAAAAGGATCGAAAGCGTCTATTTGTTGTCCTTACAATATTGATACCAGTTTCTCTTGCTGGTGCAATACAACCATTATTAGTTGGAGAATCAATTAGTATTTTAAGAGGAGAATCAAATAACTTATTCTTAACTTCTTTGCCTTTATCAGAAGCAATAAGATTTCTCATAGGATTGTTACTTATATCTGTAGTTTTAAGATTAGGCCTTCAGGGTTATCAAACTTATAATATTCAGGCGGTTGGACAACGTTTGACAGCAAGAATTCGAGATGATCTTTTTAAACATTCTTTATCACTCTCGTTGAGATTTCATGACAGGATGCCAGTTGGAAAATTACTAACAAGACTTACAAGTGATGTAGATGCCCTTTCAGAAGTTTTTGGTAGCGGTGCAGTTGGAGTACTAGCTGATCTGGTAAGTCTTATTGTTATTGCAATCACAATGCTGATAATTGATCTGCGTCTTGGCCTTTTACTTTTGATAGGACAAATTCCGGTGATATTATTTATTCTTTGGCTACAACGTAATTACCGCAGGGCTAATTATAGAGTTAGGGAGGAATTATCTCAATTAAATGCTGATTTTCAGGAAAATCTTCAAGGAATAGAAGTTGTAAAGATGTTTCGGCGTGAAAATATTAATGGAATGAAATTTAATAAGACTAGCCAAGCTTATAGAAATGCAGTTAATGGAACAATCTTTTTTGATAGCAGTATTTCTGCATTTATTGAGTGGGTTTCATTAGCAGCCGTCTCACTGGTTCTTGCTTTAGGAGGTTTGATGGTGGCAGGTAAATCTATGAATTTAGGCACTCTAACAACTTTTATTTTGTACTCTCAACGTTTATTTGAACCTCTCAGGCAACTTGCTGAACGTTTTACTCAGATTCAAGGGGGATTGACCGCAGTAGAAAGAATCGGAGAGTTATTGGAACAACCTTTAGAAATTAAAGATTTTAAAATATCAAATTACTCTTCCGATGCAAATATACCTGCTTTAGGTGAAGTAGTTTTTGATGATGTTACTTTCTCATATCGACAAGATGAGCCTATTGTTCGGGATTTTAGTATAAAAATTAAACCTGGAGAACATGTGGCTTTGGTTGGCCCCACTGGATCTGGCAAGACAACTCTGATTAGACTTCTTTGTAGACTTTATGAGCCTCAGAGAGGCAAAATCTTTCTTGATGGGAGGGATATTAAAGAAATACCTTTTTCTCTTTTAAGGAAACAGTTGGGTGTTGTCCTGCAAGATACTTTTCTATTTAGCGGAAATGTTGCAGACAATCTTCGTTTAGATTCAACTGTCAGCGATGCGCGATTAAAAGAAATATGTAGAGATCTTGGGCTGGAACCACTTTTGAAAAGACTTCCTAATGGTTTGTCCACAGAATTAAGAGAAAGAGGAGGTAATCTCTCCTCTGGGGAAAGGCAGTTGCTGGCGGTAGCAAGAGTGGCAATACGCAATCCAAATGTTCTTGTTATGGATGAAGCAACAGCTTTTATGGATCCTTCTACCGAAGCCACTCTTCAGCGTGATCTAGCTAGGTTGCTTGAGCGGCGAACGGCTTTAGTGATTGCCCATCGCCTTGCGACTGTTGAAGCCGCAGATCGAATATTGGTTTTGAAAAGGGGCAAGCTTGTTGAGCAAGGTACCCACGATGAATTGCTTGCTATGAATGGTCTTTATGCTGGTTTGGCGGAGTTGCAAAAAAATGGTTTAGCAAAACTTTGAGCGAACATTCACCTTTAGGTGACTTGGTGATGCAATATTAATTTAGTTGGGCATAAAGGGTGTGATCAGCTCTTGCTCTCTTACAAGTGAATTGCTTTTGAGCTTCTATGGAAAGGGCGCTAAAGAGTGCCCTTCTCCTAATGAAAGGATAAAGCTCGTTTTTAGTAAGTCAAAACAGTTTGACCTTATTGAATTGGAGCAATTACTTCAGTCTGTGGGGTGGAGTCGAAGACCTTTAAGAAGAGTAAGAAGAGCATTAGATAATAGTTTATTGAAAGTGGGTCTATGGCGACATGATGAAAAATTCCCGCGTTTAGTTGGTTTTGCTCGTTGCACTGGCGATGGGGTCTTAGAGGCTACTGTTTGGGATGTTGCCGTTCATCCTGTTTACCAAGGTTATGGATTAGGGAAAGAGCTAATGGTCTATGTCATGGATTCTCTTTCGACAATGAATATTGAAAGAGTTACATTGTTTGCTGATCCAGGCGTTATTTCTTTCTATAAACGTCAGGGATGGGAGCTTGAACCTAATGGAAGACGTTGTTCTTTTTGGTATGCTAATTAGGTTAAAATTGTTGGTAATAATCTTCTAATAGATCTTGTGTGTTTTCTCCTCTCTTCCAGCGGTGACGTAATTTAGCATTTATCAATGCTTGTTTAATGACACTCCTGTTTTTCCATCTGCGAGAGTTGGTGTAGATATTTATATTGAGATTCTGAAAAGTGGTTATTGTTGATAGACGTTGACCGAATTCCAGATCTTCCATTAAATGTAATGGTGCGTATCCTCCTATCTTATTGTATAGTGACCTTCGTATAAAAACCCCTTGATCTCCATACGGTTTTTTAAGCAAGTTACTTCTTAGATTTACAGCAATTTCAAGTATTCGAAATCCTTTTCCCTCGATTTTTAGATTAAAGAACCAAGCAAAAAGAGAATTTTTGGGATCACTAATTATTTGAGTTAACTTTTTAGCCCAGTCTTTTGATAATCTGCTGTCGGCATGAATAAAAAGTATCCATTCTCCTTTTGCCACTTCCCCACCAGATCTTAACTGTGCCCCTCTATTTCCCTTCTTGTAAGTAATAACTTTTGCCCCTGCCAGCTTCGCTACAGATATTGTTTTGTCAGAACTCCCGCCATCAATAACAATTACTTCTATTGACTTTTTCCAGCGTTGAAGATCCGAAAGTAATAGGGGTAATCTTCCTGCTTCATTAAGGCAAGGAATAACCACACTAAGTTGTGTATTTTTTATGCTTGCCATCTATATAAATCCTTCTCAATGTCAATGTCATTCTGCTCGTGAAGTAGTGAGTATGAAATATTTCTAGCTGATGCTTTCAGAATGGTCTCTGATAAAACTTCCTTTGACCCCCAGTTAATTCCACAGAAAGGCCATTTAACCAACGGTTTTAATAATTTTTTGTTCATACCTAGTAGCCAGTAACCTCCGTCAAGTGAAGGACCTATGATGATATCTTTCTTTTTTAATGCGTGAAGTGCTATTTGAAGATCTCTTTTGCATAAAGAAGGCAAATCAGAACCAATAATAATAATAGGAGAAATATTATTATTCGATATCTTCGATCGGTTTTGAGCAATCTGAAATTGCCTTTTCATTCGCAAACCCAGTGCACCGTGGCCTTGATCCTCAACTAGTTGTAATCCAAAGTGATATGCCCATCTTTTTCGAGCATTTGGACCTATCCCGCTTAACGCCACTTGGACAGTTACCAGTCCTGTCTCTTCCAACTCTTTTGCAACAGCAAGAGTATGAATGGTCAGCTTCTTTTGGATTGAGGTTGCATAAACTGATCCTATTGAGGATGAAAGCCTTTTTTTGCAGCGTCCAATCGCTGGGATGCGTGTCATAACAATAAGAACAGGTTTTGGTGAAAATGGATTTTGATAGTGTTTCGGCTTCCTTTGGGATTTAAGATTTTTCACCTTTAAGTAACTCTTCGTTGCAGCTCTAACTTCATCATGATCCTATTCTCAGATGCCCTCTCTCTCTCAAGTCTTCATCTGTCCTGAAGAATTTGAGGAGAGCAGTGGGCTGTAAAAGCTTTATTGAGAAAGTCAGCATCTAATTAAAGAACAGCTGAATAGGAAATAACTGTCTAGATTCAGCCTCCATGAGGAAAATGGATTTGGTCATAACGGCAAAGGACTTGTGGCAGAAGGTTCAGGAAGCCTTGCAGCACAGCCTTAGTAAACCAACTTTTGAGACTTGGATTCGTCCTGCCCGATGCATTGGTCTCCTAGAGGGTGAGATGACTTTGCTTGCGCCTAATACGTTTTCGAGTGATTGGCTGCGAAAGAATTATGTGCAGACAATAGAAGAGGTTGCTACTGAGATATATGGTCAAACTATTAAAGTCAATGTTGATGTAGAAGAATCCCAGCAAAAGGAAGTTTCAGGAACACACCCAGCTTCTCTATCTAAGGGAATAGAAAAAGAAGTCGTCCAGAATTCTGATTCTTCATTGGTAACGCCTAGAAGAAGATCGCCTACTGGTCTGAATAATCGATATACATTTAGTCGTTTTGTCGTTGGTCCTAATAGTCGCATGGCACATGCCGCAGCTTTGGCAGTAGCAGAATCCCCTGGACGAGAATTTAATCCGTTATTTATATGTGGAGGAGTTGGTTTAGGAAAAACACATTTAATGCAAGCTATAGGTAATTATCGGCTTGAAATTGACTCTGAAGCAAAGGTTGCATACGTATCGACTGAGACTTTTACTAATGATTTGATAATGGCTATTAGGAAAGACAGTATGCAGACATTCCGTGATAGATATAGAGCCGCAGATTTGATCTTGGTTGATGATATTCAGTTTATTGAAGGTAAAGAATATACTCAGGAAGAATTTTTCCATACTTTTAATGCGCTCCATGAGGCAGGTAGACAGATTGTTATTGCAAGTGATCGTCCGCCAAGTCAGATCCCAAGATTGCAAGAACGATTAATTTCTAGATTTTCTATGGGCCTTATTGCGGATATTCAAGCCCCTGACTTGGAAACACGCATGGCAATTTTGCAAAAGAAAGCTGAGCAGGAACGGATGAGATTACCTAGAGATTTGATTCATTTTATTGCAGGAAGATTTACATCTAATATTAGGGAACTTGAGGGAGCACTAACAAGAGCGGTTGCTTTTGCTTCTATTACTGGCCTCCCAATGACAGTTGATTCTGTTGCCCCTATGCTGGATCCGAATGGTCAAGGTGTTGAGGTTACACCTGAACAGGTTATAGAAAAAGTTTCTGAAGTTTTTCAGGTTAATATTGAGGAGATGAGAAGTAGTAGTAGAAGGCGACCAGTTAGTCAGGCCCGTCAAGTTGGTATGTATTTGATGCGTCAAGGTACAGATTTGAGTTTGCCTCGGATTGGAGAATCTTTTGGGGGAAAAGATCACACAACAGTTATGTATGCTATTGAACAAGTTGAGAAGAAGTTGTCCGCTGATCCTCAACTAGCTAGTCAAGTACAAAGAGTTAAAGATCTACTTCAAATTGATTCCAGAAGTCGAAAATAAATAATGATTAAATAAAGTTTTTGGGATCTTGATCCAGGCGATGCATGGTTGGGATGGGATTAGATGATTCGGGACCATCAATTTCTGCTGTTTTTTCTAGAGCTTGTCGAAGAACTCTTGCTGATAACAGTGGCATGTCTCTTGGGACTGATATTCGATCTTTTAGATAACGAAGTCCGGCAGCGCTTCCTTCCACCGGTTTTGAGGCCTTTTTAAGAATTAAAAGGGTTAAGGCTGCTCGCAATGGTTGATCAAAATCAAAATTTGCCATTGGATTTAAACGTATCAGTTTTTTGTGATGTTTAATTACTCTATAAAGTGCTATCAACTCTGGATTTTGATTGTTTGGAGGGACCCAAGAAGTTTCTTGTTTTCCTAGCCCTTCTCCCGAATCAATCGTTTTAGCTATATATTTTTGTTTTGTTGTTGAATTTTCCCAGCAGCCTCCCATTTGAGGAGGTAGGTCATGAGAGTGTGTATGAAAATCACCTTGGGTACCTCTATAAACATCAAGTTTTTCCAGCGATTGAAACCAGCGGTCAATTGAAGGGTGAGCCTTCCTGATTTCGAAACCTTTGTAATAAGCTAAGGATGCATTCATCCTTTCTAAATAAGGGATGAAAACAACGTCAGAACTTCCAGGGATTGATTTTTCTGATTTATTAAAGGCTGGATCAAGCCATTTGGATTTGCAATCTTCAAGTCGTTTCCCCATCTCATGTGCAACTTGTTGAAAATTATTTTTCAACTTTTCCTCTTGAGAACTTCTCATTCCAGGTGTGCAAAGCCAAAGGCACCATGCTCGGAAAATTCTTCTTTCGAGGTTTCGTAATGAAATTGAAATAGGATCGTTTAATGATCGGCCTAATGGGCCATAAGCATTCTCTAAGGCGAGTAGAATATCGTCACTTTCATTTATTAAATATCCATTTAGTTCTATTGCAGGAAGCATTCCTGAAGGCAATTTTTGTTTGTACCATGTTTCTTTGGTCCCATAACAATTCATAGTAACTTTCTCGACCTTGTAGGGAATCTGTTTTAATTCGAGCCAAAGCCATACCTTCTGACAGTATGGACACCAGGCATGGTTATCTCTAAATAAAGTTACTCTTACATCCTTTTCCTGTTTGTCAAAAAGACGTAGCTTTGAATAAGAATTTGTGGGTCCATTGACCATATCAAAATCTTTTGGAGTAAACTCAGCTAATTCCTCCCAGTTAAGAGCTTCGATGTAGTTCATTTCTTGTTTCATCTTAGAGTGCGCTTCTTTTTTTGTTTTGTGAGTTCCAAAATAAAACTGTCTTCACTATTATTATAGTAATTGCCGTAGGAAGAATAAAAGAGATAATTAACAAATGAAATTCATCCTGCCAGGATGGAACTGTTTTTGGAATTAATTGTTCTATTAAATAGCAAATATATAGTCCTAGAAGCATCCCTCCTTCTAATCTACTTATACGTCCCTTGGTCCAAAAGATAGGCAAGCAAGCAAGAGTTGTTAATACCATTATTGGTAAGTCTCTATTAATTAGGATCTCTTCAACTTGAAGCCCTTTGTCTCCTGTGAATACAGCACAGCTCGCAAGTACTAGCAATTGATTTAATAAACTACTTCCAACTACATTCCCGATTGCCAGGTCTGTTCTTCCTTTTAGAGCTGCAACTAAAGAAGTGATAAGTTCTGGCATTGAGGTGCCGGCTGAAACTATCGTAAGTCCGATAATTGCCTCATTGACTCCTAATAAACTCGCAGAAGTACTCGCACCTGATACAAGTAATTTTGAGCCCAAGTTCAGTAACAAGATTCCAAATAATAGTCCTGAAAAGGCTTTAATCCATGTTCCGTTAGTTGTCTGGATCTTTATCTCTGGTTCGGCTTCTTCTACCCCCTCAGGCTGTTCTCTGGCAGTACGAATTTCCCAAACGGTATTAATTACAAGGGCAATCAGCAGTGCAGTTCCTGATTGCCAGGTGACTTTTCCCGAAGATGCCATTCCCCATACAGAGGCAGAAACTGCTATTAGAAGAGGTACATCTCTTCTGACAAGTCTACTTTCTACTTTTAATGGCAGTACAAGTGCGCTACTGCCAAGGACTACCATCACATTGAAAATATTACTCCCGATAACATTGCTAACTGCAAGAGCGTCAGAGCCTTTGACAACTGAGCTGATACTTACAAAAAGTTCTGGAGCACTTGTCCCCAGAGATACAACTGTTAGACCGATTACAAGCTGTGGGATTCCAAGAATCCAAGCAAGGGAAACGGAGCCTTGAACGAATAGCTCGCCCCCTCCAAATAATAGGGCTATCCCTACCAGCAGTTCAATTGCTGAGAGTAGGAATGTTGGCATTGTTTCTCTAAATAATCATTTGATGCAGATCTCTAATTTACTCTGTTGTTGATCGCTATTCATTGCTATTGGATTTTTCATCATTATTTTGGATTGTCTCATATTGATTTGTGAGTAATCCCTTAAAATATGAACATAGAAGATTCATTTCTTTTTCCAGAATAATGAATAGAATATCAGTAGATTTTTTTTAATACTTTGCTTATCCAATTGAAATCCTATCAGATTGAAAATTCCTTTTATGAAGCATCTATACTTATTTATCGAAGCTTTTCCTCATTCCTTACCTGATTTGATCTGGATGATGCAGAAATATCCGTTCAGAAATTGAAGGCATCAAATTTTTCTATGAAACACTTGATGATTCGTCAACCGGATGATTGGCATCTTCATCTAAGAGATGGAGAGATTCTTGATTCATTGGTAGACGTCACGGCTCGCGTCTTTAGAAGAGCAATAGTGATGCCTAATCTAAATCCTCCTATTACTACTATTCAAGCAGCAATTTCTTATCGGCAAAGAATACTTTCATCTTTAAAAGAAGGTCTTGATTTTCAACCCCTTCTAACTGCATATCTTACCGATGATCTATCGCCAAAAGTTTTGAAGGATGGATTTGAGCAGAAAGTATTTTTTGCAGCGAAGTTATACCCTGCAAACTCAACAACTAATTCTTCTAAAGGAGTTACTGATATTAATGTTATTTCTCCTTTGATAGAGACAATGGAAAATATAGGAATGCCATTACTAATTCATGGTGAGGTAACTGATCCAGATATTGATATCTTTGATAGAGAAGCTGTCTTTATCGATAAACATCTAATGCCGCTCTTGAAGAGATATCCAGGCCTTAGAGTAGTTTTGGAACATATAACAACTGAGAAAGCTGTCCAGTTTGTTGAGTCATGTGATGCACAATTAGGGGCTACAATTACCCCTCATCATTTACATATAAATAGGAACGCAATGTTTTTGGGTGGCTTGCGTAGTGATTTTTATTGTTTACCCATAGCCAAACGAGAGCATCATCGATTGGCATTAAGACGTGCTGCCACAAGTGGTAGATCTTGCTTTTTTCTGGGAACGGATTCTGCTCCTCATCTAAGAGGTGCAAAGGTTAGCTCGTGCGGTTGTGCTGGGATTTTTAATGCCAAATATGCTTTAGAGAGTTATGTAGAGGTATTTGATGAGGAAGAAGCACTTGATAAATTAGAAGCATTTGCGAGTGAGAATGGACCAAATTTTTATGGGCTTCCCCTTAATGAGAAATTTATAAAGTTAGTTCAAAGAAATTACCTAGTAGAGGAATTATATGAGGTTAAAAATGAGAGAGGAAGCTTAGATCATTTAGTACCTTTTCATGCTGGTGAAAGATTACATTGGCATGCTTTGTCTGTTGAAAATCGAATGTAGTTTTTGTCGATCCAATAATCTTTTTAATTGGATTTTTATTAGTATTTATGAAGGCTGATATTGAAGTGTCAAGGAAAAGTTGCCTTTAAAGCAAGAGATTTATGGGAGCAGGGGGACTTGAACCCCCACAGTCTTTTACGACCTACGGATTTTAAGTCCGCTGCGTCTACCAATTCCGCCATGCTCCCGCAATGGTTTAGGAAGAATTTTTTTTTTTGATCTTAGCAGCGAGTAGAAATTAAATTCTTAAAATCTAGAAAACGCTGATTTCGAGACATATCCTTATGGAGTTTGGGACTGAGAATCCCTTTTAATGAAAGGTTGAGCCTCTGATTCCTGCCGATTTTTGCTGAGGTTAAGGCCTCTGGTCACTTGCCCATAATGACTGGTACTATTGATATGAAAAAAGCATTTTTCTACATTGATAGCCATTGTCAGCCCTTATTGATATTTTTTAATTGACTAGTATCAATAGCGATCGTTCATTGAGCTTTGCTTTCTTTCTAGGTAACAAAGCATAAGAATGAATTAAATTTTGTTGCTTGCAAATTCCATCATCTCATTGACCTTATGTGGAAATACCTTTATTGGCATTCTAGATTTAGTCAAGTATTTTGCCGTAACAAGCTCCAAAAGCCAATTTTCATTTTCTGAACCATGAATGAATCTTTAGTAGTTCTTGCCGCTTATTCATTTATAGGAATTCTTTATTTGGTGTTAGTGCCTCTTTCTCTCTATTACTGGATGAATACAAGATGGCATGAGATGGGGAAGATAGAGCGGTTACTTATTTATGGATTTGTATTTATCTTTTTCCCTGGATTGATTCTTTTTGCACCTTTCTTGAATTTGCGCCTTAAAGGGCAGGGTGAGGTATAGAAAATTGACTCGTGCAAATATTCTTATAATAGGTGCATTGGTATTGCTTGTTGCACCACTCGGATTTGAAGGCTTCAAGCTTTTGGGCTTTGAGGGTGCTTCTGCAGGAATTGCTGCTGAAGCCGTTCTTGTTTTACTTGTACTGGTTTGGATAGGGTCTTATTTGTTTCGAGTAGTTACTGGCAATATGACATTCAGTCAACAGCGAAAACGTTATAAAGAGGCCTATGAGGAATTAACCAAAGCTGAACTGCAGGCTCGATTTGACGCTATGTCTATCCAAGAGCAAGAAAATATCTTGAACGAGGTTGAAGGGGAGCCGCATCCTTTTACGTCATCTTCTGATCCATAGACTGTATAAAGATTATTCTTCTTATGTAAGGTTAAAGCTAATACATAGGAGAGATCTTGAAGGCTGAATTTGATCCTAGAGCTACTATTCAAGTTAGCTTTAATAAAATAAGACAAGAAGGTCGTATTGCTCTTATGCCCTTCGTGATGGCTGGTGATCCAGATATAGAGACAACAGTTCAGATTCTTCTCAGACTTGAAGAAGCTGGTGCTGACTTAATAGAACTAGGTATTCCGCATAGTGATCCTCTCGCTGATGGTCCAGTAATACAAGCTTCAGCATCCCGTGCACTTAAATCAGGCACAACAATTTCGGGTGTTCTTAATATGTTGAGTTCTTTAAAAGGTAAGTTATCTATTCCTATTATTCTCTTTACTTATAGCAATATTCTCCTCTCTAGAGGAATAGAGGCTTTTTGTCAGGATGCATCAGAAGCAGGAGTCTCTGGACTTGTAGTCCCAGATCTTCCTTTAGAAGAGGCCGAAAGGTTGTCACCTTTGGCGTTAAAGGAAGGTTTAGATCTAATCCTTTTAGTTGCTCCTACTACCCCAAAGGAACGTATGAAAAGAATTTCAGATAGCAGCAGTGGTTTTACATACTTGGTTAGTGTTACTGGAGTTACTGGTGAAAGAGCAATTGTTGAAGATCGTGTTGAATCTTTGGTTGAGGAATTAAGTAAATTTTCTTCCCTCCCAATAGCTGTAGGTTTTGGAATCTCAGGACCAGATCAAATAAGGCAAGTTAGTTCTTGGGGCGCAGATGGTGCAATTGTCGGAAGTGCTCTTGTTAAAAGAATAGCTCAGGCCAAACCTGGATTTGAAGCTGAAGAAGCTGCATATTTTTGCAAAGAGCTTAGAGAAGCTACAACGAAAAATAGCTGAATTTATAGTTATAATTTTAGAAAAAAAAGCCCCATTTTCATTATGGGGCAAGTTATTGGAGGCATACTTAATTAAAACTATTTGGGATATGCCATTTAATTTGAGCCTTTATTTTAATCTTCCGATCCTGACGGTACCAATTTGATTTGTTTACGCCCAAGTTTGATATCAAATTCGTCACCTGATTTAAGATCTAGTAGTGCTGTATAAGCTTTACCGATTAAGAGATTTCCATTTCCTTGTACAGTAGCGATATAGCTAAGCTTTCTGCCTCCTTTGCCGACACCAGCAGTGCTTTCAGAAGCAAGATTTACACCTTTGGCTTCCAGAAGTGATTCATAGAAAGCAGTGAAGTTCAGTCTTTCAGCACCATCCTTTTTAGTGGAAACGTATCCGCAAGCACGAACTAGATCTGATTTGCTTACATCACCTAGTTCTTTGACTTTCGCTAGGAGTTCCTTTCCAGTGAGCATGAGTTTTAATTGTGAAACTTGCCTCTAAAATATAGCCTTAAATCTCCTATTCGTGCCAATATTTTGGAGTAAATAATTCACGACTACTTAAAATCATTAATTATGGAGAAATTTGTTCTTTGGGGAACCTACTGTGAAAATGCCCTTAAAAAGCGAGAGCCTTTTCGTGAGGAGCATCTCAGTCGGCTGGCGAGACTTAAGGATCAGGGTATTCTTATTACCCTTGGCCCAACTAAATGTAGTCAATATGTCTTTGGTGTTTTCGAATCAGATAGTTTGGACAAGGTAAAGAATCTTTTAGAGGAAGACGTTTATTGGATAGAAGGTATATGGACGGCTATTGAGGTTTATCCTTGGAACCAAGCTTTTTGAGCTTGCTCAAGTATCCATTTGGCTACGAGTTCGTCTTCGCCTTCTTCAAGAACTTTGCTATAACCAGACATAATCCCGACACCTTCTCGGGAGATTTTTGCGATGGATTCTGCATTGTCTAGATCGAATCGTTTGAGGGTTGAGAGCTTAAGATTCTTTCCTCTGCGAATAATATTTCCACCATTTACATGACAAGCAGAACAATGCTGGATGAAAATCTCTTGACCATTCTTTTGTGTTGAAGCTTTGCTTGAATTAGGTAAGAATAATATTAGAGCTATTAATAATAATAATGATCCCATTTTCTTTGAAATTGCTTTAAGTATGTCACTTAGATTGAATTTGGTGGTGTAAATAAAATATCTGATTTTTGGCATGGTTTCTTTTCCGTTTAGAGTTTTGCTTGGTGTACAAATTTTAATAGGGATTATTTTATGGGTCAATTCTAAGAAGATTTGTGCACATTTATTTCTCAACTATTAAAAGTTGGTGCTAAATTGGAATTTTCTATAAATAAAGCTTGCCTGCTTGCCAGAGATTAAGAAGCCATTAGCAAACAAAATAATCCTGTTGTATATTTTATTGATTCCCTTGGTGAAGTTTATAATTAGAAGAATGCAATTGCGAAGATTCTAATAAATTAGTCTATTGATTCAGTGCAATCATCTCTAATCTCCTGGAGTAAAAAATCTAATTGGCCAAATGGGTCGCTATGCATTTTAATATTATCTTGACCTATTGCTTTGGGATCTGTTTGCTCTTTGCTATAGTTTTCTAAATTTTTAGACCATTCACGTTCTATTTCACAAAGACGAACCATCACTCCTTGAGAGCCCTCAGAATCATATTCTCTTTTTAATTTATCTAATAAGAATGGCATTCTAGAAGAATCTACTTCTAAGCTATTTTTTAAATCAGCTTGTGTACGCCCATGATGCTTTAGCCAATCCTTTAAGAGATTTGTTAGTTCTTCTTCTATTTGTTTGGACCATTTAGGCATTAGTGACTAGAGGATGATCGACAGCAGTCATGATGAACCTTGAGACTAACTTGATTAATGGGACTTAAAAGATTGAAAAAATTTCAATCTTTAGAATCTAGCAGAGGTATAACTTGAATAATTACTCTTTTCAAGTCTTTCGATAAGAAATCTATGAGCCAATGAATTGTCGAATGAGCGTTTTATTGTGTTATAGATTGAATGTTCGTAAAGATGATGGATTTCCTTTGGCCTGTGTTCTCGCCCGATATATTTTGCCATCTTAATTTGAATTTAGCTCTTAGTCTTCTACTAGACCACTTTGAATTCCAGTTTTACGTAGTTTCCTTAGGGCACGATGTACTACTTGCCTGCAGTATTCACGACTGCAATTCATATGTCTTGCGACTTCTGCCAATGTTCTCCATTCGTTTGATCCATCCAGGCCGAATCTAAGAGTGACAACAGTTCTTTCTTTAGGAGTTAGGTTTGATTTGTCTAAGAGCATCCACACTGAAGCGCTTCTTTCTGCTAGCTCTGCAAGCTCCATTGGAGGTGTTTGATCGCTTGCTAACACATCTACGAGCTCAGATGGGTCTGATTTTGACTTCACAACTCCTTGAAGACTCACCGTTATACTTCTTAGCTCGCAAGAGAGAAGATCCTCAACTTCATTAATAGGTATTTTTAGCGATTTTGCTAATTGCTTTGAACTTGGAGGTAGACCATTGGATTGCATTAAACGAGCTTTGGCGGCTCTAAGTTTGGTGAGTTTTTCATTTACATTTACAGGTATTCGAATAGTTCTACTTTGAGTTGACAGCGCTCTGTTTAATCCTTGTCTTATCCACCAATAAGCATATGTAGAAAAACGATGTCCACGTTTAGGGTCATATTTTTCGACAGCTCTTGTTAGGCCAAGAGTGCCTTCCTGAATTAAATCTAGAAGGTCTAGGCCTTTTCCTTGATATCTTTTGGCCAGGTTTACGACAAGTCTTAGGTTGGCCGTAATCATTTGATCCTTGGCCCTTTCTCCTGTTCGAATTATTCGAAGGTCCTCTTCTGTATATTCATCAGGATTTTTCTTTTTTTGATTTTCTGAACCATTAGTTATCTCAAGCATTGCCTGAACTTTTCTGCCCATGGTTAGTTCTTCTTCGGGCGTTAATAGTTGATGCCGCCCGATCTCGCTAAGGAATGCACTTAATGAACTCACCATTTAATTCGCTTCGCTTAATTAAACTAGACGCAAAGTGTTTTTAATCTCGACGCGTAAGGAAGAGTACTGAATTAATTTTTTTTCCTTTATTGAACACTTTCTTTATAAAGCAATGGAACCTGAAGGTTTGCTTAGGGTTTCAGCCAGTCTCAAGCGGGTCCGTAGAGGCTTATCAGAGTCTGAGGACTTAAGAGATATTTAATTTTTTAGTCTTTAAGAAATCAAATTCTAATTTATTTACTCAAAAGCAAATTGAACCGAGATTTTATGGATACAGCTTTCTCTCATCCTCTGCGAGGTGCCCCTTTCCTGAGAGCTAGAACTTTTAGGACTTTCCGCCAGGTGACCTTATGGTGGGCTAGGGCTACTTGAAGATGGTAAATAATGTCAGCCGCTTCATTGGCAATGGAGCTCTCATCATCGTCTTTGCATGCCATCACGAATTCGGCACTTTCTTCGCCAATTTTTTTTAAAATTTTGTTATCGCCACCTGCTAGGAGTTTATTTGTATAGCTTTCGTCTTGAGGGTTTGCTTTTCGATGTTTAATGACTTCAAATAGTTCACTGCATGCATCTTGAATAGGCTGGACCTTGCTTAATTGATTTTCGGTGGTTGATATGTCCAATTTTTTGAAGAAACAACTTCTTTCACCTTTGTGGCATGAGATAGATCCAGTTTGATCAATGATTAGCAAAATAACGTCAGAATCACAGTCATAACGTATTTCTTTGATTATTTGAGTGTGACCACTAGTTGAGCCTTTGTGCCACAGTTCATTTCTGGAACGACTCCAATAGTGTGCTTGGCCTGTCTTTATAGATTCCTCAAGTGAAGATTTGTTCATCCATGCCATCATAAGAACAGCACCATCAAGCCAGTCTTGGGCGATAGCAGGTATCAATCCTTGATCATTGAAGCGTAGTTCGTTTATGAAATCTTGGTTGGTAGCAAAGGTTGGCATGGCTATTGAAAATCAAATTGAAAACGGTTTTGTTTTTTCCTTAGACTTTTAAAGTGACTTTTTGATCTCCTTTCCATTGTTGGGATATACCTGTAAGAAGCATTTTCAAGGATACCCTTGCTCGCATAGGCAATGGAGGCATTCGGGACATTGTCGTTTTGTTCATGGTTATAGCCGTAGTTTTAACTTTTGGTTTGCTGCTCATAAGCTTGACCAATATGGCTTTGTGGTTGATTTTTCAAGCTTGAGAGCTTTGGACAAAAAACTTAGGAATCAGTTTGACCATACTTTTTTGGTGAATTCTGATGATCCGTTACTGTTTGAATGGGAAAAACTGCATAAGAGAGAAGTCCTAGACCTTCGAGTTATGGAAAATGTTGGAATGGAGTTTAGTGCAAAGCTTGTTTGGGAATGGGCTAATACGCTTTTGTTTGATAGGGATCAAGGACGTTCATGTTGCTGGAAGGTAGAAGCATGTGAAAATGAATTCAACTCAGCTTTCTTTGAATTGACTCCTGAATGGTATAAACCATGATGTGATCTATAGATATAAAAAGCTTTCTATCTATTTTTTAATAAATTCCTTTATAAGATCATATATTTAATTTGCCTTGCAAAAAGAAAAAACTCATAAAAATATTTTCTATTCTATTTTTACTTCCCTGATATAAGTTTAAGAACCATTGAAGGATGTTGTTATTCAATATTAATCCTTCCATTTGATACATTGGCTTTGATTGTATCACCAGATTTGTATTTGCTAGAGAGAATTGATTTAGCTATAGGAGTTTCAAGTTCATTTTGTATCGTTCTTTTTAAAGGCCTCGCTCCATACGTTTTGTCATAGCCAAGATTCGCGATCAGATCTTTTGCATCTTCGGATACATCTAGCTCAATTTTCTTGTCTTTAAGTCTTTTCTTAAGTTGTTCAATCTGAAGTGATACTATTTCCCTTAGCTCATTCTTCTCAAGCGTATTGAAGGTGATTATTGCGTCCAGTCTATTAAGAAATTCAGGCTTAAAATGGTTTCTAAGCTTTTCGTTTACTATTTCGTTAACTGGCTTGTTATGATTTTGATTCTTATCCATGTTTGTTAATAATTCACTTCCAATATTGCTAGTTAATATAATTATAGAGTTTTTGAAATTAACGGTCCTTCCTTGTCCATCAGTTGCTCTCCCATCATCTAATATTTGTAGCATTAGATTGAAAATATCTTGATGGGCTTTTTCTATTTCATCAAAGAGGATTACTGAATAAGGGTGGCTCCTAATCGACTCAGTAAGTTGACCGCCTGTTTCATATCCGATGTAGCCAGGTGGTGCTCCTATAAGTCTACTTATAGAGTGTTTCTCCATATATTCAGACATATCAATTCTCAATAATGAAGAAGAGCTATCGA
>QCKC01000017.1 GCA_003215635.1 Prochlorococcus sp. AG-409-J19
TTTGGGTTGCGGGTCATCGATAGAGCCATTAATCACATACATTTCATTGCCAATAATCGGCTTGATATTTGCCGACTTGCACAACTTCAAGAGCTCGATCGCTCCATACATAACGCCATGATCAGTAAGGGCCAAAGCAGGCATATCAAGCTCAATAGATCTTTGAACCATTTTCGGCAGCTGACTAGCCCCATCTAGAAGGCTGTAATCACTGTGGTTGTGCAAAGGAACAAACGCCATGAACACATGCCAATAGTTCAGACAAGATAGATCCTTTTCGACAGATATGGCTACTATATATAGTGTGTTGAAAGAATCAGGGCACTAATTCAGCTGTATTTGGCCTCGCCTTCATAACCTCTGCAGTCGATTCGTACTGATGAGCCACCTGCAAAAGACGAGCTTCATCAAGAACATTGGCCATTAATTGAAGTCCTATAGGCAAACCATTCTGATCAAAGCCGCATGGAAGACTAATTGCAGGCAATCCAGCCAAATTAGCTGGAATAGTAAGAAGATCTGCAAGGTACATGCCTAATGGATCATTTTCATGTGCCCCAGAAGTGAAAGCAGTCGTAGGAGAGGTTGGCGTTAGCAAAACATCAACTTGATTAAAAGCATTATCAAAATCTCTTCTAATTAATGTACGAACTTGCTGAGCTTTTTTGTAATAGGCATCTACATAACCTGCTGAAAGAGCGTATGTGCCAATCAAAATTCTACGTTGCACCTCACTTCCAAATCCTTCGGATCTTGTTAAAGCTGTCATCTCAGACAAACTTTGAGTATTAGCAGAACGAAATCCATATTTAACGCCATCATAACGAGCCAAATTTGCAGATGCTTCTGATGGAGCAATTACATAGTAGGTGGCTATACCATCATTAAAACGAGGACAAGTAATATCTACTAATTCCGCTCCTAGAGATTGAAGGTGATTCGCCGCAGACAAAACAGAATCTTTTACTTCTGCATCAAGACCTATTTGATCAAAACACTCTTTAATTATTCCTATACGAAGCCCTTTAATTGAATCATTAAGAGTAGCGGAATAGTCGGGAACAGGAACTTTAAGAGAGGTTGAATCAAGTGGATCAAATCCAGCAATAACCTTTAAAAGCTCAGCCGTATCAGCAACATTGTTCGCAAACGGTCCGACTTGATCTAATGAACTGGCAAATGCTACAAGTCCATATCGACTAACTCGACCATAAGTGGGTTTCAAGCCCACGACGCCACAAAATGAAGCTGGCTGCCTTATTGATCCGCCTGTATCTGATCCCAGTGATGCCATGCACTCACCAGCAGCTACTGCCGCCGCGCTACCGCCTGAACTGCCCCCAGGAACTTTAGAGAGGTCCCAAGGGTTTGATGTCGCACCAAAAGCAGAAGTCTCAGTTGAACTACCCATAGCAAACTCATCAAGATTCGTCTTGCCAATCAAAATGCCCCCTGCCTGCCAAAGTCTTTGCGTAACAGTTGATTCATAAGGAGGCACAAAGTTCTCCAACATCTTGCTCGAACAGGTTGTTCTAATACCCTTAGTGCATAGGTTATCTTTGATTGCTAAAGGCACACCAGCCAATGGAGGCAAAGATTCCCCAGCCAATCTTGCCTTATCTATGCGATCTGCATCCTTTCTTGCTCTCTCAGCAGTAACTTGAACATAAGCGTTCAATTCATTATCAACAGATTTAATTCGAGCAAGTTGTTGGTCAACCAACTCACGTGCCGATAATTCTCCAACCTTCAATTTCTGAAGCCATTCTGCAATTGCCATTAATTTCTAAGTGGATTGCATTTCGAAGTTATCAGGCTATAGAACTATGCAAGCTAAATAGTATATGGCTCGCGACGTCTACCTCTAACAATTGAATGTTCGATTGATTGGACGCCTTCACTAGTCAAATCATTCAAGAAATTTTCTATGCGTCCTCGAAGGCTCCTTCTAGTAAGGAATGGTCCAAACCAATAAGTGACATCTGGTTCCTGTGTTTGGACTTTTGCCCACCAAGCCAGACCAAAACTATTCCCAAGGCTGCGTAGCGCCCTTGTTGGGCCCATAACTAAAAAAGAGTCAATCACTCAACCATTTTGCATCCTTAATGTTGATGTGCTCATCAAAGGATTTGGATCCCTGACTAATAGAAGTTTTAAAACCAGTCAACCTTGAATATTTTGATCTCTGGTATCTGAATAAACTGCATGCCTTGATGCATTCACATTTGATCTTTTTTTTTCAAAATTTCAAGGCAAGGACCATTCTCTAATTGAATGATCTCTCACTCATTGGTTATCTGCAGTCAAGAACCTTTTGGAGAATCATCAGAATTTGAATGATTTGATTGAGGAGTAAATTTTGCTCTGGCCATTCTTGGAGATGCGCATTGACCTCGCAATTTATTCATCCATCCTTGACGAGCTACTTCATACAAAACAATTGAAGTTGCGACAGAAGCATTCAGGCTTGCTGTAATGCCCCGCAAAGGAATCCTAATAAGGAAATCACAATGTTTTCTTGTTAGAAGAGATATTCCTTTTTCTTCTGAGCCAGTGACTAATACAAGAGGCCCATGCAAATCTGCTTCTAACAAAGTTGTATCTCCTTCTTCTGCTAATCCGACAACCGTATAGCCAGCATCTTTAAGTTGGTTCAAAGATCTATTCAAATTGACCACTCGAGCAACAGGAAGATGTTCCAAAGCACCCGCAGCTACTTTCGCAACAGTCCCGGTTAGGCCAGCACTTCTTCTTTGAGGAACAACCAAACCATGAGCACCCAAAGCCTCTGCTGATCGAGCTATAGCTCCCAAATTATGAGGATCTTTCAATCCATCCAATGCTAATAACAATGGAGGTTCATCTAAGTCTTCACATCCCTTTAAAATAGTTGTGATATCAAGGGTTTCACAAGCAGCAATTTGCAAAACGATGCCTTGATGAACAGCTCCTTTTGTCAATTGACCAAGTCGAGCCCAGGTAACTTCCTCGACCAATACGCCTGCAGACTTTGCCTCTCTAAGCAACTGAAGGAATTTTGAAGAACTTCGTAGTTCAGATGTACACCAAATCCGATGTATAGGCCTTTTGGATTCCAAGACAGCTTGTGCAGAATGCCGGCCCCATATCAAGTCATCTCCTTGAGGTGAACTAAATGACTCCACTTCTCCAACATTATTTTTATAAAAAGGCTCATGAGAAGTTACAGATCTTCTATTAATTGGAGACCTTGACCTAATAGATCCTTCTAGTGACTGAGAAGCATTAGACCTGATTGGCTTGTTTCGCCTAGCTCTAAAAGAGTCAATTTTTTTATAATCCAGATCTTTTTCAACAGGATTCTGGATTCGCTCATTTTTTGAGTGACCTTTTTTATATAGTCCTTTATTTGCTCCCTTTTTTTCACCGCCACTGTCATCTATATATTCCTGCCGACCTCGAATGTCTCTTTTTTCCGAATTTCTGCCGCGAAACTTTCTCGCAGCACCAGAAGAATTCTTCGGATCTAGCCACCTTCCTTCTGATCTGCCTGATCGTGATGGCTTATTAGATCTTCTTTCGAATCGTGAACTCATGGTTTCTTTTTAAGTTTTTTCCTTTCCTGATTTAGGTTCCTCCAATCGATCCAAAAGCTCCGCAAGGCGCGATGGATTCCTCAAAAAGAGCCAGCCAATCATTGTCTCAAATCCCGTGGCTTTTCCATAAATCGCAGCTTCTCCTTTTCGAGGGCCACGACCAGCTCGATTTCGGCCTCTTCTAACTAATTCCTTTTCGGATTTGGACAAAAATGGTTCCAGTCTGATCAACGCATCAGCTTGCGCAGCAGCTTTAACTTCATTAACCACTAATTCATGTAGATCTCTTGAGCGAGCTGAAGATCGACAATGACGTAAACGTTGGTGAAGTTCCCAAACTGCATCACCAAGCCATGCAAGCTGGAGAGAACCTATTTCTCCACTAGGCTCAGAAACTCTTTTAGAGCGAATCCAATCACTCAAGTAGCAAGAGAACTAAATGCCGATGTGAGATCTGACTTGAAATTCAGGAAATCCTCAAGTCTTACAAGCTTAATGGTCTGCTTAACTCTTGCATTTCCAACTATGCAAAAAGATCGCTTTGATGAATTGCAATTCTTAGCAGCTTGAACCAATGCACCCAATCCAGAAGAATCAATGAAATCAATTTTACTTAGATCAAAAACCACTGAATTTGAATGAGCTGGTAACACCTCATTCACATAAGAAATGAACTGCTTTTCTGAATAAGCATCCAGCTGCCCAGTGAAATGAAATACCAGACAGCCCTGTTTGCGTTCAAAACCGCCACGAAGAGATACGGTCAATCTTTGTAATTCTGTGATTGGATCAATCCCCCAGGTCGCAATGGTCAGAAGTGTAGGAATGCATCTCAATCTCAACCACTATTCATCGACGTTCTGCCATTAGAGAAACAAATTTCTCAAAGTGATGATCCGAATCATGTGGCCCAGGACTGGCTTCAGGATGATATTGGACCCCAAATATTGGTTTTTCCTTAAATGTGATTCCTGAAACAGTTTGGTCATTGAGGTTCCAAGCACTCACCTGAACCTTGTCTTTTGGCAGTGAAGCTGGATCAATAGCAAAACCATGATTTTGACTAGTGATCTCCACTCTGTCTGATATTCCACACGGATGATTTAGTCCCCTGTGGCCATATGGGAGCTTGAAAGTCTTAGCTCCAACTGCAAGTCCAAGGATTTGATGCCCAAGGCAAATGCCAAATATGGGCAAATCAGCTTTGTCTATAAGATCCCGAACCAATTCGATTCCACCAGTAACTGCAGAAGGATCTCCAGGGCCATTAGAGAGGAACACACCCTCGGGTGAGTAACTAATTACTTTTGACATATCTGTACTAGCTGGAACAACTTTTACATCGCATCCATAAGCTGAAAGTCTTTCTAATATTGATCTTTTAATACCAAAGTCAATAGCGACAACTTTATAGCGTGACTCAGGCATTTCAATATTTCTTCTTTGATCAAATAAAACATTAGTCATTGTATTCCATTGATAGTTTTTATTTGTAGTAACTTTATCCACCAAATTGAGACCTTGCATAGAAGGCATTTTCTTCAATTTTCTAAAAAGCTCAATTGACGAAGAACCATCGCTACTAATAACACCATTCATTGAACCTCCTTCTCGTAGATGTCTTACAAGAGCTCGAGTATCAACGCCTGAAATGCCTACTACTTTATGCTTTTGCAACCAAACATTTAAACCTTCTTCTGCTCTCCAACTGCTAGTGCATGGTGATAATTGACGAATTACAATCCCTTTAACATGAGGAGCAAAAGATTCCTGATCATATTTATTTACACCTGTATTTCCTATCTCTGGATAAGTAAATGTGACAAGCTGACCGGCATAGCTTGGATCTGTTAAAACTTCTTGATAACCAGTCATACCAGTATTAAAAACGACCTCTCCCATGACAGTACCAACAAATCCAAATGAAGCTCCTTCAAACAAAGTACCATCAGCCAAAAGTAAGATTGCAGGATGTATTCTTGAAAAACTCATTTTTTACAAAGCAGAAGGGAATTACAATTAGAGTCTTAGATTAATTATTCAAAGCATCTCGAAGTTTTTCTAGTCGATACCAGGCCAATCCTTCTCTTAAGCAATTTTTTGCAGCTTCCACTCCACTTGCTAAATCCTCATGGGATCCAGAAGCCCAAAGCACTAAGGCTGTATTTAATGCGACCACATTAGTCTGAGCATTAGTCCCATTACCTTTAAGAACATCAGTAAGAATACTTTGATTTAAAGATAAGTCCCCTCCCTTTAAATCTTCTACAGAAGCTAATGAAATCCCTACGTCTTCTGGTGAAATAATCTTTTTTGTAATCTCACCATTCTCTACAAAACGCATTTCATTTAATCCCGCCAGAGAAGCCTCATCCAATCCACCAGCACCATGAACAACAACTGCCTTTCTCAAGCCAAGAATTCTTAAGGCTTCTGCCATAGGATCTAAAAGCTCATTACTTGCAACTCCTAAAACTTGTGCGGTTGGTTTAAGTGGATTAACCAGCGGACCTAAAAGATTAAATACAGTCCTAACTCCCAACTGCTTCCGTAAAGGAGCCAAGTTCACTAAGGATTTATGCCATGCAGGAGCGAACAAAAATGTCACTCCAGTTACTGGCAGAACCTCCACAACTCTTGCTAATGGTGCTTGAAGCTGAAGACCAAGGCTTTCCAAAACATCCGCAGAACCAACCTTACCGCTTGCACTCCGATTGCCATGCTTAGCGATGTTCGCACCACAAGCGGAAGCAGTAAAGGCGACTGCTGTTGAGATATTAAACGTATCTGCACCATCGCCACCTGTTCCACAAGTATCTACCAAGGGAATAGGAGGAATTGGGCAAGGCAAAGAGCAAGCATCGCGTAAAACCTTTGCCATAGCTGCAAGCTCATTTCCGGTAGCGCCTTTAGACCGGAATGCAGCTAGAAAAGCACCTGTCTCAACAGGGGCAATAACTTCATCAAGCCAATCTCTCATTAGCCTTTCGGCTTCTGCATCAACAAGGTCTCTTCTTGACAAGAGCTTTTCAAGAAGCTGTGATAATGGGGCGGGGACAGAAGAAACCATTGTTGTACCTCAGAAAAAAACCCGGGTGCCTTGCACTCCGGGCCAGATGATGGGGACCATTCCAATATCTCCTAAAAAAGTCAAACTGGCGAGGCAGAAACAAAAAAATATGAAATAACAATCATTTAACTTCCTCATCTGAAGTATCAAATCCAGAACCCACTCCTTCATTGGCATTTTGCCCTGGTCTAAATCCATCGCCCCAAATCTTTTTAGTCTTTTCATTTAGCTCCTCCCGGACAATTCCCCAAAAAGAAAGTGTTTTGGTCAAATCCTCCTGTATATCCAAAGCTCCAGGAAAGCCTTCATATCTAATGAACAATCTGGCCAATTCAACAAAATCGCCATCTTCAGGAGATTTGATCGACAACAGCCTATCGACATTCTCACGATCGATGGAGTAGAGAGGATGATTCTGCTCTTGAATGGATTCGGGTTTATTCAT
The DNA here is from genome assembly GCA_003215635.1 of Prochlorococcus sp. AG-409-J19. Taxonomy (GTDB): domain Bacteria; phylum Cyanobacteriota; class Cyanobacteriia; order PCC-6307; family Cyanobiaceae; genus AG-409-J19. The sequence continues at coordinate 7,091 of QCKC01000017.1, forward strand.
CCCACCATTATGAATCGCTGAGATCAACCGCACAGATCTCACTAAATTTAACTACTTAATCAAAAACTGCATGGCAGCATTTCGACTAGACCTAATTGCTCGCTACCTGAGGCCTCATCGCAGAACAATTCTGTTAGGAGGTCTGGCGCTTTTAGTAGTAAATATTCTAAGTGTGATAATCCCTATGAAAGTTAGGGATATAATTGATAATCTGAAAGATGGATTTAGCTTCAATAATATCCTCAATCAAGCTTTAATACTTATTCTGATGGCTACATTAATGGGAGCAATCAGACTTATCTCTAGGCAACTAGTTTTTGGAGTTGGTCGCCAGATAGAAGTCGACCTAAGACAAAAACTATTTGACCACATGCTCAAACAAGATCCAGAGTGGATACAAAAGATTGGCAGTGGTGAGGTAATCAGTAGAGCAACTAGTGATATTGAAAATATTAGAAGGCTTTTAGGATTTACTATATTAAGCCTTACAAATACTATTCTTGCTTATACTTTTACTATTCCAGCGATGATTACAATAGATCCACTACTTACGTTCTCATCAATAATACTTTATCCCGTAATGTTGGGGACTGTAGGCCTCTTTGGCAAAAGAATGGTAAATCAAAGGAGAAGGCAACAAGAAGCCCTTTCTAGTCTAAGCGAATTAATACAAGAAGATTTATCAGGTGTAAGTGCTATAAAGATTTACGGACAAGAGCCTGCTGAGCAGGAAGCATTTAGAGAAAGGAATAAAAAATATAGAGATTCAGCAATTAATTTAGCTCGCACCGCCAGCACATTATTTCCTCTACTACAAGGAATATCATCAATTACTCTTCTCCTAATAATTGCAATCGGAAGTGGTCAACTTGAAAAAGGATATATAACAGTAGGAGGACTTGTCGCTTTAATTCTCTATGTTGAGAGATTAGTTTTTCCTACCGCCCTATTAGGATTTACCTTAAACACATTTCAAGTTGGCCAAGTAAGTCTAGAGAGAGTAGAAGAACTTTTAAGGAATTCTCCAAGGATAAAAGACCCGAATACCCCCAAAGATTTAACATCAAAAATAAAAGGTTTGATTAAAGCGAGTGATCTAACAATCAGTTTTGAGGGGAATAAAACAAACATCCTTAATGGCATTAGCTTCAGAATTGAACCTGGAGAATTGGTTGCGATTGTTGGCCCTGTTGGATGTGGCAAAACCACCTTAGCCAAGGCACTGGTCAGAATGATTGATGTTCCAAAAGGTCAGCTATTCCTTGACGATATCGATGTAAATGATTTACGTCTAGAAGATCTAAGAAAGAACATTGCATTCGTTCCTCAAGAAGGTTATCTATTTACTTCAACAATTGCAGATAATATTAGATATGGAGAACCTCTCGCATCAATGGAGCGAGTAGAGAAGTCTGCTACACAGGCAAGGCTAATAGAAGATGTTAGGGGTTTCCCTGATGGGTTTAAGACTCTAGTTGGAGAAAGAGGAATTACACTTAGCGGAGGTCAAAGGCAACGAACAGCATTAGGCAGAGCCCTGATTATTCAATCCCCAGTAGTCCTACTTGATGACGCCTTGGCTAGCGTAGACAATAAAACAGCATCAGAAATAATCACTCAAATTAGATCTCAAACCGATAGAACTATTATTTTAATAAGCCATCAACTGTCTGCAGCAGCCACCTGTAATCGCATTCTTGTTATGGAAAATGGGAAAATAATCCAAGAAGGTCAACACGAAGACCTTATAAGAGAAGGGGGGCTTTACAAAAGGCTTTGGGAACGCGAGAAAGCGGTTGAAAAATTTGAATCTATAAACTAACCACATAAGTATCTAAATTTCTCTCTGTAAAAACTAAACACATTCTGAAGACAAATTCAGCCAATCAAGCTAAATATATATAGAAAGTCAATTAATGAAAATGGATAAAAGCTTAGTGATGAAATGTGACCTCAAATTTGGGGACATATACGGGCAAGTACTCTCATGGATGGCAGTTATTTTTGTCAGCCTCGCCGCTGGACTGGGACTAATGGGATCATCACGACCAGTTTTTGCTTTAGTAGGTGTTGGTTTGATATTGGTGTTAAGCTTACCATTTCTTCTTTTTGCTTTTGTAACAACTTTGCTAAATCATATACAATTAGAGCCAAAAGAGTCTGACAAAATCAACTAAATTTTAAACCATCCATGTTCTCAAACTGGTTAATCCAAAGTTTATTTAAAACCCAAGCAAACAATTCAAAAACTCCCAATATGCACGCAATACTTGGAACAGACCTAAATACCCCTTCAAAAGACAATTTAGAAGAAGCGCTATTTGCTTGTGGTTGCTTCTGGGGCGCTGAAAAATGTTTTTGGAAATTACCTGGAATAATTACAACAGCAGTAGGCTATGCAGGCGGGAATACACCTAGACCTACTTACCAAGAAGTTTGTTCTGGGAAGACAGGTCATACAGAAGTAGTAAGGGTAGTTTGGGATAATAAACTAATAGATTTTAGTGACCTATTAAAGCTTTTCTGGGAATGCCACAATCCCACCCAAGGGAACAGACAAGGGAACGATCATGGCACACAATATAGGTCAGCAATTTATACAATCACAAGAAAACATTACAACCTATCGTTAGCAAGTCGCGAAAGCTATCAAACATTGCTAGCCAACAAAAATATAGGTACTATAACAACCGAAATAGAAATGAATAAAGAATTTCATATTGCAGAGGATTACCACCAACAATACCTAGCCAAGCCTGGCAATAGGCCTTATTGCTCTGCCATGCCAACGCAAATAAGCCTATTAGATTTTCCAGGTGCAGAATTTAAGCTCCCCAGAGAGATATGGAATGAATACGATTGGAGTATCGATCACTGTGTTCTAAAGTCAAACAATCTTCCAATATCAACATCAGTAAACACATAATGATATATGTCCTGCGTTAGAACAAGGCAATCTGCGTTTCCTAGTAATCCATAAAAAAATCCAAAGGTTAACTAAAATCTATTTCCTATAAAGTTATAATTAAACTAAAATAATCCGACCAGAGTCTCGATTATGAATGAAAATCAATGGCCAGACAGTACAGTTCTTATTTTGATAGCCCTAACACTTTTAATTGTTTTTATGCTTGTTTTCTCTCTTAGGCCTTCTCAAAATGATCTGCAACCATCTATCCAATGGAAAGAGAGCCAGATTCAGTCACTTGAAACCTTACCAATATAAATTCTTATCTAACTATATTTTCAACTCTAAATAAGGAAACTCCAGTTAAGCAAACGAGTGAATAGTGCAAAGAAAAACTCGCCTAAAAAAAAGAATGAACTCACAGAATCCCCTTTGGGAATTTCTAAGTTTTATACAGTAATTGCAATTATAATTGTAATCATCCCTGAATTACTAGCAGAATTAACATTTTGGATTGGAAGACAAGGCCCAAATAACAACTTCTCTATAAACGCCTTGGAATGGGATAAAAATCTCGAGCTTAAATTAGCAACAATGAATTTTTATCAATTAAGGAAACTGGCTAGAACTCTAAAACTTTTTGGTTACTCAGGAGATTTAAAACCCAAACTTAGGCAAAGACTACTGAAACGCATGATCAGAAAAACAAGACATGATAAGAACAAATAATCTCCTATTTTGGGATAGTTGTGATAACTTCTTTTTATCGGGGCGTGGCGCAGCTTGGTAGCGCACCACTTTGGGGTAGTGGGGGTCGTGGGTTCAAATCCCGCCGCTCCGATATCAAAGCAATCAAAGTCAGCTGATACCTTGTTGGAGTTAACCCAGCACTAATAACTCAAACCACCTTTGACTAATCTCATTGGATATTATTGATTCATTTCCCAGACATCCACTCTGAACCTTTAAATTTGTTAGCGATCGAATATCTATAAAGCCATCTGTTAATTCTTCCTCTTTTCCCAAGCGGAATTTCTTGAAGTAATTGAGAAAGCTCAACGGCCCCAAGGCGTCTAATTTCCCTTTCCTCCGCATACCAAAAAGACTCTGCTTCTCGGATAAGACAAGTCCACGTACGCACTTGTTTCCATTGTGTTATGCGCCTTCTCACATGATGCTTCACCTCATGTGAGAAGGAAGAGGCTTGTTGTTCTGAATACTTAATTTGTTTAAATCCCTTCATTAATAAAGGATGATCCATTACGGCTAGTAATCCTCAAATCACCAATGAGATTTCACAATTAAATAGTATTAATACCTAAAGGAAACTCATAAGCGGTCAGTGAACTTCAAGGTTTTTCAAAGCTTTTCACAGGGAAGTCAAGTGAAGAAGCCTCTCTGAAAGTCATGCGCTTTGACCATGCCCCCAAAACAGGGTCATTCCACCTAAAACCTGCCTTCTTAGCTAAATGTCTTTCCTCATAGCTCACCTTGGCAATCATCAAAGTCCTAGGTTCAAGAGCATGGAGAATGAGAATCTCCAAGTCAATACACCTACTAAAAACCTCCGCTAAATAAATGCAATCAGTCAAAGCCCTATGAGCAGACCAAACTGGTACTCCATAGGCAAGGGCAAGGTCCCTCACCGAAGGTCTTGGTCGCAAATTTCTACTTTCTGGCCATGTAAAATCATCCATAGAACAAATCCATGGCTTAGAGACAGGAGGCAATTGTTCTTTCCCAAACCACTGACGATCAAACGAAGCATTATGTGCAACAAGGACATCAGCTTCATCAAGCAAAACCATTAAATATTCAATCCCTTTTTCCCAAGATTTAGACAATCTTGTCACTTCAGCGGGGATCTTATTGATAGTCTCAGCTGAATTAGTCTCTGTAGGGAGCAAAAAGGACTGCTGCGTCAACACTGCTCTGCTAGAGACATGAAAAAGAATCGCGCCAACCTCAATAACGTTATCTACATCAGGGTCCAATCCTGTTGTTTCAGTATCTAGGATTAGCAACTTCTCAGGGCATTTACCTTCTGAAGAGTATTGATCTAATGGGATATGATCCAAACTCTTCTGAGCAACATGATCAAACTTTGCTGGTTGACCTTGGGCAGCGCTGTCAAAAAGAATGTCCAACTGATCAGGCATAATTTCTCGATCTCATAGCTCTATTAAATTTATTTAAAGATTACCAATCTTCATTCTCTCTGAAAATCAAATATATTTATATCCTTGGCACATTAAAACACTCTGAGGATTAATGACCCTTAAACCTGGAGACAAAGCTCCATCATTCGAGCTTAGAAATCAAAATGGAGAACTTTTTTCCAATGCGAATTTGAAAGGAAAGTTCTTAGTCCTTTTTTTCTACCCTAAGGACAACACACCTGGATGTACCGCAGAAGCTTGCAGCTTTAGAGATAACATGTCAAAATTCAAAAAATTAAATGCTGAAGTATGGGGAGTCAGCGCTGACAAAGAAGCATCTCATAATCTTTTTGCTAAAAAATATAATCTGCCTTTCCCTATTCTCACAGATAGAGACAATAAGTTGAGAACGACCTTCGGGGTACAAAAGACACTAGGCTTTTTACCTGGAAGGGTTACTTATATAATTGACAAACAAGGAACGATTTTTCACGTATTTAATAATCTACTTGATGGTCCTGCACATGTCCAAGATGCTCTACTAGCTATAGAAAATTTCCAAGGATAAATAAAATGCCAAGGTGGAGAAACTATTCCAATTTATGGTGTATCTGGCCTGCACAGCCAATTGGACTAATTGAAATAATTGGAGGAAGTTACTTAGCAGCTAGGCCCCATATTACTTACAGAAAACTTCTTGAAAACTTGAGCAATAAAGGTTTTGCTATTCACGCTTTTGGCTATTTACCAAACTTCGATCATCAAACGCAAGCAAATGAAGCCTGGAAAACATTTAGAGAAGCTAAAATATACCTTAATAGCAGGTCTGGTAAATCATTAAAATCTATTCGTCTTGGTCATAGCCTTGGTTGCAAACTTCATCTACTGGCTCCAGACAGCGGGAGAAGTTGCGATGGTCTAATTGCCTTAAGCTTCAATAACTTCTGTGCAAACAAATCAATCCCAATGCTTAATAAATTTGCACCGAAACTTGGTATCTCATCAGAATTCAATCCAGACCCAGAAGAGACATTAAAAAGAATTAGTGAATCTTACTTGCAGCCTCAAAACCTTTTGATTAGTTTTAGGAAAGACACATTAGATCAAAGCAAGATATTACTTAAATGTCTAAGATCTAGAGCCAATGACTCCACCGAGACTATTAATCTTGAGGGAGACCATTTAACACCAGCCAGCACAGGGATAAGTCAAAAGATTCTAGGTGATTCAGGAATAGAAAGTAATAGGAACAGAAGAATAATCTCATTAGTAGACAACATTTATAATTGGTCCAATCTGAAATTATCTCCGTAACTTATCTAATACAGAACGATCTTCAAGTGTACTCGTATCACCTGTCACCTCATTACCAGCAGCCAAAGCTCTAAGTATTCTCCTCATAATTTTTCCACTGCGAGTTTTAGGTAGAGAATCAGTACAACGAATTTCATCTGGTCGCGCAATAGGTCCTATTTCAATCCCAACATGGCCTCTTAATTCTTCAATTAAATCTGAAGATGATTCTTTCCCAGACTCTAAAGTTACAAAAGCAACTATTCCCTCACCTTTTAATTCATCTGGACGGCCCACCACAGCAGCTTCTGAGACTGCAGGATGACTAACTAAAGCTGATTCGATTTCCATGGTCCCTAAACGATGACCTGAAACATTAATTACATCGTCAACTCTTCCCATAACCCAGAAATATCCATCTTCATCTCTTCGAGCTCCATCTCCTGCAAAATATATATAATCACCATCTTTTGGACGAAGATATTCCCAATAACTCTCTCTGAAACGATCAGGATTTCCATGTATTGTTCTCATCATCCCTGGCCAAGGTTGTCTTACAACTAAATAGCCACCTTCTCCTTTAGGAACTGGTTGCCCTTGCGAATTAACGACTTCAGCTTGGATTCCAGGCAATGGCAAGGTTGCAGATCCAGGCTTAGTCGGAGTCGCCCCAGGTAAAGGGCTAATCATTATCCCTCCGGTTTCAGTTTGCCACCATGTATCAACTATTGGACATTCGCCACGTCCAATTACATCTCGATACCACATCCAAGCCTCGGGATTGATAGGTTCACCAACGGTGCCAAGCAATCTAAGGCTAGACATATCAAACCTGTCGGGCACATTTCGACCACTTTTCATAAAAGCTCTTATAGCAGTAGGAGCTGTATAGAAAATTGTAATTTTGTGCTTCTCAATTAGCTCCCAAAAAGCTCCAGGCTTAGAAGGCCTAGGTGCTCCCTCATACATAACCGAGGTAGCACAATTAGATAGTGGCCCATAAACTATATAGCTGTGCCCAGTGATCCACCCCACATCTGCTGTACACCAATAAACGTCATTCTCACGAACATCAAAAATCCACTTAAAAGTCAAGTGAGCCCAAAGGTTATAACCAGCAGTCGTATGAACAACGCCCTTGGGCTTTCCAGTAGAACCTGATGTATACAAAACGAATAAGCGATCCTCACTAGCCATTGGTTCAGCAGGACATTCGCTCGATTGGTTTGGTACACATTCATGCCACCAAAAATCTCGACCATCTTTCATTTCAATCTCTTCTTTAGTCCTTTGAACTACCAAAACATTTTTGACACTTGGGCAAGCTTCATCCTTCAAAGCCGCATCCACAGCAGGTTTAAGAGCAACAGTTTTATCCTTCCTAAATCCTCCATCAGCAGTAATAATTGCTTTCGCGTCACCATCTATCAAACGATCTCTTAAAGCATCTGAAGAAAATCCTCCAAAAACCACTGAGTGAGGAGAACCTATTCGCGCACATGCAAGCATGGAGATAGCCGCCTCAGGCACCATTGGCATATAAAGAGCTACTAAATCGCCTTTCCTAATCCCAAGTGATTTCAACGCATTTGCTGTTTTGCAAACCTCTGCATGAAGTTCCCTATAGGTAAAACGTCTCACATCCCCTGGTTCTCCCTCCCAAATCAAAGCCAATTTCTCCGCATTCGGACCAACCAGGTGTCGATCTAAACAATTAAATGAAACATTGGTAGTGCCTCCTTCAAACCATCTAGCAAAAGGGACATTTGACCAATCCAGAACTGTATGGAATGGATCAAACCAATTCAATTCCTTGCGAGCTGCATCTCCCCAAAACTTCTCAGGATCGGTCTTGGCATCATTGAACATCTTTTTATAAAGCTCAAGACTTCCAATGAGCGATTGATTAGCCTGTTCGTCGGATGGATGAAAAACCCTCCTCTCGTCCAAAACTGACTCAATGGTGCCTTTCATTTCAGAAGTCATCTGGTTAGATCATTCACATTCAATAAGCGCATTCAAGCCACTAATACCCATTGAGCGCATTGAGGTGAAACGCTTGTTAAACGAATCGTCAAATTTCACTTTATGTTCAAGCCAGAAGCATGCCTATTTGACCTTGATGGGCTCCTTATAGATACAGAGCCATTGCATGGGAAAGCTTGGTCTGAAGCAGCAAAGGCTTTTGGAGAAAATCTAAGTGAATCCCAACTCAAGCTTTTACGCGGGAGAAGGAGAAGTGATTGTGCGAAACAAATTTCAGAGTGGGCTGATAAACCATTAGATATTGAAAGGTTAATTTCAATCCAACAACCCATTGCAAAAAAGTTACTTAGCAGCGCCTCTCCAATGCCAGGAGCGGAATCACTAATCAGATGCTGCCGAAAATACAATCTGCCCATTGCTTTAGTTACTAGTAGTACGTCCGCATCTGCGGCGCTTAAATGTGCTCCTCATCCTTGGTTAAAACTTATAGAAACTCGCGTGCTTGGGGATGATGAAATGCTTTTTTCAGGTAAACCAGCCCCTGATCCTTTTTTACTCGCAGCTAAAAAACTCAATGTTGAACCTAACAAATGTTGGGCTCTAGAAGACTCTCTTGCTGGTGCAGAATCAGCCGCTAAAGCCAATTGTCAAGTTTGGATTTTAACCAATGAAGAAGTAAACACAGAAACAAACAACAAAAACTTGCAAACCTCAAATAAAAACCCTATAAGAATCAATCAATTGAGTATTGTCCAAGAGACTTTACAAGAGTTATTTAAATAAATAATTTCTTCTAATAAAGTCTACTAAGTACAAATTCCGGAAGAGCCAATAAAGCTCTTGATGACTCAGAATCAGGCAACCACTCTATAGAAGCTTTGGATTCTCTAGCAAAGTTTCTCGCTAATTCTCTACTTCGAGGAATAGCATCTGATTCTCTAACAAAATTAAGCGCCTCTTGAATATCATCAACCTCACAGAACTCTCTATCAATAAGTTTTGATAATTTTGGATATTGTTCTATAGCATAAAGAGCGGGAGCAGTTAGATAACCACTAGCTAAATCATTCGCGGCTGGCTTGCCTAATTGTTTATCACTGGCTGTGAAGTCGAGGATATCATCTACAACTTGAAAAGCTAATCCTAATTTCTTCCCAAAAGAATAAAGTGATTTAAGATGTGTTTCATCTTGATCACTTAGGACTCCAGCAGCTTGAGCACTATTTGCAATAAGCGAAGCAGTTTTACAATAACTCTTTTCTAAATAATTTTCTATTGTTTGGTCAGAACTAAATCTATAAAGACCTTGTTTCACTTCTCCATCTGCAAGATCCATGATCACTCGACTCAGGAGTTTTACAACCTTGAGATTATCTAAATTCGCCAAATGCCAACTTGCTTGTGCAAACAAAAAATCCCCTGCCAATACTGCGACTCTATGGTCGAACCTACTGTGAACGGTCTCAACTCCTCTCCTGGTAGCTGCTTCATCAAGCACATCATCATGCACTAAAGAAGCGGTATGAATCATCTCAGTAATTTCAGCCAACCTTTTATGTCGAGAAGATAACTTCCCCTCAGGAGAAACCGCCTTAGAAATCAATAGGACAATTCCAGGACGAATCCGTTTGCCTCCAGCACTAAAAAGGTGCTCGGCAGCGGCTTGAAGAATTGGATGGCCTGCCCCAATAAGGTTCCTTAAATCGTTGAGCAGATTCTCAAGATCTAGCTCTACAGGCTGCAACAGATCCGTGACCGTTTCCATGTCCTCCCTCGTTGCACTGATCCTAAGAGAAACAGGTCTTATCCTGTAAGGAAATCAGCTCAACTTCTGGCCTAACCCCAAGCCAAGGAGTTGATTTGTCAGCAAACCCATTCGCGTCACTTGTCACACAAATACGAGTAGAGGCAAGTGATATAGGGAAAGCATAGGTAGAGGAAGGAGCTCCAAGGACTTCATCAAGCTGCTCAGCAAGAGCGATAGCAGGATCTATCAGACGAACATTTTGTGGTAATAGCTGCCTAAGAATTGGTTCAGCAAAAGGATAATGAGTACAACCAAAAACAACTGCTTGTACTTTTGCCTTTAAAAGTGGACTGAGATAAATCTCAGCCGAACGACGAAATTGATTAATATTGGGTATACCATCTTCAATCATAGGAACAAAATCGGGACAACCTTGTTCTATAACAATCGTTCCAGCATGAATAGACTTAATTTGATTACTATATTCCCCTGAAGCTGCTGTTGCAGGGGTGGCTAGAATACCAATTCTTTTTTCAAAAATCATTTCAGATGCTGCTCTTATCAAACTAAATACAGGCACACCTGCATAAGCCTCAACCACATCAAGTGCTAGAGAATTTGTAGTATTACAGGCCATAACTACAGCAGATAAATTCTGATCACGAAACCATTCAACAACTTCTTTCGCAATCAATCTAATCTCTTTTTGATCCTTAGTGCCATAAGGAACTCTTGCATTATCCCCTAAATAAATGCATGAAACTTCTCCATGACGCTGAAGTACTCTTTTGAGCACAGTCAAGCCACCAATACCACTATCAAAGAAACCCAATCTAGTGGTCAACGGACCCCCTGTAGATACTGAAGTATTCCTTTTGAAATTGCTAATGCAAGATTTCGTCGATGATTTTTGTTTTTCAAACGTGGAGCATCAATCTTCCCTGTAACAAAACCCATTTCAACAAGTACCGCGGGCATTCTTGTACGTCTAATAACGTAAAAACGTCCGCGACGAACCCCCCTGTCGGGAGTTCCAGGTGAGACTGCTAGGACTTGTTTTTGAATCCTATTAGCTAAACTTGAAGCTGAATATCCTGAGAAATAGAAAGTCTCAATTCCATTAACATCTCGTAGAGCAGTTCTTGATGCATTTGCATGAATACTTACAAAAGCATTTGCATTCAAACGATTAGCTATTGCCACTCTTGGAGGCAAATCTAAATCAACCTCATAACGTCTAGTTAGATTGACTTTGACACCCTTTGACCTAAGGATCTTAGTAACTTGAAGTGATACATCAAGTACAACATCTGTTTCTCTTAAACCTCCAATACCTACAGCTCCTGGATCAGGCCCACCATGACCCGGATCGATGACTACAGTATATTTTCCCCAAGGTACTTTAGGTAAATCAGCGAATTTAATTGGTGAAACAATTGAACTATTATAACTTCTAACTGTTGATGATCTAACAAGATTACCTTCGCCAATACTTTTCATCCCTCTAGTTTCAAGCCCTTTAAAAACCAATCTCCATCTGTCTGGAGAAGTACCAACTAAATTCAAAGATGATGGATTAAGACGCACAGATTGGTCAAATTCAACAACAAATCTTGTGACTCCAGGGTTAGGAATACCAAGTCGAATTTGACGAACTAATCCACTCCCTTTCAAACTTCTAGGACGAATTAATTCTCCAGGAAAATCAATCCAAACTCGAACGCCTTTCCCATCTGCAGGGTTTTGAAAAAAAGCTTTTAAATCAGCACCTTTTGAAGTTCTTAATTCCAACACGCCATTGTTATTTAAAGACCAAGCAGCTAGTGCACTAGCTGCTTTAACGGGCACAGACAACAACAAAACACCAACAGGCAATATGCAGGCATTCAGAACCGCTATTCGAAAATTAAATAGCGAAGCCATTAGCTAAAACAGCATCGGTTTACGATGCTTCAAAGATGGCATCTGCTCTCGGATTCTCCGCACATGTGAGGTGTCCACAGGAGCAATTGCAGCACCTTGAAGGACGCCTGCATCTCCTAAAACAGTTCCCCAAGGATCTATAACCATTGCGTGTCCATGGCTATGGCGTCGACCATAATGAGGTCCTGTTTGGGCAGGTGCAACAACATAAGCCGTATTCTCAATAGCTCTTGCCTGCAACAAGACTTGCCAATGGTCCTTTCCGGTAAAAGCAGTGAATGCAGCAGGAATCATTAACAACTCTGCACCTTGACTAATCAAATATCTATAAAGCTCAGGGAATCTGACGTCATAACAAATTGACAGTCCAACCTTGCAAAGTCCTGGAACATCAACAACGGGAGGGGGCTCTTCTCCTGAAGCGATAGTTGCTGACTCCTGATATGTATTACCTTCTGGCAAATCGACATCAAAAAGATGAATTTTGTCGTACCTAGCTAAAAGTTGCCCATCTCTATCGATCAATTCAGAACGATTAAGAGTCCTTGTCCCATCTCCTAAAGGTACGGGGAAACCACCTCCTAAAAGTACAACTTGATACCTCCTAGCCATTGTGACTAGAAAATTACTGCATTGCTCAGCAAGAGTTGCAGAGAGATCTAGTCGTTGCTGGTCGTCACCCATAAAAGCAAAGTTTTCAGGCAATCCAATTAATTCCGCACCTCGCCGGGAAGCCAATTCAATCTGCTCTTCTGCAGCAGCAAAATTCACCTCTGGCTGCGAGGTGCTCGTAAGTTGAACAGCTGCTGCCAAGAAGTCGTTCACAAGCTCCCTCTTAATACCAAAACTTTAGAACTATTTTTGCAGTGAATCGATACTAAGCACTCCTGACTCAATCTGGGTTGGGACAATATCGAGTTGATCCAGCTGTGCACAACAATGAAAATCCGCTTCATGATTCCCAATAGACATGAGCCTCTGTCCGTGAGTAGCTTTACGCAAGCATGCCTCAGGATTATTTTCCCATCTCTCCCATAAGGCCAATGCAGAGTTCAATTCATCATTAGCAACACTTATGTTCTTAGTCGACAAGTTCATAATTTTAGACACCAATGCACCTGCAGCCAATGAATCTTCTAAAGAGTAAGAACCCTCCCAACCACTGCCAATAATCCATAGTTCATCACATCTATCTTCAATCAATCGTTTAGCAACTCCAAGCCGATTCGGCAGAGCCATAGTGTACAAATTACTTACATCCCTTACTCTGTTTAAAGCCCTTGTTCCATTGGTGGTGCTCATAAATAACCTTTTACCTGAAACGACCTCAGGAATAACTGCCACTGGAGAATTCCCTAAATCAAAACCTTCCAACTTCCCCCCCCCTCGCTCTCCAAGCAAAAGTATTGAGGATCGAGGAAAATTTGAAGCCCGTGTTTTTAATTCCTCTAAATCAGCAAAGGTTTCAATTGCCTGGGCCCCATTATGTAGAGCCCAAGCAATTGTGGTCGTTGCTCGCAAAATATCAATTACAACCGCACAATGAGGTTCTCTTCCCTCAGGGACATCGCCAGCAACATGGAAATAAGAAATCTGCATTGCCCCAAGGGTCAACTATATGAGTCAGATTAACTACACGTCGAACACCAACTTTCTATAAAATATGTCCTTCACTAGTTCAAGCCTTGCCTCCCAGGATCTAAGGGACTTCATAAAGTTACTTGAAAAACGAGGCCAACTAAAAAGAATCTCAGCAGAAGTAAATCCAGATCTTGAACTCGCAGCAATCAGTGACCGTGTACTTGGCATGGGTGGACCTGCTCTTCTTTTTGAGAACGTAATTGGTTCAAAAATACCAGTGGCAATTAACTTGCTGGGCACTCTTGAAAGAGTTGTTTGGTCTATGGGTCTTGAAAAAACGGAGCAATTAGAAGACTTAGGGGAACGACTTGCACTTCTTCAGCAACCTAAACCTCCCAAAGGTTTCAAAGAAACCAAAAAATTTGCGGGAGTACTTTGGGATCTATTTAAAGCACGTTCAGATATAGATCTGACCCCTCCTTGTCATCAAAAAATTCTCCTTAATGAAGAGGTAAATCTTGATCAACTTCCCCTAATCAGACCATGGCCTGAAGATGCAGGAAGTGTGATCACTTTGGGTTTAGTCATAACGAAGGATCCTGAAACAAACATCCCAAATGTAGGTGTATATCGACTTCAACGTCAGTCACCAAAGACCATGACAGTCCATTGGTTAAGTGTTAGAGGGGGCGCATTGCACCTCAGGAAAGCAAAAGCGCTGGGGAAAAAGCTGGAAATTGCTGTTGCAATTGGGGTCCATCCTCTTTTAATTATGGCAGCAGCAACTCCAATACCAATTCAATTAAGTGAATGGCTCTTTGCAGGTCTTTATGCAGGGCAAGGGGTTCGACTAACAAAATGCAAAACAATTGATTTACAAGTGCCGAGTCACAGTGAAATTGTATTAGAAGGAACCATTTCACCAGAAGAAGAATTAATGGATGGTCCTTTTGGAGATCATATGGGTTTTTATGGCATAGAAGAAAGATCTCCCCTAATTAGATTTAATTGCATCACACATAGAAAGAATCCTATTCTCTTAACAACCTTTAGTGGAAGACCACCTAAAGAAGAAGCGATGTTGGCTATTGCTTTAAACAGAATCTATACCCCAATTCTTAAACAACAAATACCTGAAATAGTTGATTTCTTTCTTCCAATGGAAGCACTAAGTTACAAACTCGCTGTAATTTCAATAGATAAAGCTTATCCAGGCCAAGCGAAAAGAGCATCAATGGCTTTTTGGAGCGCGTTACCTCAATTCACCTATACAAAATTCATTGTCGTAGTTGATTCGAGTATCAATGTCAGAGATCCTCGCCAAGTTGTCTGGGCGATCTCATCACAAGTTGATCCCCAAAGAGATCTTATTGTCATGGAAAATACTCCCTTCGACAGTCTTGATTTCGCAAGCGAGAATCTTGGATTAGGAGGAAGACTTGCAATTGATGCAACTACCAAGATTGGTCCAGAAAAAAATCATGACTGGGGGGAACCACTTAGTCATTCCCCTGAATTAAAAACAAGAATCAAAAACAGATGGGAGGAGTTTGGGTTGTCCGAAATTGATAGCCAAGAACCCGATCCGGTTTTATTCGGATATGTTCTTGATGATCTAATACAAAAAGCCAGAAATTCTGCACTTTAAATTGATTAAATCATCAAAGAAACAATAAACTAAGCTCAATTCACCTAAACATTCTTTGAGCAATATCAGCAACAGTCCCTCAACTCGTATTCTGCGAGCGAAACAATCACTGAGGGGGACTGTTCGCGTCCCTGGAGACAAATCAATTTCTCATAGGGCTCTTCTCTTTGGAGCAATTGCAGAAGGTATCACAACAATCGAAGGTTTATTACCTGCTGAAGATCCCATAAGTACTGCGAAATGCTTAAAAGCCATGGGAGTAAAGATAAGCAAAATTGCAACTAATCAAATAGTTCAGGTTCATGGAGCTGGACTAAATGGACTTAAAGAACCAGAAATTATTCTTGATTGTGGGAATTCTGGAACAACCATGCGACTAATGCTTGGACTATTAGCTGGTAGAGAAGGAAAACATTTTGTACTTACTGGAGATGACTCTCTACGAGGTCGCCCAATGCAAAGAGTCATTCAACCTCTAAGAATGATGGGAGCACATATAGAAGGTAGAGAGAATGGCAATCTTGCCCCTTTATCAATAACTGGAAGAAAACTCCATGGTTCTGTAATTGGAACTCCTATTGCCTCTGCTCAAGTCAAATCAGCACTCATGCTTGCTGCACTTTATGCTGATGGGGCCACATCAGTTATTGAACCTGCCCAATCAAGAGATCATAGTGAGCGAATGCTAAAGGCTTTTGGAGCGTCAATTGAAGTAGGAGGAGAGATGGGAAGACATATACATATTCGACCTTGCTCACAACTTAAAGGCCAATCAGTTGTTGTACCTGGGGACATTAGTTCTGCAGCCTTTTGGTTGATCGCTGGATCTCTAATACCAGGCTCTAATATTACTATAGAAAATGTAGGTTTAAATCCAACTAGGACTGGGATTCTAGAAGTAATGAAAAAAATGGAAGCGCATATAGAAATTATCAACCTTCGAGAGATAGCAGGTGAACCAGTAGGAGATTTAAAGGTTATTAATACTCCATTAAAGGCTTTCTCTATAAATGAAGAAATAATTCCTCGTCTTATTGATGAAATTCCAATACTTGCCGTAGCAGCGTGTTTTTGTGAAGGCAAAAGTAAAATAACTGGAGCAAGTGAACTAAGAGTAAAGGAGACTGATCGTCTAGCTGTAATTACTAAACAATTAAGTTCAATGGGTGCAGAAATTGAAGAACATCATGATGGCTTAACTATTAATGGTGGGCAGAAATTAAAAGGTGCGACTATCAACAGTGAGACAGATCACAGAATTGCAATGAGTCTTGCAATCGCATCATTAATGGCGAAAGGGACATCCAAGCTTCTAGGTAGCGAGGCAGCCGCGATTTCCTACCCAAATTTCTGGGAAGATCTTGAAAAACTTCAAAACTAAATCGAATTTTAATAATAATTTATTAGGAGATCTGTCAACCTACATGACTAAGGATGGGAGCTTTAGTCTAAAGAGCAATTATTTCAATGAAACATTTCATAGTGGTTCAGGCGCATTAAATGAAGCCCTAACTAAATTCATTTGCCCTTCACAAATTGAGATATTCAAAGAGGAAAGTACTATAAGAATATTAGATGTTTGTTTCGGACTTGGTTATAATTCAGCAGCTTTACTTGATGCTTTACAACAAACCTCTATAAAGGCAAAATGGCTAGGACTCGAAATAGATCCAAGACCTTTAGATTTAGCATTAAAAGAAAAAGATTTTCAAAATCTGTGGTCAACAAATATTCTATCAATTTTGCAATCACTCAGAAAACATAGCCAATGGAATAATGATTGGAGCGAAGGACTCTTATTATGGGGAGATGCACGTAAAATGATTAAAGCAATTTCAAAGACTTGGAAAGCTGATCTGGTATTTCTTGATGCGTTCTCACCCACTCATTGTCCTGAGCTATGGACGGAAGAGTTCTTGTCAAAGCTTGCCAAATTACTTTCACCTGGTGGCCGAATCATCACTTACTGCCGTGCCGCTGCAGTAAGAGCAAGCCTAAGAAGATCTGGGCTACAAATATTTTCAATCAAACCATCTCAATTCACTCAAAACAATTGGAGCGAAGGAACAATAGCCATCTCCTCAGACAACAAAAACGTAAATAATGCTAAAGATCAACCTTGGCAATTACTATCACCTATGGAAGAAGAACATTTACTTACACGTGCGGCGACTCCATACCGAGACCTTAGTGGTGCAGACAAGCCTTGCGAGATAATAGACCGAAGGAAAATCGAACAATTCCATTCAAACTTGAAAGTCACGAGCGATTGGCGACGTCGTTGGTTTAACTAGAACCAACACTTCATGAAGTAGAAGACTGTAGATTCCGCCCGATTAACAAATTTCTCGATGCTCGCTGTCGCGGTTTTAGCTGCCGGGCAAGGCACCCGCATGAAAAGTGCCTTGCCTAAGGTCCTCCACACGATTGCTGGATCCACTCTTATTGAGCGGGTCCTACAAAGCTGCAGAGGATTACACCCTGAGGAATGGCTGGTGGTAGTTGGACACCAATCCGAACTTGTTCAAGAAAGTCTCTCGAATTGGCAGGGATTAAACTTCGTCAGACAAAGCCCTCAACTAGGTACTGGGCATGCTGTACAGCAACTACAAGAGGTCTTAAATGAATTTCAAGGAGACTTGTTAGTTTTAAATGGTGACGTGCCACTTCTCCAACCTGAAACAATTAAACAATTACTAGAAACACATAGGTCGAAAAATGCCAATGCGACTCTATTAGCCGCAAGGCTAACTGACCCAGAAGGATATGGCAGAGTAATCGCCAATGATCAAGGCAGAGTAAAAGCTATTATCGAGGATCGAGATTGCAGCAAGGCCGAAAAAGAAAATAACCTTACAAATTCAGGTGTTTATTGTTTCAAATGGAATCAACTAAATAAAATAATAACTAAACTTTCGAATAACAATAATCAAAAAGAGATTTACTTAACTGATGCAATTGAATTACTTTCAGAAACATTTTATTTAGAAGTAAAAGATCCAAATGAAGTAAAAGGTATTAACAATAAAATGCAACTGGCTGAGTGCGAAGAACTGGCTCAAAAAAGGCTAAGAAATCATTGGATGACAGAGGGGGTAAAGTTTATCTTACCTTCAAGCTGCACTTTAACAGATAAATGCGTATTCGGGAAAGACGTAATAGTTGAGCCACAAAGTCACTTTCGGGGAAAATGTGAAATAGGCGATAGCTGTAAAATAGGCCCAAACTCTTTAATAGAAAATAGCAAACTAGAAAAAAATGTAACTTTTAGCTATTCAATTGCCAATGAGAGTTACATCTGTTCTGACGTAAAGGTTGGGCCATTT
The DNA here is from genome assembly GCA_003215635.1 of Prochlorococcus sp. AG-409-J19. Lineage (GTDB taxonomy): Bacteria > Cyanobacteriota > Cyanobacteriia > PCC-6307 > Cyanobiaceae > AG-409-J19. Next base: position 25,662 of record QCKC01000017.1, read on the forward strand.
TCCCACCTAAGGCCAGGCACTCATATTTCAACAAAATGTAAAATAGGCAACTTCGTAGAGATTAAGAAAAGCAAAGTTGATCGCGAGACAAATATCAACCACCTAAGTTATATTGGTGATTCTGTGATTGGTAAAAATGTAAATATTGGCGCAGGTACTATTACCGCTAACTATGATGGAGTAAAAAAGAATAAGACCATAATCGGTGATCAAACCAAAACAGGGGCCAATTCAGTGCTTATAGCTCCAATAAAAATAGGTTCTAGAGTCACAATTGCGGCAGGCTCGGCTATAAATAAGGACGTAAATGATGAATCCCTAGCAATTGCCAGGCCAAAACAAATCGTTAAAAACAAATTGCATGAGTCTGATTAAGTATTAATCAAGAAAAAGTATCATTAATGAGTGGGATTAATCTTTCCAATCCAACAGAATGACTTGCCTTAAGCAGAAGACAATCCCCTGACTTGAGCCATTCTTTTAAATGTTTGATTGCTTCCTCTGGTTTATTCACTACTACTATTCTGGGCAAACTCGAAGCACTATTTACTATAGCCTTTGCTTCTTTACCTTTAGCCACTACTACAAGGCCATCAAGCTTTAGTTGCTCTGCCCATTCTCCTACTTTTCGATGATAATGAACACTATATTCTCCAAGTTCGAACATAGTTCCTAGAACAGCAAAGTGACGTCCTGGCAAATCAACTAAAAGTTCCAGGCAAGCCTTTACCGCCTCTGGAGATGAATTATAAGTCTCATCTAATATACAAATATCTCCAATATTTAAAGTTCTATTTCGGCTTCCAGGGACAGTTACTTTTAAATCAGAAAGTTCTTCATTCGGAATTCCAAGCTCTTTCGAAACAGCTAAAGCCAACATAAAATTCAAGGCATTATGTTTACCAGGTAACGGGAGTTTGTAATTTATTCCGTTAACAACAATAGTTCCTTTATCAAGATCTACAAATCCCATCAAATCAACATCTAAATCAGCCTCTCTTCTATTATAAATAAATTTATAATCATCTAAGCAATTAATATCCTCTATATCTACTCTTAAAACTCTACCTTTCCATTTGTTACGCAATTCCTCTTCAAGCAATTTTATTCCAGCTGGAAAAATAAGAAGTCCGGAATTTTTTATTCCTGAAATTATTTCAGATTTTGCCTTAGCGATTGCACCCAAACTTCCCAAAAGACCAATATGAGAACTACCTATGTTTGTTATTACACCAATATCAGGCTGAGTACAGCAAGAAAGTTTATCAATCTCGCCTACCCCCCTCATTCCCATCTCTACAACTAACGCCGAGTGTTCTCTACCAGCCTGGAGCAAAGTCAAAGGAACTCCCACATCATTATTATTATTCCCAGAAGTAGCTAAAATATTACCCAAAGACGCTAAAGAAGACTTAATTAGTTCTCTTGTAGTTGTTTTCCCAACTGATCCAGTAACAGCAACAACCGGAATACTCAACTGTAGTCGATTCAATAATCCAAGTTTTTGATAGGCATCAAGGGTATCTTCCACAACCCAATGCAAAAGTCCAAAAGGAATTTCATAAACACAATCTTTTGAAACAAGCGCCGCCTGAGAGCCTTTGTTAAATGCCTCTAATAAAAAAGCATGTCCATCAAATTTATCTCCAATCAGAGGTACAAAAAAATCTCCCTTATCGAGGCTCCTAGTGTCGGTGGAAACATGTCCTATTAATTGTTCAAGACTTTGATCCCGATGATTTACAGGAGAGCCCC
>QCKC01000018.1 GCA_003215635.1 Prochlorococcus sp. AG-409-J19
TATTTAAAATGCATCAAAAGCAACATAATCAAAGACTTAAAGGTTGATTCATTCAGGTAAAATTAAAAAATACTAATTAAATCGATCGATCACAGGGAATCTTATTTCCGAATAAGGTAGCTATTGATTGCAACCATGAATTCTAACTTGTCTTCTGAAGGCAAAGACTTATTAAACGTGAACCAATTAAGCTCTCAGGAAAGAATTTTAATTGTAAGACTTCCCTGCAATCCAATCTTCCCAATTGGGCCTATATACTTAGCAGATCATTTACATAAGTGTTTTCCAAAGATAGAACAAAAGATTCTTGATCTCGCAGCAATACCTGTACTTGATGTGAAAAATACTTTAAAAGGAGCAATCGACAGCTTCATGCCCTCCCTATTAATCTTCTCCTGGAGAGATATACAGATCTATGCACCTGTAGATGGGAGAGGTGGCAATCCATTACAAAATTCATTCGAAGTTTTTTATTCCAAAAATCCATTAAAAAAAATTAGAGGTGCTCTTGGTGGAGTTAGATTAATGACTAGTCATTATGGAGAACTAGCGAGAAACAAAAATCTAGTTCAAACAGGTCTCAAATTAGCTAAAAGATATCACCCAAAAGCCCGTGCAGTTATTGGAGGAGGAGCTGTAAGCGTATTTTATGAACAACTAGGCAAATCATTGCCAAAAGGCACGATTATTTCTGTTGGCGAAGGGGAACCACTTTTAGAAAAACTATTACGTGGAGAACCGATAGATTCTGAAAGGTGCTTTATTTCTGGAGAATCGCCAAGGCCTGGGCTTATCCATGAAAAGCCACAAAGTCTACCTAAAACAGCTTGTGATTATAAATATATCAATTCGATTTGGCCGCAATTTAAGTGGTATTTAGAAGGAGGAGACTTCTACGTTGGTGTACAAACAAAAAGGGGTTGTCCACATAATTGCTGTTATTGCGTTTATACGGTAGTTGAAGGAAAACAAGTACGACTAAATCCTGTGGAAGAGGTTGTAAGCGAAATGCGTCAATTATATGAAATGGGTGTTAGAGGATTTTGGTTTACAGACGCTCAATTTATACCAGCACGTCGTTATATAGAAGACGCAAAAGAACTACTTCGTGCAATTAAAAAAGAAGGTCTAAAAGATATTCGTTGGGCCGCATATATACGTGCAGACAATATAGATTCTGAATTAGCTGAATTAATGGTTGAAACTGGAATGAGCTATTTTGAAATAGGTATTACCTCAGGTTCACAAGAACTTGTGCGTAAAATGCGTATGGGATATAATTTAAAAACAGTTTTAGAAAGCTGCAGATTACTTGCTAAAGCAGGCTTTAACAATACTGTTTCTGTAAACTATTCATTTAATGTAATTGATGAAAGAGCGGAAACAATTAGGCAAACAGTTGCATACCATCGTGAATTAGAACAAATTTTTGGTCAGCATAATGTTGAGCCCGCGATATTCTTTATTGGGCTACAACCACACACTCATCTAGAGCAATATGCTTTTGATAATGGATTACTAAAGCCTGGTTATAATCCAATGAGTATGATGCCTTGGACAGCAAGAAAACTTCTCTGGAATCCCGAACCTATGGGAAGTATTTTCGGCAAAATATGTCTAGAAGCATTTGATCTTGGTTCAGAAAGCTTTGGAAAAACTGTTATAGATCTACTTGAACGAGATTATGGCAAATCACCTTTAGAACAATCCTTGAGAGCTCCTTTGAATGGTCGAAAAACTATTGCTTCAGCCGTGAGATAAAAACCAAAAAGAAAAATATAACAACAATCGCAATTAAGCCACCTAAAGGATTACCAGAATCAGCTCCTAGACCAAATAAAAAAACTGGAGCACTTGATTGTATCTCTAATAACCCATGAACAGTAAAAAACCAACCTGCCACCAAACCTCCGTGCAAACCTACGCAACCCCACAAAGAATTTTTATCTAGATCTCTTATCTGTGCAAGCAATAATGCCAAAAAAAATAAACCTGCGAAAAGACCCAACAAAGGTAAAAAGCCAAGATCAAACCTTATATGTACAAGGCTAAAAATTACAGCCTGGCCAATTAAGCTAGAACGTTTACCAAAAAGAAATTTAATTTCTTCAAGAAGCCAACCTCGAAATATCAACTCCTCTGCAATTCCTACTCCAAATAAAAGGGCTATGGCATTTAGGACTAAAGAATTAGTTATATCAAATTTCCACATCAGCCATCCACCAATATTCAAAGCAATTAACAGCACTAAGATTAAACTAATTGCAACTAGAATACCTTTAAAAAATAGAAAAAATCTATTTAAGTTATGTTTTCTAGATATCCCCAAATCCCTCCAAGGCTGCGAACTACTCCACCTAATTTTAGCCCATTTTGGGAGCAGGATAAGGAACAGAATAAAGCTAATTATTGTTCCGAATAAAGATAGATTATTGTCAATCCAATTTATAGAAAAAATTTGCAATGGCTGAACGAATGCCCATCCAATCAAATAAAGAGATGGAACAAAGATCAATGTTGCTAAATAATTATTTCTTCGCCTAAAGAAAGCCAAGAAATAGGTGGCAGATAAGTAGTTCAGCTTTCTATCTCAATAGAACTAGACAAGCCTTTTGACTTCAAAGTCTCTGAATAGAATTCTGCAGGCTCTAAATCACATACTATGACCAATCCAACTCCACTATTATGAGCTTCAAGCATAACAGATATTGCATCTTGCTCACTCAGCTGAGGAACAACTTGCCTCAATGTAATCACAACATAATCCATCGAATTAACAGGGTCATTATGAAGAAGCACTTTATATCTAGGGGACAACTGCCTAACCCTACTAACCTCTTTATTGACTACTACTGTACCTCCTTGATTACGTGAAAAAGATGAGAAAGAAATCATAATTACATTTAGATAAACACAATTTAGATGACCAAGAAGATAAAAAGATGAAAGCTTAATCAAAGTTGAGCTATACGCTGCATGGCATTTTTTACATTGTTTCTGCTATTAAAAGCGGAAAGTCGAAAATAACCTTCTCCTGAAGACCCAAACCCGCTACCAGGAGTACCAACAACATGCGCCTTATCCAAAAGGTAATCAAAGAAATCCCATGAATTCATACTTTCAGGAACATTTATCCATACATATGGTGCATGCTGACCTCCATAAACCTGAAAACCTGCTTCAGCAAGTTCTTTACGAATAAGATCCGCATTTTCCATATAAAAACTAACTAAGGAGTTGACTTGATCCTTACCCGCATCTGAATAAACTGCCTCGGCACCACGCTGAACTATATAACTAACGCCATTAAACTTAGTACTCTGTCTACGATTCCATAAATCCCAGAGATCTATCTTTTGTCCATTACTAGCATGACCTTTAAGCTCTCTAGGAACAACTGTAAAAGCACAGCGAGTCCCAGTAAAGCCAGCTTTCTTAGAAAATGAGCGAAACTCAATTGCACATTCTTTAGCACCTTCTATTTCATATATTGAATGAGGCAGCTGCGGGTCTCGAATAAATGACTCATAGGCCGCATCAAATAAAATTAACGCATCATTTTTTAATGCATAATCAACCCAAGCTTTAAGGTTTAATCGGCTACAAACAGCACCTGTTGGATTATTTGGAGAACAAAGATAAATAACATCTAAAGGATTACCTGGAATTTCAGGTTCAAAAGAATTATCGGCAGTTATCGGCAAATATTCAAGGCCAGAATATCGACCATTTTCATATGATTTTCCAGTCCTGCCAACCATAACATTACTATCAACATAAACTGGATATACTGGATCTGTAACCGCTATACGATTGTCTTCACCAAGAATATCCAAAATATTACTGCTATCGCACTTTGAACCATCAGAGACAAAAATCTCTTCAGCCTTGATATCGCATCCTCGCAACTGAAAATCATTCTTTGCTATGGCTTGCCTTAACCATAGATAACCCTGTTCTGGACCATAACCATGAAATCCATCAGGAGTGCCCATCTCGTCAATTGCGAGTTTCATGGCATCTCTACAAGCTTTAGGTAAAGGCTCTGTGACATCTCCGATACCTAAACGTATCAATTCAGCTGCAGGATTTTTGTCTGTAAAAACCTTAACTCGCCTAGCTATCTCGGGGAAAAGGTAACCAGCCTTGAGTTTCAAGTAGTTGCTATTAACCTTTACCACTAAACCAAAAGCATCAATAGAGACATCTTGCTATGAAAAGGGTCCTCTTGGGAACGAATCACCAAGAGAATGAACCGACACACTTGACTGATCTGCTGTGAAATTTGCCTCTAGCAAGCCGATCTCAGAGCAGAGTGCTCACTCTCCCATTCCTTTCGAAAAATTAGTAGATGTTCACATCAAGAAGCCTGGCAGATACATAGGGAATGAACTTGGAGTTACACGCAGAGATTGGAACACAGCCTACGTACGTTGGGTACTTAGCTATCCGGAATTATACGAAGTTGGTTCCAGCAACCTTGGACATATAATACTTTATTCAATTCTTAACAATCTACCAAGGCAGATTTGCGACCGTACTTATCTACCAGATGTTGATCTCGCTAACAGATTAAGATCCAAAGATCTGCCACTATTTGCTGTTGAAAGCAAGCGCCCTCTTAGTGCCTTTGATATTCTAGGTTTTAGTCTTAGCTATGAATTAGGGGCAACTAATATTCTCGAGATGTTGAGTCTCGCAAAGCTACCTATATATTCACATCATCGTGGTAATTTAACTCTGAGTCACCCAAAATCATGCCCAATCATATTTGCTGGTGGTCCCACCGCAACTAGCAATCCAGAACCATTTGCTCCATTTTTTGACTTTATTGCATTAGGGGATGGAGAAGAATTACTCCCAGAGATAAGCTTAATTATATCTGAAGGGAAGCAAGCCAATCTGAATCGACTTGAATTACTCAAAGACCTTTCTGAAATTCCAGGGGTTTACGTCCCATCTCTTTATAAAATAGGGGATGATGGAATAAATTTAAAACCAATTTATATAAACACTCCTAAAAGAATCAAAAGAAGAGTTGCTTCCCCTATTCCTCATTATGGTACTGGTCTTGTCCCTCATCTAGAAACAGTACATGATCGACTTACTATCGAAATAAGAAGAGGATGTACCCGTGGTTGCAGATTTTGCCAGCCAGGAATGCTTACGCGTCCAGCCAGAGATGTTGAACCAAATGAAATAATAAACGCAGTCAAAGAAGGAATGAAGAAAACTGGTTATAGTGACTTTTCACTTCTCTCATTAAGTTGTAGCGATTACTTATCATTACCAGCTGTAGGAGTGGAACTTCGAAATGAACTAGCCGATAAAGCAATAACTTTACAGTTGCCAAGTCAAAGAGTTGATAGATTTGATGATAATATTGCTCACATACTTGGAGGGAGTCGCCAAGCAGGATTAACATTTGCCCCAGAAGCTGGAACACAAAAATTAAGAGACATAATTAACAAAGGTCTGACAGATGATGATCTATTAGATGGAATCAGAAAAGCAATGATCAATGGATACAAAAAAGTAAAACTCTATTTTATGATTGGTTTACCTGGTGAATCGGATGAAGATGTTATTGGAATTGCTAAAACCTGTCAAATGCTGCAGACTAAATGTAGTGACTTAGGCCTATTAAAGTTAAACATAACCATAAGTAACTTTACTCCAAAGCCGCACACACCTTTTCAATGGCATAATGTTTCATCCAAGGAGTTTGAACGACTACAAATTCTATTAAAAAAGGAATTCAAATCACTACAAAGAATAAAAGTCAATTTCACAGATGTTCGCATATCTGCCATAGAAGATTTTATTGGACGTGGTGACAGGAGACTTGCTCCAGTCATTGAGTCAGCATGGCGAGCGGGGGCTGGAATGGATTCTTGGTTCGAGTCTGCCGAACGCGCCTTTCGCTCCTGGTCAATTGCTATCAAAGAAAATGATCTATCAGATAATTACAGGGATCTAGAAATAGACAGTTGGCAATCGTTAGCAAAACTAAGCAATTCAGAACTTATAAATTTCTGTTCAAAACCCCTTCCTTGGGACCATATTGATACAGGGATAACTAAATCATGGCTAACCAAAGAACTACAACATTCCTTAGACCAAATTGTTGTTGAAGACTGTTCTTTTGATGCTTGTAGCAACTGTGGTGTTTGTGGTTCTGAACTTGGACATAATGTGGTCCTTCCAGCACCAAAAGTACCAAATCAAAAAATCACAAAACCACCCAATAGTGATAGATCATGCAAAATAAGAATTTGCTTTAAAAAAACTGGTTCAATTGTTTTTGTTAGCCATTTAGATCTAATGAGAATTCTTGATAGATCTATAAGAAGAAGTGAACTACCAGTTAGCTATACAGGGGGTTTTCACCCACAACCAAGAATTCAAATCGCATTAGCGCTCCCATTAGGAGTAGAGGCGCATGGTGAATGGATGGATATTGAGTTTACTAGGAGTATAGAACCACAAGTGGTTTTAAGATTATTAAATACGAATCTACCTAAAGGACTCACAATTTTATCAGCCAAAAGCATAAAAGTAAAAGGAGACAGTCTGTCTCAGCAATTAATCAAAGCGATATGGAGATTTGAATTGCAGATGACAAATAAGACAAAAATCAACAAAGACAAATTAGAAAATGCTATAGAAAATATTATGAGCTCTAACGAGCTAATTTGGCAGGATAAAGATAAGAAAGGTCGCCATCGTGAAAGGGACTGCAGAGAATTACTAGAAAAACTGGTGTTAATAGACTGCGATGGGAATAAATTATACTCAGAAAATCAATCTATAGAGTTATCAGCATTTATCGACAAACTAGGTCGCAGCATAAAACCTGAACAAATAAAACATTGGATTGAGAAAGAAGTAGGCCATTCATTACTCATGCAAGGTATAAAAAGGCAAGAGCTTATTCTTCTAGAATGCTAGTGTGTTAGTTAGGACTAATTGAGCTTAAGCAAATCATGCTAAATGCTTGTCCTAGCCTTCTTCCCCTAGCCATGAGGGAAGAACGAGACCTTGTTGAGACTCTCCCCGTCTGCAATGACCGGACATAAGAGTGTCAATTTCATAGGAGCTCAGACTCCGTCTATTTTTCAAAGACCTTTGGTCGTAATCACATCCCTCACCAGATGCAGCTCACTGCAGGTGATTTGGAATTGATAGCACAGTAAACAACATTCTTAATGTTCAATGTCCCAACAAATTGTCATTGCTGAGCAGCTGCGTATCGCAGCATTGCTCAATGATGAGCGAATAGACGAATTAATTGTTGCCCAAGGCCGTTACCAGATTGGAGATATCTACCTGGGAACAGTAGAAAATGTTTTACCAGGAATTGATGCGGCATTCGTAAATATTGGAGAAAGTGAAAAAAATGGATTTATTCATGTCACTGATTTAGGGCCGCTAAAATTAAAAAAAGCTGCTGCTGGAATTACCGAACTCCTAGAACCAAGACAAAAAGTTCTGGTTCAGGTCATGAAAGAACCCACTGGGTCAAAAGGTCCCAGACTAACAGGGAATATTGCTTTACCAGGCAGATACTTGGTCCTTCAACCAAGTGGACAAGGTGTCAATATCTCTAGAAGAATCAACTCAGAGGGAGAAAGAAATAGATTGCGTGCATTAGGAGTACTTGTAAAACCTCCAGGTACAGGACTTTTAATTAGAACAGAAGCTGAAGGCATTAGTGAAAATAATTTAATAGATGATCTCGAAAATCTCTTAAAGCAATGGGAGGCTATTCAACATGCCGCAGAAACATCTAATCCTCCTATCTTATTAAATAGAGATGATGATTTTATTCATAGAATTCTAAGAGATCATCTTAGTAGTGATCTCGTCAGAGTAGTAGTGGACAATCCAAATCAAGTTGAAAGAATAAACCACTTCCTAAATCAAGATGGCACAAATATACAGGTAGAGTCTCATTCAGAATCCAAAGATCTTTTAGAACATTTCAGAGTCAATTCAGCAATAAGAGATGCACTAAAGCCTAGGGTGGACCTACCCTCTGGTGGATACATAATTATTGAGCCCACCGAAGCCCTAACCGTAATTGATGTTAACTCTGGTTCATTTACAAGATCTGCAAATGCAAGGGAAACTGTTTTATGGACAAATTGTGAAGCGGCAATTGAAATCGCACGTCAGCTAAAACTAAGAAATATAGGAGGAGTAATAATTATAGACTTCATAGATATGGAATCTAGACGGGATCAGCTGCAACTCTTAGAACATTTCACTTCAGCCGTTAAAGATGACTCTGCCAGACCTCAAATAGCACAATTAACAGAATTAGGCTTAGTTGAATTAACTAGAAAAAGGCAAGGGCAAAATATATATGAGTTATTTGGAAGACCTTGCAATAGTTGTGCCGGATTAGGTCATGTTGTTGTACTCCCAGGCCGAGATCTACCTCAACCATTAGCTAGCGCGGCAGGTTTAGTTAAATCTCTATCAACTACGAAAAATGATGTGAATAAAACTATTGAGAACAACCGATCAAAAAAGGTAGGCAAGCTTCGCTCAAGCTCAGAAATACAGTCCAATGTGAATACTACACAATCTTCAAATGGTATTTTTGCTCCCAAAGAATCCTCAGAGAATAATGAGGAAAGCTCTACCTATGAAATAAATCATTCTCGTCCAGAACCCGAATTAATTTCTATAGATATAGAAGAACAAGAAGAAGAAGTTTTCCGTTCCCTTGGATTGAATCCAATGTTACTTTTGGATCTTCAGCCAGAAACCGAGAATCCATTGATAAGTGTAATAATTAGGCCCGAAGAAGATAAAGAGGCTATCATTGCTGAAACAAAACAACAATTAAGATCTAATGCAATTAGAAGAAGAAAAAGGAATAGGGCAGGCAATAGAGTATCTACAAGAAATACAATCGAAAGCTCATCAGTAAATAACGAATTAACTGAATCATTAACACCAACTAGCTCAGAGACAAATTTAGAAGTCACAGAGATATCAAATATAGAAACAAATCAATCCAATGTGAATACAAGTACAGGGGCAGAGCCACAAAAAGATGAATCAAATGAACAAGAAGTTCCTGAAGACCCAAGGCGCAAACGTCGCCGTTCATCGGCTGCCACCTAAAAGAAAAAACTGCGATGAATATTGCCGGGCTAGATGAGGTTGGGAAAGGCTCTCTATTTGGCCCTGTATTTGCAGCTGCAGTTGTACTCAAAGACAATAGTTCGGAGAATTTAATTAATCATGGACTTACTGATAGTAAGCTGATCAATGCAAAAAAAAGATCTTCTTTGGTCCCGCTAATTAAATCAGCTAGTTATGCATGGGGCATAGGACAATCAGCTGCCTCTGAGATTGATACTCTTGGTATTAGAACAGCAACAGAGAAAGCAATGCTAAGAGCATTGCATAAGCTTTATATATCATTAGATATCATCTTAGTTGATGGTTCACTACCTCTAAGAATTTGGGAAGGACCACAAAAAAATATAATTCATGGCGATAAACTCTGTGCGGAGATTTCTGCTGCAAGTATTCTTGCCAAAGAAAGTCGAGATGCCTTAATAAAGCGCCTAGCTTTGCAATTCCCAGGATATGCCTTGGAAAGGCATGCTGGATACGGCACTAGGATTCATAGGGAATCAATCATTAAATTAGGTGCATCAAGACTTCATCGAAAATCATTTCTCTCAAAAATCCTTCATAAATAATTATCTAGACATTCACGGAGTATTTGTATCTTCACACCAGAGCGTAAAGTCACGAACCAATTGCTGACCAACTCTCGCCTTAATTCCTAAAAGGATTCCATTTAATAACGATTGACCAGTACTTTCCAGTACAGATCGAGGAATTAACCTCAAAATAGGAGGCTGACTAACTGAAACAGATAGAATTGCCTCTCCTTCCAAACCCCTTGTAGTCGCTTCGAGAGTCGCATCCAGCGTCAACTCAAAATCTTCAACTATTCCCAATCCTTCAAGCTGGCTATCAGTAGCAAACATTTTCAATTTCCCTTCTATATTCGTTACTCCAATTGATACCACAGGATTAATTTGAAGTTGAAAGACTTTGAGACTGGTGACCTCGTAGCGGAAACGACCTGGTTCTAAGGGAGTAAGTTTTTTAGGGTCGAGCATTGCACCAACAACCCTCTCTTGCTGGTGCAAGTAATCCGGAAGACGCTCCACGTTTCTAGCAACAGGGAGGTCTAATTTCTGACTGGCTCGAAAGGCCAGAAGCATTTGCAGAAAACGACGCATAATGATCCTATCGACCTATCTGCTCAGAATTACTAATGTATAAACGAGTTGCCTTCTTAGGCCCCAAAGGAACATATGCAGAACAGGCCGCATTGGCTTTAGCAAAACTAGAAAAAATAGAGCAACCAAAATTAATTCCCTGTTCTGGCCTGAGATCTGTTGTTGAGCATGTAGCAAATCAAATATGTGAAGCTGGGGTGGTGCCAATTGAAAATTCAGTAGAAGGCGGTGTTACAGCAACACTTGATGCACTTTGGTCATTCCCACAAATATGCATTCATAGGGCAATCGTATTGCCCATTCGCCATGCTTTAGTTGGCAGTGGCCAGATAGAGGATATCTCCGAAGTACTCTCACATCCGCAAGCATTAGCTCAATGCTCTGAATGGTTAAAAAATAATCTTCCTAATGCATTGCATCTACCAACAAGTTCGACAGCTGAAGCGGCAAGAATGGTTACAGGTAGTCATTTTCGTGCTGCAATAGCGTCTCGTTCTGCAAAGTATTTGCGTGACCTAAAAGAACTTGCATTCCCTATTAATGATGTAGCTGGCAATTGCACAAGATTTCTGTTGTTAAAAAATGGAGATAGAAAAGCAACGGGTAATATTGCAAGTCTAGCTTTCTCATTACATTCAAATTCTCCTGGAGCACTTTTAGAGGCGCTTTCATTAATCGCAAATTTAGGATTAAACATGAGTCGAATTGAATCTCGTCCTTCCAAAAGAGAGCTAGGTGAATATGTTTTTTTTATAGATGTAGAAGTACCAGAAAATTCAGAAAAGATAGCAAACAAAATCACCGGATCTTTAGAACCACTATGCGAGCATATTATTAACTTTGGAATTTATGAAAGCAGTGAAATTTCAGATCAAAAACTCAATCTCCTATCCTGAAAACTCCAAAATACATCAATCCATTCGCAAAAGCCCAATTCATTAAAACGATAGTAGGTACTTCTCGAATCGCCTTTATTACAGCTAATGGACCTAAAGAAAGAATAACTTTAGGTCTTTTAAATCCCTCTAAGATTGAGGCATTCCATGAAGGCAAAGTTGCATTAGTCCAGTCATCTATTTCAACAACACCTCGAGAGAAATCACTTTGTTCTAGATGCTGCTGAAACTCCTGAATACTAGAAAAATCAGGATGAGCCCATTGATTTAACAGCTGATTCATAATTAATCGTTCCCAAAAGTTATATTTTCCATAAATAAAGTCTTTGCGATTCCAATCAGCAACCGCCAGAACACCTCCTGGTCTCAAAACTCTAAGAAGCTCATCAGCATACCTTTGTTTATCGGGCATATGTGGGCCAGCCTCAACGCTCCACACAGCATCGAAAGTTTCATTCTCATATTGCAAGTCAAGAGCATCCATAACCTCAAAACGACAATTGATATTGTCAGGAGTTAATTGATTAGCTCGGTGAACTTGTTTAGGACTAATTGTTATACCCAATACATCAAAACCATATATCTCAGCTAAAATTCTAGAACTACCTCCTATACCACAACCAACATCAAGAACCTTAGAACCTTTTGGGAGTTTATCCAAACCACTCCACTTAACTAAATAATGAACTAAATCAACTTTCGCCGTTCGGAAATCTTTGCCTATAGGGGGATCACAATAATAACCAAGGTGAACATGATCTCCCCATAAGGACTCTAACAATTGATCATTTGTCCATCTATCATATGCCTCGGCAACTGTTTTGGATGATATGTATTGCCTGTCAACTTTCACCCATAAAAAGAACAATAACGCTAAGGAAATGAAAAATATAAATCCAAAAAAGAACCAGAGATTCATTAACCTTTTGCCTTATCTGAATTCATAAAAGTATCCTTTAAAGTAGTCCTAGCAGCCAGGTCTTTTCTTGTATGATCCAAAATCTCATATTCTCTTTGCAATCTTTGAGTTGTATCAATTAATTCCAATAAAACCTGTTGCTCTAGGGAAACCGAACCGCCCAGATGAGATGCAATCCAAAAAGAAAGTTCTCTAGGTAAATCTGGCAAATCATCAGGCAGTAAAGTCTCTGCATCAAATAATTTCCCAGTCAAAGAAACCACATCTTGCAAAGCGCATTTCACAGACTCTGACAAATTTTCCAATAAATCTTGATCCATTACTTTCTCATCTTCTATCCAACTAACCATTGCAGACCTATAAGGAGTTTCTCTAAGAAGCTTGAGTATCCGAAACCTTTGCTGGCCCATCGTAACTATATTGCTTCTACCATCATCAAATGTTTGACATTGCAGGATCTCTGCACAACAGCCCACATTAGAGAGCTCCTTAGTCTCTGGATCTAATCTGACCACACCAAATCTACTGTCAGTTTCAAGTACATTTTTTAGCATTATTCTGTATCTTGACTCGAATATGTGCAGAGGAAGGATCTCCTGGGGAAACAAAACCACATCAGGCAAAGCAAAAATCGGTAATTCCCTGACTGATATATCTGTCACAAGAGACATTCCAAACGAGTACAGATACTAATAAAAGAAACCACCAACTGCTTTGAAATTGCCTTAGAGCTTTACTTCTATATCTACTCCACTTGGAAGATCTAACTTCATAAGAGCATCAATGGTTTTTGCCGAAGGGTTATAAATATCAATAATTCTTCGATGTGTTCTTGTCTCGAAATGCTCTCTGGAGTCCTTATCAACATGAGGTGATCGTAGGACACAATAGATTTTTCTTTTTGTAGGCAAAGGAATGGGGCCTATTGCAGTAGCAGCAGTGTTGTCAGCTGTTTCTATGATCTTGTCACAAGAAAGATCAAGCATGCGACGGTCAAACGCCTTAAGGCGAATGCGAATCTTTTGTTGGACGATGGCTGTTGACATGAATCCTTTCTAAAAACCCTATAAGGAGGGTATGAATGAGTTTTCGAGGTTCTTTGGAACTAATCAACTGATAGATCCATTTGCCTTAATTCAATAGTAGGGGATAGTTGGTCACAAAAAGGACAAACTATCCCCTAAGACGATTATTTAAGAATTTTGGAAACCACACCAGCTCCAATAGTACGGCCACCTTCTCTAATCGCAAATCGCATACCTTGCTCAATCGCTACTGGACAAATGAGTTCTCCTGTCATCTTTATCCGATCACCAGGCATAACCATTTCAACATTGCTTCCATCATCAGAAGTAAATGCTGTGATCTGTCCTGTTACATCAGTAGTCCTGATATAGAACTGTGGTCTATAGCCAGCAAAGAAAGGCGTATGACGTCCTCCTTCCTCCTTCTTAAGGACATAAACCTCACCTTCAAACTTAGTATGTGGAGTAATTGAACCTGACTTAACAAGAACCATTCCCCTCTCGATATCTTCTTTCTGAATACCTCGAAGCAACAAGCCCACGTTATCTCCAGCCATTCCCTCATCTAACAACTTGCGGAACATCTCCACTCCAGTAACAGTTGTCTTACGGGTATCTTTAATTCCCACTATCTCAATCTCTTCACCAACCTTTACTTTACCTCTCTCAATTCGACCAGTAGCAACTGTACCTCGACCAGTAATTGAGAAGACATCTTCTATAGCCATCAAAAACGGCTTATCAACTTCTCTTTCAGGCTCTGGAATTGAAGCATCAACTGCAGTCATCAATTCGTCGATCTTGGCTTCCCAAGTTGCATCACCTTCTATAGCTTTTAGTCCTGAAACCTGAACAATAGGAATGTCATCTCCAGGGAAGTCATAACTAGTTAATAATTCGCGAATTTCCATTTCAACAAGCTCGATGATCTCTTCATCATCAACCATGTCACATTTATTTAAAGCAACTACCAAAGCAGGTACTCCTACTTGTTTTGCTAAAAGGATGTGCTCCTTGGTTTGCGCCATAGGTCCATCTGTAGCAGCACAAACCAAAATGGCACCATCCATCTGAGCCGCTCCAGTGATCATGTTTTTTACATAATCAGCGTGACCTGGGCAATCAACATGGGCATAGTGCCGTCCATCTGTTTCATACTCAACATGAGCTGTATTGATGGTGATACCTCTCTCACGCTCCTCAGGAGCACCATCAATGTCTCCATAGTCTTGCACTTCAGCCTGTCCTTTCTTCGCAAGGACACTTGTTATTGCTGCCGTGAGTGTGGTTTTCCCATGATCAACATGACCAATGGTGCCAATGTTGACGTGAGGCTTGTTCCTCTCAAACTTCTCGCGTGCCATTTTGTTAAAGAATCGGGGGTAAAAAAAAAGGAGGTGTCAAAGATCAGGAATTGCCCTGATTCTTGGAGATGATGGCTTCAGCCACATTACGAGGAACTTCCTCATAAGTGCTGAACTCCATTGAAAAGATACCCCGACCTTGGGTCATTGATCGGAGCTGAGTGGCGTAGCCAAACATTTCGGCTAGAGGCACTTTGGCATTCACTTTAGACAGTCCATCGTCTATGGACTGTCCTTCGACCTGACCTCTCCTAGATGAAAGATCGCCGATAATAGATCCAAGGAAGTCCTCAGGGACTTCAACTTCAACTTTCATCATGGGTTCAAGAAGAACAGGGCTGCACTTCTTAACTCCATCCTTGAAAGCCATAGACCCAGCAATTTTAAAAGCCATCTCGGATGAATCCACATCGTGATAAGAACCATCTATCAAAGTGACTTTTACATCGATAAGTGGATATCCAGCGATAACTCCTGATTCTGAAGTTTCTCTCATGCCTGATTCAGCAGGTTTTATATATTCCTTTGGAACAACTCCACCAACAATTTTATTGACGAATTCAAACCCTGAACCAGCTTCACCAGGCTCAACTTCTACTACAACATGTCCATATTGGCCCTTACCACCGGTCTGCCTAGCAAATTTCCCTTCACCTTTGGAACTAGCACGAATAGTTTCACGATAAGAAACTTGAGGTGCACCAATGTTTGCTTCAACTTTGAATTCTCGAAGCATTCGATCAACGAGAATTTCCAGATGTAGTTCTCCCATCCCAGCAATTACAGTCTGATTTGTTTCAGGATCAGTACTTACTCTGAATGTTGGATCTTCTTCTGCCAAAGCAGTTAGCGCTTTGGAAAGTTTTTCCATATCACCCTTAGTCTTGGGTTCTACAGCTACCGAAATAACCGGTTCAGGTATAAATAGTGTCTCAAGGACAATCGGATCTTCAGTTGTGCAGAGGGTATCGCCAGTGGTTGTATTTTTGAGTCCCAAAACGGCACCTAAATCACCTGCTCTAAGTTCATCTACCTCCTCTCTATCATCTGCTTTGAGAACAATTAATCTTGAAATACGTTCTTTGGCATCTTTAGTTGAATTAAGAACATAACTACCTTTAGAAAGAATGCCTGAATACATTCTTACAAAAGTGAGTTTTCCATACGGATCAGCCATAACCTTAAAAGCCAGGGCACTAAAAGGAGCACTGTCATCAGAAGGACGTAATGCCTCCTTACCATTAGGCAAAAGGCCTTGAATAGGTGGTACATCTACTGGAGCAGGTAGATAATCAACAACTGCATCTAAAAGAAGTTGCACGCCCTTATTTTTAAAGGCAGAACCACAAAGCATGGGTACCAAACCATGCTTAAGAACTCCATTGCGAATTCCTTCCTCGAGTTGTTTTTGATTCAATTCACCTTTGTCAAGAAAAACCTCTATTAACTCCTCATCAGTTTCAGCAACTGATTCCATCAATTTTGCTCGCCATTCTTCGGCCAATTCAACCATATCTGCAGGAATCTCAGTTTCTTCAATATCTTTTCCTAGATCATCTTTATAAATAAATGCCTTATTGGAAACCAAATCAACAATACCTTTGAGATCACCCTCTGCGCCAATCGGAAGCTGAATAGGCGCCGCATTGGCTTTTAATCTTTCTTTAATCTGACGATAAACTTTAAGGAAATCTGCCCCTGTTCTATCCATCTTATTAACAAAAACCATTCTAGGAACTGAATAACGATCAGCCTGACGCCAAACAGTTTCGGATTGTGGCTGGACACCACCAACTGCACAAAAAACAGCAATTACGCCATCCAACACTCTCATTGAGCGTTCAACTTCAATAGTGAAGTCAACGTGACCAGGGGTATCAATGATGTTGATGCGGTGATCTTGCCAGGTAGTAGAAATGGCTGCAGCAGTAATAGTTATCCCTCGCTCACGTTCCTGAGCCATCCAATCAGTAACTGCAGCACCATCGTGGACTTCGCCCATCTTGTGGACTACTCCCGAATAGAAAAGGATCCGTTCAGTACATGTTGTTTTACCAGCGTCGATATGGGCGGCGATCCCGATATTTCTGACGCGTTCCAATGGAAAGGCGCGAGCCACAAGAAACTCTCCGAGGGGCATTTAAAGGCGGAGCAGACTCTACAGGTCAACCCCCCCTTAAAGGGTGAGATGTCTCGAACTAAGCGAATTCAGTAGCGATAATGAGCAAAAGCTTTATTGGCCTCAGCCATTTTATGAGTTTCCTCTCTCTTCCTAACTGCACTCCCTGATTCATTTGCTGCATCCATAAGCTCTCCAGCAAGCTTATGCGCCATGCTTTTACCACTTCTTGCTCGAGAAAAGTTTACAAGCCATCTGAGGGCCATAGCCGTACCTCTTTCTTGTCTAACTTCCATAGGGACTTGATAAGTAGCCCCACCAACTCTTCGAGCTCTCACTTCAACTAAAGGGGTGGCATTTTTGATGGCTGTCTCAAATAGCTCTATTGGATCGCCACCAGTTCGATCATTAATCAAGCTAAATGCTTGGGATAAAATTCTTTGAGCAGTGGATTTCTTCCCATGCTTCATCAACCTAGCCACCATCATCGTTGCTAGTCGATTATTAAACTGGGGATCAGGCAGAACTGGTCGTTTTTCAGCTGCATTGCGGCGAGACATAAACCGTCAGGGATGGAGAGTAAAGGGAAATAAAAATAATTTAATCTTTCTTAGGAGACTTGGCTCCGTATTTCGAGCGAGCTTGTCGACGATCCTTCACACCTGCTGTATCCAGTGTTCCACGAATTATGTGGTACCTCACCCCTGGAAGGTCTTTAACTCTGCCTCCTCTAATCAAAACAACAGAGTGCTCTTGCAGATTGTGCCCTATACCTGGGATATATGCCGTGACTTCAAAGCCTGAGGTCAGGCGAACACGCGCTACTTTTCTCAAAGCTGAATTTGGCTTCTTAGGGGTTGATGTATAAACCCTCGTACAGACACCTCTGCGCTCAGGACAAGCACGCAATGCTGGAGACTTGGTTTTACGAGTGAGACGCTGGCGCTCAGTGCGTATAAGTTGTTGGATAGTTGGCATCGACGATTGGCATATGGTCGGACATCCGACCTAAAGTCCATAATCTCTAACCTTAACGGGTCAACTGCCCAAGCTGGACTAACTATTCAAAAGTGATGCGGGTTTTAAAACTGAAATGAAAAACAGATTGCCAAAATTGAATCAAGAAGAGATCTACTAGTGCCAATAATGAATTAGTTGGCTATCTCAAGGGAGGTGAATCTCTAGGCTTATTCTTATTAAATCCTCACCTAGGTGGATCCTTTTCTCTCCATATTTAAGTCGTTCAGTTCTGTTGAAGCTGAAGTTTATGTCTCAAAGTTCTAAAAGCCCTAATTGGCCTTACTGCGACAGCAGAGCTCCCGCAGCTTTAGCTGAAGAAAGGGATTCATGCGGAGTGGGATTCATAGCGCATATTGAAGGCGAATCAAGTCACTGGATTCTCCAACAAGCTCTCAAAGGGTTGCATTGCATGGAACACCGAGGTGGTTGTGGCGGTGACAATGACTCTGGAGATGGAGCAGGAATACTTTGCGCAATTCCTTGGGGCTATTTGAGATCCGTATGGTTAGCTGCAAAAAATAATCAAGATGCAAAAGGATTGGGGATGGTCTTTATGCCCCAAGATCCACAACTTCGGCAGGTAGCAAAGGATTTTTGTGAAGAAGAAGCCCGCTCAATAGGTCTCAAATCAATCGGATGGAGAGAAGTACCCGTTAACAACGCAGTTCTTGGCCCTCTTGCATCATCGAATGCCCCTTTTATTGAACAATGGCTTTTAGAAAGTTCAAAAAATGAAAATGAATTAGAAGCAATTTTGTTCAGACTTAGAAGACGAATAGGACTTCGCGCAAGAAAAATTTTAACTACAAACGCAAATAAACTTTACTTTTGTTCTTTAAGCAGCAAAACCATTATTTACAAAGGGATGGTGCGCTCAGAAATACTTTCTAAATTCTATGAAGACCTAAGGAATAAAGCTTTTGAAGTTCAATTTGCAGTTTACCATCGAAGGTTTAGCACTAACACATTGCCTCGCTGGCCATTAGCTCAGCCAATGAGACTACTAGGGCATAATGGTGAAATTAATACCCTATTAGGCAATCTAAACTGGGCAAAAGCCACAGAATCAAATCTTGATGAAGTTTGGGGCTCAGATGCAAAAGACTTAAAGCCTATTGTTAATGAAGAATTTAGTGATTCTGCTAATCTTGATGCAACACTGGAATTGCTTGTTAGGAGTGGAAGAGAAATTACAGAAAGCCTTCTAACACTAGTCCCAGAAGCATTTAGGGAACACCCTGAACTCAAAGATAAAAAAGCAATCCAAGCCTTCTATGAATATTCAGCATGTACTCAAGAACCATGGGATGGTCCAGCCTTATTAGTATTTGCTGATGGGAAATATGTTGGCGCAAATCTTGACCGAAATGGATTAAGACCTGCTCGTTATTGCATAACAAATGATGGATTTGTAATAATGGGCTCTGAAACTGGAGTAGTTGAATTAGAAGAAAAACAAATAATTGAAAAAGGACGTCTAGGACCTGGTCAAATGTTAGCTGTAAATATGGAAGAGGGACGTCTTCTAAGAAATTGGGAAGTTAAACAAGAAGTAGCTAGTTATCATCCATATGAAGAATGGGTTAATCAAAATAGAAAGACATTAAAAAGAGAGCCCTGGATACAAAAGAATCAAATTAGGAGTCTAGAACTACTACAACAGCAAACTGCATATGGATTTACTTCTGAAGATTTGGATTTAATAATTGATGCCATGGCTAGCGGTGCGAAAGAACCAACATTTTGCATGGGCGATGACATTCCTTTAGCAATACTTTCAGATAAACCTCATTTGCTATATGACTATTTTCAACAAAGATTTGCCCAAGTAACAAATCCCCCTATAGACCCCCTTAGAGAAAAGCTAGTTATGAGCCTTGAAATGCATTTAGGGAAGAGGGGATCCCCTCTTAGGCTTAACAAAGAGGAAGCCAAGGTTCTTCATATAAATTCACCAATTTTAAATGAAAATGAATTAGAAAAGATTTCCTTACAGGGCATAAAAACAACAAAATTATCAATACTATTCCCTATTGATGATGGGCCAGAAGGAATCAAAAATAATCTAGAAAGACTTTGCATTTGCGCTGAAGAAGCAGTGAAAGAAGGAACAAATCTTTTAATGCTTTCAGATCGCGGCATCAACGCAAGAACAACATATATTCCTCCTTTACTTGCAGTAGGAGCAGTTCATCACCATTTACTTGAAAAAGGAATAAGGCTAAATGCCTCAATAATTATTGATACAGCACAATGCTGGAGCACCCATCATATTGCGTGCCTAATCGGGTATGGAGCAAGTGCCGTTTGTCCTTGGCTTACATGGGAAACTACTCGACATTGGTGGCAACATCCCAAAACGCAGAAACTCCTAGAAAAAGGAAAACTACAGTCACTAAGTATTAACCAGGCACAAGAAAATCTCAAACAAGCCTTAGAAGATGGCCTTCGCAAAATTCTTTCGAAAATTGGGATTTCAATGCTCTCGAGTTATCACGGCGCTCAAATCTTTGAAGCAATCGGTATTGGAGCAGATCTCATAGATATAGCTTTCAAAGGAACTACAAGCAGAGTTGCAGGTTTAAGCCTAAAAGAATTGGCAAATGAAACTCTTGCTTTTCATACAAAAGCATTCCCAGAACTAAATCGAAACAAGCTTGAATTCATGGGTTTTGTTCAATATAGAAGTGGGGGTGAGTTTCATCTTAATAATCCAGAGATGTCGAAAGCTCTTCATGCTGCCGTAAAAGCTGGTAATGAATACAACCATTTTTCTACTTATCAAACTCTTTTAGAAAATCGTCCTGCTACTGCTTTACGCGATTTATTGACCTTTAAAAAGGCAAAAGAGCCATTACCTTTAGATCAAGTAGAGAGTGTTGAAGATATTTGCAAACGTTTTTGCACTGGTGGGATGAGTTTAGGAGCTCTTTCCAGAGAAGCTCATGAAGTGCTAGCGATTGCGATGAATCGCCTCGGAGGGAAAAGTAATAGTGGAGAAGGTGGTGAAGACCCTGCTCGATTTAACACGCTCCAAGACGTGGATAAAGAAAACCGTTCTGCAACTCTTCCTTGCATCAAAGGACTTAAAAATGGTGATACTGCATGTTCGGCAATTAAACAAATAGCTTCGGGTCGCTTTGGAGTAACTCCTGAATATCTAAGGAGTGCACGTCAACTAGAAATAAAAGTAGCCCAAGGTGCTAAACCTGGGGAAGGAGGTCAATTACCAGGTCCAAAAGTTGATTCATATATTGCAAAACTCCGTCATAGCAAGCCTGGCGTGGCACTAATCTCTCCTCCTCCACACCACGACATTTATTCAATCGAAGATCTTGCTCAACTTATTCATGACCTGCATCAAATTCATCCTGCAGCCAAAGTAAGTGTAAAACTAGTAGCAGAAATAGGAATAGGAACAATTGCCGCGGGAGTAGCAAAAGCAAATGCAGATGTGATCCAAATATCTGGCCATGATGGAGGAACAGGAGCATCACCGCTAAGTTCAATCAAGCATGCAGGAGGGCCATGGGAACTTGGGCTCACAGAAGTTCATCGCGCCCTACTTGAAAATGGATTACGTGATCGAGTTTTGCTCAGAGCAGACGGAGGACTAAAAACAGGTTGGGACGTTGTGATAGCAGCCTTATTAGGAGCAGAAGAATATGGATTTGGAACAGTTGCAATGATCGCCGAAGGTTGCATCATGGCAAGGGTATGTCATACGAACAAATGTCCTGTTGGAGTTGCAACACAGCAGGAAATTTTACGCAAAAGATTTCCTGGATTACCAGAGCATGTTGTGAACTTTTTTCTTTTCGTCGCAGAAGAAGTTCGTCAATTATTAAGTATTCTTGGTATTAGGAGATTAGAAGATCTAATCGGAAGAACGGAACTCTTAAAAGAAAGAGAGGTAGCACTCACCAAAACTAATACAATAAATCTTTCATGTTTATTAGATCCAGTAAAAAACCCCAAAGATAGATCTTGGTTAATTCATTCGAATCAAGCCCATGGGAATGGAAACATTCTAGAAGAAAAACTTCTCAATGATATTGAATTAATTGAAACAATCAAAAGTCATAGAAAAATATCTAAAACTATTGAAATTCTAAATACAGATAGAAGCGTTTGTGCGCGAATTTCTGGTGAGATAGCAGCTCTACATGGAAACAAAGGATTTGAAGGAGAGTTAAATCTTATTTTTAAAGGTGCTGCAGGGCAAAGTTTTGGAGCCTTTGCAGTTCAAGGAATGAATATTCGCTTAATAGGAGAAGCAAATGATTATGTAGGGAAAGGAATAAATGGAGGAAAGATTACAGTCATTCCTCCAATAAATAATTTAAGTTCTTCAAATCAAGTAATCCTTGGCAACACATGTTTATATGGAGCTACTGGCGGAGAGTTATTTGCCTTAGGTAAAGCTGGTGAAAGATTTGCTGTACGCAACAGTGGAGCATCAGCAGTAATTGAAGGAGCAGGAGACCACTGCTGTGAATACATGACTGGTGGTGTCATAGTTGTTCTAGGGAAAACAGGCAGAAACGTTTCTGCCGGAATGACTGGGGGCATAGCATTCCTACTTGATGAAGATCAAACAGCAAGCCTTCGTGTGAACAAGGAAATTGTTGAAATACTAAAAATCACGAACACCCAACAAGAAGAAATGCTCAAATCTCTTATTGAATCTCATCGAGAAAATACAAATAGTTTTAAGGCAAACAAAATTTTGTCAGATTGGAATAATTGGATCAATCGATTCAAAATCATTGTTCCGCCAAGCGAAAAAATCAATGTTGGATTAGGAACAATTAAAGAAGCTGTTGCGTAAATCATGCGGTGGTTTATTAAAACAGAAAAATTTCGCCCAGAGACTATTAAATTATCCCAAAAATCTCGCCATTACTACTTAGATAAACATAAAACTTGGGTCAACAAACTAAGAGAAAATGGAATCAAAATACACAGTGGTTATATAGTCAACAAAAACTTAGAGCCTGGAGGCGGAGGGCTGCTTTTCTTTCAAGCGGAATCATATGAAAAAGCTGAGGAATTAATAAAGCATGATCCCATGATAGAAGAAAAACTAGTCACCTGGGAACTAAAAGAATGGATACCATTTTGTAGCGATCTTATTAGTTAATTTATCTAGGATGACTAGACATCAAACGTTGAACTTCGCCAGCATGATAACTACTACGAGTCAGAGGAGAGCTGACAACTTGTAAAAAACCAAGTTTTTTCTCACCTTCATATTGATAAGATTCAAATTGAGAAGGTGAAACGAATCTCGCTACTGGCAGATGTTTTGGTCCAGGAGAAAGATATTGACCAATAGTTACAATATCGACTTGATTTAATCGAAGATCTTCCAAAACACTAATAACTTCTTCATCTGTTTCCCCAAGCCCAACCATTAATCCAGACTTGGTATAAGCCTTAGGCCAACTTTCTCTAACGCGTTTTAAAAGTTCTAATGAACGTTCATAGATCGCTTGTGGGCGGACCCTGGGATAAAGACGAGGAACTGTTTCAATATTGTGATTAAGAACATTGGGAGCAGCATGCATAACAGTATTTAAAGCCTCCCAGTTCCCACACAAATCCGGAATAAGCAACTCAATTGTCGTAAAAGGTGAACGCTTTCGCACTTCCTCTATACATGAAACAAACTGGCTAGCTCCTCCATCAACCAAATCATCTCTATTTACAGATGTAATAACTACATGGCTCAAACGCATCCTAAAAACGGCCTCACCCAAACGCAAAGGTTCACTAGGATCTAAAGAGCGAGGACTATTGTCAAAATCAATATCGCAATAAGGACATCTCCGGCTACAACCGGGACCCATAATTAAGAAAGTTGCAGTCCCTCCAGCAAAGCATTCCCCAATATTTGGGCAACTTGCTTCTTGACAAACAGTATTTAGATTCAAATCCAACAAAAGGTCGGATATTTTCCCTATCCGTTCCTTTTGCGGAGCTTTTACACGCAACCAATTGGGTTTAAGCAATGCACTCACCATTACGCAATTACTCTAGAAAGGATTAAGCAAAAAAAGTTTCTTATATCAAGATCTTCTAAAGTCAAACTCTCGGGATGTGGCGCAGTTTGGTAGCGCACTTCGTTCGGGACGAAGGGGCCGCAGGTTCGAATCCTGTCATCCCGACTAGCAAAAAACTTTAGTTCTCTTTTATATCGTGTATCCACGAGGCGTCACGAACCAATCACCGTTGGCAAAACTACGGCTATTCCCTATCAAAACAAGAGAAAACATATCAACCTTATCTATTGGAACAGTATCAAGAGTATGCAATGTGACTTTCTCCTCCACACGTCCTAATTGTCTAGCTATAGCTACTGGCGTTTCAGCTAAACAATTTTCCAAGAATATCTCAATCGCACGCTTTAATTGCCAATGACGACCCTTCGAACGTGGATTATATAAACCTACTACAAAATCTCCTGTAGAAGCTGCTCGCAATCGCTTTTCAATTATTAACCAAGGAGTCAAAAGATCACTCAAACTAATTACACAAAAGTCAGTCATCATTGCTGCTCCCAATCTTGCTGATGCCAATTGGAAGGCAGAAATGCCAGGATGGACCTCGAATTTAGGCCTTTGAGTTTCAGGTAAATTTAATAATAGTTCCAAAGCA
>QCKC01000019.1 GCA_003215635.1 Prochlorococcus sp. AG-409-J19
TGTACAAAGCTCCGATTCTTCAACTTGATCGGGAGAAAGGGGAACTGATGACTCGTTGCCATCAACTAACGTAAGATGAAAACCACAATCATTGCTGGGCAACAATCGCACCTCCGATAATTTGCCGGAATGCAGCCCTACTCCTCGCCTGATAACACCCTTAGAAAGAGTCCAAGAGTTGTCATAGTCAGAGGGCCAAAAAGACACTAGAACTTCCAGCCCACGCCTAGATTAAATCGCCAATCTCCATCAAAACCCTTACTGGCCGCCTCAAGTCTTAATGGACCTACAGGAGTATTAACAATTACACCGGAGCCCAAAGAGAACCCTGACCCTGGTTTCTCTAGAAGTTTGCCAGGCTTACCAGGGACATTAGCTTGAGAACCAAAATCTGTTCCTCCATCAACAAATAACTCCCCAGAAACAATGTTCCAGATAGGGAAACGATATTCAACTGATGCCTCCCCAAAACTGCGTCCTACAGATAATCCACAGGAATTCCAACCTCTAATTGAATTCGCACCACCAAGACAAAAAGCCTCATAAGGAGGCAACTGTCCTAAAACTGTGCCAGCCTTCAACTGAAAGCCAATAGCTTGGGGACAATCCGCTTTTTCTCCTTTTTTAGGGCGACAACCCTTAGCAACTTTGAGCCAATTCACAGGCACAAAGTATGTATAACTAGCTCTTGCACGATTGAAAGTAGGCGAATTATTTCCTATAGAGAGAAATTGTTCAGTACCTAAACTTAAATAATCGCCGGATGTTGGATTCCTTGCATTATCCAAATTGTTATAGGTAGCGGCTGCTCTTATACCAAACAAATCATTATCAGTTTCACAATTGAATGCTACACAAATAACTTCTCCATCTTGGACTTTACCATCCACAATATCTTTAGTTGCTACGCCATATGGTCTTTTTCGCCCAGCGTAATCAATAGGTCTAACTTTCTGAATATTCATTCCAACTAAAACACTCCATGGTGCTTTCTTATAAGGATTACCTCCGTTTAAAGGCCTAGAAAAAATGAAGTTTCCTCCCGTTCTCTGCAAAACTACAGAATCACCTCTGTAATCAAACCAACTCGTATTCAGGTCTGATGACTTAGCCTCCGCAACTGTATTAAACTTACCTCTAGTATGTTCATCTGAATTAATATCATATGCATAAGTTGAGTTAACATCATAATATTCATAAACACTTCTAATTGTTCCATTTTCTTGACTCCTAAAAGA
Organism: Prochlorococcus sp. AG-409-J19; assembly: GCA_003215635.1. Classification (GTDB taxonomy): domain Bacteria; phylum Cyanobacteriota; class Cyanobacteriia; order PCC-6307; family Cyanobiaceae; genus AG-409-J19. The sequence continues at coordinate 1,239 of QCKC01000019.1, forward strand.
CTGGGGAACTTCTCTGCTTAGAAAAAGAGAAGTTCGGAAAGATGTTCGGTGTAAATCTCCTTTTATCCATGGATCAGAGAATGAAATATTTGCCAATCCTCCATATTCTCCATAAGTCAGGTTCAAACTAGCATTCCATGCTCTTCCTATTAAATTGCTATCTTGTAATCCAACTTGCCCAAAAACACCTTGACTTTGACTATAACCAATTCCCCCAGAAAGTGACCCAGTAGATTGCTCCGTAATCCCTAAAACTATTACAACTTTACCTGGCTCCCCAGGAACTGGGCGAAGCGTGACTTTTACATCACTAAACAAAGATGTGCCATATAAACGTTTTAGATCTGACTCAAGATCTTTTCTATTAAATACTTCCCCTTTTCTTATAGATATTTCCCGTGTAATAACCCAATCTTTTGTCTTGCCTGCAATTAAATTCCCTTTATCATCATTCTCTTCTCCCTCTTTATTTAAAAATTTAACTTCGATCCCGGCAACTGTACCTTCGATAACTTCTAACTGAACAACGCCTTTAGAGGTAACTCTATTAGGTCCGCTGATTCTTGCCAAGGAATAACCTTCTCTAGAATACCATTCTTTAAGCTCATTCATTCTCAGTCTTAGGACATTCAGATTAAGAGTTCTACCAAAATCAGATTTAAAAGTTCTTCTAATAATGGATTTAGGTAACTTTGAATTTTTTGGATTCAACTTTACGCTAGTCAAAACAGGGTTGGGTTCTACCTCCACTACAAGCTGAACGCCTAAAGGTCCATTAACTGGCTCAATCCTCACTCGAGAGAACCAACCTGTTGCATAAATAGCATCTAGATCACGCTTAAGTTCTGCACGGGTAACTCTCGCACCGGGTCTTGCCTTCATCGCATCATAAGCATGAAATTCCAACCTTTCTTGTTCTAAATGTCCTTCAATCCCTTTAATAATCACTTCACTAATCAAGACCCTTTTTTCATCTGATTCTTTAATAGACTTATCAGAAGGATCTTTATCCTCATTAACTTGAGCAAGCAAAACTACTCTACTCGATTCCTTAGAGTTCAACTCATTGATATTGAGTTGACTCATCTCGATTGAGATAGACCTCTCAAACTCCAAATTTTTAATATGATTTAGATCACCCGAACTGGAATAAGCAGAAGCAGCAAGAATTGGCAAGGTTAATCCGAGCCTATATACCCCTCTCCGAAAATTCTTCGAAGATCCTCTGGAATAGAAACTAGGCATGAAAAGAATGGATCCTGCTACTAAGGCTCATACACCAGCTGACCTTACTTGCAATAGCGTGGTTTAGGGCAAGCTGCTTGGACCCGTTTAAGAATTTCCCTGTATGCATCAAGAACTCCTCCAAGATCCTTTCGGAAGCGATCCTTATCTAGTATGCATTCTTCAGGATCACTAAGCTTTTGGTCCCAGAACCTGCATGTATCGGGGCTGATCTCATCTGCAAGCAATATTTTTCCAGCAGAATCTACACCAAATTCCAATTTAAAGTCGACTAAAGTCAAATCCAAGTCATTACAAAAAGGCCTAAGACTTTCATTTACTGCCCTTGCAATACCTTCTACTTCCATCTGTTGATCAACATTTAGCAATCCTAGTAACTTCAACCTCGATGAAGTAAGTAAGGGATCGGACAAACTATCGTCTTTATAATAAAAATCCAATAGTGGTGGATTAATTTCCTCCCCATGTTTTAAAGGAGTCTCTCTACACAAAGACCCAGCAGCAAGGTTTCTTATAACTACCTCCAAAGGAATAATTTCCACCCTATCTACCCGCATCCAAGTCTCTCCTGCTAATCCTTGATAATGGGTTGGGATCCCATCTTTCTCTAGTTTCTCAAAAAAACAAGCAGAAATCTGACAGTTAAGTCGACCTTTCCCCTCCAACTCAGCCCTCTTAAGAGCATTAAAGGCTGTGGCATCATCCTTAAACTCAACATAGACCTGAGAAATAAATTCAGACTCAAAAATTTTTTTTGCTTTGCCTTCATAAAGAAGGGGACCGTGAATTGGTTTCATAAAGCTCTTCCAAGAGTAAAGAATTTGGCTTCCCAAGCAATTAAAGATTGTCTATAGGCAAACTCAAGCTTTAGCAGCCAAATTTAGTAGAGCTCAAGCCTAGAATCAAATAGAGAACCTGCGTTAAGAAACTCGATTGTCAAGATATTTCATTCAAAAATAATCTATCCAAATTAATATCTAAGATCCAGGCAAACCAATGAAATTCTGGCTTCATTTAAATAGAACTCTCTAATCTTTCGATAATTTAAAATCTAAAATGGGAAATTCATCTTACAAGCAACCTAAACGCCCCAAAAACATCTTAGTAATTGGAAGAGGTGGGCGAGAGAATTCCCTCGCTTGGGCTCTTAAACGCTCTTCAGATGTTGAGCAGGTATGGGTTTCTCCAGGCAATGGAGGGACAGAATTAATGAAAGGATGTATCCGTCTTAATGTGGAAGAAAATGACACAATCAAAATCATCGAAGTCTGTAAGAAATTTAAGATTGATTTAATCGTAATAGGTCCAGAAGGGCCACTCGCATCAGGTGTTGCAGAAAAACTAAGAACATCCGGATGTATTGTCTTTGGTCCGTGCTCTAAAGGTTCGCAATTGGAATCAAGTAAAAGCTGGGCAAAAGAGTTAATGCGTCAGTACAAAATACCTACAGCAAACTATTGGGAAGTTAGCAATAAACAAGAAGCACTAAATAAATTGAATGATTTACAAATACCTCTGGTTGTGAAAGCCGATGGATTAGCTGCAGGTAAAGGAGTAATTGTTTCGAACACTGTTGAAGAAACCAAAAGTGCAATCAATGAAATATTCAGTGGGAGACTAGGTCAAGCAGCTAATCATGTATTACTGGAAGAGAAAATTGAAGGACCAGAGGTTTCAGTCTTTGCATTATGTGATGGCAAACAACTTGTTGTTTTGCCTCCAGCACAAGACCACAAAAGAGTGGGAGAAGGAGATACTGGCCCTAATACGGGTGGTATGGGCGCATATGCACCAGCCCGCCTATTAGATCAAAAAGAATTGAAACTAGTTATTCAAAATATTTTAGAGCCAACCTTAACTGGAATCCGTCAAAAAGGAATCGATTATAGAGGAGTGATATATGCAGGATTAATGCTTACAAAAGCCGGACCAAAGGTTATTGAATTTAATTGCAGATTCGGAGATCCTGAATGCCAGGCTCTTATGCCACTAATGGACACAAACTTCGCTCAAATTATTTACGCCTGTGCCTCTGGATCTCTCCAAGATGCACCTGAATTAATAACATCAGAAAAATCTAGCGCTTGCGTTGTTGCTGCTGCTTACGGTTATCCTGAAAAGACCAGAACAGATGATTTGGTAACTATCAAGATCAACCACCAAGAATCAATGCAAATCTTTCACTCAGGTACAACGAGGAATGACAAAGGAGAATTACGTACTTCGGGTGGTCGAGTCCTCTCTGTAGTTGCTCAAGCAGATGATTTTGATGAAGCTTTCTCGAAGGTATATTCCGGTCTTGAAGAAGTTAGATTCCCAGGGATGCACTATAGGAGGGACATAGGCTATCAAATTCGCAAAATCTAACCTTCTCAGAAAAAACATGAGCTGATGGAATCCAGCAATTCTCCGGCAATCAAAGACTGGTCACAGAATGAGAAAGTCAATCCTCCACCAGAAGAAAATTGGTGGAAGAAAATTAATTTGTGGTGGGAAAAATTTAGTCTTCAAACGAAATTACTCGCGATTGCCACGCTTGGCGTAAGCCTAATGATGACTGGAATAACCTTTTTTGTTCTTAATGGTATTCAAAGAGATGCAGGAATAAACGATACTCGATACGCTAGAGATTTAGGGCTACTACTTTCAGGCAACGTAACGGAGCTAATTGCAAAGGGAAAAGACAGAGAATTAGCTAGTGTTGCAGAGAAATTTTGGCGTTCCAGTCAAAGTTTACGTTATATCTTTTTTGCGGATCCTGAAGGATCAATATACTTGGGAATTCCTATTAGTGCGACTCCTGCTGGCAAGCAAAGTGAATTACAACTAAGTCGGAGACTTGAATTACCAAAAGAATTAAGAACTCGTCCTCAAAACCCATTATTACGTCAACATTTGGCGCCTCAAGGTTTGGTTACCGATGTATTTGTACCACTAATCTGGGAAGGAAAGTTTTTAGGAACACTTGCACTAGGAGTGAATCCTAACGAGAAAGCACTTGCAAATGCAGCTTTAACTAGAGAAGTCAGTGTTGCTGTTTTTATCTCAATCTGGGTCCTTGTAATCCTTGGGGCAGTTTTCAATGCACTTACAATTACACGTCCAATCAAAGAACTACTAAGAGGCGTAAGAGATATCGCAGCAGGGAATTTTTCCGCAAGAATTTCTATACCTATGAGTGGAGAACTTGGTGAATTATTAAACGGATTTAATGCTATGGCATCACAATTAGAAGATTATGATGCATCCAATATCGAGGAACTTACTGCAGCACAAATAAAACAGCAGTCATTAATTGCAACAATGGCCGATGGTGCTATTTTGTTAGATTCTGAAGGGAAAATTGTTTTAGTTAATCCTACTGCACTGAGATTATTTCGCTGGGAAGGACGTAATCTTGAGGGCCAAGAATTATTAAATGAGTTACCTGAAGTGCTGGTAAACGAAATTCATGCGCCTCTTTCAACTCTTCTAACAAATGTTAGGGATAATGACGATCTCCGATGCAGCCTAGAGGAACCAGCGCGTACATTAAGAATCGTTCTACAATCTGTACGTGACTCTACTGGAGAAACTCTTAAAGGAATTGCAGTCACAGTTCAAGATCTAACAAGAGAAGTAGAGTTAAATGCAGCCAAAAGTCAATTTATTAGTAATGTCTCTCACGAACTAAGAACGCCTCTCTTTAACATTAAAAGCTATGTTGAAACCCTCCATGACCTTGGAGATCAACTGACTGAAGAACAGAAACATGAATTTCTAGGTATAGCCAATTCAGAAACAGACAGGCTAACTCGTTTGGTAAATGATGTCCTAGATCTTTCAAGACTCGAATCGACAAGGAAACTTACTTTTGAACCTATTGATTTCCGTATTGCCATAGAACAAGCCCTAAGAAGTTACAAACTAAATGCCGATGAAAAACAAGTCAAACTTCATTTAGACATGGAAAAATCCTTGCCACCTATTTTAGGGAATTGGGATTTACTCTTACAAGTACTAGACAACCTAATAGGCAATGGATTGAAATTCAGCGCTACTGGAGGGAGATTAGTAATTAGAGGTTATACCTGGCCGGATGTATGCACAGCATTACCAATAGAGAATACCCATTCCGCTCCAGTTTGCGAGCTTATATCTCCCCTGCCAAGACTTAGAGTAGAGATATGTGATACTGGTTGTGGAATCAATAGAGAAGATCAACAGAAGATATTTGATCGTTTCTATAGAGTAGAGAATGCTGTTCATACTCAGATAGGCACTGGCCTGGGTTTATCCATAGTAAAAGGAATAATTGAAAAACACAGTGGAAGCATCCGAATGGCTAGCGAGCCAGAGCTAGGGACAACTTTTTGGTTTGAATTACCATTAGCTCAATCTGATATTGACGAAATTCAACTTCAAGTAGAGACAACTTTGAAAGACTCACAAGAATCAGAATCTAATAATTAATTTTATGCTTTCTTGCTTTTTTCCAGCCGTGCTTGTTCAAGGCGTTCATCGACTGAGATGCGATGAGGAGCACCACTAAATATCTGTTCAAAATTAGAAAAAGAATCTTTTATTTGTGGTCCTTTATCTGTAATAATAAATTCACGAATGCGTTTATCATGCCATGAACCTCGCATCTTAAATACATTTACAGCCCTGGCCATTTCTCCACGAATCTCAACATATTGCAAGAGCAAAATTGTATCTGTAATTGTAGAGATATGGGAATCTGTAATAGAATGACTACCCATAAACTCTTCAGCAGTATTAGTAAAGAAACCTGCTATCTCTTCTTGTTTTGCATAACCAGTAACGCCAATCACAAACTGCCTGAAGGCATTGAGGCTAACCCCTCTGGCTAAAGCAGATAATGAATCTATTGCCAACCTAGACGGCTTATATTGTGTTATCTCATTTTTAATAATTTCAAGATGGTCCTCTAAACCAGTTGATTCAGGATAAGCACAAATAATCTTCAATAAGCCTTCACTTTCCATCTTCTCAAAATCAATACCCCAACTGGTTGCATTCCTAAGAAGTTGGGCTCGTGATTCTTCATAAGCAAAAAGAATTGCACGTTCTTTATTTAAATATGCATCTTCAATAAACTTAGAAACAAGCATGGTTTTACCAGTACCTGTTGCTCCTGTAGCAAGAATAATAGAGTCTTGGAAAAAACCGCCTCCACACATCTCATCTAAATCTGGTACACCGGAACTAATCCGAATATTGGAAGATCTCTGAGTCAACCTCATTGCTCCCAGAGGGAACACACTTATTCCTTTCAGACCCATAGTGAAAGGGAACTCACCTTTCATATGAGTTGTTCCCCGTAATTTGAGAATTTCTACGGTCCGGCGCCGTTTTTCTGCCTCTAGAACATTTCTCAAAATAACTACATTATCTGAGACGAACTCTTCAACTCCATATCGGGCAATAGGTCCATACTCGTCAATCCTTTCCGTTGTCATTACCGTTGTCACACCAATCTCTTTAAGTCGAGCAATCAATCTAAATATTTCTCTTCTGACAACATAAATAGCATCATATTGCTGGAAAACAGCAGTTATAGAGTCAATAGCTACGCGTTTGGCTTTGTATTTTCGGATTGCATAACTAATTCTTTCTATTAGACCAGAAAGATCGAAACTCCCTGCTACCTCCTGTCCATCTGGGTCAGGAGAAGCATCAAGGATAAAAAGTTTATCCTGATCAACCAACTCTTGTAGATTCCAGCCAAAACTAGCCGCGTTACGCAAAATATCCAAAGGAGACTCTTCAAAAGTCACAAAAATTCCTGGCTCATCAAATTGACTTATGCCGTTATATAAAAACTGAAGAGAAAAAACTGTTTTTCCCGTTCCAGAAGTGCCGCTAACCAAAGTACTTCGCCCACAAGGAAGACCTGAATGACAAACATCATCAAAACCCTCAATCCCTGTTGGAATCTTTTGCAGTTGCATTTTTGAGTCTCGACTAGTACTAGAAGAAGGCATAATTACTTGGCTCTGAATTAAAACTAGATAAAAAATGCTGATGAGACAGCAGCTCAGACTTGAGGCTTAAGAATCTGAACACTGAATGTTTGCATCTGCCTACGCATCAAAAAGATTTTAGCCAAAATCATGTTCCGTCAACTCCTCATAAAGCAGATCAAGACCTATGAGAACTCTCTCCCGATCTGACAAATCACCAATAATCCTTCTTACAGGTGGAGGTAGAATTTTTGACAATGTTGGAGTCGCCAAAATCTTGTCCTCCTCAGCGAGTTGAGGATTCTTTAATACATCTATTACCTTGAGGGCATAGACCCCTCGAAACTCTGTTTCAAGAATATTTTTCAAAGTCTTCAGCGCTCGCATTGAATTAGGAGTGTTGCCTGCAACATAAAGCTTGAGGATATAGGTCTTTCGAGGACTCATAGTGCTAACTCCTTTAGTATTGGTACATAATCATTTGGTGTATTTAGTCTTGACGAAATAGGCCCCAAAGCTCGAAGATTAGTGTTTGTTTTCCGATTGCGTCGCAGGCTTAATAGGAAGATGTGCGAAACAAGACTAAAAAACTGATTTCGCTTGATCCCAGCCTGCTCGTGTCCACAGACTCATGCCAAAAAAAGCGTCTGACTCCAAACCGAAACAAGCAGGGTACGCAATAGTAGAAACTTCTGGCCAGCAATTTTGGCTTGAGGCTGATCGCTACTATGATTTGGATCGAATCACAGCAGAAATCAATGAGACCATAACCATTAAGGATGTTCTATTACTTAATGACGGGGAAAAATCAATTCTCGGTAAGCCTTATGTAAAAGGAGCAACTGTCGAGCTACAAGTAATGGAACATCGCAGAGGACCTAAGATAATTGTCTACAAAATGCGTCCCAAAAAGAAAACAAGACGAAAGAATGGACATCGACAAGAACTTACTAGAGTAATGGTCAAATCCATTACAGCATCGAGTAAGGCAAGCAAGCCTGACAAGGCTGAATAATTATCAACCAAATCTCAAATCTTTTTTCTCTAATTTCCCCTTCTAAACATGGCTCATAAAAAAGGCACCGGATCAACTCGCAATGGTAGAGATTCCAATTCCAAGCGACTTGGGGTTAAAGCATTTGGAGGAACAACAGTTTCAGCAGGATCAATTCTCATCCGTCAAAGAGGCACATCCGTTCTGCCAGGCATTAATGTTGGAAGGGGTAAAGACGATACTCTCTTCGCTCTAACAGACGGGATTGTAAGTTTTGATAGTATTCGACGTAATCTTCGTAATCGAAAAAGAATCAATATCAAATCAGCAACTGTTAAGTAATTAAATTTAAATTAGAATGTAATTCCCATAATAATTAGCAATGAATAGGGGTATAGGCCCTTGTTGTAATTAATAGAGGATGAAAAACCTCCAAGAAGTTTTCTTGCAAAGTTTTAAAAAAACTGTCTATCAATTTCGGATCATCAAAATGAAATGGATATTCTCCATTGTGCCCTTTAAAGAAATACCAATTAAATAGAGCAGTGGATTGAGGGCCCATTCTTTCAAGAAATTTAAGCAATTGATCAGAAGGGTCAACCAAATGCTCAAGAACATCAAGACAGACTATCGTGTCAAATAAAACTGGTCTTGTTGTATCAAGCCCTTTAAATACAGATATTTTTTCTCCCAATCCAAGTGATTCTGCACGACGGCGTACAAACTCTCGATTATGTGGATTCAAATCAACAAACCAAACATGGTCAACATGAGGCAATGAAGCTGCCGCAATTGTATGGGTTCCGATACCTCCCCCAAAATCAAGAACATTCCCTCGCGCAAAAAGAGCTTGCAATCTGAGCGTATCAGCAATGTAATCTGAACTACCTAAATGCCATGAAGCAAGATCTATTAAATGGGCAGTCCCAACTTGATCCTCATAAAAATTGCTAACTTCATCAGAGTTAAGTGCTCCGGGATGTAAATCCGCCAAAGCTTTCGCCCCCTTAGGCAATCGAGTTTCAAGCTCCGACAAAGGAACCTCTAAATAGTTGGCCAGATGTGTTTTCAAATGAAATCCAGACTCAAGGAATTCCTTAATGTCATTCTTCATAACTAAAATGTTTAAAAGGATAAGATTTTCTAAAGTGCATGAATTAAAAAGATTTATGCTGGGAACCAAGCCAATCTATTCAACATTCATTGTGATAGCAGTTTAAAAGCGTGAATGGTTTATTTGGATTTCTAGTTCTAGACAAACCTGCAGGTCTGACATCACATGATTGTGTAAATAGGCTAAGGAAGATCTATGGAATCAAACGAATCGGTCATGGAGGGACCCTAGATCCGTCTGTAACGGGTGTCTTGCCAATTGCAATTGGACCAGCGACTCGACTTCTTTCTTATTTGCCAAGTCTCAAAACATATACTGGGACTATTCAACTTGGCAAAAAAACAAGCAGTGATGATTTATTTGGAGAGGTAATAGCAACAAAATCTTGGCCAGAAATCAATTTCTCTGATCTAAACAAACATTTAGATTCCTTCAGAGGAAACATAAAACAAATACCCCCTCAAATATCAAGTATTCATTTCAATGGTCAAAGAGCATATAAAATTGCCCGGCAAGGAAGAACAATGGATTTACCCAGCAGGAAAGTGGAAATAATGGAACTAAAACTTATAGACTGGGACCAATGCCTGGGACAGCTAAAAATTCACATTCATTGTTCATCCGGTACATATATTCGCTCAATCGCGAGGGACCTTGGAGAAGCACTTGGATGTTTTGGCTGCTTAGCAAAACTGAGAAGAACTCAGGCCCTTGGATTCAAAGAAAACCAGTCGATACAGCTACCTATTGGTTATCAAGATCAATCAATTAAACCGCCCAAACTATTGTCTCCAATACTTGCATTAAAGCACCTACCAATAATCAACATATCCCTAGAGCAAGAATTACTATGGTCTTTTGGCAGGAAGATTGAATTCACAAATGGCAATCCTGATTCTGTTATCCAATTATCAGAGAATTACCTAGAAAAGGGAAAGCACTTTTCTATAGTTTCCCTTAATTCAGGAGAACTAATTGGCATTGGAGAATGGGAATTTGAATCATCAATGATCAAGCCTAAAATAGTCTTTAATGCAAAATGATATAAAAAAAGCAAATCAACAGATCATCAACAAATAAGCCCCAATACATTAATTACCTTCTATGGCTTTTCTATCTGCCAAAATGTTTACCTGTTTATGAAGTCTTAGCCAGCTTGCCGGAAGATATTTTGAAGAAGGTAAATAAAGTAATTCATTAAGGGCTTTATGCTTTGATGAGCCTGTAACAATTAGATAAATCTTTTCAGCTTTTAGTATCTCACTAATACCTAAAGTAATAGCTTCTTGAGGAACATCTCTATTGTTCCCCCTAAATAAGAATGCATTCTGCTCTCTGGTTGATTTAGATAGTTTAACCACTCTGCAAATGGAATCAGCATAACAAGGAGGCTCATTGAAACCAATGTGGCCATTAATTCCTAATCCCAACAACTGGATACTACAACCTCCCAATTTATTTATTGCATTCGAATATTCACAAGCCTCAACCCATGGATCTTCAGCCATACCATTAGGCACTCGAATCACTTTAGGATCTAAAGACAAAGGCTTTCCTAAAAAATGAAGCATTTGATTGTTAAAACTATTCGCATCATTCCTGCTTAGGCCAACATATTCATCCAAGTTAAAACTATGCCAAGATTTACGTAAAGCATTCAATTCTAAATCTTCCCAAGACTTCAATCTTTCTACTAGTGACAGATATATTGGCTCCATTGTCCTACCTGTAGCCAATCCAATTGGCTTAGCTGCAGATTCAGAAATGCGAATACGCAAAATACCTTCTAAGATGTTTACGATTGAATCAACAAGATCATTTTGATCCTCCCATATTGATAAAGAGTAAGGGAATTTATTTAATTCATTCGAATTGATTTCGTTAACTCTCACTTTAAAACTATGGTGAAACCCAAATTGTGTTTAAGTAAAAACAAAATTTACTCCCAATCAAAAGCAACTTCTATTAGTAATGTCTTATTTTAATATTTTTGTAGTAATGGTAAAGAATTCTCCGGAAACTTGCTCCTGAGTCTGCAAACCCTCGAGCACCCCATTGACTCATACCAACTCCATGGCCTGACCCGCTTCCAGAGGCTAATAAAACAAAACCATTTCCCAACGGGGAAGGAGGCAATGCAAATGGAGCAGGAGGTGGGCTTTGGACGGGAGGGAATTCCAAATCAAGACCAACTGGTTTTCTGTCTTCTTCCCTATAACTATGTGATTTAGCTCTACTATTGAAAGGTATGTGAGCATATTGTTGTTTATCAACTGAAGACAGAGTTGACTTTTTAACTATTTTATTATTGATAACATCTCTATTATTTTTTTCAAAAGAGACCAAAGTACTTTTCAAACCAAGACGAGTTCGCAATTCCCTACCATTTAGAAGCAAATCTCCGTCGTCTCCTTGTACTTTTGCTATAAGAATACGCTTAGTAGGACTGACATTTAGCAGTCTAATATTTTTAAAATTGCCAACCTCAGGGAATACTGATAGAAGTTGATCTTTATTAAAAGACACATTCCATCTATAGTTAGGACTTTGATGGTCAAAATCTTTAACACTAATTAAATATGGCAAATGTTTTTTCCATACATTTACACTCGCCTCTGTTCTACCACCTGAACTACTATGAAATACAGCTTCAATAGGCTTACCTTCATAAGTCATTATAAGTCCGCGAGTCTTATTTACGGCATTTTTAGTGGTTACAGTCTCTGATTCAATTCCAAGATAGACCTGACTACTTTCTGTAGATTTAATATCAAAATCATTATGTTTACTTATCTTCTTTAAAGCATATGTTCTAGCAGCTACTGCCTGAGCTTTTAAAGCTTCTAAAGGCCAAGACTTTGGCATTTCACTACCAACAACACTATACAGATACTCTTCTATGCCTATATGATTTACCACTTGTAAATTTCTTCCTTTGAGTTTAATTCTTAGTTCACCTCGATAACGACGCTTGCCTAGCCAAATCCCTCGAGCTTCATTCGTAGAAGCTATCAAACTAGAATCGGACCCTAATGAATTCCATCGAGGAACATCTCCATCAAATTTGACTTTAATTTGACCATTAATTAATCTCAGGTTTAAACCTCTAACTATTCTTTTATCAATTCCATCTCCTCTCACAAAAATCTTTTTCTGATCTGCTCTGATTCGAATGGCTGGGGACTCTAAAACCAACACTCTTATCAAATGTTTATCAGACGCTTTAACAAAAGAAGGGAATCCAACAACAGTTAACAATGAAAATCCACCTAGACAAGAAAAAATACGAAATATTGATCTAGGAAGCACAGGAGCTGTTCTCATAGATAACAGTTTGCCTTGACATGCAGATGAAAGCCATAGAACAGACCCGTTTATGCCAGCATGATCATTAAGATTGAAAATCGTTGCAGGTCACGTTCCTAGGCACAAGCTCCGGGGTCCCAACAAGGGCTCGTAATGTTTCGTCTGTAGCAATACGAATCCCACAGCGTTCTGAGCTTTGGTTGCTGGACTGTGGAGAAGGGACTCAACATCAATTTATGAAAAGCGCGCTTCGCTTATCTCAATTGAAACGTGTCTTTATTACTCATATGCATGGGGATCATGTTTTTGGATTGCCAGGTCTGCTTGCAAGCATTGGACTTTCAGGGAATAGCTCTGGGATAGATCTCTATGGCCCAAACCCTTTAGAAAGTTATCTAGAAGGAGTCTTTAGAAATACTTCAAGCAGAATTGGGTATCCGATGAAATTTCATGGAGTAGAAGAGGCTGCCATTAATGAAAACTTATTACTTGAAGATGATGATTTTTCAGTTAGATGTACACCTCTTAAGCATCGTGTTCCTGCATACGCATTTCGCATTGACCAAAAACCCAGAAAAGGACGATTTGATATTCAACTTGCTAAGAATTTAGGAATTCCTCCAGGGCCAATCTATGGCGCACTAAAAAGAGGAGAAAAAGTTTTACTTGCTGATGGTCGAACTATTAACGGAAAAGATTTGTGTGGTCCTGATAGACAAGGAAATAGCATCGTTTACTGCACAGATACTATTTTTACAGAGTCGGCAGTGAAATTAGCTCAAGGAGCTGATCTTCTCATTCATGAATCAACTTACTCACATAAAGATGCAGAAATGGCCTACCAAAGACAACATTCAACAAGCACTATGGCTGCCCAAACTGCTTCTGAGGCCGGGGTTGGACAACTTGTTCTTACTCATTTAAGTCCTCGATATAATAATGCTAGCAATACCACTCCAAACGATTTATTATCAGAAGCGAAGGCAATTTTTCCAAATACAATTCTTGCAAAAGATTTCCTCACAATTAACCTGAAGAATAAGTAAATAGTTACGTCAATCTCTATGGATTCAGTTCAGATTAGGGTGAGTATTACACTCTTTTCTAGAACGTGGATGTCTGCTATACCACCATTCTTGCAATTGCGGAGAAAACCTCTGATAGAACAATGTCCTAACTGTTCGAGTAGGTTTAGAACCAGGTTGCAAAAGTTCTACTGAATAAGAAGGGCAACGTCGAGAAGCCATATCAGCAACTAATCGAGAGCCGATTCTGCGCCAACTAGGCTCTTTGCTCTTCCAAGCCAACCGCGAACAAGGCCAGGGCAATTCTTCTCTATCAAAAAGCCTGCAACAAGGACCTAAAACACGAAAACTATATTGCCCACCTGAACTAGTGTGCACAGTCCCATATTCCAACAAGGTCATTACAGCCTTGTCTAAAGCAGTCCCAGTAGTCACAGCGAATAGGTCAAGAAAAAAAAACCACCCGTATGAGGGTGGCTGATTTCTAACTGAATAGCAAGTAAAAACCGAGAATCTGAAAATGTTCTACAAATCAATAGAGCTCTTCTTCGGCATGAGTAACAATTGTGCAATCTGATGTTGGATAAGCAACACAAGTCAATACAAATCCAGCCTCAAGCTGATCATCATCGAGAAAACTCTGATCCGATTGATCAACGCTGCCAGAAGTAATTTTTCCAGCACAGGTTGAGCAAGCACCTGCCCTACACGAATACGGGAGATCAATCCCTTTTTCTTCGGCAGCATCAAGGATGTACTGATCATCAGGGACATCAATGGTGCTGTTCAAACCCTCACTTTGGTTTGTGAGGGTGACCTTGAAAGTAGCCATGGGTTTAAATGGAAATGGAAGCGCACAGAAACCAGAGGTAGAAGAAATCACCTAAGGATCGATCCTTCTTACATCGGACCAGGCCAATTGAACATAAATCTTGCGCATAGAAAACCCAATACCAATTAAACACTCGCCATCAATAAGAAAAGCTTATCAATGATGAAGGCTTAAATTCTTTTTCTGGCCATCTCCAGAAGTCTCCAGCAGCCCTGATCTTGCATTGAACAAACAAACCATCCAAGCGTCTCCAATGAAGCGAGGAGATTGCTGCTCTGATCTATCAGAAGGCCGCTCAAGACAACTCGACCATCATCTTTAACCAAACCCTCAAAACCAGGCGCAAGCTCTTCTATTACAGGCGCAAGAATGTTGCATATGAGCACATCGAATAACTCATTCTTTATCTGCTTAGCAAGAACATCAACAGATCCTAGTGAAACAACCAACTCTTCTTCTTGAAAATTATTTATTTTCGCATTGCAAATTGTTGAGGAAACCGCCAAAGAATCAATATCAACAGCAACAACTTGGTCAGCCCCAAGAGCTAAAGCCGCCAATCCCAATATTCCACTACCACAACCCAAATCACCAACCCGCAGATCTTTAGGAGAACATTTTTCCAAATACTCCAAACACAAACGTGTAGAAGGATGACTTCCTGTGCCAAAAGCACTGCCTGGATCTAAACGAATAACATTTCTAGACGCATATTTTGGAGGTATGTCTAGCCAATCAGGAATTATTAGCAAATTTTCCCCAACAGGGTCTGGCTGCCAGTATTTTTTCCAACTAGCACTCCAATCTTCTTCAATAACTTTGCTCCAAACTGGTTTGGCTATTTCAACTCCAAAAACTTTACCTAAAGGAAGCAAAGAAGCCGTTAAGATATTTCTTTGATGTTGATTCCATTCCAAGCAATGCAACCAAACGCTAAATATTTTTTTCGATTTATTTTCTTGAATATTGAATAAAGCAAATCTATTTATTCCTAATTGTTGTACTTTCCAAAACAATGACTCCTCCAATTCAGAGGCAACCTCCAAATCCAATCTCCACCAAAAAACTATATTAGAACAATTATTCATCTAAACCAGCCTCATAGAGTAACTGGGTGAGCCTCTTGAATTCCATTAATTGCGAGGATAAGAGTCAACAGTTCTGAAGGTATTGGGTCATCAATACTTAATACCATTACTGCATCACCACGAACTATTCGACGTCCTACTTGCATGGAGGCAATATTAACATTATGTTCTCCTAGCAAAGACCCAAGTTGACCAATAATGCCAGGCATATCTCTATGTCTAGTAAAAAGCATATGCCTGCTGGGAGATACATTTACAGGAAATTCATCAATATTTATTATTCGCAAATCCCCGTCCCCAAAAACTGCTCCAGTCACACTATGACCATTATCTTTAGCAATAGTTGTTAACTGCATGGAGCCTCCCGCAAAATCTTGGCTGGCCTCATCTTTAACTTCAATAACATTTATACCTCTTGCCTTTGCTTCCAAAGAAGCATTTACATAATTAATTCTTTCGCCAAGTGCGCTAGTCAGCAATCCCTTTAATGTTGCAACTATTAGAGGTTGTGATGGATGACTAGCAAATCCACCTTGCAGTCGAATCTCTAGACCTTCTAACTGTCCTGCAGAAAGCTGACTAGCAAGAAGTCCTAAGGTTTCTGAAAGCTGCAAATGCGGCTTAAGTTGTTGCATTATCTGAGGACTAAGGCCAGGTATATTGACTGCACTTCTTGCAGGCAATCCAAGCAGTACATCTCTTATTTGCTCAGCGACATCAATAGCCACATTCTCCTGGGCTTCTGTTGTAGAGGCTCCTAGATGTGGGGTTAGTATTAATCTCTCCTTAACAGACAACAATGGCGAATTAGGAGATAAAGGCTCTTGAGCATATACATCCAATGCTGCCCCAGAAATTACACCTTTCTTAACTGCTTCAGCTAAAGCATTTTCATCAACAATTCCTCCTCTTGCACAATTAACTATCCTCGCAGTTGGCTTCATTTTTGCCAATAAATTTTCATTTACCAAATTCTCCGTTTCAGGGGTTCTAGGAAGATGCAAAGTGATATAATCAGACTGATTAAATAACTCTTCCATAGTTAATAAGTCCACCTGCATTTGTTGCGCACGATCTACGGAAATAAAAGGATCATAAGCAATTACTTTCATTCCCATAGCTTTAGCAACACGTGCCACATGAGAACCAATTTTCCCTAAGCCAACAACACCTAATATCTTCTTGTACAACTCATTCCCAACGTATTTTTTCCGATCCCAACCACCAGCCATTGTGCTCAGATGAGCATGAGGTATATGACGGGATAAGGACAGAAGAAGTGCCAAAGCCTGCTCAGCCGCAGCAATAGTATTCCCTTCAGGCGAGTTGACCACCAAAACACCCTTTCTGGTAGCAGCTGGAACATCAACATTGTCAACACCTACCCCAGCTCGCCCGATAATTCGCAATTTCCCCGCAGCATCGATCACCTCAGCCGTCACCTGCGTTCCAGAACGAATCATCAAGGCGTCATAGTCAGAGACTATGGACTTGAGTTCCTCAATGGACAAAGCAGATCTTTGATCAACTTGTGCAACTTGACCTAATATATCTATCCCTGCTTGATCAATCGGGTCAGAAACCAGAACTTTTGTCATCACCTAGGTAATACTTCCAATTCGAACTGTAGAGAGCTATATGTTTTTTTCTATAAGAAGATCCAGCAGGGTTCAGAATCCACTTAATTCACACTAAGAATCGTGTCTAATTACGTAATAGTCCTTGAAAGCATCAATCAAGCAAATGATTTAGTTACTGAACTGAAAAGTGGGACCACCCCCTTTAGTCAATTTCAACTTGTCCGCCCATCTTCAACGTCTAGAAAAGCAAAAACAAGTGAAATAGAGCAACCCGACAAAGCAGAAGAAAGTGAGCGTTTAAACATAGAAGCTCTAGAGATCAATCAAGTGAAATTACTTAATCCAAAACTCGCCAGGCAAGAGAGGCAACGATACATGGCGAAATGGTTAATGCCCTTTGGATTTATTGCCGGTCTTAGCTTCACACAGATGACAGGTCTTCAAACTTTTTCAAGCTTTGGTCTATCTAGCTGGAGTGAACCTCTTATAGGAAGCTTCCTAGGAATGGGTAGTGGATTAATTGGAAGTTACGCTGCTGCCGCAAGTGTCAATTCCGACGAAAACGATGACCTCCGCAGTCTTCGAAAACTCAATGAAGAAGGGCGATGGCTATTGATGGTTGAGACCCCTTTTGGAATTGAGATACCTTGGCAAGTTATAGAAAAAGCCAATCCCATTGAATCAATCAGATTGAGGGAATTGTGAAGCTCCCAAGAGAAAAAATACTATCTGGCTGCAAAGATCCAGCAGGAATGCAGCCTCTAATAAAACAAGCAGAAACTGTTCTAAGTACTTGGCAACCTATATGGAGTGAATTTGTTTCTGCGCCTCTGAGAAAAGAAGCCATCAGCCGTATGTCTGGGTTGGCAGACCTTCAATGGAATCATGACGGAGGCCGCCCAAATGCCGAGAGGCAAAGATTACTTTGTCAAAGAAAAAATACACAGGAAGAAATCTCAATATTAAAAATACCTTTTAGCGGTCTTGAAATTCAAGGCAATTTTCTATTTGACAAGGCAAATATTATCGATATCCAAAACTTACTCGATCAACTTAATATCAGCAATGGAGAAATCGGTGACATCTGGATGAAAGGAGAAAGAGGTGGACAAGCAATTTGCACTCCAGAAGCAGCCCAAAAACTAAATGGTTTAGAGAGTCAAATAAGAGAGGTTAAAGTCAATCTTTATGCAGTAGATATAAAACAACTTCAATTCCCTTTCCAACGTTCTCCAAAAAAATTAACTACTGTCGAAGCTTCTAGGAGACTAGATGCAATTGCTTCAGCAGGCTTCGGCTTATCAAGAGCAAAGATAGTTAAAAAAATAAAAGAAGGCAAAGTTAGGCTTAATTGGGAACCTATAGTTCACACAAGCAAAGAACTAGGTATCGGAGATTGCCTGCAAATGGAAGAACGTGGAGCCATTGAAATCCTAAATATCAAAATGACCAAACGAGAACGATGGAGAATTGAATTACTACGTACATAGCGAATTAGGCGTTCTAGCTGCTATTTTCGTTAGTTGAAAGTCCATAGTCTCCAATTAATCTTATGGACCCAATGGGCGATTAGCTCAGAGGTAGAGCACTACCTTGACACGGTAGGAGTCACTGGTTCGATTCCAGTATCGCCCATCCCTAAATAGAAGGTTTGGTAAATGTCACTGACTATTGTCATTGGCCTTGGTCGTTCTGGCATAGGTGCAGCACGTTTATCACATCATCTTGGATCCAAAGTAATAGTCCTGGAAAAATATGATGACAATGCACATCGTTTAGCAGCAGAAACCCTCTCTAATCAAGGGATAGAAGTACAACTTGGAAAAAGTCTCAAACCAGATATTTTTGAACCATTCATAAACGATATATCAAATATAGTTGTGAGTCCAGGAGTTGATTGGAATAATCCAACTCTTAAAATTCTAAGAAATCATGGAATACGAATGGAAGGGGAAGTAAATCTAGCCTGGAGAACAATAAAAGATATTCCTTGTATAGGGATTACTGGCACAAATGGGAAAACAACAGTAACAACTCTTGTTAACCATATATTAAACGCATCCGGTCTAAATTCATTAATGGCAGGCAATATTGGATATCCAGCGAGTGAAGTTGCTCTGAATCAAAGGAAAGGTAGAAATAAAAATCTTGATTGGATAGTTTTGGAATTAAGTAGCTACCAAATTGAATCATCACCATCAATATTGCCAGAGATAGGTATCTGGACAAACTTAACAAGTGATCATCTTGAAAGGCATGGTTCTCTAGAATTATACCGTTCAATAAAACAAACTCTAATTAAGCACTCCAAAACAAAGATATTCAATGGAGATGATCCAGACCTTGCCAGTCAAAGAGACCTATGGGGAAATGGAATTTGGGTTGGAACGAAACAACAAGCAAAAGCAACTCAACTTTATGATATTTGGATAAATAACAAGGGTGAAGTTGTTGAGAGAGGGAAAGAACTGTTCTCAGCATCAGCTCTTAAATTACTTGGAAAACACAACTTACAAAATCTTCTTCTAGCTACTGCTGCTGCAAGAAGTATAGGGATAAAGCCAAGGACAATAGAGGAAAGCCTTAACTCTTTCCCTGGCATTCCACACAGACTCGAAAAAATAGGACAAATAAATGACATCGATATTTTCAACGACAGCAAAGCGACTAATTACGATTCAGCCAAAATGGGTCTCGATGCAATTGCTCATCCTGCAATCGTCCTTGCTGGAGGAATAAGCAAATTTGGAGATCCCACAAGTTGGACTGAATCATTAAAAGAAAAAGCTTGCGGCATCATACTTTTTGGTCGTGATGCACACCTATTACTGACTATTATCAAGAAATCAGGATTTAGAAAAGAATTGATTTGCTGCGAAGATCTAAGCTTAGGAATAAATTTAGCCATTGAGATCGCGGCAAGATTAGAAGCAAAAACTATATTATTTTCGCCTGCATGCTCTAGTTTTGATCAATACAAAAACTATGAAGAGAGGGGAGATCACTTTAAAAAACTAATACAGAACATTCTTCATCAGCAAGTGATTAAATGATTACCAGGCGATCAAAAGAAACAAAAACAATAAGGTCGAAGCTCTTGATTATTTATCAATTTAATTATCCCTCTTTTCATTTAAAAGAAATTTTCTTCTTTCTTTAGCAGAGCGTGCTGCCAATGCTTCTCGAAGTTCCAAACTCCTCAATAACAACTTTCTTTCATTACTAACTAATCTTATGCTTATCATAACAGCACTTATACTGATCAAAGACGGTATTAGACCAATAAAACCTCCTAATCTTGGATTCCTCATTTAGGATTACCCAGCTAAGGCTGCTTAAAAGTTAGCAGCTCCTATCTATAGATAATAATTCTTTAAAGCCGAATATATGCAAGGAATTCCAAGAATATTCGATAAATATTCTCAACTCCAATAATAAGAAATAGAAAAGCCTCGTCATAATGACGAGGCTTTTCTATTTTCAATAAAAACTGAACTGGATTTGGATCAGAATCAATCAATCGGTAAGACTGACAGCTGAATTCCCAGCATTCTTGATAGCCTGAGGGATTCTTTTGAAATCAAATCCCATTGCTCTCAAAGCGTGCCATAAATGACCCTGGATAAAGAAGAATCCAAGATAATAATGGACATTTGAAAGAGCAGCACGAGTTGTATGACCAAAGAAAGCAGTTCCGCCTTCAACAGTATCAACCCAATATGGAGCCAAGCCAAACTTAAAAGTTAAAACTTCGCCATACCATGCCTCTGGATAAACAGTGGTGTTTTGTGCACACCAGAAGGCTGCCACTACTGCCATCCAACCGATGCCAGCTAAAGACCAAGACAGAATTGCTTCAGCGGACAAAAGATTTTTGCCCTTGAATTCGGTGTATTCACCGAG
>QCKC01000020.1 GCA_003215635.1 Prochlorococcus sp. AG-409-J19
GATTGAGGTTGATTTAAAGTACGCATATATGCTTCAGATGTAGGTTGCCTAGTTTGAACCGTGCCTAAGGCGGATTCAAGTTTGGCAGTAATTTGTTGGCAAGCATCACCACTCACTCCTTCAACGAGCTCTTCAACTAGACCATCTTGCCGAATTTGGAACCGCAAGGTGAGTTGAGGCATGCATCCAAAGAAATAAGACCATGATGTTATAGAAAGAATCAACCACATATAGGCACACTTGTTACAAGTGTCTGTTGTTTACACCTCAGAGGCCTATACCAACTTGCCTTCCTCAATCAAATTGTTAAGACGCTCTAGCACTTGAGGATTATCGATTTGTTCCAAACCTATGCGAGCCTCATCTCGCACTGAAGCCTCAAAATCAGTGAGCAAAACTGTAACAAAAGCTTCGACCAAACTCTCTTTAAGTTCATTGCCTAACTTTTCATAGAGGCGACCAAGTGCCCAAATGCAATTGCTTCGCACAACAGGCTCAATATCAACTCTGAGACTGATAAGCAGTTGAGCGGCTGCGGCATCTGCATCTCTATTTGCAGCTACCTCTGCCAATGAGCCTGCAGCCCAAAGTCTCACTGCTGCTACATCA
The DNA here is from genome assembly GCA_003215635.1 of Prochlorococcus sp. AG-409-J19. GTDB lineage: Bacteria > Cyanobacteriota > Cyanobacteriia > PCC-6307 > Cyanobiaceae > AG-409-J19. Next base: position 610 of record QCKC01000020.1, read on the forward strand.
TTCTTCAATGCATTAATTAAAGGCTCAATAACAGGAGCTTCTGGATAATTGCCAAGACTCCAAGCAGTTGCTTTACGAACATAAGCATTGCTATCCGTTCTCAATAGCTGAAGCAAAATGTCTACTGCTCGAGGGCATGGATTCCTTCCTAGGGCATATACAGCACTCATTCTTTCCACAGGACAAGGCTCATTCAGCAATGGGAATAGAAGCGGTAGAGCTCTTGAATCACGATGTTCACAAAAAATTCTCAATCCTTGGAGTCTCTCTTCATGTCCCTGACTCAACCAAAGGAGACCAGCTTCACATTCCTTAGCCGCATTATGTTGATCCGTATCAAAACCAGCCAGATCTATCTCATCAAGAGGATCCCCAACCAACTCTGCAGCCAATTCAGTGGCCAAAACATCTGGATCTATAGCTAAATTAGCCAGCTCTTCTTGAAAGGTTTTTCGGGAAGAATCCTTCATGGAAGAAATCTAAAAGAAATTTGCATGCAATCACTCAATTTATCGGTGCTGGTGCAAGCATGTCTCCAGGCAACCAAATACGAGCGCTAACGGCAACAAAAGCCAAGAAGAAGGTAGCCACAATTAAAGCTGGCAAAATAGTGGATCGAAAGAAACCCAATTTTCTAATTTGTGTTGGGTGATTCATAACCCAACCATAGGCCTTCCGTCTATCCAATTAATTGCTTCTGATGCAATGAGCTCTTTCTTAATATGATCAAAGATCCCATTCCCAAAACAAGACTCAACCAGCCAATGAATTGTTGATGCAATAAAAAAGCTCCTATACCAAGCAAAAACCCAAACAGGACAAATGAACTAAGGAAAAAACGAAAAATCAAGTTATCAACTGTTTCCTTAGGCTGTACATCATGTTTTTGTCGTAATTTTTTCCAACCAGGGCCAGGCGGAGAAACTTTCCTAACAAAGCGTTCTAAGACCTCAGGTGATTCTGAAGGCGTTGAGAACATTACCAAAATCCATACCAATCCAGTAATTGCAGTAGTTGCAAAAAGTCTCAAGCCATAATCTTCGATTCTGAGATTTGGATATAAAGATGTAGTGACACCAACGACAAAACCACAAACCATTGCAGATAATTCCGCGGCGGCATTAATACGCCACCAAAACCACCTTAAAACAAGTACCATTCCTGGACCAGTTCCTATAGCAATAACCAAGCGAAATACTTCACCGATACTGTCACTTATAAGAGCAGTCCAAACCCCGAGTAAAAGCAAAATTATTGTTGTTATCTGTCCAACAAAAAGTAATTCAGATTGAGTAGCAGAAGGACGAATGAATCTCTGAAAAAGATCATGAGTTAAATAACTAGCTCCCCAATTTACTGCAGTACTCACTGTACTCATAAAGGCAGCCACTAAAGAAACAACAACTAGGCCTAATGCAATTGGAGGTAGATAGGTAATTGCAAGTAAAGGGTAACTACTTTCCCAATCATTTTGTCCCGGCAAAAGAACAAGTGCAGCAAGAGCAACAATTACCCAAAGCCAACTCCTTAATAAATAATTTACTACCAGAAATACCCAAGCAGCTTTTTGTGCCTCCCGCTCATTTTTAGTAGCCAACATTCTCTGAACAAATTCACCTCCGCCATCGCTCCGGCGAAAACTCCACCACTGTAAAGTTAAGAATGCAGCAAAAGTTGACATGCTCACACCAATACCATTGATCCATTTAAAACCCCCATCATATGTCACAGACCAAGGGAAAAAAGAGAGTAGCTCGGGACGATTTAATCGGGCAATATTATCCAGCAGATTTGTCATACCTCCTGCTTGATTTACTACCACTACAGCCAAAGTAAAGGCTCCTAATATCGCCAAGATCAATTGCAAAAAGTCCGTTATTACTACTGCCCAAAGACCACCAACAACCGTATATATCAGTACAAGAAAAGCAACAACAATTAAGAAACATACGGTATCAGTAATACCACCATAAAAATTAACACCATGTACGATTCCAAGTGCCTCTATAACTTTCTTTATGGCAAGAAAAGAGTAGCCAATTCCAATGCAATTAATTGGTATTGCCAATAGAAATGCTTTGACACCCCTCAACCAAGCCGCGGCAGCACCTCCATATCGCAATTCCGTAAAAGCCGCATCTGTAAGGACACCACTCCTCCTCCAAAGGGGAGCAAATACCACCGCCATTGCAACATGAGCCAAGCCAAAACTCCACCATTCCCAATTACCTAAAACACCACGCGTGCCAACCAAACCAGCAACATAAAGAGGCGTATCTATTGAGAAAGTTGTAGCAGCCATAGAAGCACCAGCCAGCCAGCCACTCAAACGTCTTCCTGCTACAAAATAATCATTATCGTTTTTATTTCGTTTAGATAAAAATAGTCCTAAGACAATAGTTGTCCCTAGGTAACCAAAAACAATTAACCAATCAATTAATAACATTTAAATACTGCTGACGTCTCAGTTGACCACATGCTGCATTCTGATCTAAGCCTCTACTTGATCTAAGAGTTACCGAAATCCTTTTACTTTCCAAAATTGACTTGAACAACTCAATATTCTTTTTACTAGGTCGCCTAAATTTATTATCTCCAATAGGATTATATGCTATTAAATTTATATGGCTCTGAAATCCAGCCAAAAGAACTGCAAGCTCCTCCGCATGTTCTAATCTATCATTAATACTATCTAATAATATATACTCGAAAGTAATACGTCTTCCTGTAATCGAAAAATATTTATAACAATCTCTCAACAAAGTTTCCAATGGATATGATCTCGCGGTTGGGATAAGAGACTCTCTCAACTTTTGATTAGGTGCGTGCAAACTTACCGCAAGAGTAAATTGTACTCTTCCTAGTATCTCCATAGACATCTCCGCTAATTTTGGCAGAGTATTTATTACACCAACGGTACTAACAGTAATTTTTCTTTGACCAATTCCTAAATCACTATTTAAACAGCGAATTGCTCGAAGTACCGACTCAATATTTAACAATGGTTCTCCCATCCCCATAAAAACTATATGAGAAGGGCGACGCTCCATTACCTCACGGATACTTAAAACCTGATCAACAATTTCATGAGTTTCTAATGATCGCTGTAATCCTTCTTTCCCTGTCGCACAAAAACAACAACCCATAGGACATCCAACCTGACTAGATACACAAACCGTCAGGCGATTCTCTGAGGGTATTCCTACTGCCTCGAAGGTTTCAGAATCATCTGTCTCAATCAAAAGCTTATGTGTGCCATCTATAGCAACAAAGTTTTTTATAACCTTAAGTCTTCCAACCTCTATACCACGATGATTCAAGTCATTGCGCCAATTCTTTGGCAGAACACTTATTGAATCTATTGTTTTAGCACCTTTTCTATATAACCATTCATGTAATTGCCGCCCTCTAAATTGTTGCTGACCTTCAGACAAGGCCCATTTCTCTAATTCTTGTAAACCCTTTCCTAACAGAACACCTTTAGCTAATGAAATCATAAGCCTAAAGAATTACCAAATCAAAATGCCATGACCTAATTTTATTTCAACTAAAATCAAACCTATAAAACCAATCATTGCCATACGTCCATTTAATCTTTCAATATGAAAATGAAATCCATAGCGAGGTAGCTTTCTCTTGGGGATAATTGTTGGTTGAAGCATCGATCTAGAACTTAATCAAAAGAGATCAGGGAATAACCAATTGATACTGGTTAGTGACAAGCTTAAATAAGCTTTTACTCATCTGAGAGAAGTCCCTCTTCTTGCAAACCCTCTAAGGCTGCAGGATCAGGCAACTGTTCCTCTAGTAAGTCATTTTCGCCAGTTGGTCTAGTAAAAGCAGCAAAATTACTTGCTGTTCCATCAATTCCATGCCTACTTCGAGTAGCTTCGAGATCCTCATCACTTGGATCATCAAGCACAGCTGTTAGCTTTGCGGCAGGAGATGCTGGCATCTCTACTGTGTAATCAGGTCTCAAATTCTGCATGCGTCTATAACCAGCTGACTCCTCTGCCAAAATGTCAGGATGAGGTCCCGCCTCTGCTCGTAGTTCTTCAACAAACCCTCCAAAACCTGTTCCAGCAGGAATTAATCGACCAATAATTACATTTTCTTTTAAACCTCTGAGCCAATCACTCTTACCTTCAATTGCGGCCTCAGTAAGAACCCTTGTGGTTTCTTGGAAAGAAGCGGCTGAAATAAAGCTATCTGTATTCAAAGAAGCCTTTGTAATGCCCAGCAGAACAGGAGTGAACTCTGCAGGTGCACCGCCGGTTATAGCCATTGCCTGATTTGTATCCTCAACCTGACGCAATTCAATCAATTCGCCAGGAAGAAGAGTAGTGTCTCCCGCATCTTCAATACGGACCTTACTAGTCATCTGTCTGACAATTACTTCGATATGTTTATCGTCAATAGAAACACCTTGTGACTTATAAACATTTTGGACTTCACTAACCAAACGATGCTGTAATTTCGCTATTGCCTCCTGAGCTGCTTCCATCAAAGGCTTTTTATCGCGAAGATCACTAAAGAAGCAGTCAAGAAGCTCATGAGGATTAACAGGTCCATCAGTTAAGAATTCACCAGCATTTACCTCTTGGCCATTACTAACCATCACATTTCTACCTAGAAGAATAGGGTACTCTTCAATAGCATCATCAGATTCAATAACTGTGACTGTTATTGAATCATCGTCTTCACCTTGCTTGATATCAACAATTCCGGTCTTTTTGCAAAGGATAGCTGATTCTCGAGGTCGGCGAGCTTCAAGCAATTCTTCAATGCGAGGTAAACCTTGAACAATGTCTCCCGTTTTTTGACGCTCAAATACAAGAAGTGCCAATCCATCTCCACGCTGAACTAAATCTCCATCTTTTACATGAAGTACTGAATCAGGAGAAACCATATAAGGTCGACCAATTCTCAAAGTAATGGAATTGCCATCCACAGACTCAACTTCTCCACAACAATCTATAGGTTGTTCTTTCGCAATCAATTCACCATCAACTAATCTTTCTCCAACTTTTACTAACGGAGCACTATTAGTTTTAATTGTTGTTGTATCCTCTTTCCTTTCTACAATCAGCCTACGAATAGGATCACCATCTTGCACAATAGGAAGCTGTGCTATCCCTTTTTCTTTACATAAAATTTGTGTAGTAGCAACAACATCTCCTGCTTTAACTGTTTGACCATCTTCTACTTGAAGTTCTGTATGTGTGGAGCCATGGCTAGAGTCAGATACGGTATCTCTTCTAACAAGAATAGTCTCAAGAATCACAAGACGTAACCTATCCACACTTTTCGACCTCTTATCAGGAACTGATTCAACATCTACAGTCATTTGAGGTGTTGTTTCAAAAGTCTCTAGACTTAATTGAGTTTTTAATAGTTCAACCCCCTCAACAGACTTAATCAACTCTCCATCTTTAAATGCAAGTCTTTGAGTTGCTTTTAAACCAAGATGAGGACCTTTTAATTGTTTAACATGTAAAAGTTCAGGCAATTGAGCTTCATCAGGAATCGTATATTCTTCAACTGGACGAAGCAACAAACCAGAACCCTGAGGTGTCTCAACAGATTGGACAAAAACTATCGATTCAGAAGAGATTCCTTTTGCAATAGTTTCCCCAGGGTTTACCATTTGGCCTTCACCCATAAAACGCTCGATAGCTTTTGTATCTTTAGAAAGATGGAAGCTGCCATTACGGACAATAATTTCACGGAGAATATCATTCTTTTGAGTAACAGTAACAATCCCTGCTGTTTGACTAAAAATATCTTTAACAACTTCTGTGCCTGCTTCAATCCACTGGCCATCCTCAATCATAAGCAAAGAGATATCCTTATTAATTTCATGGGTTTCCTGTGGAACCCATAACAATGTCCCTCCCTTACTAACTTCAAATCCATTCTTAGCAGATCTTGCCTTCTTAATTGATAAGCCGGGAGCAAATTTAGCTAATCCCCCAGTCTGAGTTTTAAACCGATCATCTGCTAGTTCAGCGACTACTTCACCTGTACCAATCTTGCTCCCTGGAATTGTATTTAAGCGATAGCGAGTTCCATCTTTAGCCTCTAGATGCCAAATCTCACCAGAGTGAGTTGACTCTCCTAAAAGCTTGAAATCCTTCAGAGTCATCGAAGTAGTAACAATCTGTACTTCGCGGGAATCTCCAATAGAATCTCTCAAACGAACTTCTCCTCCAAACTCACTAGCTTGGCTAGCTTCCGCCATTACCTGTCCTTCCTTTACAGGAACATTTCCTTGAACAGCAGGTTGCGCATTTGGGGGCAAATTATAAACATCTCCGGCTAATACCCAAAGTCGACCTAAACGTTGTGCTTTTAGAGTGATGTTCCCTTGTCTATCAGTAACTTCTTTCGGTTGAATTACACTTTCATAACGAACCTGGCCCGCTAAATCACAAATAACATCTTTAGTTGCCTTCTCTACACTCTTTTTAACTGCTCCGGCTGCGATTTGGGCAACTGTCACGTCAGCATCAATATCCTGTCCATGCTCAACAAATAACAACGAACCATTAGTTATTTCAATCTTCTGAGCACGTCCTTTTCCTGAAGGTTTAATTGTCAGCGTAAAATCAACTTCAGACTGCTGAGCTTCAACACCGTGAGGGGTGCGATAACCACGAACTTTTGCTTTCGGACCAAACTCCACTTTGCCTGCCAGAGTTGAACGGACAACACCTGTTTCAGCAGTCGAAACCCCTCCCGTATGGAAAGTCCTCATAGTCAACTGTGTCCCAGGTTCCCCAATTGACTGAGCAGCAATAATTCCTACAGCCTCTCCCAGATCAACAAGTTCGTTATGTGCGAGTGCCCATCCATAACACTTTCTACAAACTGAACGATTAGCCTCACAAGTCAGAGGGGATCTAACCTTAACTGCAGGGATATTTGATTTCTCGAGTTTTTTAGAAAGTTGAGGATCAATTTCTTTATCTCTCTCAGCTAAAACCTGACCCTCGCTATCAAGAATTTGCTCACCTGTTAAACGACCAACTAAACGATTTCCAAAACGTCCATCCTCAGCTCTAATAACTATTCCTCGGGAAGTACCGCAATCTTCTTCTCTAACAATTACATCTTGCGCAACATCTACTAAGCGTCGGGTTAAATAACCTGAATCTGCTGTCCGGAGAGCTGTATCAACAAGTCCTTTTCGGGCACCATAAGATGAAATTACATACTCGGTAACTGTTAAACCTTCCCTAAAGTTTGTGCGAATTGGCAAGTCAATAATTTCGCCTTGGGGATTAGCCATTAATCCCCGCATTCCAACTAACTGGCGAACCTGGGACATGTTTCCACGTGCACCGGAATTAGCCATCATCCAAACAGAGTTAAGTGGGTCGTTCTGATTGAAATTCTTTTTAACGGCATCAACCAACCTTTCATTAGTTTCTGTCCAGGTATCAATAACCTTGGTATGACGCTCAACTTCAGTAATTTCTCCAAGTCGATAACATTCCTCGGTTGCTGTAATTTGTTCCTCAGCCTGTCCAAGTAAATCTTGCTTGGCCTTAGGTACTTTTAGATCATCTACTGAAATTGAAACAGCAGCCTGAGTAGCGTATCTAAAACCAAGATCTTTTAAATTATCTGCCATTGATGCTGTAGCAGCTGTCCCATGAGTTTTATATGCCCATGCAACCAGCTGCTTCAATCCTTTTTTATCCACAACCCTATTGCGAAATGGAGGAGGGGTCTTTGCTAATGGAGGTTTACTTACCTGAAGTGCTTTCTTCTTTGATGCTCTAGCCTTTGAAGCCTTTGAAGCCTTTCCCGATCTTGAACCCTTAGCTGACTTACTAGTAGATTTGCGAGATTTAGGAGTGGAAGAAGTCATCAGGAGGTGGTAAGAAAGTTAGAGAGCAATGAAAAAATAAATTTGGATTTAATTTGAGAACTACGTCACTGAAACTGCATCAATAATTGTGTGATTCATTACCACACGTCCAACTGTGGTAAGGATATATCTACTAATCAAGCCTCCATCTGCATCCAATCGATCTCGTCGAAAAGTCCACTGTTCGAAACGAGTGCCATCTTCGAGTGTCTCTGCAACTAGGGGTGACTCAAGCTCTTCTTCATCTTCTACTTCTCCATTAAATCGAACCCAAATCCAATCATGAAGATTAATTCGTTTGTCCTCAAATGCATGAATAACATCTTCTAATCCCGCAAAAGTCTTAGACCTATTGCCAAATTCAGGACGAGCCGCATCAGGTTGCAAGGCAGTGAGGTAGTAAGAACCAAGAACCATATCCTGAGAAGGAGTAACAATTGGATCTCCTGTCGCAGGTGAAAGGATGTTGTTGCTGGCAAGCATTAGCATTCTTGCCTCAGTTTGAGCCTCAATTGCCAAGGGAACATGCACAGCCATTTGGTCCCCATCAAAGTCAGCGTTAAAAGCAGGACAGACAAGTGGATGCAATTGAATAGCTCTACCGTCAACTAGCTTTGGTTCAAAAGCTTGAATACCTAAACGATGAAGAGTCGGTGCTCGATTCAAGAGAATTGGATGACCTTCTATCACCTCTTGCAAAACTTGCATAACTTCGTCATCAGCTCGTTGGATTAACTTCTTAGCTGCTTTAATGTTGTTAACAATATTTTGACGAATAAGTCTATGGATTACAAAAGGTTGGAACAATTCAATTGCCATCTCTTTAGGCAATCCACATTGATGCATCTTTAACTTTGGACCAACAACAATAACTGATCTTCCTGAATAATCAACACGCTTTCCAAGAAGATTCTGGCGAAAACGTCCTTGTTTTCCTTCAATAATATCGCTTAAAGATTTCAACGGACGATTATTAGCTCCTACAACTGTTCTTCCTCTTCTCCCATTATCTATCAAGGCATCTACAGCTTCCTGAAGCATGCGTTTTTCATTCCTAACAATAATCTCTGGGGCTAAAATCTCTTGCAACCTAGCAAGGCGATTATTTCTATTAATTACCCTGCGATAAAGATCATTTAAATCTGATGTTGCAAAACGACCCCCATCAAGTTGAACCATTGGTCTCAAATCCGGAGGAATTACAGGAATTGCATCCAATACCATCCAATCTGGACTGGCATTAGTAGCTATAAAATTATCAATAACTCGAAGACGTTTAATAAGCTTTGCTCGTTTTTGACCCTTGCTGCTAGCAATGTCTTCTCGCAATTGCTCAGCTACTTGATCCAAATCAAGATCTTCAAGTAATTGTTTAAGTGCCTCTGCTCCTATTCCTACAACTGGTTCAGCTTCAATTGTTGAATCCTCTGCATATATTTCATCTTCGATCTCAAGCCATTCATCTTCTGTAAGGAGTTGTTTATATTTTAAATCCTTATGGTCACCAGGATCTAAAACAACATAACAATTAAAATAAACAATCTGCTCAACATCACGAAGCGGCATATCTAACAATATTGCCACATAACTTGGTATACCCTTTAGATACCAAACATGTGATACAGGCGCGGCTAATTTAATAAAGCCCATGCGATGTCGACGAACTCTGCTTTCTGTAACTTCAACACCACATCTTTCACAAACAATTCCACGATGTCTTACTCGCTTATACTTTCCACAATGACACTCCCAATCTTTAGAAGGACCGAATATCTTTTCACAAAACAAGCCATCCATCTCAGGCTTTAGTGTTCGATAATTAATTGTTTCTGGTTTAGTTACTTCTCCAACAACTTGACCATTGGGCAAGGTTCTTTGTCCCCACTCCATTACCCGGTCAGGTGAAGCAAGAGTAATCTTGACGTAATCGAAATGATTCTCAGTTCGGAGATTGCTGTTTGTCATGAACTAGTAACTTTGAGGTTTAATTGAGAGAGAAATAAAAGGGGGATAAATAATTAATTAATCCTCGTCATAATCAGAAGCTCCAAGAGATTCATAGGTTGGTCTGCTAGGCGTACTTCTCCGCGGATTGACGTCTTGCATAAGATCTACTTCCTTCCCTTCATCGGTGTAGACAGCGATATCCAAGCCCAAAGACTGAAGTTCTCTCATCAATACTTTGAAAGACTCAGGGGTTCCTGGTCTAGGTATGGGCTTGCCTTTGACAATTGCATTCAAAGCCTCATTTCGACCCTGCATGTCATCTGATTTGACTGTTAGCAACTCTTGAAGGGTATATGCAGCGCCATAGGCCTCAAGAGCCCATACTTCCATCTCACCTAATCTCTGACCTCCCTGCTGAGCCTTGCCTCCTAAAGGTTGTTGAGTAACTAATGAATATGGTCCTGTTGACCTTGCATGGATCTTATCATCAACTAAATGTACTAATTTCAGGATTTGTGCATAGCCAACGGTAACTGGCTGATCAAAAGGTTCGCCTGAACGACCATCTATTAATTGAAGTTTTCCTGGATTATCAGGATCGTATACCCATTCTTTCCCAGGTTGCTTAGCCGCTTCTTTTAAGTAAGCTTCTACTGTTTGCTGTGACTTTTCTGCTCCATACATTTCATCAAAAGGAACTACTTTTACACGGCAATCAAGATTTGCAGCTGCCCAACCCATTAGACATTCAAATACCTGACCAACATTCATACGACTAGGTACTCCCAAAGGATTCAAAACAATATCTACTGGAGTTCCATCTGGGAGATATGGCATATCTTCTCTTGGAAGAATTCTACTAATAATTCCTTTATTTCCATGTCTCCCTGCCATTTTATCGCCGACTTGGATTTTTCGTCGTTGCGCAACATAAACTCTGACTACCATATTTGCACCAGGAGGGAGTTCATCACCCTGCTCTCTTGTATAGATGCGAACATCAACCACTCTTCCTCTTTCGGTATTTGGAACTCTCAATGAATTGTCTCTAACATCTCTAGCCTTCTCACCAAAAATTGCTCGTAGTAATTTCTCTTCAGGTGGCTGGTCAGATTCACCTTTAGGAGTTACTTTTCCCACTAAAATATCTCCACTCTCAACAAAAGCACCTATACGAATTATACCCATCTCATCCAAATTGCCTAAACTATCTTCAGCAATATTAGGAATTTCACGTGTAATTTCTTCAGGACCAAGCTTGGTCTGTCTAGCTTCAATCTCATACTTTTCTATATGAACTGAAGAATACAAATCATCTGTTACTAATCTTTCACTAACCAGGATTGCATCCTCATAATTGTAGCCTTCCCAAGGCATATATGCCACCAAAACATTCTGCCCAAGTGCAATTTCTCCACCTTCACAAGCCGAACCATCTGCCAAAACTTGACCGGAAACAACATTCTCTCCCTGAGTAACAATTGGACGCTGATTCAAACAGGTATCTTGATTTGAGCGTTGATATTTCTGCAAGTAATGAGTGTGCTCATTCCCCTCTTCATCGCGCACAACAATTGCTGTTGCATCTACAAATACAACCTCTCCATTGACACGAGAAATAGGAACCATTCCTGAATCTCTTGCAACTTGAGTTTCAAGACCTGTTCCCACCAATGGGCGTTCTGGTCTAAGTAAAGGAACTGCTTGGCGTTGCATATTTGATCCCATCAATGCTCTATTAGCATCATCATGTTCAAGGAAAGGGATCAAAGAAGTTGCAACAGAAATCACCTGTACCGGAGACAATTGGACGTAATCAACTTGCTCTGGAGGTACTTTTTCAAAATCTTGACGATACCTAACGGGAATTAAATCCGCCAAAATAATTCCATCGCTATCTGTGGCAACGTCACCAGGTGCAACACGACATTCATCTTCTAGATCTGCAGAAAGATAAATAGGATCACCTTCTTTAAGCACACGGCCTTCTTCTACTTTCCAAAATGGAGTTTCAATAAAGCCATACTGATTAACCCTTGCATGAGTTGCCAATGAGTTAATCAAACCTGCATTAGGACCTTCAGGAGTTTCAATGGGACATAAGCGGCCATAATGCGAAGGATGAATGTCCCTAACCGCAAACCCAGCTCTTTCGCGAGTAAGTCCTCCGGGACCTAATGCAGAAATACGCCTTTTATGCGTCAGTTCAGCAAGTGGATTGGTTTGATCCATAAATTGACTCAATTGACTCGAGCCAAAGAATTCCTTAATTGCAGCTACAAGAGGTTTTGGATTAACTAATTGAGCTGGTGTTAAAGAATCGGTTTCCCCAACTGTCATCCTTTCTTTAATAATTCTCTCTAACCTGTTCAGGCCTACACGAACTTGGTTTTGAAGAAGTTCCCCAACAGAACGAACTCTACGATTACCAAGATGATCAATGTCATCAAGACTAGCTCCACCAACATCAAGCTCTAGATTAATTAAATAGTCAAGCGTAGATAAAACATCTTCATGAGTAAGTGTCCTAACACTATCAGGAATAGTCAAACGCAATTTATTATTAATTTTGTAACGTCCAACTCTCCCTAAGTCGTATCTTTTAGGATCAAAGAATCTGGTTTGTAAAAGTTGCTGTCCTCCACTTACAGAAGGCGGCTCTCCTGGTCTTAATTTCTTATAGAGCTCAAGCAAAGCCTGATCTTCTGAACTGATCCCTTCCTCATTAGCGGCATCAATTGATTTCTTATAATATTCAGGGTGGCGAAGCTTATCTATAACATCGTTATCAGACAGCCCCATTGCTCTCATTAGAACATGAGCATTTATTTTTCTTGTTTTATCTACTCGAACATGTAAAAGATCATTCTTATCTGTTTCAAATTTAAGCCAGGCTCCTCTATTAGGGATTACACTTGCATTATATGTACGTCGTCCATTTTTATCCTGTTCATCTTTAAAATATACCCCTGGACTCCTAACAATCTGATTAACAATAACTCTTTCTGCTCCGTTAATAATAAAAGTGCCTCTTTCCGTCATCAATGGCAGCTCACCAATGAAAACCTCTTGTTCTTTGATCTCTCCCGTTTCTTTATTGATCAAGCGACAAGTTACATACATTTGAGAAGCAAAAGTCGCATCCCGTCTCTTTGCTTCTTCAACATCATGGCGGGGTCGCTTCAGACGGTATTCGGTGCCAACAAAATGCAGTTCTAATTTCCCCGTGTAATCAGTAATAGGAGAAAAGCTATCAAGCTCCTCAATTAAACCCTTGTCTAGGAACCATTTAAAACTTGCCCTCTGAACCTCAACAAGATCTGGCAAATAGGTTGCAGTCTTTGCAACCTGAATCGCGCTGCTGCTCATGCGTAATCCTGCAGTTGAAAAGTGGGGACAAAAGACCTGGCTTTACCAGAAGGTCATTAATGCCAAATCCAATCACCTTTTACAAGGCACTACCTTCTATGTACAAGGAGGAAAACTCCTAAAAAGGGAGCAATGGAATTGGATTAATGCTGATGTCGTCGGCAATGCACCGAAGGGATGGACTCTTCTGGAGGCAAAGCCGCAGAAGTAACCACGCCATAACCAGGCCAATTCCCTATCCTACACTTTAAGCAAATTATAAGTAGCAAATTTTTTGAAATTAACTTAGACCAAACAAATTTCTTGCATTTAAGGTCGTCTTTCGAGCTACATCAGAGAAAGTCTCGCCCCTAAGCTCAGCCACTTTACAAGCAACTGCCTCTACATACGCCGGCTCATTTCGTTTCCCTCTGAAAGGAGTAGGGGCTAAAAAAGGACAATCTGTTTCGACCAGCATTTTATTTTCTGGAACTTGCCTGGCACATTCCTGGATGTTTTTTGCTTTAGCGAAGGTCACCGTTCCACTAAAACTTATGTAAAAACCTAAATCCAGAAAGGCTTGCATTTCATGAACATCTCCACCCCAACAATGCATGACTCCTCGAGGGCAGCGTCCTTCTTTTTCCCTTCTAGACAATTCCAACAGCATTGGCTGGGAGGCTTCTCTGCAATGAATAATGACTGGCAAATCAAGATCAACCGCCAAATCAAGCTGAGGGCGTAAAACAGATAGTTGTTCAGCAATATTGGAATCTTTAAATAAATCTAATCCCAATTCACCTATTGCTACTACTCGGGAATCTTCTTCTGCAGCAATCCTCAAAATTGAGGCAGTCTCATCCTGCCAATGCTTTGTATCTAAAGGATGAACACCAACGGAATACCTCATTTCAGGAAATTTGTCTGCCAAATCTTTGATAAGAGGAATTTCAGAAGGCTCAACACAGGCATGGATCAAACCAACAATTCCTGCTTCCCGCCAACGATAAGCAACTTCATCAATATCATCCTTGAAGTTTGGGAAGACAATATGACAATGACTATCTATCAGATCATCTAAAGACATTTTGCTTGGAAAAAGCCCTCAAATTTACTATCTATAAAATTCTAGTTGATTAGAAATCGTAGATGTTATGTAAGGTGAATAAATAAACTAGTTTTAATTCGAAGTTGTGGGCTCTAAAGCCTGTTTAACCGCTGCGCTCAAACGAGATTTCTGATTTGCACCACTATTACGATGCAAAACCCCTCTCTTAACTGCTTTATCAATCTTGCTGAAAGCTAAATTTGCACTGAGCTGAACAGACTCCTTAGCCTGATCTCCAGGCTTCTGCAGATATTCTGAACAAGCAGTGAAGCATCGCTTCATTAGCGTACGCAATGCAGATTTATATGCTTTGTTCTCTAAACGGTTTCGTTCTGCGATCAGAACCCGCTTCTTGGAAGACTTGTTATTGGCCACTGAGCCGGATGTTCTATTGGTTAATGGTCAACAATAACTCACCAAGTCTCGATAGAGTTTCCAAAATGCAGGAAACTGCAAAATAGTTCAGGCTCTAACTTGTATACATAAGGTTGAGGATAAAGGTTTTGAGCCCCAAACAAAAGGACCACAACACATCACAAACCTCTGATATTCAAATGCGCTGCATAAGGGATCTCTCAAAAGCTCTTAGAGAACTAGAAAGAATCTCCAACCGAACAACAAGTGAAAATCAACTTATAGCAGTCAAAACTGTTGAAGAAATAATCGACGAAGTGCGGACCAACGGAGACAAAGCTCTCATTAAATTCACTAAGAAATTTGATGGATTTGAACCAATTCCATTAACTATTGAAAAAGATGAGCTGGAAGAAGCATGGATCAACACTCCTACAGAGATTCAAGCCGCACTGAAAGTAGCCCACGCACGTATCACAAATTTCCATAAACAACAGCTCCCAAAAGATCTAGCTTTAGAAGGCATTCATGGTGAAAAATTAGGCCGCCGATGGAAACCCGTAGAAAAAGCTGGTATCTATATCCCTGGAGGTAGAGCTTCTTATCCAAGTACTGTTTTAATGAACGCAATCCCTGCAAAAGTTGCTGGTGTCGATCAACTAATTATGACTTCACCAGCTGGCAAAGATGGTCAGATAAATCAAACCGTCCTTGCAGCTGCTTTCATTAGTAATATTAAAAAAGTGATAAGAATTGGCGGAGCTCAAGCTATCGGTGCGTTGGCATATGGAACAGAATCAATCCCTAAAGTTGATGTTATTACTGGTCCAGGAAATTTATATGTAACACTTGCAAAGAAATCTGTTTATGGGAAAGTCGGAATTGATTCATTGGCAGGTCCAAGTGAAATTTTAATCATTGCAGACCAGACTGCCAAATTAACCCATGTAGCAGCAGACCTATTAGCTCAAGCGGAACACGATCCTCTTGCTGCTGCAATACTAATTACAACCAATGAAGATCTTGCCATCAAATTACCAAAAGAGTTAAACAGACAATTAGAAAAACACCCTCGCGCAGAAATTTGCAAAGAATCTCTAAATAATTGGGGGTTGATAATTATTTGCAGCTATCTATCAGATTGTTGCAAATTAAGTGATCAATTCGCGCCAGAACATCTTGAGCTACTTACAGAGAACCCATCTTCTTTGACAAAAGATATAAATAATGCCGGAGCAATTTTCATAGGGCCCTGGACTCCAGAAGCAGTAGGAGACTATTTAGCAGGACCCAATCATACTCTTCCAACTTGCGGGACAGCTCGCTTTAGTAGTGCTTTATGTGTTGAGACATTTCTAAAAAATACCTCATTAATAGAATTCAACGAAAAATCTCTTAGGGCAACTTCGAGAGAAATAGAATTACTGGCCAAAAGCGAAGGTTTATATAGCCATTCGGAGTCAGTGAAAATTAGAATATCTGAAAGTTAATTTATAGCTTCCAATTTTTTTACACCAACCACACCAGAATTTATTTCACCTACCAAAACTTCATCTACTAAATCAATAAATAACCCATTCTCTAAAACACCAGGAATATTATTTATATTCATCTCGAGTTTACGAGGGTCATGAATACCTTGTGAAAATTTAACATCTAAAACAAGATTACCCTGATCTGTAACTACTGGACCTGCCTTAAATTGAGCCATCCTAAGAACCGAACTACCACCAAGCTTTAACAATTCAGTCTCAACTTGTTTCCAAGCTCCAGGTAAGACTTCTACTGGTAAAAGAAATTCCAAATTCAGTCGTTCAACAATTTTTGAAGAATCAACTACAACTACAAATCTTTCAGAAAGGCTAGCTACAAGTTTCTCTTGTACATGGCATGCGCCACCACCTTTGATCAAATTAAAAGATGGGTCAACTTCATCTGCTCCATCAATAGCCAAATCAATCCGATTAACCGCATTTAAATTAGTCAAAGGAATTCCTAATTCTGCAGCTAGCACCTCACCCTGAAAAGAAGTAGGCACGCCGATAACTTCTGAGAATTCGCCACTAGCCAATTTTGCTCCTAAAGCCTTAATCATTAAAGCTGCTGTTGATCCTGAACCAAGTCCAAGAATCATTCCATCTTGAATCTGATCCACTGCGGCGTTAGCTACCGCCAATTTCATTTGTGTTTGAACGTCTTCCATATGTACTAAAAACTCTGCAAGAACCTAACAGGCCTTCAACCTATATCTGGCAAAGCCTCAGGTTTGACAGATATCAATTGCATTTCTCCATTACGAATGATTTTGAGATTCAACCCAATGCCTAACTCGGATTGATCAACCGTTTCCAACAAAATTTGGGGATCAAGAACTTCTACATCACCAATAGCGATTATCAAGTCTCCTCTCCTTAATCCGGCTAATTCCGCGGGACTATCTGGAAGGACTGTCTGAATAAGCGCACCGGAGCGTTCTGGTAATTCAACTAAAGAATTGGGATTTTGATTATGTTCCTTAGCAATGCGAGCCGTGAGAGGTATTAATTGCAAACCTAAGTAAGGATGTATAACCTCCCCATTTGTTAAAAGTTGCTCAGCAACTCTTTTTGCCAAATTAATTGGGATAGCAAAACCAAGTCCAGCCCCAGGCCCAGATCGAACCAACGTATTAATTCCTATAACTTGTCCTACCCCATTGACTAATGGCCCTCCTGAATTACCAGGATTAATAGCAGCATCGGTTTGAATTAGATCAAGTCTCTTATCCGAGAAGCCCAGACTATTTATGTTGCGATGAAGGCTGCTCACAATACCAAGCGTTACTGTCCGTTCTAAGCCATAAGGAGTCCCAAGAGCAATCGCCCAATCTCCAACTGCAAGAGCTTCCGAATCGCCTAATGGGGCAGGCGATGGAGCAGAATTTGCATCCAATCGAACTAAAGCAAGGTCAGTGACTGTATCTGTTCCAATTACATGTCCATCTTCCTGTCCACCATCAGCAAGTGTCACATTGACTTGATCAGCTCTTTCAACTACATGTGCATTAGTAAGAATCAAACCATTTTCATCTATTACTATTCCTGAGCCTTGTCCTCTTTCTCTCTCAGGTCCAATTGTTGGTTCACCCAAAAGATCTCTAAGTAAAGGATCAATCAAAGTCGGATCATAAGGCTCCCTTTGAACAGTTCTCTCTGTATCAATTCTGACCACAGCAGGTGCAACGTTTCTAACGGCATCAGCAACAAAACTATGAGACACTCCAGAATCAGCAGACAATTCAGCAAAACAAGGCTCCGTAATTGAAATAATCGCAAACAGCAATGCTGAAAAAAAGAGAGCTAAATAGGAAACCAAAAAACCGAATCACATTCATATGGATCCTATGAACGGACCTTCAGTAAGTGATGTTTTTTAATGATGATTAATCAACAAAAACCTTTTTCAATCTGAAATACCAATAATCCAGAGCAAGTTCAGATTTTCCTGAAAACAAGATTTGCCTGCTTAAGTCAGTGCAAAAGAGCCGTCATCACCTAGATTGGTTAGGTGCCTGGCGGGTACCTCCTAGCGGAGGCAAGTCAACTCGGATACCGGTCGGGCCAAGAGTCCGATCAGTTCTTGCCTCTTGCCCCATCCAACTCTTCCTGAATTGGAGTCACTTGCATCAACTACAGCCTTGAGCCATGGGTTCCATCTTTGTGGTGTGCATTTACTCACTAATAAGACACCCATCACAATGCAGGTGCAAATCCGACATCTGGGGGGTGAAGACGTTTCTCTAGATGATTGCGCAAGTTTCAGCATCCCTATGGGAGAAGCAATTGAAGCCTCCGAATTAATTACTCAGGCTTATGTTCTTGAGATAAGCAGCCCAGGTATTACTGAAGAACTGAATACTGATAGAGAGTTTCAAACCTTTAAAGGTTTTCCTGTAGAGGTTCTGACCTTCGATAAGGAAAGCCAATCTCAAGTTCATTTGGCTGGTCTGCTTAATGAGAAATCAAAAGACGAGTTACAGATCAATATCAAAGGACGACTTAAAACAATCCCTATTAATTCAGTGATTTCTGTAAAACTAACCACTTCAACAGGTTAACCAAATCATTTAAAACCAACGCTTTAAGCAAATTTACAACCTTCCCATCCTCGATGGCATTAGTTCTACTCCCTGGCCTCAATAACCTTATAGAAGACATCAGTGAGGAGAAAAAACTCCCCTCACAAGTTGTTGAAGCTGCACTACGTGAAGCTCTCTTAAAAGGCTATGAAAGGTATAGAAGAACACTTTACTTAGGTATCAGTGATGATCCTTTTGAGGAGGAATATTTTAGCAATTTCGATGTTGGCCTGGATCTAGAAGAAGAAGGATATAGAGTCCTCGCAAGCAAAATTATTGTTGAAGATGTAGAGAGTGAAGACCATCAAATTGCTCTCTCCGAAGTAATGCAGGTAGCTGAAGATGCTCAAACTGGTGACACTGTAGTCCTAGATGTAACCCCAGAAAAAGAAGAGTTTGGACGAATGGCTGCGGCAACCACCAAACAAGTGCTTGCGCAAAAATTGCGAGATCAACAACGCAGAATGATTCAAGAAGAATTTGCAGATCTTGAGGATCCTGTTTTAACTGCTCGAGTGATTCGTTTTGAACGCCAATCAGTAATCATGGCTGTTAGTTCTGGACTTGGTCGTCCCGAAGTTGAAGCAGAATTACCAAGACGAGATCAGCTACCGAATGACAACTACAGAGCCAATGCCACATTTAAAGTATTTCTGAAAGAAGTTAGCGAAATACCAAGACGAGGTCCGCAATTATTTGTTAGCAGGTCCAATGCTGGTCTTGTTGTATACCTATTCGAAAACGAAGTACCTGAAATTCAAGAAGGATCAGTAAGGATTGTTGCTGTAGCGCGCGAGGCAAATCCACCCTCTCGCGCTGTTGGTCCTAGAACAAAAGTTGCAGTCGATAGCATCGAACGTGAAGTAGATCCTGTAGGAGCATGTATAGGTGCGAGAGGATCTCGTATACAGCAAGTTGTTAATGAACTTCGTGGCGAAAAAATTGATGTAATTCGTTGGTCTTCTGATCCCACTCAATACATCGCTAATTCTTTAAGTCCTGCAAGAGTTGAAATAGTTAGACTTGTAGACCCTGAAGGACAGCATGCTCATGTGCTTGTTCCATCAGACCAACTAAGTCTTGCTATTGGACGTGAGGGGCAAAACGTTCGATTAGCGGCTCGCCTCACCGGATGGAAAATTGACATTAAAAATTCTGAAGAGTACGACCAAGCCAGTGAAGACTCAATTGTTGCAGAATTAATTGCCCAAAGAGAAGAAGAGGAAGCCCTGCAAAGAGATGCAGAAGAACGACTGGCTGCTGAGCAAGCTGCCCGTGCAGAGGAAGATGCACGTCTCAGAGAACTCTATCCATTGCCCGAAGATCAAGATATTGAGGAATACTCTGGAGAAAACAGTAGTGAATTAAAAACCGAAGATAATGAACCAAATGAGATGCAAACTTTAATAGAAAATGAATCTGCAGAAATAGAAACTAAACTTCCCAACTCAGAGGATGGAACCCGGTGAACTCGAAAATCGTCCTTCGTCGATGTGTTGCTTGTCAGAAGTTGATCGATCGTAGACAACTTCTACGTGTAATTAGAGACCACAAGGATGGGATAGTCCTCAATGAAGGGATGGGTCGGTCAGCATATGTATGCCTTCAAGAGACCTGTCTGAATGAGGCAATTCGACGCAAACGCTTGCAAAAGGCATTACGTTGCCAAATAACTAAGAGCGTTATACAAGAGCTTCAACTTCGGCTGAATTCTCCCATTGATTCAGCTGCTGAGGCAAGATAAAAACTATGGCCCCTTCCAAACAAGGAGCCTTTAGGACCTTCATCCCTGGACCGACCGGAGACTTTATTTAATGACCAGTAGCGGCAAAATCAGAATTTATGAGCTTTCCAAGGACCTGGGCCTTGAGAACAAAGATGTGCTTGATGCCGCTAGCAAACTATCGATTGCGGCAAAAAGTCATAGCAGTTCTATTAGTGATGAAGAAGCGAAACGTATTAAAAACCTCTTGGGTTCTAAAGGAAATTCTCCACGTTCTCCTAAGAGCAAGCCACAATCAACCAAAACCATTCTCTCTGTTAAGAAAGCAAGTAATCCTCAAAAAACAAATTCCACAAGCGCTGCTCCAAAACCAAGCAATAAAAACCAAATTGCTAATTCAATACAACCAAATACCCCTTTAAAACCAAAAACACTGAATCGTCCTAGTGCAGGGAAAGAAAATAGCAGTCCTTCAGCTCCAAAACGTCCATCCTTATCAACTAAAACCAACGAAAAAATATCGATTACATCTAACAAATTATCTTCAAATCCTCCAATC
>QCKC01000021.1 GCA_003215635.1 Prochlorococcus sp. AG-409-J19
CACCACTACCAGAAATTACATATTCGCCTGAATAGGTTTTAGAAACCACCGTCTGCATTCGATAGCTAGGTCCCAAGATATCCAATGCGTAAGCAGAACTTACTAATTTCATATTCGACGCTGGTATTCTAGGTATTAGACCATTCAATTCAGTCTTCACACGACCCAGATCATCTAGTACAGTAATACTCCATGAGGATGAATTAGCTCCTAAAATCTCCTTAAATTTTGCACGTAATCCTTCACATTTATTATCTGTAGTAAGTTGTTTATAGTCCCTTATTTGTCTCTTAAATCTATAGAGCTCTGGATACCTAGCATTAAAACTAGTTATCAAGATAGGAACTAGTGAAAATTTATAGATAAATATTGAGGAAACCGAAATAACTAATAAACATATACTATTCTTATTTATGAATCGCATATAGAGGGATTTATCTTAATAACCAGAATAATTCTAGACTGAACAAACTATCAAATATGTTGCAATACTATATCCTATATATTTAGTTTACAATAAATAGTCAAGTAGTTCCTCAGGGTTTGGTTTTTTGTCGGATCTATCCACGAAACGATAGCCAGTTTGATCTAAAGTATAGATATACCAATCATCAGGATATGTATGCATAAGAGCGCCTTTATCTAAAGGTTGCAACCAATATGCATTAATCCATGAAGAGATAAAATCCTTTCTGCGTTCTCGCGCAACGCTACCAATTCCTACCGCAAAATCCTCAAGTTTTCCATTAACCATAATTATTTTCCCACCGTAATAATTACAGATATCATAGAATTCCTCATAATCAAAATGCTGTGGTGAGACAATAATAAGTATTTCATGTTTAAAATCTGAGTAATTCCCTTTTTTAAGTTTACTAACATCATATATATTTTGTGCAAGATCGGGTGCATCTCTCTTGGCCAAAGCCGTAGAACCGGCATCCATCCATAGTAAACCATTTTCAAGACCTACCTCAGCTAGTTTAAAACTTAGTCGAAAAACTAATGGCATTATTCTAAGACCTTCAAATTTAATATCAACAGATATTCGAGTTGCTTTGTTATCTTTTAGGATATTATCAACAGAAAGAAAAATTTCATTCTCTGCCGAGGCCAAGTCCGCTGGGAGGTCTTTCATTAGAATATTAATTTATTTACTATATTACACTAAAATTATAGATTTGAGCATATCTGATATATATTCAAGTTCAGATGAACTAAGTTCATTAGCTAAACTAATTCTCAATCCTGACTTAAGCCAAATATTGTCAATATTCATTGCTTTCAATATATCGCTATCCGAAACAATAGATGCTTTACAAGCGGTACCGCTACTAATGTAGATACCCTTATCTGAAAGCTGTCTGACTATTCTCCTTCCATCTAAAGGTTTTCCTTGTGAATTACTCGCTAGAAAGGAAATATGATGGGGAATTCTTTCAACTTGATCACCAGTCATAATAGTACCAGGAATACAACTAATCAACTGTCTTAATTTACTAGCCTGATATGCTACTCTTTGCAGTTCTGATTCCTTGTTAAGACTTAAGAGATTATATTGCACTGAGAGAATTCTTAAAGCTTCGGCCATTCCAGCTATAAGGGCGACAGGTTCGGTTCCAGCACATAAATCATTCTGTTGTCCCCCTCCTGCCTTAAACTTAAAATCTGTATGAAATATTCCTTTTCTTTTAAGCAAAAGGCCTATTCCTTTTGGTCCCTGTAATTTATGAGATGAAAAACTAAGAAGATCACAAAACATTGTTGACCAGTTAATAGTTCTAAAACTCATAACTTGTGATGCATCGGTATGAAAGGTAATATTTCTAGAACGGCATTCTTTACCAATAATGTCTATAGGTTGTAAAGTGCCTACCTCTCCTTGACCCCAAATTAGCGAGACAATTTTTGTAGGATTACTCAGTAGACGTTCTAAATGTGATAAATCAACTCTACCCTTTGAATCTACGGGCCATGTAGCCAATTCCCATCCTTCTTTTACTAGTTTGTTAGCTGCTGCTTGTACAGAAGGATGTTCAACAGACGAAATAACCACTCTACCCTTGTTGTATTTACTTGCGGCTCCAAGTAAAGCGAGGTGTACTGATTCAGTAGCTCCAGAACAGAAGATAAGATCTTCCCGGTCTGAACCTAATTGTTCACTAATAATAATACGCGATCTTTCTAATACTTCCGTAGAATCTATTCCCAATCTGTGAATACTTGACGGGTTGCCCCATTGATCTTTCATTACACTAGATATTATATTAACTACTTCTTGGCGAGGGCGAGTAGTAGCACAAGCATCTAGGTATATCGTGTTCGGAGACCTAAGCATGAGGATAGTAGAAGGATTAAAGCAGATACAAATTAAAGATTATATTGTCCTTTATAAACTAATTTGGCAGGACCCTTCATATAAATTGATTCAGAAGGGGAACTCCATTTAATATCTAGTAAACCACCTGGTAGTTCTACTTTAGCTTCGGAGTGTGCCAGCCCAAGTAAATAAGAAGAGACTAAAACGGCACAAGCTCCAGTGCCACAAGCTAGTGTTGGTCCACATCCTCTTTCCCACACTTTTACAAGTAAGTGATTTCTGTTTTTTACTTGAACAAAATGTACATTAGTTTGTTTGGGAAACAAATCATGCTTCTCTAGTATTGAGCCCCATCTTTCAAAAGGGAAATCATTTAAGCTAGGCAAATGGACAATGAGATGAGGATTTCCCATTCCTACGGAGGATATATCTAGTACATGCTGATCAATCGTTATTCGTCCCTCAGGTAAGCCTCTATGACCTAACTCAAGGTTAGTTGGAATATATTTTGGGTCTAAAATTGGTTGGCCCATATCAACGGTAATAGAAGAATCATTATTATATTTTGTGCTAATTATTCCAGCTTTAGTGTTTATCGCAGCTTCATATAGGTTATCTTCAAACATTTGTGTAGCAATAAACGACGAAATACAGCGAATACCATTCCCACACATTTCTGCTTCACTTGCATCAGAGTTGAAAATTCTTATTGTGTACTCCATTTTGTTATTGACTTTTGTACCTGTAAGGAAAATCACACCATCAGCACCAACCCCATAGCGCCTATCACAGATACTGGTTATAAATGATGGATTCTCTTGTAATGGCAAAAGGGCAAAATTATTGCTTACACAGTTGATGATCACGAAATCGTTCCCGAGGCCTTGATATTTGCAAAATTCAAAATTCATGACAATTACAAGATGAGATAGAGCTTACAGAACCAAAAAAAAACCCTGTGATAGCTATTATATCTTTCATTCTGTGTAGAGAATTCATCATCTATTACACAGACGATGAGACTGTCCAAATGCATGATCGATCTCAGTGGCCAATAAAAACCAAACCTCCCCAACAACTGAAGATCGTTATGAACCGTCCCGATTGGAATTGGCATGGCAATCTAAGTGGAGAAAACTTGGTTTAGACAAAACAAAACAGCCAACAAAACACCAAGGAAGATTTTATGCACTTTCTATGTTTCCATACCCATCTGGAACCCTCCACATGGGCCATGTTAGAAATTATGTAATAACAGATGTAATAGCAAGATTTCAAAGAATGCAAGGCTTTGCGGTTCTCCATCCAATGGGTTGGGATTCATTTGGACTACCTGCCGAAAATGCAGCTATTGAAAGAAATATAGATCCATCTATATGGACAAAAACAAATATTGCCCAAATGAAAAAGCAATTAAAAAGGTTAGGTCTATCTATTGACTGGGATAGAGAAATAACAACCTGCAATCCAGATTACTATAAATGGACTCAATATATATTTCTCAAATTATACAATTCGGGGCTTGCTTATCAAAAAGAAGCACTTGTTAATTGGGATCCAATAGATAAAACCGTTCTTGCAAATGAACAAGTCGATCCAAATGGTAGATCGTGGAGATCTGGAGCAATTGTAGAAAGAAAAAAACTAAAGCAATGGTTTCTAAAAATTACGGAATACGCTGAATCACTAAGGGAAGGCCTAACAGGTCTACCCAATTGGCCAGAGAAAGTAAAGTCAATGCAAAAAAACTGGATAGGCAAGTCAGTAGGAACAGAGTTTAATTTTCTGATTAGTGATAACCCAAGAATTACAGTTAAAGTTTTTACAACTAGGCCAGATACAATTCATGGAGCAACCTACCTAGTAATATCCCCCGAACATCCTGACTTATCGAGTCTAACTCATATAGACAATGTAGAAGAAGTAAAACAATTCTGTTTAGATGTCAGTTCTATGACAATCATAGAAAGGACTGCTGAAGACAAACCCAAAAATGGTGTCCCATTAGGTACTTCAGTTATAAACCCTATTAATGGAGAATCTATACCGCTATGGACTGCAGATTATGTGTTAGCTGACTATGGAACGGGCGCTGTTATGGCAGTACCTGCACATGATAATAGAGATTATATCTTCGCGCTGAAATACAATTTAGAAATTAAGTCTGTTATTAATAATCAAGGTACAGAAACTGATACACCACTCAAAGAGGCCTATACCGAAGAAGGTATTCTTTTCAACTCTGGAATATATAGCGGATTAAATTCAAAAGAAGCAAGATCAAAGATAACAGCGGATGCTGTAAAAAAAGGATTTGGAAAGAGCAAAACACAATTCAAATTGAGGGATTGGTTAATATCCAGACAAAGATTTTGGGGGTGCCCGATACCAATAGTTAATTGTCCAAAATGTGGTCCTGTTGCTGTTGACTATCGGGAACTTCCCATTAAATTACCTGATCAAACAATTATTGACAAAAATAAAGTTAGCCCACTAGATAAATATGATGACTGGAAATCAACATTATGTCCAAAATGTGGAGAACCCTCTTATAGAGAAACAGACACGATGGACACATTTATGTGCTCGTCATGGTATTTCCTTCGATACACAGATGCAAATAACGAGAATGAACCATTTAGTAAAATAAGTCAAAACATATGGATGCCTGTCAGCCAGTATGTAGGTGGTATTGAACATGCGATTTTGCATCTACTTTATTCACGGTTTATGAGTCATGCATTACATGATCTTGGGATGCTTGAAGAGAAAGAACCCTTCGCAAACCTTCTTACACAAGGCATGGTACAAGGAATAACATACAAAAATAGATTAACAGGTAAATACCTAAAACCATCAGAGGTTAATACAGATGGCGAACCCTGTGAAAAAAATACTGGTGAGCAAATAGATATACTTTTTGAGAAGATGTCAAAATCAAAATATAATGGAGTCAACCCTTCAACGGTAATTGACAAGTATGGAGCTGATACAGCAAGAATGTTTATTTTATTTAAAGCCCCTCCAGAAAAAGATTTAGAATGGGATCAAGCAGATGTTGAAGGTCAATATAGATTCCTTAACCGTATTTGGCGACTAACTAGAAGATATAAAATTAACTCCTCGGAAGAATATAAATATAGTCAACTACAAAAAGATCTAAAGTCACTATCATTTAACAAGGACGAAAAGTCTCTTCGCCGATGTACTCATACTGCTATTAGAAATATCTGCCAGGACCTAACAGAAAGCAATCAATTTAACACTGCAATTTCAGAGTTAATGAAACTAACAAACTCCATCTTAGAATATAAAACTGAAAATAATAAACTGGTAAAAGACGAAGCTTTGTCTGTACTTGTTTTATTATTAGCGCCATTTGCACCTCATATATCAGATCAAATCTGGAGTGATTTTGGGTATAAAAATAGTGTCCATGTAGAGCATTGGCCTCTAGTTGATGAAACTGCCCTTGTCCAAGATACTTATGAACTTGTAGTTCAAATAGCCGGCAAAGTACGTGGGAAGATTGAATTAGAGGTAGGTATAGAAAACGAACTTATAGAAAAGATTGTAAAAGAAAGTCCGATAGGTAAAAAGTGGTTAGTAGACAAGAAAGTAAAACGTGTTATATCAGTACCAGGTAAAATTATAAATTTCGTAATTTAGATATTATCTTATGCCAAAAATTAAGGATTTAGGATCTTCCCACTCTCCCTTATAATAGTAAGAATTATTGTTAGCAGTTAGATGCCTCATTATCCAATATATTGATTCTGATGAATTTGGTTTATCCAATAGGGATTCCAACTGGTTTACAGATCTTGGGGTTTTATCTGATAGGATTTTTTCAATCGCTAATTGTGAATCAAGAACTTCTGCAGCTGCTAATTTACCCGCTTCTACACCAGGTTGATGATAAGCATTAATATCTACCATTTCAGCATAGATTCCTACAGCCCTTTCAAAAAGAGCAATAATAGAGCCAAGTATCTTAATATTATATTTCTTAGAGGTTATAGTTATATTCTGACGTCCCTCTTCGCTTAGAGCTTTACGAGTACCTTGAAGAAAGCCTGATAGAAAGTCCCCAGGATTTTCTGAATCAATAGCGGTTATATTTGGGCTATCTTCAAGTATTTCTATAAAGTTTACGAAAAAGTTATCAAGGCCATCTCTTAACTGTTGCACGTAGGCATGTTGGTCTGTAGAACCCTTGTTACCATAAACTGCGATTCCTTGATTAACAACATCACCTTTACGATTGTATTTCTTTCCTAATGATTCCATAATCAGTTGTTGAAGATATCGACTAAAAACAGAAAGACAATCCTTATAGGGTAGTACTACCATATCACGCAATCCTTTACCTGAGCCTGAAAGATACCATGACAGCGCTAATAGAGACGCTGGATTATTTTTTATATTTAAATTTCGCGTTTCTTTGTCCATTGCTGCAGCACCTAAAAGGAAGTCATCAACACTTTCTCCTATTAAAACAGCTGGCAACAAGCCAACGGCGCTAGTGATACTTGTCCTACCCCCTACCCAATCAGGAAGATCAAATCTTTTTAACCAACCTTGGTTATCTGCTAGGACATCAAGTTGACTTGATCTCATAGTTATTGCTACAGATTGACTGGGAGGATGCCCACCATTTAATTCAATGAATCGATGAACCTGATTCATGCAGAGCCTTGGTTCTGGAGTTCCTCCTGATTTACTTACTACAACGCATAGGGTACTTTTAATATTATCTTCTAATGAGGACAACACATTGTGTATTCCGTCGGGGTCAATGTTATCCAAGAAATGAAACTTCAATCCTCTTCCTCTTTTATAAAAAGAATTACATATTAAAAGTGGACCTAAAGAACTTCCTCCAATACCAATCCAAATAACATCGGTAAATTTCTGACCAGATTTGTTACTAATTTTATTTTCTAGAATATCTTTACCAAAACTCTTTATCAAATTAATTGTTTGTATGATTGTTTGCGACTGATTTGGATCAGGAGCTAAGGCAGGATTCCTCAACCAATAGTGGCCTACTTGGCGATCTTCATCAATATTGCTTATTGCTCCATTTTCTAATTTTATTAATGAGTTAATTGCCTCTTGTATCACTGGTTGGTAAAAAGATAGATCTGAATTATCTAAATGCATTCGACTAATATCCAACCATAAATCAAGTTCTGAGTTAAACCAAATGAGATCACAGAATCGATCCCAGTTGGAGGAATGATTAGAGGAAGAAGGCTGTGGGATTGTCATATAATTAGAATAGTACTCTATAGAAAGGGCAGTTTCTGATTTGTGAGCGAAAGATTCTTGTCAGAATCAGCCTAGCCTAAGTCGGAAAACAATGTGAGATTTGATGATGTAAAAATAATAATTATTATATCATTCATTATTACTATAAATTGCTTCCGTTCTAATTTGATGAAAATAATTTACTGAAAAGCCAACCAGCTTGCAAATAGTTTTTGCTGGCTTGCTGTTTTTTGGTCCAGGGACTCAATAGAAAACTGTAGCTTCTCAAATTCATCGAAAATTACAATCGTTTTCTTTTGGTAACCTCTTCGAAAATATGTAATATTTAATGACGTATTTGACAGCGCATGTTTATTGAATTCATAAGAGTCTTTAACTCGAAATCCATTTATAGCGACAATCTCATCGTTTATGGCCAGTCCAGCAATACTAGCCGCAGAGTTAGTTTGTACATTTGAAATAATTAGGTTCTGGTCCTTATTTGTAAAGGACAAACCTGTTTTTAAACTTGGTTTATCTGTTGGTGTAAGTGTTAAACCCAGTAAATAGAGTGAACTTTCGACTGGAAGGGAATTAGGAACAGTTATCCATTTGGAGAGTTCCTTGCTAACAGTGCTATCAATTGAAGCTAATGTGTTCAATACATCATCTTCTGTAAACCCAAGACAATTATAGCCATATTTGTTCCACATTATTCTCATAAATTTAGTCAATGATGAACCGCTTGACAAGAGTTTTACATCGAGACAGAAGGATAAAACAGAACCTTCAAGGTAGTAGCTAATCTGAGTGTTAGAACTATATGGTTTTCTCTTATATAGTTTTACCCATGTTTCCTTTGAGCAGTCAGCAAGGCTGTGGATGTTCCGACCTGGAGTAGTAACTGCCTTTGTCAATTCTGAGGAGAAATCCGACAGGAATTGCTTTTGAGTAGCTATTCCTGAAAGATAAGGTAAGGCCAGATCATAATAGCTTGTAATTCCTTCAGAAAACCAAATTTGGGAGGATATTACTGGGTTATCATAATCATAATTAATATATTCCTTGGGCCTCAATCGTCTAACATTCCACTGATGATAGTACTCATGTCCCAAGAGCTGCATTAATCTCCTGTAGCCAGAATCTGTGTACAATTCTCCTAATGGATACAAACATACACAACTGTTGTCATGTTCGAGGCCTCCATATCCTGAATCTGCGATTTGGAGTATGAAAGCGTATTTATTTTGTGCTGGGGGAGAGCTATTAAAAAGAGAACAACAAGCTTCACAAACTTTAGATAGATCTCTAAGTATTTTCTGTTTCATTACTTTTGGCAACTCACCAATTATGATTAAATCATGTGTATTATTTAATACTTGAAAGGATAGAAGATCAAATTTTCCAGCAATCAATGGGGAGTCTACAAGTACATCATAATTATTTGCAAAGTAATTTAGTTCTTTGTCTAATGTGGCATACGATTTCCATTCGCTAGGTAATTTAAGAGTCAGGGAATATCTATTAATACGTAATCCCTGTATCTTCATAATTACAGCTGGCAAGCAGATAGAAGCGAAATCAGAGTCTATATAAGAAGTTCTTACTGTCATTTCCTTGGCTTCTGCTTTATATGAGATATTAACTAGTTGATTTTCCTTGACTCTCGCTTTCCAGGTATTAGTCGACACTCTATCTAAGCTCAATGATGAATCAAACTGTGTTAACTCTAAATTGTAAATATACTGTGAATAGTCTCTAACAGTATATGAACCTGGAGTCCAATTTGGAATGGAAAATTGAAGTTCCTCTTTTGGAGCAAAAAATGAAAGGTTTACAGTTAATTCCTGATTATTACAAGAGGAAAAGTCAATTTCCACAGAAACTGCAGAATCGCTAACTTTTAATATATTATTCATACATCAACTCTAAGCAGGCAGAACAAGTGTTGCTCTAATTATTAATACTTTCATTATATTTCAAAGCTAGGGTATAAAAAAATGGTTTATAAATGTTTGTTGCTCTGAATGCTTAGAATCAACATGTTAGAGATTCCAAACTCTCTATGTTAAAGAACAAAAACCTACTATTATATTACAAGTTTCATAGGAAAAGATTATCGATATGTTCTCACCCGCATTAACCACTATCTCCAAGTCAAAAGACCCACTAAGGATTGCTGTAATGGCTTCCGGTAAGGGATCTAACTTTGCCACTCTTTTAAAATGTACTGAGAAAAATATTATTAATGCAAAGGTCTGTGCATTAATTACCAACAACTCAGATAGTGGAGCTTTTAAGATCGCAAAAGATAATCAAATTAGAACTTATCTATTAAATCATAAAAATTATAATACAAGAGAAGAACTAGACTACAAGATTATAGAGAACTTAAGTAAATATTCTCTTGATTTGATCCTAATGGCAGGTTGGATGAGGATAGTCACAAATATCCTAATAGATAAATATAAGAATCGAATTATAAATATACATCCTTCACTTCTTCCTTCATTTAAAGGCTTTGATGCTATTCAGCAAGCTCTAGATGCAAAGGTCAAGATTACAGGCTGTACATATCATATTGTTGTTCCAGATGTTGATTCTGGCAAGATATTAGCTCAAGCCGCTGTGCCCATTAACAGTATTGACAATCATCACAGTTTAAAAGAAAGAATTCAAGCAGCTGAACATAAATTATTACCATATGCAATATCAATTGCAGGAAATGCAATAAGAGAAGGATAATCTATTTATGGATAAAATCCTAATAAAGGTAACCCTAATGTCTGGGGGAGATTATTCATTATATTTAGACATTGAATAGCCTGGCCCGCTTGACCCTTCAACAGGTTATCTATAACTGACATAAGTACTATCCTGCCAGTCCTTGTATCTACTTGTACAGATAGTAGAGACTTATTTGTATTTCTCACCCATTTAGTGGAGGGGTATGTTCCGACTGAAAGTACATCAACAGTTTCATGATCTCTGTAAAAAGCATCCAAAACGGTTGTGCAATCTTCTGCTGTTAATCCAGGATCTCTCAACCTGGCATAAACAGTAGAAAGTATACCTCTAACCATAGGAACTAAATTAGGCGTAAATTGAATTTGTAGATCATGACCTGCAACTTCTGAAGCTAATTGCTCTATTTCTGAAGTATGGCGATGACCGATAACCGCATAGGGGGAGATCGTTTCTGAGGCTTCTGAGAATAAAAGATGCTCCTGAGGTACTCTTCCACCGCCAGAAGTACCTGTTTTAGCATCAATAACTATTCCATCTGTTTCAATTAAACCTTGTTTTAAAAATGGTAAAAGCGGCAACAAACTTGCTGTTGGAAAGCAACCAGGTGCTGCAACTAATTGCGCACTTTGTATTTTGCTAAAATTCCACTCAGGTAATCCATATATTGCTTCTGAACATAGATCAGAATCATCTCTGGGATTCTGATCTGAGATGCGAACATATACATCCTTCCATTGTTCTAGAGAGCGATACCGGTAATCTGCCGACAAATCAACAACACGAACATCTCTGCTTACAAGCTCAGGTACTAAACGACTTGCTAATCCATTAGGCAAGCAAAGTATTGCATAATCTGAATTAGCCGCGATGAGATTAACTTCTGGTTTTTGAACAGTTGGGTTTTGATCAAGAGTTAAGAAGGGACAAATGTCGTTCCATCGCTTACCCGAGCTTCTCTCACCACCAAGGAAAGCAATATCATAATTAGGATGTTCTTTTAACAGCTTGAGGATTTGCAGCCCGCCATAGCCAGTAGCTCCAATGACCGCAACCTTTTTCGATGTCTCTCGTGTCATAAGGTGTTGTTAGGTATCCCTGAATTCTTGAACTAGGCCATATGGTCCTTTCAGAACCTAATGTTAATTGATAACGACTCACTCAACCTAGACCCCTAAGACCCTGAACCAAAATTCAACTAATAAAGAATCCGTGAATCTCCGATTCGATGATATTGCTGATGCACTAGCAGCTATTCGCAATGGTGAATGTGTTGTGGTTGTAGATGATGAAAGAAGAGAAAATGAAGGAGACTTAATTTGTGCAGCTCAATTCGCAACTCCAGAACAGATCAACTTTATGGCCACTGAGGCTAGAGGTCTTATTTGTTTGGCTATGCAAGGAGAACGACTAGATGAACTAGATTTACCTCTGATGGTCGATAGGAATACAGATTCAAATCAAACAGCTTTTACTGTCAGTATCGATGCTGGGCCTGAACATGGAGTTTCTACGGGTATTTCGGCAGAAGATAGAGCAAGAACCATACAAGTCGCTCTCCAACCTCATACAAAACCAATTGACTTGAGAAGACCTGGCCATATCTTTCCTCTAAGAGCGAGGAAGGGCGGCGTACTTAAAAGGGCGGGCCATACAGAAGCCGCCGTTGATTTATCTCAGTTGGCAGGTCTTTTACCCGCAGGTGTTATATGCGAAATACAAAATAATGATGGGTCAATGGCTCGACTACCTCAGTTAAAGGAATACGCAAAGCGTTGGGATCTTAAGTTAATAAGTATCGCTGATTTAATTCATTTTAGATTAGAAAATGAACGATTTGTTTTCAGAAAGGCCTCTGCAATATTACCAAGTCTGTTCGGAGGATTTAGAGCCATTGGATATAAGAATGAACTAGATGGTTCTGAACATGTTGCACTCGTCAAAGGTGATATTAAGAATCTTAAGGAACCAGTGCTTGTGAGAATGCACTCAGAATGTCTTACAGGTGACGCATTTGGATCGTTGAGGTGTGATTGTAGACCTCAACTAGAAGCCGCACTATCAAGAATTGAACAAGAAGGAGAAGGAGTAGTAGTTTATCTTCGTCAAGAAGGGCGTGGGATAGGACTTATAAATAAATTAAAGGCCTATAGCCTACAAGATGGAGGTCTAGACACAGTTGAAGCAAATGAAAGGTTGGGTTTTCCAGCCGATCTTAGAAATTATGGAGTAGGAGCTCAAATACTCACTGACTTGGGAATAAATAGATTAAAATTGCTTACAAACAATCCAAGAAAGATCGCAGGCTTAGGAGGCTATGGATTGAAGGTGGAAACTCGTGTACCTCTAGTTATATGTCCTGGTGAACACAATGCAGCTTACCTAAAAGTCAAAAAAGAGAAACTTGGACACCTATTTGAGAGACAAGCTCAAGATAAATTTATATCTTCAGGTCCATTCGTTTTTGTTTCTTGGTCAGGAAATGAAAGTGTAAAAGCCAAGGATCTAATTTCATTAGAAACAATAGCTGAAGAATGGGCAAATATAAATAAACTCACACTTATACCTGAGTATTCACTTAGATTGAAAGTTCTTCTTGAAAAATCTATGTTTGTCTGGAAAGTTCAACAAAAAACAATAGTTAAGAAAGATTTGCAGGTATCCCCAATAAAGGATTCAATTAGATCATTGATTATTGAGCTTGGACAATGGATAAATACAGAAAATATAGCTCTACTTATTACAAAGAATCTAGATCAGTCAATCCATCCACCACAAAATATAAATCCAGAATTTAGATCCCTAGAAGCGATATCTAAAGAAAAATCAATAGGAGAACTACCTATTAGCAATATCGACAATCCGATTTTAATATTTTGGAAATAAAAGAACTTGTACTTAGTTACCTAGCTAAATTAAACCTACTTTTTTGATAATTGAACCGTTGGAAAGTGATAAGACTACCCTTATATCCTTAGTATGACCAAAAACTGTATGAACTCCATCTAAATGGGGTTGTGGTTGATGCACAATAAAAAACTGACTGCCTCCTGTGTCCTTGCCAGCGTGAGCCATTGATAGTGATCCCGCTATATGCTTGTTATCATTGATTTCACACTTAATTGTGTACCCTGGTCCCCCTGTACCAGCAACACCCTTTGCCCCAACTCTAGAGTTAGGGCAACCACCTTGAGCCATGAAACCTTGAATAACACGGTGAAAAGATAAGCCATCATAAAATCCCTCATTAACAAGCTTAAGGAAATTAGCTACAGTATTTGGGGCATCATTATCAAACAAATCAATAACAATATTGCCTGCATCTGTCTCCATTAGAACCTTAGTCATTTGATTGCTAAAAAAATCATGATATACAAAATATGGAATATAGCAAACTTTTATGGTGAAATCGCTATGATCTAGATTGAGATTAATCACACATAAACGTTATATTTTACTGAAGAAAGCAGTTAATAAGTGACAATCCTAATTAAGTTTTTTTAGTGCAGTACGCAAATTGTCCTGCGAGATACTCAATAGTTGCTGAGCTTCGTTATAGCTATATCCAGACATGGACATTAACAATGCCAATTTAACAGATCCCTTACTTTGTAAAAGTAATTTATATGATTCGTCTCTATTTATATCTAATATTTCAGAAATTATCCTAAGAGACCTATCAATAAGTTTTGAATTTGTTGCAGACACATCTATCATTTTATTTCCAAAAACTTTGCCTAGTTTTACCATTACAACAGTAGAAAGAATATTTAGAGTCATTTTTGTAGCAGTCCCAGCCTTAAGTCTTGTAGAACCTGAGAGGATTTCAGCACCAGTTACCAATCGAATATCAATATCAGAGACTATTTTCACTTGATCTTGCGGAACACAGCAAATAGAAATAGTCACCGCTGAAATAGCCCTTGAATACTTCAAGGCGTTAATAACGTAAGGGGTTGTGCCTCCAGCTGAGATACCTACAAGGCAATCTCGTTGGTTAAAACCTCGTGAAAGTAAGTCTTGGATGCTTTGATTAGGATCATCTTCCAATTGTTCAGAGCTTCTTGTTAATGAACACTCACCTCCAGCAATAATTGCTTGAACTAGATCTGGGGGGGTACAAAACGTTGGGGGGCATTCTGCGGCATCCAGCACAGCCAATCTCCCTGAAGTGCCGGCACCTATATAAAACATTCTGCCTTTATTTCTAATACAATTGGTGATAGCTTCTACAGCGGAAATAATTGAGGGCAAAGCACTTGCAACAGCAGATTGAGCCTGTTTGTCCTCTTCACAAAATAATTTTACTATGTCAGATGTTGACATTAAATCTAAGTCTTGACTTTTTGGATTATTCGCCTCGGTTAATAAATAACCTCGATTTGTTGATTGATTAACAAAAAATTCATTATTTAGAATTTCTTTCATAACTTAGATTAACCCCTCTAATCTTTTTCTTATTGCCTCTAGATTATCTGTCTGCTCAGATCTTGCTTCATTATACTTGTCATCATTGTTCCAATCATTGACATCAAGATTATGCTCTGGAGGAGCAATTAACATTCGTTCTTGATCCGTTTTAGGTATAAAACCAGACTCAATAAATTTGCTTATATAACCTGCCTCTATACAAAAACTTTCGATCTCTTCCTGATCTAGAGCTTCTACAGATGGTACAGGGAAATCTTGTGCTTCTAAAAGTCCAGCATACCTTTCAGCATCGTCTGGGTTTTCAAACATCAAAACAACAGTTTCACCATTAAGCTCTAAAGAGTGAATCCCTTCATCATCTGTTCCCGCAGAATAAAGTAGAACGTTTACTCTCATTAAATAAAGAGATCAAATAGTAATTATAATTCGTTGATGGAAAAATCAATCTAATTCCCTCTCTAATGCTAATTCTTGCAATCGTTCATAAAGCGCCTGTTCAGAATCCGATAATTCATTAGGTACAACCACTACAATTTCAACTAGCTGATCACCTTTACGATCTTCGAATTCCATACCTCGACCTCTAAGCCTTAATAGGCGACCACTTGAGGAACCAGGTGGCACTTGCAATGTTACTGGTCCCAATAAGGTAGGAACATCAACAGCACAGCCTAATACTGCATCAGCAGGGAATAGTTCAAGCCTATATAAAACTCTTAGACCATCAATACGTAAACCCTCAGAGGTTATTACTCTAAGTTGTAGAAAGTGATCTCTACCCCCAGGAGCAACTCCCTCAAGCCTTAAACGCCAACCATCTCCTGCAAATGGAGGTGTCGATACCTCTACAACGGTTCCGTTCTGAAGCTCGATTTCGATATTCGTACCAAGTAATGCTTGCTGGGGATCAAGATTGACAGTGGTTTCTATGTCGTCAAAAGCTTGAACGGGAGTATTCTCTAGATGGCTTTTTGATGGCCATCGAAAATTTGATTCGTGTTCTTCCTCTTCGTCTAAGAAATCATCTTCCTCATCAACATCATTAGATATATTTTGATTTGACAAATCATCTACTGGAGTATCAATACCCAGAACATTTGAAATGTATTCATAAAATTCTGGGAATCCATGTGTAAAATCTAGAGATTCATCTTGTAGTTTTAAATTATTCTTCTCCCATATAGATCGCTTTCGCGGGTCACTCAGTATTTTGTATGCTTCGTTTACTAATTTAAAGCGTTCTTCTGCATGAATACTATTGGCATTCAAATCAGGATGCCATCTCCGTGCTTCTCTTCGAAAAGCTACTTTAAGCTCCTCAGGACTACTCCCTGGAGCCAAACCTAATAAAGCCCAATAATCAGGATTAACGGTAGAAGTCATCGTTCCATGGATCTAGATCTCGTCTGCCCATATTTCGCCTATCCATATTGGGTCTGTTCGGATCATCCCATGGATCATCATCCCAATAATCATCAGAAAAGAGTTCATCCTTAATAGAGCCAAAAGTGTTTTTAATACCTTGGAGAGGATTAGAATCAATTTTGCGCTCCGATGAGAGTCTTCTATTCAACCCAAACAACGCTTCTTGAAGGGATGCGACTGAAAGTTCTAATTCATGTAAATCATTTTCAGCTAACAAGTCTTGGACATCTCGAATAGAAACCTCAACAGCACGTTGTTGTCTCTCTGCTCCATAAGGACCAAGTTCAAGAGCTGCATCACGCAGTCTGCGTTCTGCTTGAGCTACTAACGTAAGAGCATTATTTCTTTTATCAATTGATACTCTTTTTCTTCTGTCTTCTTCTGCTTTTAATTTAGCTTCATTCAAAAGTTTCTGAATTTCATCTTCGTTTAAATTTGACCCTCCTTTAATATTTACCGACTGCTTCCTGCCGGTTGTGCGATCAGTTGCACTGACCTCTAATAATCCATTGGCATCAATATCAAAAGCTACTTGCACTTGAGGTATTCCACGAGGAGCAGGAGGAATTCCTGACAAACGAAATTTACCTAGTGATTTATTATCTTGCGCTAATTGTCTCTCTCCTTGCCAAACATTTATCTCAACTGAGGCCTGATTGGCTTCCGAGGTGCTGAATACATCCGATTGACGGACAGGTATAGGAGTATTTCTCGGAATCAATACTTTCATTAAACCTCCGACAGTTTCGAGACCTAATGAAAGAGGAGTTACATCATTTAAAAGTAAATCTCTAAGCTCTCCAGATAATATTCCTGCTTGTACAGCAGCTCCAATTGCAACAACTTCATCGGGGTTAACTGACTGACATGGTGGATTTGGAACAAGTGTCCGGACAAGTTGTTTAACCATAGGCATTCTTGTTCCTCCGCCAACCAAAACAACATCATCTATTTGATCAGGTTGCCAACCTGAATCGCGAAGTGCTGACTTAACAGGAACCAAAAGCCTATCTAAAAGATCTGGACAAAGATTTTCAAATATTGACCGTTCAAGTGTAGTTTCAATATGCAGTGGTCCATCATTACCAGTGGCAATAAAAGGCAAAGAGATTGGAGTAGTTGCAACTCCAGATAGTTCTTGCTTGGCCTTTTCAGCCGCTTCATTCATACGCTGCAAAGCTTGACGATCTCTGCGGAGATCTAGTCCATGTTCTTTTTTAAATTGTTCGGCCAGCCAGTCAACAATGCGTTGATCGAAATCATTTCCACCTAATTGAGTATCTCCAGAAGTAGCTTTAACATCAAAAACTCCATTTGAGATTCTCATTAGAGACACGTCGAAAGTTCCACCACCAAGATCAAACACAAGTACCCTGCGAGTTGAACTACGGTCAAACCCATAAGCTAAAGCTGCCGCGGTGGGTTCATTAAGTATCCTCTCAACGTTAATACCTGCTAAGCGTGCAGCATCTCGTGTTGATTGCCTTTGTGAATCATTAAAATAAGCAGGTACAGTTATGATCGCACCATCTACTTTTTCTCCTAAGTAAGTTTCAGCGTCGTCAACTAGTTTTCTGATGATGCAAGAAACTAATTCTTCAGGTGCATATTCTCTTTCTGTAACGGGGCAGGTAACTCGAACATTTCCCTGAGTATTTGCTCTCACTGTATAGGGAACGGAAAGGCTATTCTCCTCAAGTTCATCCCAAACACGTCCTACGAAACGCTTCAAATTCGAAAACGTATTTCTGGGACTTAATACTAATTGTCTTCGAGCAAGCTGCCCGACAAGTAACTCGGAGTCCTTGGTGTAACCGACAACAGAAGGAGTCGTACGACTTCCTTCAGCATTTGCGATTACTTGCGGACGGCCAGCCTCTAAGACTCCAATAACGGAGTTAGTCGTACCTAAATCAATCCCAACGATACGCCCCATGGAGTCTTTAATAGAAAAGCCACTCGACTGTTAAATCGATCAACAGGAAGAAAGCTTGAAAAGCTTTCCAAATTTTAATCTATTATTACTGGAAATAAGAACTAATAGACCTAAGGTCCAGATCAAAGGGAATTTTTATGCTGCAAACCGAGCCAAATGAGAAATTTCTTAAAAGAGAGAGGCAGCCATCTGAAAAATTTATAGATCAAAGTTTTAAAACCCTTACAATTCTGATGGCAACAACTGTGGGGATAATACTACTTTCAATCTTTCTTGTTGTTTTTGGTGGATCACTAGATTCGATCGGAAAATATGGATTAAATTTCTTAGTAACCTCCTCATGGGATCCAGTTTCAGATAAATACGGAGCATTCACTGCAATATACGGAACAATTATCACTTCGCTTCTCTCATTGCTTATTGCTATACCGCTAGGAGTAGGTACAGCGATATTCATCACGGAGAATATAATTCCCAAATCAATTAGAACAATCATTGGATTTCTGGTTGAATTATTAGCTGCTATACCTTCAGTAGTTCTAGGACTTTGGGCAATTTTTGTTCTTGAACCCTTAATAAGGCCTGTTCTAATATCAATCAATGAATTAATGGGATGGATCCCATTTTTATCAACTAAACCAACTGGACCGGGAGTCACCCCTGCAATATTAATACTGGTAATTATGTTACTTCCAATAATAACCTCTATATCAAGAGATTCATTGAACC
The DNA here is from genome assembly GCA_003215635.1 of Prochlorococcus sp. AG-409-J19. GTDB lineage: Bacteria > Cyanobacteriota > Cyanobacteriia > PCC-6307 > Cyanobiaceae > AG-409-J19. The sequence goes on from QCKC01000021.1 coordinate 18,840, forward strand.
AAGTACCAATTAAACTTAGAGAAGCAGCCTATGGCGTTGGAGCAACGAGGTGGAAAACAATATTTAGCGTGATAATACCTGCCGCTATCTCAGGAATAACTGGGGGCGTTTTACTTGCCTTAGGAAGAGCTATGGGTGAAACCATGGCGGTAACAATGATAATAGGTAACTCTAATAATTTTAACTTGTCATTATTTGCACCTGGGAATACAATTGCCGCTATGTTAGCAAATCAATTTGGAGAAGCTGATGGGATGCAAATATCTTCTTTAATGTACGCAGCCTTAGTACTTATGCTCTTAACATTAGTTGTCAACATATTCGCCAATATTATCGTAAAAAGACTTAGTTTAAAGTATTAGTCATGACATATAATAGATCACGAAATTCAAAGATAGCAAAGGAGACTCTTAGCCTTAGGCTATTCACGAAAAGGAATATAATTAATAACATCTTAAATCTTATAATACTTTTATTTACTGTAATAGCATTAACTCCTCTTTTCGTAGTAATGGGATATGTAATTGTAAAAGGAATATCCCATATAAATCTCAATGTAATCTCTAGCCTACCTGAACCACCTGGCGATGAATACCTATCTGCAGGCGGGATTGGCAATGCCATCATAGGAACATTTATTGTTACATCTCTCGCTGCTTCATTAGCTATTCCTATCGGCATTGGAGGCGGTGTATATCTAGCTGAATATTCAAAGGGAGGAAAATTTGCCGAATACATTAGATTCGGAACAAATGTTCTTGCAGGAATTCCATCTATAATATCAGGAGTTAGTATTTACGGCCTAGTAGTAGCTACAAAATTAGTATTTGGTGCCAGTTTTAGTGCTATAGCAGGAGCATTTGCTCTTTCAATTTTAATGCTACCCGCAATCATAAAAACAACAGATGAAGGATTAAAATTAGTG
>QCKC01000022.1 GCA_003215635.1 Prochlorococcus sp. AG-409-J19
GCCAATCCACATAAAAAAATTGATCCTTTTTTAGGAGAGAGAAGTGGAGTTGCTGTCAAAAGAAATTTGATTGAGGACATTACTGAGACTCTTTCAAGAATTAAATTTGCATTTCATCCATCTTATTTTCCATGTAAAAAAATAGACGATAAATTACAATCCTGGAAACATCTTATTTACATTCATATTGAAAAGTGTGCTGGCACAAACTTCGAGGCGCCACTCTCAACATTGCTGCTATTTATTCAATTAAAGAATCAAGATAAAATTAGACCTACCAATGCAGAATTCAAGCATTATCTTTGGCACGGCAATTTAGGAGAGAAGTTCAGGCATGATGCTTATTTGCTAGAGGCATTTAATGGCAAAAATCTTGATGATTTACAAGGATCATTCTTTGTTAACCACGATGGAAAGCATGGCATCTACAATCAGGAACTTAAGGAGGCAGGATTTACTGCGAAGAAAATCTGTCTAGTAAGGGATCCATCACAACGCTTATATGCTCACATCAGGCATATAGGGCGTAATAAATTTGATAAAAGCGTCTTTCGTAAAAGTTGTATCAAGGAATTACCTAATATCATGGACAAATATATCTATGATTATAACTTGTTTGATGGATACAATGAATCGCCACATTGCGACCCTTTTGATTACGAAAAGTGTGAGACAATTGATTTTCTAGACATCTCAGATGATTATGCAATCTCCAAAGTCAAATCATCATTCTTAAGCGCAACATTATTGCCGAATATAGTTCAGTTTAATCGACTAAATGATAGCAATAATAAAGTGACTTTCAATGGGAATTGTGATGATAAAGATTTTCAAGATATACATAAAGAATTGATTTCACGAGGATTCCTAGAAAGGGACAATCAAATTGACCTAGAATTTCTCAAAAAGAGAACAAAAGAGCGGATGGTCTTTCCAGAAATCATTCACAAAGGTGAAGTCCTACATCCAATCACATTTGTATATCCAAGAAATGGTGCCGCAAAGTTGATACTCACTAAAGATTTCATTGCAGATCCTTTAGGTGCTATAAATTGTTAGGAATTAAGAGAATTAATTAAACACAAGACTCAAAGAGTCACACTGAATTCTATAAATTGAGGTGAATTAAATGAAGATCTACATCTAAGCAAACGTTGTAGGCAATGGCAAAAAAGCGAGCACTAGAGATTGGTTGGTGTCCTAAAGTTGCTTAAAAACAGGTGTTTATCACCATTGAATCTTGCTCCCAGCGATCTAGAATTAAGTCAGGAGTCAGAGCACGAACGGTCTAAAAAATAAGTGCTTGACTCAAAGGGCGGGATCGAAATACCCCGCCCTTCTTAATGCGTTTTTGATATCTGATTAGTTGCTTCTACAAAACCCATTTCCCTTGTACTGAGTACCTGATGGGCATGAAGTACCACTCCCTCCAGCACTGAAAAATTGCTTGTAGTTATTGGATTTGCAGAACCCATTCCCTTTGTATTGACTGCCAGAAGGACAAGCACTTCCACTAGAACCGCCAGCAGGAAAGTATTGCTTGCCATCATTTGAATGACAAAAACCATTACCTTTGTATTGAGCGCCTGATGGGCAAGCAGTGCCACTAGAACCACCCGCTCTAAAAACTTGTGAATAAACAGCAGTGCCCATCAAACTGCTAAAAAGAACTAATGGAAGAAGATATTTTTTCACTGAATAAGTTGAAAATAAGAACCAATTTAATCTCAAAAACTTTTAATTGGTTACGGGAGTTCTAGTAACTTATTCGAACTAAAATAACAAAGTCGGTCTGAAATCGACCGATAACAGTCAAATTCAGACCAAATTCTGGACCGCTATGGACTCCGATGGTCCGCTTTGGTCCGCTTTAAACGGAGAGGGTGTCCGCTGACTTCACCCTAAACCGGAAGTAGTTGGAAGGCGTTGGACGCTAATACCCAACTCGGAGTGCGTTTCCTACAGCGCTTGGTCAGGTGCCCTCCTTGTTGAATGAGGCGTTGGTGAATTGGACAGGTCAACAGAGTGACGCACTGCTTGGTACAGGAATAGGTGCAGTACTCACAGGTCATGCAAAGGGCACTGCTTTTGAAATGATTGGAGATGTTGGTTGGATGATTTCAAAATTGCTTTTAATTTTTAATTAGTAAAACAGTTATTCTTTACTAGGCAACTACTCATGCTTCTCTAACTATAAATAAACCAATCTTGGTATTAGGAGTATAATAACTAGAAGCAGAAATTTACTAAGAACAAGATGGAGGGATCTGACAAACAAGATCTAGGGAAGAAAAAAGTCACTAAAGTAAATACATTCCCAGTTTCATTTCCTTTAGAAGAAAATCAAGGAAACCTTACTATTTACACAAATACTCCTTCCAAACCTTCTAAAGAACAAATAATTAATCAAGCATTTAAGTTTCATTCACAAGGAAACATTTCAGAAGCAGCAAAGTATTATCAATATTTTATTGACCAAGGGTTTAGTGATCATGGAGTTTTTTCGAATTATGGAACCATATTGAGTAATCATGGCAAATTACAAGAAGCAGAATTGTCATTCCGTAAAGCAATTGAAATTAAACCTGATTTCGCAAAGGCGCATTCCAATCTGGGAAACATATTGATAGATCTTGGTAAATTACAAGAAGCAGAATTGTCATTCCGTAAAGCAATTGAAATTAAACCTGATTTCGCAAAGGCGCATTTCAATCTGGGAAACATATTGATAGATCTTGGTAAATTACAAGAAGCAGAATTGTCATTCCGTAAAGCAATTGAAATTAAACCTGATTTCGCAAAGGCGCATTTCAATCTGGGAAACATATTGACAGATCTTGGCAAATTACAAGAAGCAGAATTGTCATTCCGTAAAGCAATTGAAATTAAACCTGATTTCGCAGATGCTCATTTCAATCTTTCATATTTAGAACTCCGAAATGGAAATTACCAATCTGGTCTAGAGAACTATGAGTTTAGATTTAAGACAACGAGACCTACCATTCCTCACGGCAATATAAAACTCAAACGAATCGAGCATAAAAACTCAAAAAAAAGAGAAAAACTTTTAGTCATTAGTGAACAAGGTTTAGGCGATACACTTCAATTTATGCGTTATATTCCTCATCTAAGAAGTCAAGGTCTAGATGTTTCTTTTTATGCTCAAAAAAAATTACATACATTGATCAAAGCATCAGGGATTGATCAAAATCCATTGCCGCCAGAACAAACTGAGACAATCTTAGAAGGGCAATGGATTCCACTATTGTCTTTACCTAGATATCTACAAGTAAATCCAAATAATCCAATTATTTCAGAGCCATATATCTTTTCAACTAATGAACTAAAAAAGAAATGGACAAACATAATCTCTAAAGAAAAAAGACCAATCATTGGTATTAATTGGCAAGGGAACCCAAATGCCGAGAAGGGTACTCTAAGAGGTCGCTCATTACCTCTAGAAACTTTCTCTACTATTGCTAGAAATAATAACTTCAAATTTTTATCACTACAAAAAGGATTTGGTTCAGAGCAATTAGATCATTGCTCATTTAAAAATAAGTTTGTTGAATGTCAATCAATTATTAATTCAAACTGGGATTTTCTTGAGAATGCTGCCATCATTGAGAACTGTGATTTAATAATTACCAGTGATACTTCTATTGCTCATCTTGCTGGAGGAATGGGTAAACCAACCTGGTTACTCCTACATCATCTATCTGAATGGAGATGGGGACTAGAAGAGGAAAATACATTTTGGTATCCATCGATGAGGTTATTTCGTCAAAAAGAACGGCATAATTGGCAAGAGGTTATGGAGAGAGTATCAATCGCATTTCTTTCTCTTGTGCCAATACAGGTAAAGGGATGAGTAATAGCAATAGAAGGAAGGAAGGAAGGAAGGAAGGAAGGAAGGATTTCATTTACTCCTGATCATTCATTAAATACAGCACCTCTAAATCTTGTCTTGAGTCGGCGACCTTCCTTCTTAAAAATGTCAACGCATCTCCATCCATTTGCGATTCAGCAATCATCGCTTCTGACTGGTCGATGGCATGCTCCAAATTCTTGATTTTGAGTTGTCTAATCTCCTTATCTTTCTTGCACTGCTCAAGTGTGTAGGAATCAATCATCTTCTGTCTCAGTCCTTAATACGACATTAGGCGCTAGGGTATAGAGGTAAAAACGACACTAGGAGGATGAAAGTTTCATACATTCGTGTTTCTTCTTCTAGTCAGTCACTAGAAGTTCAATTAGATGCGGTTAAAAAGTTTGGAGTAGAAAAGGTCTTCCAAGAGAAGGTTTCAGGGACATCGACTCAAGGCAGACAGAAGTTGAGAGAGTGCCTTGATTTCGTGCGTGAAGGGGATGAACTTGTAATCACCAGAATCGACCGTCTTGCAAGGTCAGTGCTGGATCTTCAACTGATAGTGAAGGAACTCACCGATAAAGGAGTCACCCTCACAGCAACCGAGCAACCCATATCCACTAATGATGCAACCTCAAAATGCTTTCTGGATATGTTGGGGGTCTTTGCAGAACTGGAGACGAACCTTCGTAAAGAGCGTCAGACAGAAGGGATTGCACGTGCAAAGGAGAAAGGCGTTTACAAGGGCAGGAGATCAAAAATTGATGTTGACCAAATCAAGGCACTGAAGAGTGAGGGTTTAGGTGCAACGGCAATAGCAAAGCAACTGAATATTCATAGAGACAGCGTTTATCGTTTACTTAAGGAGGCATCAGCATGACTGAAAAAAATATAGGGGGACTATCTGATTACATTGTTTTGAAGGAGAAGAAAGAAGTTATTTTTTATCTGCATAATCCCTATCCGGATTGCTTGGAAATTCCAGCAATCATGAAGCAGCGTTTCCCGGAGGATTACCAGAGCATCGTCATAAGTGATTTAGACGAGTTCAAGAAATACAGAGGGCAGGTGTGATGCATAGAGACAGCGTTTATCTCCTTCTCAAGGAGGTGGCGGTGGCATGACTGTTGATTGGAAAGAATCAGATGGAGCAGAGTGGCGGGAAGAGTTCAAGCAACTCAAAGGCACTGTCTCTATTGATGACCTCAAACTGCTGGATGAAGGAGCAACAACCATGAAAGAGGCATGGCGACTAGGCGCTCTTCATGCTGAATACAAACGCCTTAAGAGGAATCAACCACCAGACCTGCCCGATATAAAGCGATGAACTATTCAGATGCACTGTTTATCTTTGCTCCCACGATTGGATTGGTGATTTTCTTTGTGGTGATGAATATTGTGATTACAAGGGTCTTCACTAAGGACCGAGACAGAAGATGATTGATGCCTACACACTTGAGCAATGCAAGAAAGATAAGGAGATTAGACAACTCAAAATCAAGAACTTGGAGCATGCCATCTCCCAGTCAGAAGCGATGATCGCTGAATCGCAAATGGATGGAGATGCCTTGACCTTTTTAAGGAGGAAGGTTGCCGATTCCAGGCAAGATCTAGAAGTCCTTTATTTAATGAATGATCAGGAGTAAATGAGACCCTGCTACAAAAGACAAGAGGACTCAATTGATAATGAGGTTTTCAATATGGATTGGGACGCAGCAAGAGCACACTGCAAAGAGAAAAACTGGAAGTGGACTCTGGATTTGATCGACAAGTATCAGAAGGAGATGGAAGAACTAAAAGACGAGAATGTGAAACTCAAGCGTCAGTTAGTCCTTCGCTCTCAACTGAACAAGTAATGCCAGTCTTGATAATTGGTTGGAGCGTCTACGACAAACTCCCAGAGGAAGAGCAAAAGGAGTTTGCGTTAGTAGAGCGGTATAGGACTGATTATTTCTATGAGTGCTATGAGTATGAAAATGCGAAGGGGAATAAAAATTATGAGTGGAGTGATCGATGCTTTAACAGTCAGGAAGAGTTATTGGACTTCTTTGGTTATGAAATGATCGAAGACTTAAATGCAGATGCCGTGTATGCAAGACGTGTAGAGACCTTTACTGATGAGGATAAAAAGAGATGGATGAAATTAAGTGATGCTGGAAATCAAATCAAAGTAATGGGAGCAAAATAAATGATTGCCATCATCCGACGGGTACACGATTCAACGATTGATCGCTATAGGAAGTTGGGTCTGAATAATTCCACGATTGGATGGATACTTTTTACAGAAGGTTTATTCGTTCTGTTTGTATCCAAAGCAATCGTGGAGTTTATTCGTTAGGTTTCCCCTACTGAGATAAACGTTCTTTGGTTGCAGTTATATCTAATCCCTCCTCAATGCAGTTCTTAATCAGGTCAAGATTGTGAACCTCATTTTCTAAATCCTCTACATAAGCAAATAAATGTTTTAAGAGAGAATCCTTCATATTATTTTTTCTGTTGAGGTCATTAGTTGTTCTTTCTTCCTCCTCTAATGTTCTTTGCAGGTAATCAATAATACTCAAACTATTAAAAAATTTTTTAGGCAAGTAAAACCAAAGTCTTTGCCCAATGGTTTTTCCCTTTGCAAAACGACGACCATTGTGGTCTCTTTGAGAGGATTGATTTACTGGGTAATAGGTTTCCAGTGATGGAATTGTTTTCATAATAAAAAGTGAAAGAGGTTGATAAAGTATTCATTCCGCATTGCTGGGATTTTTATTAAAGACGCATGAATGAGAGATTAAATCTCCGCCTTTGGTTCATTAGCATTCCTCCTTGTGAGTGGTTGTATCTTCACTAGTACAACGCTTTAGGTGACCCCCATTTGAGTTAATTAGTAGGAGTTAATAGCAAGCACCCCCTCACTATAAGGACACTTTATGCGACCCCCCTTCTTATTATTTTGCTGTGCCTAATCTATAAAGTGTTCCACTCTCTAGAAAAAATTACCTGACAAAATTTTTTGCCTTGTTTAGGTTTTACGTATAATCCTAATCAGATTATTGTTAAGCATTCGTAACATATTAGTAGGGTTAAAGTACTAAACTTGTATATATACTCTGTATGGTTTGATGGTTTTTCTCTTGAGACTTATAACCCAATTAATGAAACAACAATAGAGAAGGTGAGCGAAGCGAACCATTTCCGAAGGAAATGCAATTAAAAGGATTAAATAAATCAAACTGCCTTCTTCATGTAAGAGTGCATTGTGACCAAAAGGAATAAATAACCATATCTATTCAACTAACCAAATAAGGACTTAATTAGAACCAATGCTTAAACCACTCCCTAACCAGAGACACATCACATACAAGCGAAGAGAGGTGCCTGTTTATATCCCAATTGAAGAGAAGTTGATGGATGAAATGGGTCTAACTATTAGTGACCTGCATAAGGAAGGTGTGAAAGCACTTTGGAACTCAAGACAGCGAGACAAACTCCAATTGGTATGAGCTCCATATGGCAAAGAAGACGCAACAACTAGATATAACCCTTGAAGACAAGTACTGGAGAATGTGGAAGACCCTGACGAATAAGGCAGTTTGTAAGAACCTCAAAGATCCAAGTGCAGTGTTCTTGCTTGGACTGAAAAGTGCTTGCAATGTCCATCAGTGAAGAAGATGTATTGCGAGGAATATCTACGTCTGACTGAGGAGGTGCTTTGGAAACTAGAGGTCATTGCATCATCGATTGAGGAAGAGACCACCAAGAAGCAACTCCTAGAAGGTGGTGTTGACCTGATGTTTGCTAATGCGCTCAGATACCTCTATGTGGATGAAGAAATCACTGATGAAGGACTAGAGACAGGTCTTAGTTACTTAGAGGATTACCACGCAGACAAGACCCGAAAAGATATTGAGGCAGATATGAACAAACAAGTTATTAGCGAATCTAATATTTAGAATCAATTACTAGATCCCTTAAGTATCAAGAAAGGGGGACGCAGAAAGCAAATTCATGCAAATAAAATTCCTACAACAAATCAATTATTTTTTCCTACAACACAAAAAATAATTCCTACAACGTTTCCTACAACACAATTATGAGGAGGTGATGTATCTTATTGGATGCACTCGGACGCTAAGTCCAACGAACGACTACAAATTCTTGGTGTTCCGGAAGTTGTTGGACCTCCTAGAACACTATAAAAACGGAGAGGGTGGGATTCGAACCCACGGACGGTTGCCCGTCAAACGATTTCGAGTCGTTCGCTTTCGACCACTCAGCCACCTCTCCTGAAGTTCTTTGAAACTAAACTTAAATTGTAAAAATATCAGGCAGTAGGACTCTCCTGCACAAATTGTTATCTTTTTGGAAAATATTCATCTAAGAATATACGCACTGAACAAATTCATAACGAATAGTTCACAGGAGCTACTCCCAACCAGATCTTGTCATCATCCTAATTGCCTTAGCATTATATTCACCCAATTGACTAATAGTTACCTTGTCTGGGTTGACAGAGCCAAATCCCCTAAGTTCTTTTGCTTGACTATAGCCATTTAAAGGATGTTCAAATGTTGGACCTGCCAAACCTCTACTTCCATCAGGAGACGCTAAGTACTCAAGTAGTTTAATTGCTTCTTCTTTATTTTTAGAATACCTCGCCAAGCCTCCCGCACTGACATTTACGTGAGCAGGGTTGGGAGTAATAACTTTTACTTTTCTTGCCAATGATTCATCCCTAGATCCATTTATGCCAGCCAACATTCTTGCTACATAATAATGATTAACAATTCCTACACCACAGGTACCTCTTGCTACATCTCTTGTAAGAGCTATATCACCAGGAAAATAAGGTTCTGAGACATTCGAAGTCATTCCTTTCAGCCATTTTCTTGTTTCCACTTCTCCCCTTAATACTAATTGATCCGCCACTAAAGACTGATTATAAGGACTATTGCGTTTTCTTAGGCAAACTTTACCTTTAAGCTTGGGATCTGCTAAGTCAGCGTAGGTTTTGATTTGTGAAACATCAACTTTGGAAGGATTAGCAATAATTATTCTTACTCGCCTTGTTAAGGCATACCAACGACCCTTTGGATCTCTATATTTAGAAGGAACTTCTTTGTCGAGTTTCTCAGATCTATAAGATTGCAATAATCCTGCTTTTGCCGCATTATTAATCCTTGCTGCATCTACAAGAAGAATAATATCAGCCTTAGAGTTTTTCCCTTCCCTCTTCAGTTTTTCAATAATAGACATATCTGTAGTTTCAATTAATTTAGGAACAATTCCAGTCTCTAGATAAAACTTCTTAAATACTTGTCGATCGGTCGCATAATGCCTTCCTGAATAAACACGAACTTCTCCAGCCAAGACGTCAATAGGATGCAATAGTCCAGAACCTATGGCAAATGATCCTGCCAAGAAGGAAAGTGCAAAACGTTGGATAGGAATCATTTAAATCATTAAGTATTCACCATTTAGGTAGGTTATCTAGCTTAGACGAAAACATCACTTACTGAAATAATTAATACACCACTTGGTATCATTTGGGCAGGCGGCCATATTGCCTGCTTTGCTTCATGATGGTCAAAAATTAACCCAAAATGGAATATCTAATCATCGAGCTTCTTGATCAAGATTCAGCAAGGAGAATTACCTCAAAGATTTTGAGCCCTGAAGCTCAATGGGAAGATGGAAAAAACACCGCTGGCTCCCATGCGGCCAAAGTCAAAAATAATTTCCAGCTGAGTAAGGCTTCAAAAATATCTGAAGATTTATCTGAATCAATAGCCTTGGAGATCACTAAGAATCAATTAATTAAAAGTTTTGCCTTACCAAAAAAAGTTCATGGGGTCACTTTTACACGTGCAAGCTCAGGCCAAGGGTATGGCACCCATGTTGATAATGCCTATATGAGTTCTGGAAGAAGCGACCTCTCCTTTACTCTTTTCCTAAATAATCCAACTGAATACGAAGGAGGAAGTTTATCCATCCAATCGATACAAGAAAACAAGGAAATAAAGTTAAAGGCCGGACAAATTATCATTTACCCAAGCACTAGCATTCATTCCGTCGAAACAGTCACTAACGGAGAAAGGTTGGTTTGCATTGGCTGGATTCAAAGTTATATATCCAGCAATGAAGACAGAAATACTCTCTTCAATCTAGATGCGGGAGCAAGAGGTCTTCTCTCTAAATATGGTCGATCGCCAGAGCTAGATCTTGTATTTCAGTCCTATACCAACCTTCTTCGGAGATTAGGATGCTAAGAGTTAGTGCTCTTTGATACCTCGCAAAGTTTCAATGCGCACGTCAACCTTTTCCTTTAGAGGCCAATATTAAAAAAAATCTTCTAAATATGAACAAGAAGTCCCCAGTAGCGATTTTCATGGCTGCGACAGCAGTACTTGCCACAAATGCCATACAACCAGAACTTGGCCTAGCAGGAGAAAAAAAAGGTATTTTCGGTGGACTGAAAGAATGGTCTGCAGATCAACCAATTGATGCTGAAAGCAAACTTGATGCAGCTGCCAAGAAAGCCGCGAAGAAGGCAAAACAAGAAGATATTTGCGTACCTATTGGTGAAGGAGAAAATTGCTGGTAGAAAAAATTACTTTTAGCAAAATCAAAAGGAAAGCAAAACAAAAATGAATAATTAATCTTTATTCTATTCAAATCAATTTACCTTTTCTTTTTTCCCCAAAAAAAAGGCGTCCATTAGGACGCCTTTTTTGTAAGTCAGATTTTGAAGGCCAAATCAGAATCTGAATTGAGTTTGAACAACTGCACCAAAGATTTCAGAACCATCCTTACGGCTCTCAACATCGTTAACAACAAATACAGCTGGGGTTACGCTGATGTTGTCAGAAACCTTGAATGAATACCAAGCTTCTGCGATGAGGTTTTCATCATCAGTGTCTCCACCACCTTTCTTATCGGTAACGTACTGAGTTGAACCGATTGCAAGGCCTGCTTTGTTGCCAGCGACAAAAGCATCCTTCCAGGTAAGTCCAGCCATCCATGCGTTGGTGGTCTCAGCATCACCAGTTGCCTGAGCATCAATGTTGGCAATGTCATAACCAACACTAATTGAAGGAACAGCTCCTACCTCTTCAGGCTGCCAGTAAGCTCTCAAGCCAATACCATCCATTTCACCTGTCCAGGTGCGACCAGACTTGGTACCGAAGCCTTGAAGCTTCGACTTCGCCTTGTCATTCTTATAAGCATAAGCAGCTGAGACTTGCCAGCGAGGGCTGCCATACTCAACCTTGCTAAGGAAGTAATCCTGAGAGCCGTCGGTCAATAAACCGCCATCGGTAGGATCAGACTTGCTTCCATTCTTGGAAACATAGTTAGCGCTAACAGCGAAACGAGGAGCACCAGGCTCAACTTGCTGAGTCCAAGCAGCACCAAAACCTTGGCCAGTGCTTGCACCGTAAATAGCTCCATTGCCGCCTAGCTTAAGGGACTTAAGTACAGGCTTATAAACAGAAGGAGAGCTAGCCAACATGTAGTAGTTCTCGATCTTTGGGCCAACCCAAACTTTTAGGCTGTCACCAACAGGGAATGTGTACCACAGTTTGTCAACCTTAATGGTGTCGCCATTTTTATTAGCGGCTGCCAAGTAGGTACCTGCACCAGTATCAGCAAAAGTATCACTGTTGAAGTTACCAGTCTTTAGACGTGTATAAAGAAGGTCACTTCCAGTGAAACTTGTATGAAGCGCTGCCTGCCAGGTGTAGTTCAGATGAACTGCATCATTAGTTTGGCCAGCCTTGTCACGATCGTCATAGTCCAATGCACCAAGGTTGAAGATGGCCTTACCTTTCAACTTTGTGGTACTTGAGAATTGACCAGCTTCAAATTCACCAACACGAGCCTCAAGGCCATCAACACGACCTTTAAGAACTGCTAGCTCAGGACCGAATTCGTTAAGAAGACGACGAACGTCATCAGTAACTTCAGCAACACTGTCTAGGCAGGAGTTTAAAAGTGCAGCCGCTTCATAACGAGTCATTGCACGGTTGCCACGGAAGGCGCCGCTTTCATCAGCAGCAACACAGCCATAGCGCTCAACCAAATTGGTTAATGCCTGATAGGCCCAATCAGTTGGATAGACATCAGTGAATTGAGAGACACTGGTGACTTGCTCACTGTCAGACGAATAGTCTGAAACAGCATCGATATTTAGCTCAGCAGCATTAGCAGCCAAAGGTGCCATAAGGCCCAAAGCAGCAGGTGCTACCAGCAATTGCTGGAAAAGTTTCATTGAATTCCTCACACAATATGCCCAATAAGGGCGAAGCTATTTTATTGGGCTTTCTTCTTAAAATGCAAGGCAAATTCGACTCCCATGAGTAACAATTGTTACTCATGGGAGTGTCATTAAGTGTTTCCGCGGAGTTTTTAGGGTCTCTTCAATATCAACTCCAGGAATTACAGAGATTTAAAGACTCGGAAATCAATTATTGAAAAAAAATTTTTCAATCTACCAATAATATAGGAATTCAATTATTGATTATTTTTTGGCAAAAGAGGATAACCCAAGTCTTTCCTTTTATCCAACCAAGTTTCTGCCACTTTTCTTGCTAGATTTCTAATTCTTGCAATAGTAGCAGTCCTTTCAGTTACGGATATAACGCCACGTGCTTCAAGAAGATTAAAAGTATGACTACACTTAAGCACAAAATCAAGTGCTGGAGCAGGAAGATTTTGAGAAATCAAAGATTCAGCTTCCAACTCGTACAGATTAAATAGTTGTTTATGTCTTTCTGGATCTGCATCCTCAAAGTTAAATTTACATTGATCCTTTTCAAACGGCAACCATATATCACCATAAGTTCGATGGTTATTCCACTTTAAGTCCCATATACTTTCAACATCTTGAAGATACATTGCTATCCTTTCCAGTCCATATGTAATTTCAATGGAAACTGGCTTGCAATCAATTCCTCCACATTGCTGAAAATAAGTAAATTGTGTTACCTCCATACCATCAAGCCATACTTCCCATCCAACTCCCCATGCTCCGAGAGTTGGGGATTCCCAATTGTCCTCAACAAAGCGGATATCGTGGTCACCAGTAGCTATACCCAATGATTCGAGGGATTTAAGATATTTCTCTTGAATTCCAGCCGGAGAAGGTTTGATAATTACCTGATACTGAAAATAATGCTGAGCTCGATTTGGGTTGTCGCCATATCTACCATCAGCTGGACGCCTACAGGGCTCGCAATAAGCAACTGACCAAGGCTCTGGGCCTATAGCCCTTAGAACTGTATGGGGACTCATCGTGCCTGCTCCTTTTTCCGTGTCGTAGGGCTGCAAAATCAAACAACCTTCATCTGACCAGAATTTGTTGAGTCCACCAATGATGTCTTGAAAATTCATAGTTAGATTATTCCTACTTATCGTAAGACTTTAATGAAATATTGTAACACTAAATATACACTTGCAAAGAGCAGAATAATAGACAGGTGTAGAATATGAATATATTTTTAACTGTTTAAACAATTTTTATTCTAATAAAGTAGTTGAATAAAAGAGATTTACCGCTATTAAAATACTAGGATCTTCAGTTCCACAAAACGGATAAACTCAATGTCTTAATTTTGCTTGGAAGAATAGCATGGTTCCTTCAAGGATTGGGTTTAAGTGGATTTAGCGATTCGAAGAAGAGGAATTTCAACCATCAACTAGCTAATAGCCATGCAAGTATGAAACCATTTAGGCTAAGGGTTCGATGGGTAATCAACTAAGTATTACAAGGCGTGTTTATAGATGTCATATTCACATATAAATTTTGCTCTATATATTCTCTCAAATCTTTTTAAGCTATTTGTCTCGATCCTTGTTTTATCGTTGCTTACATTCTCTCTTGCAAGTATAAGGTATTTGGTAAATTCTTTAGAGATCATATCATTTAGGTGTTCCTTGCACGCATTTGTATATTTCTCTACATCATATACTATTATTCTTTTACTAATGACCTGACTATTTATATCAAGTCTTAGTAGTTTACTTGATCTTATTATGTCAATAATATCGTATCTCTTGTTATAAAAAAGCTGAAGTGTGTGACTATATGCGGGAATCAAGTATTTATATTGCATAATTACTTTCAAGTATTTTATTAGATTTTGCTCTTCATCTCGTGGATCCAGGCTAAAACCTTCTCTAGGTATGGAATTAGAACCACATATCTTCTTCATAGTCTTTATATATTCCGTCATTTTCTTTTTTTCGATTGGTGAATAGATCCGTGCTAGTTCTTCCTCTGAGTTAACAAGTTGATTCTCGATATATATGTTAGCCCTAGTTTTGTTATAGTGCATCCATGATCTCATCAATTGTACAGGGTGTCTTGCAGGGAGAATTATTGATTTTGATGAATTATGCAACCTGTTAATTAATAACTCTCTAAGATTTTGCGACTCAACATCATGTCCATTCCTAATATCAGAGGTGTGACCAAATACTAGCCAATCATAAGTGTTATTCTCGACTATTCTTTTATACCAGTTATCTTTTGAATCTAAATTAATATTTTTGGTGTTTATATAGTTTACACCTGAGTTCTGCAAAGCTGCTTCGACGCTTGACCCTCCACATTTAGGAGTATGCATAAAGAAGAGTTGTCTTGGCATCGATTGGTCTGCTAGCAGTCATATACTATATGAAGAATGAGTAGTATAAGTTCAACATTTATTTTTTAGTAGAAATGAAGTTGATTTGTTATGCCATGAGGACTTAATTGAAATCATTTATAATTAAATAAGTAGTTTTCTCTATTGCGAATGAACATTAATATTGAGGATAGACGAACAATAATGCTATATTGATCAGAGCAATTCAGACAAGAGTGGGCAACAATAAAATAGATAAGGAGAAATTAGCAAACTGGACCATCGGAGTCCTGCTAGTAGTATTTATTATATCTGTTGCAAATGCAATGGATATAGCAAATGTAAATAATTGGCTCCAAGGTATAGACAAGAGAATTGAATTGATGGGTATTTGGTCTTATGGAATCATTTTTCTTTTAAGGTCAATAAGCATAGTAATACCTATTTTACCTGGAACATACTGCTCTGTTTTATCCGGATACTTCTTTGGCTTTGAGAAAGGTTTAATAATTATATTTATGGCTGATATGTTATCTTGTACTTCTAGCTTCTTTATATCCAGGCAATTTGGGAGAGAATTCATAAAGAAACTTGTTGGTAAAAAACTAATGTATCGAGTAGAAGACTTCAGCCAACAACATCTAGAAAAGAATTTCTTTCTAATGACAAGTTTTTTAATGTCTAATTTCTTTGATTTTGTCTGCTATGGAATTGGACTAACTAAAGTTCCCTGGAAGAAGTTTATGCCCGCACTCGTATTTAGCATATTAATATCTGATGCACCCTTCGTCGCAAGCGGGATGGGTTTAAAGCAATTGGGAGGTATAGAAATAGAAGAAATTTTGAATGGTAACATTAAATCGATTCAAGGTTTTCCTCTGTGGATATTTATAGGTTCAGTAACTGTTATATTTAGCCTAGCCCTCATAAATATTTATGCAAAGAATAGGAGAAACAAAATAAAAAGTTAATGATAATAAAGTAATTAGTGTCCTGTTTAAATTAATTGACAGGTTAGCATAGAGATATATTTGTATTCAGTATTCTTTTAAAATAGCTACATAATCTTGGTGATGGTACAATTTCTAAGAATTAAAAATAGCAATCATTAGCAATATGATTCTTACTACTGAGAATAAGGCACATAATGTTCGCATTCCGTACACGGAGATAATTTGCCACTACTGAATTCATCTGAGAACCTCAATAGCCATTCTTTCCTTATATCGGTCAACTTCTGAGTAAATAAGTTTCCATAAGTCATCCTAAGAGCATAATCAAAACTACAGATAGAAAGGCTCCCATCTGGAAGAAGAACAGGAGAATTCATTTTTTTAGTTTTACAATAAAAAGATTGATTGCTATTGATGTTGTTATTTTTATTTTGATAATAAGCATCAAATCCCCGCAAACCGTGCTCGCTCATCTTTTCTAAATCAATCCCTCCAGCTCTACTGTAAATTTTATTTCTTCGATCATAATTGCCTATATCAGTTCCAAAGGAACTTCTTGATTCTAAAACAATATCCTTAATCAAGGGATGAAAATCCTCTCCGAAACAAATAACACTAATGGTTGAAGATAATCCTTGTCGATGCTTGGTTTCAAAACATCTTCTTAGGTTTTTTACATACTCATCGTCAATAGTCAAACCTCTCATTAATCCAGAGTTATCTGGAAGATGCAATTGAAAGCTATAGAAATCCTGACTATTAATAACGAAATCTACAGATTTGGGATTCCCGGAAAGAGTGGTAGAGATATATTGTTCAAGACCACAGGAAGCGGCGAATTGGACCATTCGTTCAAGATCAGCCGATAGACATGGTTCTGAGTATCCAGTCCAATGAATGGTTGCATCTGTATCAATGTTCAGTATTGCTTGCTTAAAGTCATCAAAGCTAAGCCTTTTCTTCCTTCCTCGACCCTCCTTCTTTAATTGATCTTGTGGGCAGTATATGCAATCAACAGGACAACCTAAAACTGTAGTTACTTCAATTCCGAAACGATGCTTATATGATTTTACAAGTGATTGGATTGTACTCATAAAAAATCGATAACGATTATCAAAGAGGGTCAAGTAAAGAATTTTTCTTCTACCAGAATATCATAAATACTTCTAATCATGTTGAATATTTAAAATGAAGCCTTACAAGAAAATACAATTTAAACAAATAGCCAAAATAAATACAAATAGAATAGTCTGAAATGGATCAACTCAAATGTTCAAATATAAGAGATTCAAGTTTGAGTGATGAAGGAATAGATGTTGTTCCAAAAAGCTTATTATTTACAAGTATATTTTTCCATAGTAACTCGTGAGAAGATATATCTCTAGAAGGTATTACCAATGATTCTTGCTTAGATTGTGAGGATAGATATGCAAATCTCTTGTTAGCACTTAGCGAAAAATCATTGTAATTAAGTATAATATTTAATCCATTATCAAGCGATTTCGTGAGGTCTATTAGAAACTCTGTAGAGTCATTGCAAAATCCTTTAATATTTCCTTTAATCGCTATTAACTGATCTTCATGGTCCTCTAAGTGGAGAGACACACTAATGCTCTTAAGCTCACTCTTGGAAATATACCTAATCAAATCTAGTTCATGAATAATTAAGTGATGAGCTAAAGCCAAAGAAAGATTGCAATTATAATTTTTCTCTATATTAGAAAGCTGAGACTTGGTTTTAACATAGTTAGTCTGTATAGTTATGTTCTGAATTTTATCGTCTGGTATTCGATCATTAAATTTTATAAGCCTAATTATCTGAGGATATAATCGTCTTTGAAAAATAATTCTTGCTTTTAGATCATTAATATTTGAAATATTTGTAAGGTTTTGATAACTACTTGGCATGCAAAAAGGCTTCTCTATGATAATTAAACCTGTTTTAGAAATCTTCTTACATTGTGAGTAGGTATCCAGATGCTTATTTGATGCATTGGCTATAAGAGCTAATTCAAAACCATTTAGAGACTCCAACTGCTCGTACTCTATACATTCATTCGCTCCTTTAGCCATCATTAAAGGATGGCGGATTTTATTTCCAGCTACGACTATTTGAGCGTCCGGTGAATGCTTCCTTATAGACTTCAAATGTGCTAGAGAAGCTTTCCCAGTTCCATTAATTAAAACTGATTTAAATGTCATGTAATTGAACAGATATCTGATTGTATTTTATAGAGAGTGATTTTTGTCCAGTTTTATCTACAATTCTAGCCAGGAAAGAAAAATTAGACTTAGATCTATTTCCCAATGCTATCGCTGTCAAGAAAGAAGTTTCAGCATTTGTATAATGATTAAGTGATAATTGAGCCTCACCTAACAATTCGTAAATCTCTGGTCTTGCATCTATGAAGAATCTAGTTTCGTTTTGATCTGCTTTTTGTTTTGAATTCAGAATCATTTTACAATCTCTTATTACAGATTTAGGATCATTATCTAAATTTTTTCTAGCAATTGCTAATAATTCCAAGAGTTCACATCTTTTATGTTCTCTAAACATATTGTTATTTTTATCTGAAATAATATGAGAATCACTACTTAAAGATTCCTCTTGCTTATCTATACATTCTTCAGAAGAAAACTCTTCATAGAAAATCTTAAATATCTGCTGATTATTAGCAGAGCGGTCATCATTTGATTTGTATTCTACGTTATTTAGACGTAAAAGATTTGCCTCTATATCTTGCAAATTGAATGGTTTCCTGTCTTTCAGTGATTGATAAATTTGCTTAGCTTTATCCATTTGGCCTAAATCTATAAGTAAATTAGCATAATTATTTAATAGAGCAGAGTCATTAATTCCTTTACTGATAGCCAATTCAAAAATTCTATTCGATTCATTTAACTTTCCTTGGCACCTTAAAACTGCACCATAGAGAGACATAAACTCCGGTTCAGAACCTAGCCATAAATATAGTTTCCTGCAAAGCATTTCGCATTCAAGGTATTGTTTTAATTTAAAGAAAGATGCCGCTACAAGCATAATCTCTGAGTTAGAAAAATCTTGAGTTACTTGTTTTTGCTCATGCCATTTTTTAACGACTTTTTTATAGTCGCCAATCAAATAAAATTTTCTGAACTCATTCTCAGCTTCCATTAAAATGTGATTAGATAGTCTGTAAGGGGTAATTCAATAATAAGCAAATACATATTATCATATATCGAGCAAATAAAAAGAGATAGAGTTGGTTTATCTATTTTAGATAATATCTTCAAAACAAATTAGATAGTTATATTCTCACTCTGAGCATTTAACTTATTTAATTCATTAAACATCTCCTCTTAAACTTAGCGACAACTTACTCAAATGCATTCTCTGCATTAATTCAAACTTGTAAATACTTATCTACTTTATTTGCACAGGATGGAATACGTGTCAATTCCATTAGATATGGACCATTTCCACCGAAGATATTCAAAACAGAAAAACCTAATTTTGTGAAATAACTCGCAAGAAAGACTCATTTTAAAAGCGTTAGAACTCCCGAAGAAGCAGCAGAAATTATAAATTTCCCCTTGTCAGGATCATCATCAGTTATAACAGGAGCCAAGATCTCCGTGGATAGCGGCTGGACAGCTTGGCAGGTATTTACTCTATTGGTTCACATCACTTCTTACTTGGTCTTCATAACTTTGATGGTTATGGGCAATCAACTTTCCATTATTTGATCCAGTAACATCCTTTAGTAAATTCCAGTCTGATTTTCTTTAGTTAGAAGACAAATAATTTCAGATTAGCACCAGGCAAGATATTATAAATACAATGAGGCTTTAAAAATATGTTATTCAAATCAGTATTCTTTTCATGCTTGTTCTCCGCTCAATCATAGTATTTTCTATCAGTTTCATACTATTTCTTACGGTATGGACTGGTTTCTCAGTAATTAAAGATGGACCTTTTCAGAGTGAAATAAAATCAACATTGCATGAAATTTATGGTAACGAGATCGCCTTACTAATAAATGTCAAAGATCTTACTTTCTTATTATATAAAGATACGATTAACACTCAGGAACAAGCTCCTATATCTGAAACTACTTCTCTAGATCC
>QCKC01000023.1 GCA_003215635.1 Prochlorococcus sp. AG-409-J19
ATCTACTTCAATATCTATATCGTAATTATTGTCAATAATTATTTGTCTTAGTGAAGAAATCTTGTTAAGCATTGTTGGAATATATGCCTGGCCACCAAATCCCGGATTTACAGTCATTACCAGTACATGATCAACCATGTCGAGTACATTTTTTACCATTTCCATAGGGGTGTGAGGATTTAGAGCTACTGAGGGAGAACCTCCTAATTGGCGAATCTTTCCAAGAGTTCTGTGAAGATTAATGTTTGCTTCAACATGAGCAATCACAACCCCAGGTTCTCCGTTAGGCCCTTTTGTTGCATTTACGTAGTCTTCAAGCATGGTTTCGCAGTTGTATTGGCTAACCATTAGCTGTGTTTCAAAAGGAACATTGCAGTATTTCCTACACGCAGCGATCATTTCAGGACCAAAGGTGAGGTTGGGTACAAAATTCCCATCCATCACGTCAAATTGAATCCGATCAACACCTGCTGATTCAAGATCCCTGACACATTTACCCATATTGGCCCAGTCGGCAGGAAGTACCGAAGGAATGATCTGTACTGGCCTAGGTGAGGGATTGTTAAAAAGACTCATCGATCTATCAAGAACATGATGAGTCTATTGATTGAGGGTCTAATGCTCCGCAGTTTTTACTTGCACTGATACAGTTACCCCCGCTGAAAGCTAAGAAGTTACGGCTAAGGGTGAACTGGATCTGAGAAATTTTCTTCAGATTTATGCTTACATCTTTAATGTTTCTTCAGCTTGCACAAACTTTCCCTACGCCCAATACAAGTGGATCGCACTCTTATCCAGGAAATTCTCGAAGTAGTAGAGCAAGCAGCAATTGCTTCTGCTCGATTAACAGGCTTAGGGAAAAAAGACGAGGCAGATGCTGCCGCTGTTGAGGCCATGCGCAAAAGAATGGGAAAAATAGAAATGCAAGGAAGAATAGTTATTGGGGAAGGTGAAAGAGATGAAGCCCCAATGCTTTACATCGGAGAAGAAGTAGGAAGTGGGAATGGACCAGGTGTTGACTTTGCTGTTGATCCCTGTGAAGGAACTAACTTATGCGCAAATAGCCAACGTGGCTCAATGGCCGTTTTGGCAGCTTCTGATAGAGGTGGACTTTTTAATGCTCCTGATTTTTATATGAAGAAGTTGGCAGCACCACCAGCTGCAAAAGGAAAAGTTGATATTCGCAAATCTGCAACAGAGAACATAAACATACTCAGCAAATGTTTGGGCTTGGCAGTAGATGAATTGACTATTGTTGTTATGGATAGAGCCCGCCATAAGGATCTCATCAAAGAAATACGTTCCACAGGAGCAAGAGTGCAACCAATTTCTGATGGCGATGTGCAGGCTGCTATTGCATGTGGCTTCGCTGGAACGGGAACTCATTGTCTAATGGGTATTGGAGCAGCTCCTGAAGGCGTTATCTCTGCAGCTGCAATGAGAGCTCTTGGGGGGCATTTCCAAGGACAGTTGGTTTATGACCCTGCTATTGCTCAGACAAGTGAGTGGGCTGATTACACAAAGGAGGGAAATATTGCTCGTCTTAAAGAGATGGGTATTACAGATATAGACAAGATTTACGAAGCTAATGAATTAGCCTCAGGTGAGAATGTTGTTTTCGCTGGTAGTGGAATTACAGATGGACTTTTGTTTGATGGAGTTAAGTTTGAAACCGATTGCACACGCACTAGCAGCCTCGTAATTAGTACTCTGGATAATACGGCACGATTTACCAACACCGTGCATATCAAAGATGGTGCTAAGAGCATTGCTCTTAGCTGACAGTTAATTCCCTCTCACCAGGAAATACTCCATGCACATTGTGGTCGTGGGTCTTAGTCATCGCACGGCCCCTGTAGAAATCCGTGAAAAATTAAGTATCCCTGAACAAGATATGGAGACTTGTTTAAAGGATTTATCTCTTGATGATCAAATACTTGAAGCTTCTATTCTCAGTACTTGTAACAGATTAGAAATTTATACATTAGCTAAAAATCAAGATGAAGGTACTGCCTCAATATCAAAATTTTTAAGAAACTTTTCTGGTCTTAAGGAAGAAGAGCTAGCTCCCCATCTTTTTTCTTTTTTTCAAGGTGAAGCTGTAGCACATCTTATGAGAGTTGCATCTGGTCTTGATAGTTTGGTTTTGGGCGAAGGACAGATACTTTCTCAAGTTAAAAAGATGCTTCGACTAGGACAGGAATTCCATTCAATGGGACCTATACTTAATCGTCTTCTTACTCAGTCAGTAAGTACAGGGAAAAGAGTAAGAAGTGAAACGAACCTAGGTACAGGAGCTGTTTCTATTAGCTCTGCGGCTGTAGAACTCGCTCAGTTAAAGTTAGGTCAATCGCAAGGAAAAGATCAGTTATTGAGTCTTGATTCAGAAAATGTTGCTGTAGTCGGAGCTGGAAGGATGAGTCGATTACTTATTCAACATCTTCAGGCAAAAGGTTGTAGCTCTCTAACTCTTATTAATCGAACTTTAGGAAGAGCAGAAAGTCTTTCCTCGGATTTCCCAGAATGTTCTATAAAATGTTGTTTGTTGGAAGACCTTGACCACTATCTTGGTTCTTGCTCTCTTGTTTTTACAAGTACTGCTACAGAGCAACCAATTATTAATGCCTCTAGATTGAATTCATTGGTTAGAGAGAATTCTCATTTGCTGAGATTGGTTGATATCGGTGTTCCTCGTAATGTGGCAGCTGATGTCGCTGAGGTTCAAGGTGTTGAGGCTCATGATGTAGATGATTTACAAGAGGTTGTTTCTAGGAACCAGGAAGCGAGGCAAAAAATTGCTAGAGAAGCGGAACTTTTACTTAAAGAAGAAGAAAGATTATTCTTGGAGTGGTGGGATAGCCTTGAGGCAGTTCCAGCGATTAATCAATTAAGAGCCCTACTTGAAAATATTCGTAAAGAAGAACTTCAGAAGGCTTTGAGTAGAATGGGACCTGATTTCTCAGCAAGAGAAAGAAAAGTTGTTGAAGCCCTTAGCAAAGGCATCGTCAACAAAATACTCCATACACCAGTAACTAAGCTCAGGGCGGCCCAACCGCGGCCTGAAAGGCTTCAGGCATTGAGGGTGGTGGAGAGATTGTTTTCCCTAGATTCAAAAAAACAAGAAAACTGAACTATTAAACCCTTCCTTTATATATGATTTTCAGAAATCTTCCTAAATATCTGTTCGATCTGAACTCTATGTGGCTATTTTCCAGTAGGTTTGCATTCCAAAGCCCATCTTTGGGGGCGGCATGAAAAGAGTTCTTGCGATCATTCTTGGAGGAGGGGCCGGAACCCGTCTCTATCCTTTAACTAAAATGAGGGCTAAGCCAGCAGTCCCTCTTGCGGGAAAATATCGTCTAATTGATATACCTATCAGTAATTGTATTAATTCAGGAATTAATAAAATGTATGTGTTGACCCAGTTCAACAGTGCATCTCTTAATAGGCATTTAACTCAAAGCTATAACTTAAGTGCACCATTTGGCCAGGGTTTTGTTGAAGTCTTAGCTGCCCAGCAAACTCCTGAAAGTCCTTCTTGGTTCGAAGGTACAGCTGATGCAGTTAGAAAATATCAGTGGCTTTTTCAAGAATGGGATGTTGATGAATATTTAATTCTTTCTGGTGATCAACTATACAGAATGGATTACAGCCTTTTTGTAGATCATCATCGTGCTTCTGGCTCTGACCTTACTGTTGCAGCATTGCCAGTAAACGCACAACAAGCTGAAGCTTTTGGATTAATGCGTACAGATGAAGATGGGAGGATTAAGGAGTTTAGTGAGAAACCTAAAGGTGACGCTCTAAAGGCTATGGCTGTTGATACTTCTCGGTTTGGCTTGAATGAAATAGATGCAAAAGAGAAGCCTTATTTGGCCTCAATGGGAATTTATGTTTTTAGCAGGGAGATCTTATTTGATTTGCTTAATAAAAATCCTACTTATAAGGATTTTGGAAAAGAAATTATACCTGAGGCTCTTTCTCGTGGAGATAAATTAAGGAGCTATGTATTTAATGACTATTGGGAAGATATAGGAACAATTGGGGCATTCTACGAGTCAAATCTTGCATTGACTAAACAGCCAAGTCCTGCATTTAGTTTTTATGATGAAAAGTTCCCAATATATACAAGGCCTAGATATCTCCCCCCTATTAAACTAGTTGATGCTCAAATAACCGAATCAATTATTGGCGAGGGTTCGATACTCAAATCATGTAGTATCCATCATTGTGTTTTAGGAGTTAGAAGTAGAGTTGAAGCAGATGTTGTGCTTAAAGATTCTCTCGTTATGGGGTCTGATTTTGTAGAGTCTTCTGAAGAAAGGTTAACTCTCAGGAAAGCTGGGGGAACCCCTTTAGGAGTTGGTCAAGGCACAACTGTTAAAAGGGCAATTCTTGATAAAAACACTAGAATTGGTAACAACGTCACAATAGTGAATAAAGATCGTGTTGAAGAAGCAGATCGTCCTGAAGAAGGATTTTATATACGTAATGGGATAGTAGTAGTTGTTAAGAATGCAACCATTTCAGATGGAACAATAATCTGATTACATTGTTTCAAATCAGATTACGATTAACTTTGGCCAAAAAAATCTTCTTGGGAATCTAACTAAAGGATCATTCAATCCTGACAAAACTCAATTAATTGCAGACGATTCCTTATTGCTTGGTCACACTGGCTCAAGTTCTTGATCCTTAGAAGATGTCAAAGGCACATTTAGGTCTTATAGGCCTTGGAGTAATGGGAGAAAATTTGGTTTTAAATGCAGAGAGAAATGGTTTCTCGATCGTGGTATATAACCGTACATATTCCAAAACAGAAGACTTCCTTAATGGGCGTGGTGCTGGCAAGAAAATCGAGGGAGCTAAGACCTTGGGAGAATTTGTAGACAAGCTAGAGAAACCTAGAAGGATTCTAATGATGATCAAAGCCGGAACGGCTATTGACAAGGTTATCGAACAGATTTCCTCATTTCTTGAGGAGGGAGATTTGTTGATAGATGGTGGTAATTCTGAATTTAGAGATACAGAGAGAAGAGTTTCTGAACTTGAAAGTAAGAATTTTGGTTATTTAGGAATGGGGGTTTCTGGAGGATCAAAAGGAGCTTTGGAGGGGCCAAGTATGATGCCAGGTGGAACAAGAGATTCATATAAAGCAATTGAAAATATTGTTACCAAGATGGCTGCTCAGGTGGAGGATGGCCCGTGCGTAAAATATATAGGCCCCGGGGGATCAGGACATTTTGTTAAGACTGTCCACAACGGGATTGAATATGGCATAGAGCAAATTCTTGCGGAGGCATACGATTTAATGAAACGTGTGGCAGGAATTAATTGTGAAGAAATTGCAGATGTAATGAGAATTTGGAATAACACAGAAGAGCTTTCCTCTTATTTAGTTGAAATTACTGAGGTTTGTCTCCGGACTAAGGACACATATGATAAATCTGATTTGGTTGAGAAAATAGTTGATAAAGCTGGTCAAAAAGGAACTGGACTATGGACTGTTGTTAGCGCATTGGAATTAGGTGCTTCTGTTCCAACTATTTATGCTTCGTTGAATGGAAGGGTAATGAGTTCTATGAAAGACCAACGGATATTGGCAGAATCTATTTTGCAAGGACCTTCAATAACTTATTCAGATATGGGTTCTAAAGATAAAGGAATGCCACTACTTAAGGATGCAGTAATACTGGCATGTTTCGCAAGTTATGCTCAAGGTATGGATCTTCTAAGTATTGCATCTAAGGAGTATAACTATCAATTAGACTTGCCCTCTATTGCTCAGATATGGAAAGGTGGCTGCATAATTAGAGCCAAACTTTTGAAGCGTATTCAAAACGCATATGAGAACAATTCCAATATCTCTAATCTTCTTACTGATCCATGGTTTGCGGAACAGGTGAATGCTCGATTGCCTGGTTTGGCTCGAATAGTTTCTCTTGCTGCTGCTAATGGAGTCCCAGTGCCTTGCTTGAGTAGTACTCTTGATTACATTAATAGTTATAGAACTTCTCGACTGCCACAGAATCTAGTTCAAGCTATGCGGGACTGTTTCGGTTCGCATACATACCAAAGAGTAGATATGGATGGATCATTCCATACTGATTGGTTGTAATAAGCAGTGAACAGATCTATGTATAACCTGCAAGTAGTTTCAAGTTCCTCTGATTTAGCCGAACAAGCTGCACAGAATATTGTTGCTCAAATTGATATCGCATTGGATCAAAGGGAACGTGCGCAGATAGCTCTCTCTGGTGGAAAGACTCCCGCTGATGCATATATTTTGTTAGGGAAAAAGCAACTTCCTTGGGACAGAGTGGATGTATTTCTTGGAGATGAACGGTGGGTTAGTCCATCAGATGAATCAAGTAACGCACTTTTAATTCGTCAGACATTGATGAGTGTATATCCAGGTTCTGAGGCTTCTTTTCATCAAGTTCCAACTGTAGAACTTTCTACTCCCGAGGATAGTGCCGAATCATTTGCAGAAATCATCCATAAGACTTGTCTAGGAGAGCCCCCAGTCTTTGACTGTATGGTTCTTGGCCTAGGCGATGATGGACACACTGCATCTTTGTTCCCTGGAACCAATTCTCTTGAAGTAACTGATCAATTGACAACTGTTGGTTATGGGAAAGGGATGGCAAGGATCTCTATGACCGCACCTGTACTTAGTGCTGCGAGGAAAGTTATTTTTCTTGTTAGTGGAGGTAGCAAGCAAGTTGCATTAAAAAGATTATTGGATCCTTATGAATCGCCTAGTCGAACCCCAGCACGCCTGGTACGTCCTGTTTCTGAAATATTAGTTTTAGCAGATCAAGAAGCTGCAAAAGGGTTGGTGGTTTGAATTATTTTCAGTTATTGTCTATCTTCTATTTAGTGATGCGATAAGTTTTGAATAAATCAAACGGGCACCCTTTAGTCTCTGAAAAAGTAATTGTAGATAGTATTGATTTCTCGAGCTGGTCTTCACTAAATGACACGATAATGGGAGGATCTAGTTGTGCTAATTGTTATATGAGTCCAAATGGTTTAACTCTTAAGGGTCAGCTTGTAGAAAAAGGAGGTGGATTTGTAAGTTGTCGCTCTCCCGTTTTTAATCCTCATCTGGATCTTTCTTCATTTAATGGTATTCAATTACATATTGATGGAGCCGGGAGAACCTTTAAGTTTGCAATAACCTGCAAATATGCTTTTAGAAATATTCGAGAGATTCTATACGGAGATGGAGGAATAAGTTGGATAGCATCAGTTCCTACAATGATTTCTGGCACGACAATTGCTAACATTTGTTTTGATGAGTTAGAACCAACTATCCGCGCTAGATCTATTGATGTTCCATGTGAATTCCGCTCTGAGGCAATTATTAGATTCCAACTTCTTCACTCTAAATTTTGGATGATAGATCAGTTGAATCCAGGATTCCAAGCAGGGTCTATCGAGATGCTCTTTAGGTCGATCCGTGTCTTCTAATGAAATTGATTTTGAGTTTATCTCTTCAGTAGCAGCAGCTGCTGATCTTTGCCTTAAGCCTTGGAAGTATTCTGTAATCTTGGTTGAAAAAGATTTCAGACCACAATCATCAACTTCAGATGTTCAGCAAGATAGCTTTATAGGAGTTGATCTAACTCTGCGAATTGAATGTAGAGATATTGATGGTAATAGAATAGAAAATAATGATATTGATGTAGAGATTTATTGGAGTGGTCAAGAAGTGACAATTATGTTGGGTTGGTGCAATAGAGAACATCTACCTTTACTTTGGCAAGGCAAGCATTCGTTTTGGATGGATACTAAAAATGGATCAAAGTGCTTGGCTCCTCAACATGGAGAGAATCTTGAACACCTTGCTAGACGTATTCGCGCCTTAATTCATATTGCAAGGGATGATTGAAAGACCTTATTTTGCTTCGTCGGTAACAGCACCTTGGCTTGATGTGCCAACTAATCGAGCATATTTACCAAGTATTCCTTTTGTGTAACGAGGCTTTGGCTTTATCCATTTTGAACGTCTTTCTTGTAGTTCTTCCTCGTCAATATTGAGTTGAATAAGAAGATTATGTGCATCGACCGTTATGAGATCTCCATTTTTGACTAGTCCAATGGTCCCTCCAACTGCAGCTTCTGGTGCAACGTGACCCACGACTAAACCATATGTTCCACCACTAAAACGACCGTCAGTAATTAATGCTACTTTGTCTCCTAGGCCTTGTCCCACAATTGCGGAGGTTGGTGCAAGCATTTCTCTCATGCCAGGACCCCCCACTGGCCCTTCATAACGCACAACTAGAACATCTCCTGGTTTGATTTTGTTGCTTAAAATCGCAGCAAGGCATTCTTCTTCGCTCTCAAAAACTTTTGCAGGCCCTGTTAATACAGGGTTTTTAACTCCGCTAATTTTCGCTACGCTACCTTCGGTAGCAAGATTTCCTTTCAGAATGGCTAGATGGCCCTTTCTATAAAGAGGATTTCTGATTGTACGTATAACATCTTGACCTTTTGGGGGGGAGGAAGGAATGTTTTCGAGGATTTCATATTGTGTTTTCCCTTCAATATTCTTGCAATCTCCATGAAGTAATCCTGCATCAAGGAGAATTCTCATTACTTGAGGAATACCTCCTGCTTTATGAAGATCAACAGTTACATAATTTCCACTTGGTTTCAAATCACAGATAACTGGTACTTTTTGACGTATTCGTTCGAAATCATCAATAGATAAATCAACTCCTGCTGTTCTTGCTATCGCAAGTAGGTGAAGGACTGCGTTCGTTGAACCTCCTACAGCCATTATTACGCTAATTGCATTTTCAAAAGCGTTTTTGGTGAGAAGATCAAGAGGCCTAATATTTTTATTTATTGCTTTCATTAAAACATCGGCACTATGAGCTGCATTGTCAGCTTTTTCTTCGTCCTCGGCCGCCATCGTTGAACTATATGGCAAGCTAAGACCCATAGTTTCAATCGCTGCCGACATTGTATTTGCAGTAAACATACCTCCACAGCTACCAGCTCCTGGACAGGCATTTCGTTCAACAGCATTCAATCGGTGAATATCAATTTTCCCACTAGTAAGTTGTCCTACTGCTTCAAAAGCACTGACTACTGTCAGGTCGCATCCATCTAGTTTCCCAGGCCTAATTGTTCCTCCATAAACAAATATTCCTGGAATGTTCATCCTTGCCATCGACAATATTGCCCCAGGCATGTTTTTATCACACCCTCCTATTGCAAGAACTCCATCCATGCTTTGACCATTACAAGCAGTTTCAATTGCATCAGCAATTACTTCTCTTGATACCAAGGAATATTTCATACCTTCTGTACCCATCGAGATGCCATCGCTTACGGTAATTGTCCCGAAGAGTTGGGGCATTCCGCCGGCATTTTTTATTGCCTCTTCCGAACGGTGGGCCAATACATCTAGGCCCATGTTGCAGGGAGTGATAGTGCTGTATCCATTAGCTATTCCGACTATTGGCTTGTTGAAATCATCATCTTCAAAGCCAACAGCTCTTAGCATGGCTCTATTAGGAGAGCGCTGGATCCCCTGGGTAATGGCGGTGGATCGAAGCATGGTTTAAAAGGTCGAGTAATTTAAGTTGAGAATGTTTTGAAAATTATTTGAGAGTATTAGTTGCTAGCCCCAAGGTCTTCGAGCTGTTTCCTAACGTCTGCAATTGCAGCATTTAATTGCTCGACACGTTGTTCAAGCTGGTCACTATCGTCGCTATTAAAGGATTTAAAAGAGGCAGTCTCTAAGGCTTCAGAACCATCTTGCATGCGAGGTGCATACAACATGGCTTTTTGCTTTCGAGTTTTTTGTCTTTTTTCCGCTTCTGAAATTAACCACCAAGCAAGACCAGCGGCTCCTAAAATGGCACCGCTTATAAGAGAGGAAAGACTGCCTGTGGATGATTCTCGATACTGGCCCATCTGTTTAATCCTATTTACTTGATCTTATTCCTACTTAGGTATTCTTGTATTTAAACGCACAAGTGGGTCCCCTATTCCAG
>QCKC01000024.1 GCA_003215635.1 Prochlorococcus sp. AG-409-J19
AGAGAAATTACGTAGAAATAAATTTATATATGTTCAGAATAAGACTCAATGGATAGTAGCTGGAGCAGTCTTTGCTTCGCCAATACCCTCTACTGATTTATTGGCGGTAGCTGTGGTTAATGGCTTAATGATTAAGGAGATGGCGAAAATCTGGTCTTGTGATTGGAAAATTGACTCGCTAGAGATTATTGCCAAGCATCTGGTAGCAGCTGCTTTGGCTCAAGGAGTTGTTGAATGGAGTGGGCAGGCTCTTCTTAGTGTGACGAAATTTCATGGGGGCAGTTGGCTTGCAGCAGGAACAATACAGGCATTAAGTGCGGCTTACTTAACAAGAGTTGTAGGGAGATCTATGGCTGATTGGTTGGCTCTTAATAATGGTGTTTCAGAACCTGATTTAGAGGCTTTAAAACAGGAAGCTCCTAAGCTAATTGCTAATGCGGCTGAAACTGAGCGTGTAGATTGGTCTTTGTTTTTGAAGCAGGCCAATACTTGGTTGAGCGATAATGAAGTGATATCAAGTAGTTTTAGCAATTAGTAATATTTAAACAAAACAATTCCCTTGGAGAATTCTATATAATAGGATTATTTGAGGGAAGTTATTATTTGTAATTCATGCGGCGTCCATCCTTTCAATTGATAATTCGACTCCTATTAACTTTATTTGTAATAAGTCCAATCACTTCCTGTAATTATTCATCAGAGGAAGTGATTAGATCTGAAAACTCCGAAAAGCCACTGGTTCTTACAACATTCACTATTTTGGCTGATATGGCAAGGAATGTTGCAGGAGAAAGGCTTCGGGTTAAATCAATTACAAAAGCAGGAGCTGAGATCCATGGATATAAGCCTACTCCTAATGATTTAGTTGTTGCTTCTGAGGCTAGTCTTATTATAGAAAATGGATTAGGCCTAGAGCTTTGGGCTAGGAAATTTATCTCTGCTGCAGGGAAGGTTCCGACGGTGGTTTTGACCGATGGAATGGAACCATTACTGATTGAAGGGGATATATATTCAGGGAAGCCCAATCCCCATGCCTGGATGTCACCTCAGAGAGCTATGGGTTATGTAGATAAATTGGTTGAGGCTTTTATTCACCTTGATCCTCAAGGTGAGAAGGTTTTTCGTTTGAATGGAAGGAATTATAAAAATAAACTTCAATTATTGGATAAAGAATTAAGGGATTCTTTGGCTTCACTACCAGTAAAAAAAAGGGTTTTAGTCACTTGTGAAGGCGCTTTCAGCTATTTGGCAAATGATTACGGGATGGAAGAAGGATATCTATGGCCTGTTAATGCTGAAAGTCAAGTTACTCCTAGGCGCATGCTGAGGCTGATTGAGCTAGTTAAAGAAAGAAACGTCCCGGCAATTTTTTGTGAAAGTACAGTGAGTGCTAAGGCTCAAAAGGAAGTTGCTCGGATTAGTGGCTCTCGCTTTGGGGGCGTTTTTTATGTAGATTCTTTGTCTGGTCCCAAAGGACCAGCTTCAACGTTGTTGAATTTACAAAGGCACAATCTTCGCCTAATCCAAAGGTCTCTTACACAAGGTGGTCGAATAAGTGATTGATAGCTTAAGAAAAGGCAAAGCTACTGAGATTTCTAGAATCCAGGCCAATCAAATATGTGTTGATTACAACGGCCTTGTTGCTCTCTATGACGCGAGTTTGGAATTGCCAGGAGGTTGTATATGTGGTCTTGTAGGGATGAATGGTGCAGGTAAATCGACTTTCTTTAAAGCCTTGATGGGATTTGTCCGCCCTTCTAGGGGAAACATTCTTATCAATGGTCAAAGTGTAAAACATGCCCAAAGAGATCAAGCAGTGGCATATGTTCCTCAAAATGAAGGAATTGATTGTTCATTCCCTGTCAGTGTTTGGGATGTTGTAATGATGGGACGTTATGGATCTATGGATATTTTTAGAATTCCTCGTGAATCTGATAGGAAGGCTGTATGGCATGCACTTGAAAGAGTTGAACTGTTAGATCTCCGTAGGCGACCAATAGGAGAGTTGTCGGGAGGACAACGCAAAAGAGCATTTTTAGCCCGTGCAATTGCGCAGAGAGCTTCTGTCTTGTTGCTCGATGAACCTTTTAGTGGAGTTGATGTAAGAACTGAAAAATTAATGGCCGAATTATTTATCCAATTTCGTAATGAGGGGAGAACTATTCTTATATCAACTCATGATTTGAGTCATGTTAGAGATTTCTGTGATTTAGTTGTCCTAATTAATAAGACTGTTCTTGCATATGGAGAAACTTCTAAAG
The DNA here is from genome assembly GCA_003215635.1 of Prochlorococcus sp. AG-409-J19. Taxonomy (GTDB): domain Bacteria; phylum Cyanobacteriota; class Cyanobacteriia; order PCC-6307; family Cyanobiaceae; genus AG-409-J19. Next base: position 2,262 of record QCKC01000024.1, read on the forward strand.
TATTTACAAGTGAAAATATAACTATGACTTTTGGTGGCATGCCCCCAAATCTTCTGTCAGGGCCAATTACATCAGAGGATTCTCTGTGATAAATCAGGCTTTCGCTGTCGCCGGGCCTTTTACATGGCTTTTTGATCCACTTAGCCATGAGTTTATGCGCCGAGCTTTACTTGTTAGTGCTCTTGTAGGCGCAGTTTGTGGTCTTCTTTCTTGTTATATGACCCTTAAGGGTTGGGCCTTGATGGGAGACGCTGTCTCACATGCAGTGATGCCAGGGGTGGTAGTTGCATATGCATTGGGTATTCCTTTCTCAATTGGTGCGTTTGTATTTGGAGTGGGATCTGTTGCTCTTATTGGATTTGTTAAACAGAAGTCCAGAGTCAAGGAGGATACCGTAATTGGACTTGTTTTTACTGGATTCTTCGCTTTGGGGTTGGTTTTAGTCTCTAAAATAAAGAGTAATATTGATCTTATGCATATTCTATTTGGTAGTCCTCTTGGAATCTCAAATGCTGATTTGATGCAGACTTTTATTATTTCCGTGATTGTAGTTGTTTTTCTCTTGATTTATCGACGAGATTTAATGCTTTATTGCTTTGATCCAACTCATGCAAGATCTATTGGGATAAATACTACATTTTTGCATTATCTATTGCTTTCCGTACTTTCTTTGGCAGCAGTTGCTGGCTTGCAAACAGTTGGTATTATTCTTGTGGTGGCAATGTTGATAACCCCTGGAGCAACAGCATATTTGTTGACGGATCGTTTTGATAGAATGACTACATTGGCTATTATGAGTAGTGTTATCTCTAGCATAATAGGGGTCTATATTAGTTATTGGTCCGACATTGAAACAGGTGGTTCCATTGTACTTGTTCAAACAATAATTTTTTTGCTTGCATTCTTATTTGCTCCACGTTATGGAATTCTTAACTCTCAAAAATCTATTCCATAATTTGTTGTGAAAAGCATAGAGTATATAAAAGAAAGTTTCCCTAACTCGTCAGATCAATCATGGCCATGGTGGCCACTTTTGCCGCTATATCCTTATGGACGGCGTAGAACTCTTTTTAAGGAAATTATTCCTAAGCAGGTTTGGTCATTTGAGCAAACACAGGGTTTGTATTACGTTGCGGTTCCTGTTCGCTTAACTGTTGCCAAAGTGCCTGGTGGATTAATGCTTATAAACCCTTTGCCACCAACTTTGGAACTGCAAAAAATTTTGAAGGATTTAGAAGCTAAGTACGGTGAAGTGTTAACGATAGTGCTTCCAACTGCCTCTGGATTAGAGCATAAAATTTCGTTGCCTTCATTGGCGAGAGTATTCCCAAAAGCATCTATTTGGTTATGTGAAGGTCAGTGGAGTTTCCCTTTTAATTTACCCTTAGATCTGATTGGTATATCTAGTTCCCGAACAAAGTTTCTTTTTAAAGATGGATTGCCACATAGTGAGATTTGTGATTGGCATTCTCTTGGGCCATTAGATATTGGATTAGGACGCTTTCAGGAAGTTGCTTGTTTTCATAAGCCTTCAGGAGCACTATTTGTTACAGATGCATTAGTAGGAATTGAAGAGGAACCTCCTGCTATTTATGAGTTAGACCCTACACCCTTGTTATTCCATTCGAGAGATAGAGGAGACCAGCCATTAGTTGATTCTTTGGAAGCAAGACGTCGTGGTTGGGCAAGATTAGTTTTGTTTGCATCTTTCTTGAGACCTTCTCAGTTAGATATCCCTCCAATATCTGAAGTCTTAAGGTTTTCATTTCGATCAGGTGTGAGAACTCCAAAAGCGCATTTTGGAATTTTCCCTTTCGCTTGGAAAGAAGATTGGGAAGAATCAGCTAAAAAATTGCTGGGAAAAAAACGCCCACTTCTACAAGTTGCTCCTGTTCTAGAGAGATTAATTTTTCCAAGGGCAAAGGAATCTTTATTTGATTGGTTAAATCAACTAGAAAGACTTAAAGGATTGAAGTGGCTAATCTCAGCCCACTACAGCCCAATTGTTTCATGTGATGGATACCGTATAAGGGATCTAAAAAAAAGAATTGAATCAAGGCCATGGGCAGATTCAAATGATGATTATAAATTTCTAGGAGGAGTAGATAAGCTGCTTTTGAAGTTTGGGGTTGTGCCTACTGATCCGCTAAAAGCTTTTAAAGATTGATATCTTCTGGGTCTGTGGACATTTCTTGATCAGCCATCAAGGATTCTTCTAGTTCTTTGCGTTGCTCCATTTGACGTAAGAAATATCCAGTCATCATTGCGGAAGCTAGTAAATTTGCAAAATTATCTCGACTAGAAGTCACTTTCATCTCGAATTGTTCTCCGGGAAGCATTCCGAGGAGCCCTTGAACATTATGTCTGATGATTTCTTGAATATCAGTCGTTGCTGATTTGGCTACCCGCTGCATCACATCGGGAGATTGCTCCTGAAGATACTGGATTAATCCATTCCCTTCATGACCATCATTGTTATCTGTTGCTAGAAACTCCGGATTAAACATCCCAGCGTGCTCTCCAACACCTTGACTGACCTTATCGCATTTAGGTCAGAAGTCCCATTGTCTATTGGTCGGGGAACCGTATCGAACCAAAACTTTTTAGTGGCCAATATCTCCAAATTGCAGTGCCAATAAGTGCTTTCTCCGGTAAGGGTCCCCAGATATGAGAATCCAAACTGTTATTTCTGTTATCCCCTAAAACCCAAAGTTGATTCTCAGGAACGGTGAATTCATTCATTTCGTAATTGATTGGCTCCTTGATCCAAGGTTCGACTATTAACCTCCCGTTCCTAAACAATTCACCTTCATGTACTTCAAGACGATCTCCTGGCAACCCAACTAATCTCTTTATCAGAGCAGAATCCTTGTCATAACCAGCTTCTACTAGGTTTGAGGGGGGATGAAAAACCACAACACTGCCTATCTGAAGGTGTTTATGAGTCCTTTGAGAGATTCTTGGACGGAGTTTTTCAACTAATATTCGATCTTGAATTTTTAGGGTCGGCAACATCGATCCAGAAGGAATCCATCGAGGTTCGATTACTTGCCATCTCAAGAGCAAAGCAAGTAGTACCCATATGAGGAAATTTTTCCAGCTATTTCCTGTTCTTGGATCTTGTTCTGAATGACTTTTACTCATTTAATCTGTTGTGTTTTTGGTCTTTTAGGACCTTCTTGAACGAGGATTGGATAAGTTAACTGAATTTCTCTGTCCTTAGCAAAGAACAATCTATTCAATTGTTGCAGCCTTATGGAGGCTTTCCATGCAAAAGGCTTGGAGAATGTGGTGCTTTGTCCTGGGAGTAGATCTGGGCCACTTGCAGTAGCTGTTGGAAAATTATCTCAACTTGGCAGGATTCGTCTGATAACAGCCATAGATGAACGTTCTGCGGCTTTTATTGCCTTGGGTTTATCTGCGGTCAGTGGTAAAGCATCGGCGGTTATAACTACTTCTGGTACTGCCGTGGCTAATCTATTGCCTGCTGTAGTTGAAGCTGACTATTCTTGTCATCCACTTTTACTTTTAACAGCAGATAGACCTTCCAGATTGAAAAATTGTGGAGCGAACCAGACGGTAAATCAGGAAGAATTTCTAAAACCTTCAATTAGATCTTTTTTTGAAGGGCCTAAAGAGGGTTTACATAACCTGGGGACTGAAGGTCTTAATAATTTGGTTGAGAACTCTTGGGAATCTGCTCACAAATTCCCTGGACCAGTTCATGTCAATCTCCCTTTAGAGGAGCCGTTACATTCAACCTGTGAAGAGCAAGAGAAAATATGGAATATTTTTTCAAGTGATAAATCAAAAGTTTCTGCTTCATTAAATACAAATAATGTTGCAGATTTGGATGAACTACAAAATTCTTTTTGTTCTCTAGAATTTAGTCAGCCTGGTGTTGTGGTCGTAGGCCCTTGGAGGGGAAAAGTACACGAATTAGTTTCTTTTAGGGAATCATTATGCCAATTTCAGGAATATTCTGGCTGGCCAATATTTGCTGATCCACTTTCTGGAGTATCGATTGATCAACCAGGTTTGATTTGTAATTGGGAGATGATTTTGAAAGCTGATTTAATTACAAAATATAATAATCTTCAGGTTCTAAGGTTAGGACCAACCTCCTCAAGTCGAGCTTTGGAAAAATGGCTACTTGGTTTAAATTCGAATCATCTTGTTATTTCTGAAGGAGATATTCGATGCCTTGATTATCTAGGCTTGGCAAGACAATTTAACTATGGATTTACAGCTTGGTGGAATATCATGCGTAGGCAGTCGTTTTATGATGAGGAACATGCTAAGACATTGTCTAGCAAGATTCTCTCTGACTTCTATAAGATTGATCTGGAGATTACACGTTATTTTGATTTCAAATTTCCTTTCCAGGGTAACTTTAATGAGCCTGCGATTGCCTATTGGTTGCCTCGCTTAATTCCTAAATCTTTGTCGATAATGTTAAGTGCAAGTAGTCCTATTAGAGACTGTTTGACTTATTCAGGAAGGTCTTCTTTGTCTCATAGATGTTTTGGATTCAGAGGTGCTTCTGGGATTGATGGAACACTTTCCCTCGCAATGGGAATTTCTCTTGTTGCAGGGCCAACAGTTTTAGTAACTGGTGATCTTGCTTTGCTTCATGATAGTAACGGCTGGCTTTTTTCCTCTTCACAGGAGACTCCTCTGATTGTGTTCTTAATTGATAATCAAGGTGGGGGGATTTTTGAACAAATTCCAATTAATACTTTTTCACGAGAATATTTTGAAAAGTTGTTTTCTATGCCTCAGGATTTAAACTTTCTTGAATTGGCGAATGCCTATCAAGTCCCCTTCCGTCAAATAGCTTCTTTTGACGATTTGCAATTCGCGATTGAATGGGCTCTTGCACAATCTGGAACGGTTCTTTTAAGGGTCTGTACTAATAGAATTAATGATGCTTCATTTCGTAAGTCGCTTCTGATTGACTTGGTGAATTATTTTGAAGATGCCAATCAAAATGGTTTTATCTCGAGTTGATTGAAATGGCAAAGGAATTTTCTTTCAAGTATTCATCATCCAGGAAGGTATTACCAGGCGATAGTTCGGTCGAGTGGGAATCATGGGGAGATTATCAAGATATTTTGCTTGATCGAAGTGTTGAAGGTATAGCTCGAATAGCTATTAACCGTCCAGAAAAACGCAATGCTTTCAGACCTAAAACTGTTTTTGAGCTTTGTCATGCTTTCACAAAAGTTAGAGATGATAGGGATATTGGAGTTGTCTTGTTTACCGGAGTAGGAAGGAATGATCAGGAAGGATATGCTTTTTGTTCAGGTGGAGATCAAAGTGTTAGAGGAGATGGTGGATATGTAGATGAGGAGGGATGCCAGCGCTTAAATGTTTTGGATTTGCAGCGCATAATTCGCTCACTTCCAAAGGTTGTAATAGCTCTTGTTTCTGGCTATGCCATAGGAGGAGGTCAAGTATTGCATTTATTGTGTGACTTGAGTCTTGCGGCTGAAAATGCAATTTTTGGTCAAACTGGTCCAAAAGTAGGAAGTTTTGATGGTGGTTTTGGCTCTGGTTATTTGGCTAGGGTTGTTGGTCAAAGAAAAGCCAGAGAGATTTGGTTTTTATGTCGGAAGTATGGAGCCGATGAGGCTCTTGATTTTGGATTGGTCAATGCAGTTGTTCCTCTTGAGAGACTTGAATTAGAGGGAGTTAATTGGGCAAAAGAAATTTTGCAGCACAGTCCTAGCGCTATTAGATGCCTAAAAGCTTCATTTAATGCCGAGACTGATGGCTTGGCAGGTATTCAGGAATTAGCTGGGCAAGCTACTCATTTGTTCTATCGCACCCAGGAGGCGATGGAGGGACGCAATGCTTTTCTTGAAAAGCGTGAACCTGATTTTTCCGAATTTGACTGGCTCCCTTAAAACCTGGAAGGTTTGCCTCTAGAGTTTTCAATCTAAATGAAGGAATTCCCGATGCGCGTGCTTTTTGCAGCTGCTGAATGCGCTCCCATGGTGAAAGTAGGAGGCATGGGAGACGTCGTTGGTTTCCTGCCTCCTGCTTTAAGCAAGCTTGGTCATGATGTTCGTTTGATTATTCCAGGCTATGGAAAGTTATGGGATGTATTAGATATTCCTGATGAGCCAGTGTTTCGTGCACAGACGATGGGAGTTGACTTTTCTATTTATAAAACTAATCATCCTCTCAATGGATTGCCTCTATATCTCGTTGGACATCCGGCATTTGATTCTGAGAGAATCTATGGAGGTGATGATGAAGATTGGAGATTTACATTTTTTGCAAGCGCAACAGCTGAATTTGCTTGGAATGTTTGGAAGCCTCAAGTGCTTCATTGTCATGACTGGCATACAGGAATGATTCCTGTATGGATGCATCAGGATCCAGAAATAAGCACTGTATTTACGATTCATAATCTTAAATATCAGGGGCCTTGGAGATGGAAATTAGATCGGATGACTTGGTGCCCTTGGTATATGCAAGGTGATCACACTATGGCCGCTGCAATGTTATATGCAGATCGTGTAAATACTGTCTCACCCACATATGCATCTGAGATTAGGACTACAGAATATGGAGAGAGGCTTGAAGGTTTACTTAATTACATTTCGGGTAAATTAAGAGGAATTATCAATGGGATTGATTTGGATGAATGGGATCCTGCTAGTGATACATGTTTGCCATCTAATTTTAGCTTTGATGATTTGTCTGGTAGATCTCTTAATAAGCAAATACTTCAGGAAAGAATGGGTCTACAAGTTGATAAAGATAAATATCTACTTGGCATGGTAAGTCGTCTTGTTGATCAGAAAGGAGTTAACCTTCTTCTGCAAGTTTCTACAAGACTTCTTGCATATACAGATTCCCAAATTGTTATATTGGGTACTGGAGATAGAAATTTGGAGTCCGGTCTTTGGCAGCTTGCAATTGATAATCCTGGACGATTTGCTGTTTTTTTGACTTATGATGAGGATTTATCTCGTTTGATTTATGCTGGTTCTGATGCTTTTTTAATGCCTAGCCGCTTTGAACCTTGTGGAATCAGTCAACTTCTTGCAATGCGTTATGGATCAGTTCCAATAGTCAGAAATGTAGGTGGTCTTGTTGATACTGTTACTCCTCACAATCCTATAGATTCATCAGGCACAGGTTTTTGTTTTGATAGATTTGAACCAATTGATTTTTATACAGCTCTGGTGAGATCTTGGGAAGCTTTTCGACATCGTGATACATGGAAAGAACTTCAAATTAGAGCAATGAAAAAAGTTTTTAGTTGGGATCG
>QCKC01000025.1 GCA_003215635.1 Prochlorococcus sp. AG-409-J19
ATCGCACAACTCAGATGAATAGAGACTTGAAAAAATTATTTGATAGTGGTTAAGACCGTCACGCAGGACATGTCCGGTTGTTTAAAAATTCTAAAATTTGACAAAAAAGTCGATCTTGCGAAGTGAAAAAAGAGATTTTGAGTAGCAGTATTCACAAAAAACAAGTACAGCTAATGAAAAAGATAAATTGATCAAGAAAAAATGATCATTTTATTTTTCCTAAAGCTCCCTCAAGGTGTTTGGAGGATATGCTGAATTTCATGTAAAGTTCCTCAGCACGGGTCTGGCGAAGTGGCCACCTGGGTTACCAAATAAAAATCCTACCCTCTCATTCAATGATTGATTTCACTCACATCCTAGATTTCGCAGCACAATTGCCCCATCCATCCGACATTGGCCTAATTAAGCCCTCCGGAGGTTTCGCACTTGGTCCTGCACTTTGCGGGTTAGGTGCTGCATTTGGGATGAGCCAATTTTTCTTCTACTCAGATGATTCAAAGAGAATAGATCCTTGGGCCAAGCCAGAGAACTACAAAGACTAGGGCTTAGCCACAAGATATAGCTAGGAATAAAAAGGCTGACAGGCGATACGAACTCAAAATAAGAGGAGGGGGATTAAATTCTCCCTCCTTTTATTTTTAGTGTCTATGAAGGTTATAGGAACGAGAAGGCCATCAAAAAAATTCAGAGAAGCAAACACATGCTGACCTGTAAAGACAAATGAGTTAAAACAGATATTGACAATTTAGTTTTATTTTCATGGTTCGGGAAAAATATCCTGAAAGCTGTCCTTGGGATCTGGGCCCAAGACAGAAGCGATCTGAAGACGGTGAATGGACGTTAGTTAATGGTAGTGATTTCGTTAAGTTCTCACGAAATCAAGACAACCATCACTGGTTTAACATCAATAGGAATAACGAAATTTTCGAACAATACCTCGCATACAAAGCTAGACTGACATACCAAAAACTTTTAGACAAAGGCTATAAACTCAAAGGGAAAGGTTGATTAATTAACAGTGGTTAAAGTAAATTCCTTCTTAATTATTACTATAATTCCTAGCCAGAATAATAATTTTCAAAATTCACAAAGAGAGATTTAGCAAAAGACAATGTAATACTTAGAGCAAAGCTCAATTAAGCAGTTTTCTTCTTCAATCATCGACAAGTCAAAACACTCCAATTGGTAGTATTTGATACGAGTCTCAGCGAACGGCAGGTACTCTAGATGTCCAATAAATTAAAAATATTAATTAATCGTCAATTAGAGCCATTTTCACACAGCAATCGTTTATCCTCCCAGGAACTCTTATTTTTAATTTTGATTGATTTCCAGGAATCATTGTTGTTTTGGTCGGTATTAGCTTTAGTTTTTGCCTGGTTTGTGCTTGATGAGGATGGCGAAGACGATGATGACGAAGGTGGTGGCATGATGCAACCTGTATACCAACCCCTCAGATAAATATACTTATAAGCCATAAATATATGTTTCTATATTATGGCCATCAGAATCCAAAAAAACTGTAGATTTACTAACTATATTTGATCGTAAAATTAGTTATAATTTAAAAATATAAGTTTTGAAAATCCCAATATAGGATCAAGGAAATTCCACAAATAATTTAAGGTAAAAAGAAAAAACTATTTGACGTAACGTTCATAAAGAAAATTTTTCCAAGGAAGTCTAGGCAACTTGGATGGATAAGTAGAGGCTAAAAGATCTCTAAAAGAGATCTCTCAATCAAGAGTAGAGAAGTGAGGCTTTGACTTTGCCTAGAGAATCAACTCCGTCCCCGTTTACGGCTCTTGCTGCGGAGCCGCTGCTTCCGCTTGTACTTTTCAACAGGAGTTTCATGATGGCGGATACGCCTTAACTCGTTGAAAATCCCAGCTTTAACAACCTCTCGTTTAAAGCGACGAAGTGCAGATTCAACACCTTCATTTTCACCAACAGTAATCTGAGTCAAAAGCGCGAAATCATAAACCTAATGAGCATATAGGTTCATAGGCCTAGATCGGATTTTATCTTTAAAGACAAATATCCAAATTTACATTCCAGGTCTGATCTAAATTGCGTGATAGACCTTTTAACTAGGGTTTAAATCCAAATTCCCAAGCAATCCCATTACCAAAACAGCTCTTCATTTCAGCTAAAAGTTTCTTTTCCATTCCTTTAGATAGATCCAAAATAGCTAATCAAACAAGATTCAGATGCATTTGCCTTAAAATCAAAAACTGAATAACTCTGCAATTCTTTTCGAAAGAGAAAATCAAATCAACTCATTTGTAAACTTATCTTGCTTATTTAATTAGCTAATCAACTTTTGGAGTGATTTTACATGTCTCTATGAAAAGGCTGCCTTTTTGCGCCAATCTGGCTTTTGAATTATAGATCTCCTCATAAATCTCTCTATTGCTCCTTTCAAGCTCCAGCTTCATCAAATCTAATGTGGTCCACTCAACAAAGGATTTGAGTTCAAGATCCATAAAGAGATCAATAACTTTATCTACACCAAAATCTAATTTTTTATCAATATCTTTTGGAGACAATTCGATGAGATCATCGCAACCAGAGAATATCCTCATAACCTCATATTCGTTGTTGGATAAGTCCATAGGATTCATCCAATTTGACTAAAGATCAGAGACCTTGCAGGGATATATTCATAGGAATTCCCTCGTTGGCTAATCATTTTTCTCTAAAACTTTTAATAAAGACTCTAGCTTGGCTACTGCAGCTTTAATTTCTTCAGGTTTTGGCATCTCATCCTCATGTGTTAAGCCCGCCTGCATAGACATCAAATCAGCTCGAATTCTACTTAAGCTTTGAACCACTTTGCCCTTTGATCTCACCGACATTAGAGGCTAAGCAGAATTAATGGAAGCTTAGTAATTTTTAAGCAATTGTCAAATGCGATACAAATCTGCTTTCAAAAACCAACTGAGCCATAGCCGGAAATGATATTAAATTGCCCAAAACTTGATAGGAAAACAAACTCTAAACCAAAAAACAACTGAGCTCAGCAAACAAACACTCTAGGGAACGACTCAAAAACATCTCAAGGAAACGGTTTAGGATGATGTCTTAAAGAAAAAACACAAGGATCGATAGCCGTTCCTTTATTTATATTGTTTATATCCCCCAATTACCAATAACTAACTGCTCTCAAGCGCTTAAATGAGCTTTAGGCTTAGAAAGCCTATGATAGAAAGGAAAATTGAAAACCCTGTAAACCTTCTATCAAATCCCTTTGGAAAATTTGTTTGACCTAATCGTTATAGGCGCTGGATCAGGCGGGCTAGCAGCAGCAAAAAGGGCTTCAAGCTACGGTGCCAAAGTCGCGATAATCGAAGGAGATGCAGTGGGAGGTACTTGTGTAATCAGAGGATGCATCCCAAAGAAACTTTTAGTGTATGGTTCCTTGTATTCAGATCTACTAAAAAGTGCAAAATACTTTGGTGTAAAAGTTGGTAATACTCAATTTAACACTGGGGATTTGTTGTCAAATATAAGAGAAGAGATAAACAGATTAAGCAAATTACATACCGATTTACTAAATAAATCTGGTGTCAAGATAATTAGAGGATGGGCTAGATTTAATTGCCCTAATTCAATAATAATAGATGATAATACTACTTCTAATGAAAGAAAAATAATAACTGGGAATAAGATATTAATAGCCGTAGGAGGGAAAGCCAAAAAGCCAAATATCAAAGGCTCAAGCTTAGGAATAATAAGTGATGATATGTTTAAACTTAATAGTTTTCCCGAGAACATTATAATAGTTGGAGGAGGTTATATTGCATGCGAATTCTCGTCTATTTTAAATGGCTTGGGCTCTAAGGTAATTCAACTAGTACGTGCCAAAAATCTACTAAAGGGATTTGACAGTGAACTAAGTGATTCACTCAGAGAAAACCTTGCAAGGAAAGGAGTTGAAATTCACTTTGATGATTCTCTAGCAAGTATAGAGGGTAAACCTGGCGATCTAATTGTGAAAACCAATCGCAATAAAGCTATTCGTTCTGAGGCATTACTTTTTGCCACAGGAAGAGAACCATTAATCGATAAACTATGCTTAGACAAAGCAGGCATCAAGCTAAATAGCAATAGTATTGCTGTTGATATTGATAACAGAACTAACGTTGAGAATGTGTTTGCTATTGGCGATGTGACAAATAAGATCAACCTTACACCAGTCGCTATTGAAGAAGGCCGTATATTTGCCGACAAATTCTACGGGAAAAAGAATAGGATTATAAATTATTCAATGATTCCAAGCGCAGTTTTTAGCCAGCCTGAAATTGCTAGCATTGGATTTACAGAGGAGGAAGCCATTCAAGAATATGGAGAAAGCAAAGTAAAAATATACAAATCGAAATTCAGATCACTAGCGAACTCACTACAAAAGAATGAAGACTATTGTTTGCTGAAACTAGTTGTGAAGAAAGCAAATGAGAAAATTCTAGGGTGCCATATGCTGGGCGAACATTCAGCAGAAATAATCCAAATGGCTTCCATTGCACTCGTGATGGGTGCAACCAAGAGTGATTTTGATAAGACTATGGCCCTCCACCCAACTATCGCAGAAGAATTTGTGACCATGAGATAAAATCAATTAACAGTGCACTGAACGATAGAAAATACATCTAACTTAAAGAAACCAGAGAGAAGGGGAACGAATTAATAAATACGCTAATGAGAAATCATCTTTCTGGATTTATCACATGCTTTTCAAGTCTCAATCCTTTACTCTAAAAAAATCCAAAGGGAAAGGTCCAATTGTCTCCGCATTACTTTCATTCTGATTGAATTGACAACCTATAAGAACGCCTTCTCCAAGTCCTTCCTCTAAGCGAACGTAAACATCACCTGTTTTTTGGTTGGCCTTTAAAAAAACCGGACCTTCTTTATTGGGCTTCTGCCTCAAATGCATAGTTGGCCATCCAAAGAAGTCTTCCATTTCTCTTAGAACAAAGATTGCCCTTGTGGAGGATGAAGCCATTATTCCAACGGTAAACCAATCAGCGTTATTAATAGAGATCATCAACTCTCCCCTTAAAAGATCTGACTGCTCATAATCAAGATCGGGAGCAGAGCGAAAGGAATTTAGATCTTTTAAAGTTTTAACTTGAGGATCCAGCATTGAAGGAAGCCGCACAAAAGAGATCAAAGGAATTCTTGCAAAATCTCACGACTTGACAACGACACGACTTCCTTGCTAGTACGTATGTATTACAGATGCAACATGCAGCCTCTTTCCTCTCCTTACTCAATTTTCAAAGCTGATGAGTGGGTTTTCGCCCCAGCACCAATCGGGCTAAGTCAATGCATAAAGGTAAAGACAAACAATCCTCAAAGGAAAAGCAGACGAAAGAAAATAGCCGAAGGGACAGAACTTTCTCAAATGAATAAAAAATCCAAAGCTATTCAGCTGACGCTTGGGGCAATTCTAACTTATAAACAAATAAGATAAAACACTCACTCATCGATGCAAAAAAGAAAAAGGAAAAGTATTAAAGACTCCTGTATTAATTCAGGGAAAACATAAAAAGTACAAATTACAATCAGAGCATTGATCAGGCATCTCTGAAAAGACTTAACCCACTTGACTGGGAAATAATTATCAAATGTAGATTCAAAAGCATTATCCTGCAATGCATAACAAAATCCTGCCTAAAAACAATATGTCGCCATGAAAATACATTTTAAGATATATTTATAAAGATTGAATCCATGTAATGTTGCAAAGGGTACAATAAATTATCAATTTATTGTAATTGTAACTATTATAATTAATTATTGACTATGGAGAAAGCAATTATAATTATAGGAAATAATTTCAAGCACTTACAAGGGAGACTGATTGATGTGTGGAATAACAGGATTTTTTTCTATTGGGAGAGAAAGACTCTCGAAAAGTGAATTCGCAGTTTTTAATAATAGCCTTAGCCATCGAGGTCCAGATTATGGGTCTATCAAAGAAATAGAAAATGAAGTGAAATTTCTAGGTCATCGACGATTAAGCATTCTTGACCTAACAGAAAAAGCACTACAACCAATGTCTAGGGGAAAAGAGGGCATCTACGGAGAATACTCAATAGTATTTAATGGTGAAATATACAATTTTCTAGAAATAAAAGAAAAACTGATTAAGAGAGGGCACCATTTTCGGTCAGATTCAGATACTGAAGTGTTGCTGCTTTCATATATTGAATGGGGTGAGGCCTGTCAAAATTTATTCAATGGTATGTGGGCAATTGCAATATACAATTCAAACAATAATAGTCTCTTCCTATCTAGAGATAGATTTGGTGTTAAGCCACTATATTACTATTTACATAATGGTTTTATTGCTTTTGCCTCAGAAGTTAAGAGCTTCATGAAGCTCCCAAAAAGGATTAGGCCTAGTATTAACTCTAAACTAATCAACTACCTTGCTAAACCACACGAGCAGAATAAATACAGATTAATCAAGTCTCAAATAATTGGATTAGCAGCTGGTCATAAGTTAATCATAAATAGAGAGGGTAAAGTACGTATAGATAAATGGTGGAAGACAGAAGATAATCTTGTCGAGATAAATTATTCATATTCACAGCAGGTCCAACAATTTAAGGAATTATTTTTTGATGCATGCAGAATTAGATTGCGTAGCGACACTAGGGTCGGTTGCTCTTTGTCTGGAGGCTTAGATTCCAGCTCTGTAGTCAGTACAATTAACAATATAGACTATAAGAATAAATTAGAAAGAAGGGAAGCCGAGGATTGGAAAAATGCCTTTATTTTTGATTTTAAAGATAGTGATAATAGTGAATATAATTATGCGCGATTGCTCGCTTCGGAGGTAAATTTCAACCCTAATGTTGTGAGTCTAAAAAAAGATGACTCAAGAATAACTCCAGAAGCAATTCGTAAATGCATTTTCCATAGTGAATCACCAAATCAACTCTCTCTTGCTCAATATTTTCTATACGGTGAGATGAGGCACAAAGGGATATATGTAACTATTGATGGACATGGTGCCGATGAGATGCTTTGTGGCTACTCATCTTATTTAAAACCATCTCTTATAGATAGTCTTTTTATAAAAAATAAAATTGGCTCCTTTGATGATCTAAAACAAGTATGGAATGGTTATTATTCCGACGGTGTTATGGAAACTGAAGCTCCTCTAGCGATTCCATCAAAAGAGAATCTATATAAGGAACTGGGACTTAACCAATCCTTAAATTACACCTATGAAAATAAAAGATGGACGAAACTAAAAAGATCATTATTTAATTCCTTTCACCACGGATCGTTGCAACGGATATTAAATACCTACGACAAAATCCCAATGGCTCATGGAGTAGAAGTTAGGTCTCCATTCCTAGATTGGAGGGTAGTAACATATCTTTTTTCATTACCAAACTCATCCATAATAGGTAATGGCTATACGAAAAGGATACTGCGCGATGCGATGTATGGGATAGTTCCGAATAAGCTACGACTTAGAAAAAGCAAGAGGGGATTTGGAATACCATATGAGTCATGGCTGAATGGGTCGATGAAAGACTATGTTTTTGACGTTATAAATAGCAAACATTATCTGGAAAATATTTTTTTTAATGGAAGAGAAAAATCTAAAGTAATCAAGTCATCCTATGCAAAGGAAGACTATTCATCTGTTAGGAGCCAATGGGCAACGATTCAAATAGTAGAACTTCATAGAATGCTGTTAGATTATTAGTTACCAAGGCAGAATTTCTCCATTTGAGTGCCAGAAGGAACCTGAATTTTTAATATCTAGTGAATCAATCAATTTCAACAATCCTTCAACTGACTTACTAGGTTCAATACCATCTTGAGTGAAATTAGTCATGTCAGTTTTAACAAGTCCAGGATGAAGTAACGCTACAGAAATTCCAAGTGGTTCTAGATCTATCGCTAAAGACTTTCCTGACATACAAAGTGCTGCCTTAGACATTCTATATCCATAAGATCCACCACTCCTATTATCAGAAATTGAACCCATTCGGCTAGTCATAATAATAATTTTGGAACCACTTTCTAGATTATCGATCATTGTTCTAATAAGAAAAAGAGGTGCCAAGGCATTAACTTCAAACTGTTTCCTAATACTATTTACATCAAGATCTAAGAAAGAATTCTTTTCAAGGACTCCTGCATTTAGAATTAAAACATCTACTTTAATTCTTGCAAGGCTGTCTCTTAACCCTTTAATTGAACAGTGGTCTGTAACATCAATATTTTTATATACAGAAACATCTAGACGCTCAAGTTCTGCAGAGGTAGTTCTGCAAGTTGCAATTACATTATGGCCTTTAGCCTTCAACTGTCTGCAATATTCAAGGCCTATACCACGATTTGAGCCTGTTACCAAATAATTAGCCAATAGAGGAATGCAATTAAGGTAATTCTAA
>QCKC01000026.1 GCA_003215635.1 Prochlorococcus sp. AG-409-J19
TTATGAATCCTACGAGAGAGTATCAATTAGAGACTTAGAATTTTAAAAATCCATTTTAATATAATTGCTATACGTTGATTTTGCTTTTCAAGTATTTAAAACTCTATATTGATTAAGCAGTTGTTTTTTTGCCATTGTTTTTCTTTCTTTAGATGTTTGAGTTTTTAGGAGCATAAGTAATTTTTTTTTACTGCTTTCGTTGCCAATGCAGCCCAGAGCTTGTATTGCAATCTTTGAAGTTGTTTCGGTACCATTTAACGATTTTTCAAAGAGGATATTGCATATGGACTTGCTATCTCTTTTCTGAAGAATCTTAATAGAGTGAATTACCACTAGATCACGAAAATCATTCAAAGGTACTTTGAGAAGATCAAGAAGAACATCATCTGCCAAGAGATATGATTTGAACTTAATTAGCTCTAGGCCAGCTAATCTAATTTCTTGAGACTTTTGATTCACTACTTTTTTAAGAAGATTGTTTGGAATTTCTTCCCCCCAACCAGCCAGAGCTTTTATTACATCTAAATTTAATTCACTTGACTCATTTAGTAATTTTAACAACCAATCTCGGGCATCAGTTTGACATGAAAGGCGAGCAGCATTAATTAGTTCTGGTTGTGCGCCTACTTTATCTACAAGAGAGTGTATATATTTCCATCCTTGTTCTCTCATTAATCCAAGCTGCTCCCCTATAGCAAATCGCAAGTCTCTTGTGAGATCAATTGAATAAGTCTCAGCAAGCCATGAAGCATTTAGCTTTGATTTTTTTGAGTTATTAAGTGCATCCCAAATCAGCAATTCATTTTTGATCATTGTTCTTAATTTTAACGAGCTCCAAGTTCTGCTGCTAATTCCCTTTCTAATTTCTCATCATGAACATTAGGCAGTACATTAGACATTTTTGTTCTATGAGTACTGTAAAAGAGCATGCCGATAAATACCATCCCTCCAATTATATTACCAAGTGTAACTGGAATAAAATTCCAGATAATCACTTTGAAAAATGGTACGCCAGATCCAAGTATTGGACCGGCTGTATGCAAGAACATATTTACAACAATATGCTCCATTCCCATAGTTTGAAATGCAGTAATTGGTAACCAACAAGCTAGAAGTTTGCCAGGCACGCTCTTACTTACTAGAGCCATTGTTACCCCAAGACAAACTAGCCAATTTGCAATGACTCCTCTTATGAACGCTAATAATAGTCCAGTGGAGCCAAGAGATTCATATTTAGTTATAACATTAGCTTGGTTAAGAGACATTATTTTGGCTGCAACTATTGACCATCCTTTACCACCATCAGCAGCTGACAATGGCTCTACAGTCCCCCCACTTGTAAGACTAATAGATAACAAAATAGCTACAAGAAGTGTGCCTAGAAAGTTTCCTATCCAAACCCAAGTCCAATTGCGGAAGGTTGCTTTCCAAGAAGATCTACCTGCCCATGTCGCCATTGGCAACAAAGCAAAATTACCAGTTACTAATTCCATTCCAAAGAGGACAATACTTGCAAACCCGAAAGGGAAAATTACTGATCCTAGAAAAGGCATGCCAGATTGAATCCCTACTGTGATTGCAAGACACGTGGCTAAACCAAGAATCGCACCTGAATAAAATCCTCTAAGGATTAGATTTTTTATACTGACTGTTGATTTTTTACCTCCAGCAGTAATCATTCCATCTACCAATTCATTGGGCAAAACATAATCCATTTGAGAAGAGCTTTGAGTCATTTTTTTAGATTTTTGTTTTAGTTAGAATTTGCCTTAGTCACTGATTTTGTTCATTAATCTGGAGAAGAAGTCTTGGCTACCATCTTTGCGGTTAATTTCTGGTTGCTCATTGTCTACTTCAGTTATCCAAGTTATTACTCTTGAGAAAACATGTGCAAACTTTGATTTTAGTTTCATGATAGAATGTGAAATTAAATTAATAGATTCTTAGGTTTAGAAAGGAAGCAGCTAATGAGATTTGCTGCTTTCCTTTCTGATTTGGAGCCACTTAATAAATCTCTTGATTTGCTTGTTGGCTATATTTAATCTCTTGACTCTATCTATAGCAGCGTAATTTGTAATTAGTATTTCTTTTAGTACATCCTTTACTTCATTGGCAGGAATTGATTTATACTTTAGAGTCCCTAATTTGGGGCTTTCCCCTTGCTCTCCACCAACTGTGATGTTATAAGCTTCAACCATTTTCCCTTCATTATTCTTTGTTTTTGTACCGGTTAAGCCGATTGCTCCCATATACGCTTGACCACAACTATTAGGACAACCTGTCCAATGAATTTTTATTTCTTCAGGAATCTGGAGTTCAGAATCAAGTGCTGTGGAAATCTTTGTCGCTTGGTCCTTTGTATTCGTTAGTGCGAAACTGCAATAGGTACTCCCTGTGCAAGAAACGGTACCCGCTGCAATTGGCTTGGGATATAGAGGGAAAGTATTTATGAGTGGCTCAGATTGGAATTCTGCAATATTTCCTTCGGGAATATTAATTACGATAATATTCTGGTCTTCGGTCAGACGAATTTCTCCGCTACCATATTTCTCGCTTATCATACTTAGATCTTGAATATTATCAACATTTAATCTGCCTACAGGAACGTGGAGACCGGCGAAATATAAACCTGATTGCTTTTGTGGGTTTAATCCAAAAAATGATCGTGGTTTCTGTGAAAATTTTGATCCTGGATCATCTTCTATTCCATCTATTTCTTTTTTAAGTAGGTCTAGAAATTTATCGACACCAATTTCATCTAAATAGAATCTAAATCGAGCTCTGGTCCTGTTATAACGTTCACCGTTGTTTCTCCAAATTGATATCGCTGCCCCAGTTAATTCACAAATTTTGTTGGGAGGTATCCAAGCATTTAGAGGCTTTGCGTATTCGTTTAGCTGAGAAGAAAGAATGCCACCAACCCATACTGAAAACCCTAGTATATTGTTTCTTTTAACTGGGTGAAAAATAATGTCATTATGAAGAAGGAAATTATCATAAGAACCTGCAACAGCTGTATTCCATTTCCTAGGAAGATTAGAGAACTCTGGATTTCCTTCTCCGCTTTTCGTTAGGTAGCGTTCTAAAGCATTTGTATAGGGACGAGTATCTACTATTTCTTTTGGGTCGATTCCTGCGATTGGATTTCCAGTAATGTTCCTTGGATTATCAAAGCCCGATTGAATTGACTCCAAGTTGGCTTCTTTCAGTCTTTTAATTATTTCAGGAAGGTCGTTGATTAGGATTCCCCGTAGTTGTAGGTTTTGACGTGTTGTGATATCGCAACTGCCATCTTCACCGTATCTTGCAACTATTGAGGCAATTACTTTTAGCTGATATGAATTAAGGATCCCATTGGGAATCCTTAGTCGCAACATAAACTTACCCGGAGATTTAGGCCGCCAAAAGAGACCGTACCATTTTAAACGTAGTTCTAAATCAGCCTTGTCCATTTTTTGCCATCCTACTTTGGCAAATTCGTCGATCTGCTTGCCTACTAATAAGCCATCTTTTAGGGCTTTGTTCTTTTCAATCTTATTAAGTTTTTTGTCCTTGAGATAATCTTTCATTCTAATTGAGGTTTCTGTTATAGCAGTTTGAGGGGATTGTGATGAAAATAATAGTGGTGATCTGATCAGCTCTAAATCTTTTTTGGATTTAGATGTAGGTAACTAGAAAAATATCTTTGACTATTAATACATTTGAGCCGTTCCTTGGGTTGTATCGATATACACAAAATAAGAAATTATAATCAGATTGATTATTTTGTGTATATCGATACAATTGATTTGCATGAGTAGTATCCTGTTTGATGTTTAGGTGCCCCTTCTTGCTTAAGTGGGGAAAGCATCTAATAATCTTTATTAGATACTAAGTTTTAATCCTGAGAGCCTATAGGCTTGATTTTGTTGGTTTATTCACAAATAGTTCGCCAAAATCAATATTGCCTTCCAACTCTGCCAATCCAATTGAATGCACCTTTTCTTAGCATCTTCAAGACTGTATTCATTGCTACAATATCTTCCTCTAGGAAGCTCTTATGGGTGAGTTTTCTTTTCCTATTGAGGTCTCGATGCTTTATTGAATACCTTCTTGAACGATAAGAATTGGATGTCACTGATGGTTAGATGATTACCATCTAATAGAGCAGAGAAGGTTGCATGTTGTTGGTCTCTATTGATACAAAATTCTAACTTTCTTCATTGATGGTGGAAATATAGATCTTGATATGATTTCTTGTGAGTAAAAACTGTATTTTTATTGATTGTGAATATAATATCGGGAATCTGCCTCTGTCATGCTCTCATCACTTGTATTTGATGAGCATGAATACATAAGATTAATCACTCTTTCTGGATCAATTTCATGTTCTCCTACCTCTTCCCATAGTCGTCGGCATAGTTCTTCATCACCAAGTTTGAATTGTGCATCTATTAGTTCTCTTGCTATTGAGAAAAGATTTGTACTATCTTTTTTTGTACTTTTTTCTTCTTCTTTAATCTGAGTGACTTTAGAATGATAATTGGATCCTCTATATTTTAATTGATATAAAACATGAGAAATCTCTTTTTTCTTTTGGTTTAAGCTTCTTCTACGGTACTTTAGCTCTACATTTTTTTTTGTGGACAATTGTTGTCTTTGAATGTAGTAGTTGCCGCGATAATGAAGGGTAGTCATTTTAAATAAGCAGTGAATTAGGTTTTCAATTGTTTAGTAGTTGTTCTGAGTTTGCTATTAGGTGAGCACTAGGAATGATATTCCTATAATATTTCTAGCTATTCCAGCTTGGGATTGAAGTTCACTCCTATACAGAAAGATTAATCTTTCTATTCTCTTAAAATTGTTAGCATTGGATGGTGATAGCTGCTATGAGAAAAGTCGTTTTTCGGGTGTTCAGCTCTTTCTTTGGAATAGCAAAATGAGAAACTATATCTAATTTGTTAGCCATTTTCAAATGCAGATATATAGATTATTATGATCTTGCCTAAGACTTGACTGATTTATTTAGACTTCTATGGATGAAAGAGCTCATGATTTGTTTCTTACTGGGAGTCAAGTCAGTGTCTTCAAAGCTACGTTAGTAGATTTACTAGGCAAATCTTGGTCTTTAACATGCCCAGTCTTTATATTAAACCGATGTTGGCTTAAATTAGAAAAATTGAGATTTGATCAATTGGATCAAAGATTACCTCCAGATAAATCAATGGAAGCGCCTGAGTTGAACCGCTATAATCAACTTCTCAAAAATGGTTATAATGATTTGCTTGCCCAAGAGAAATGTTGGCAGGAATTTGGCATGGATGAATTTCATAGAGCAGTGAGGAATTACTGGGATTTTCAGGATTCAGGGAATAGTGGTTGGACATTTAATATATATTTAGAACTTTTGTCACAGTATAGGAAATTAGTTGAATGCTCTGAATTATCAATTCCACTAATTATTCTAGGGCGTAATGAATCTCTAGAACCGCATTACCTTAAGTGGATTTCATTTGCCAATTCTTACAGAAGTTTAATGATCTCATCATTCGAAACTAAAACTCTTTCGTCTTAACTGGCTAAACTATAGGAAACTTTTTTATTAAGGAACCTCACTTGTTTAAATTAAGTTTGGTGAGCCTCAAGGATGGATATGAATAGCAATACCTTCATAAAATAAAAGGCTTTACTGATTTAGGTTCATTTGATAAGTTTTTTGCTAAATACTTATCAAATAGCTTTTTATTTTGTTGGCCTTTTAGCAAGTGTTACCTCTTGCTTCATAACGACCTTGGAAGAGCTCTCTTCTAAAACAGCTTAGAGATCTTTTCATGAAATTTCAGCCGAGCTTATTGTGACAGAAGCTTTTTAGGACCTGTTGTAAGCTAAATTTTCCCCTGACCTTAACAGATTAAATTTTTTATGAAACTGATAGAACATCACAAAAACTTTATTCAGTGGTACAAAAAAAAACTCTGTTTAAGTGATTATGGTTTACTTTGGCTTGTTTTTTTTAAAGGAGTGGCTTCTGCTATTATTATTGAAAGATTTTTTGGGTATAGTAACTGCCTTTGATTTCGGTATGTTATCCAATTCTAAATCTTACGGTTATGAATTTATTTTGGTTTGATCCCTAAACTCTAACTCTCAAAAGGTATTTATTTTACGACTGATCATTTCCAACTACTTAACTAGATAATTTGCCATGGTCAAAACCATCCTTCTCTTGCTTTTAATTACATTTACAATCGGATCACCATCCTTTGCATATTCTGATGTACAACTTTCAGAGTGTGTTTTGGGTTCAAAGCGTAACCCAATCCTTGTGGGAGTTCCTGAAAGGTTCATTAAAAATTATTGTGATTGTGCGGTTACTCGAATAGTCGATGCAAAGGAAGATGTGGATTCATCAGTTATTTTTTGTGCTAAAGAGAATTTCAAATAAATAATTACTGTTAACCCAGAAATTATTCTTATTCCAATGTCTTTGGATTATTCTTATTTCTGTTCTTAATTTTACATATAGAGTGCGCACTGATTATTTTTAATTCAGATAACTTTAAGGTTATCTTTCCCCTCATTATTCTTAAATATCAGGCATATATGCCTAAAGGTATATACTTAAAATGAACTTTTTTGTTAATGAGTGCATATTTAAATTATAAGTAGTGCTATAACTGTTATCTGCAGAGGAGGTCTATGTT
>QCKC01000027.1 GCA_003215635.1 Prochlorococcus sp. AG-409-J19
ATTTTTTTTCTTTAAAGCTTTGTTTGAGAAAGTAGCGATAAATTTAGGAAGTTCACGCGAAAGACTATATAATTCTAAATCTTCCAGGATATTTTTGAGTCCTAAATGATCAATTTCACCTAGTTGACTTATTGTCTTAGTGGAGATGGGAATATCAATCAGTATTTTAGCAAGATGTCTAGATAGATAAGCATTGTCTTTATCATTGATTAGTTTGGTTTTTATGGCTCCTTTTATAGCACCTTGACTAGAATTAGATCCTTCCTCTTGCAGTTTGTTTAATGTTGAATAAATGCCATCAAGATCATCATTCTCTTTAAGTAGATTTATTGCTGTCTTAGGTCCTACCCCTTTTACTCCTGGAATGTTATCTGAGCTGTCTCCTGTGAGTGCTTTTAGTTCAATTACTTTATTTGGCTTGACACCTAATTTTTCTATAACCCCAGCTTCTTTTATAAGTACAGGTCCAGAATTTTTAGCATAAGGTCCTCCACCCATGTATAGGACAGCAATATCTCGTTTGTCATCAACTAGCTGAAAAAGATCTCTGTCCCCTGAGAGTATTCTGACTCTCCACCCTTCTTCTACAGCTTTATTTGCAAGTGTTCCTAATACGTCATCTGCTTCAAAACCTGGCGCCATACATAAAGAAATATGGAGTTGATCACTAAGAATCTTTTGTAATTGGGCTAAATCTATAAAGAACTTTTCTGGTGCTATATCTCTATTGGCTTTGTAGTTTTTATCTGCTTTATGTCTAAAGGTTGGCTCTGCAGTGTCAAAAGCTATTGTTATTCCCTTTGGGTTGAGAATTCTGCAGTGTTCAAGTAGAGATTTTAGGAAGCCATAGGTAACACTTGTTGGTTTGCCATCTTTAGTCGACAAACCTCCTTCTCCTCCTTTGCTAAATGCATAGAAACTCCTAAATGCTAGAGAGTGACCATCGACTAGTAAAAGGATTGGTTTCTCGATACTTTTAATCATAAAGCTTAACTTTGTTGGTTAGTGATGTTTAATTAAACTAATCATTAATACGCTTAGACCATGGTGGTAAATCTATAAAAATAAGATTGCCTGGATCTATTCCACTCAATATGGCTGTTTTATTGCCGCTGCTATTACCTAGTTCTACATTCTGGAAAGTTGGTTGATTCTTTTTCCCTACAATAAGTACCCCAGGCTTTCCATTCTCAGTAACTATTGCAACAGTTGGGACTAACGTGTTCTCTTTAGTTTTGCCAGTATTGAAATCAATATCAGCTGTCATTCCGATTCTAAGTTTTTCAGGAGGATTAATTAGCTCTAATGTAACTTCAAAAGAAGTTACATTGTCTTTTTTTGCAGCTCTTGGGGCAATTTCTCGAACGGTGGATTCAAATCTTTGATCTGGGAACGCGTCTACTCTTACATTGGCTTTTTGTCCTATTCTGATTCGACCAATATCACTTTCAGGCACCTTAGACACGACTTCAAGACCTTGAGAAAGTTCAACAATGGATGTATTGGCTGAGCCTGCAATTGAAGAGGCTCTAGTAGTTGGAGTTACAAAGGCACCTGGTTGAGCAAATCTGGTCGTAATTATTCCTGTAAAGGGAGCTCGAATCAGTAGTTCGTTGCCTTCTACTTTTCGTTGTTGATAACGAGCTTTACTTGTGAGATATAGATTTTTGTATTCGTCAAATTGTTCTGCGCTAATTGCACCTTCTTTAAAGAGTTCTTTCCTTCTTGCAAAGGCTGCTTTTTTTGTCTCAAAGTCAGCTTTGAGCTCATTCAATCTATAAGCAAAATCTTTACTTTGCATTTTCGCAATGATCTGTCCCTCTTGGACTTTGTCACCTTCTTTAACAAAAAGTTCTTCCAATACTCCTTGCTTTTCAGGACTAAGGTTTACAGTTCTATTGGCTTGAAGCTCTCCACTGGCGGTTACTAGTCCCGGTAATCTTCCTTTAACTGCTTGAACGGTATATTCTGAGATATCTCTGCGCTGCTGATCGATATTTTTTTGGTGCCATGTGTAGCCTATAGAGGAAATTGCTACAACTAAGCTACTAATCGCTACCCAGTGGCGTTTTTTCAATGGTTTGTCCTCTTGCAGCTTGGGTATGTAATATTAAAGGAAACCTCGTGAAAGATGTAGATGGTTGGCATTGGCCAGTACGTTTTGTTTGTGTTCTCAGATTAACGATTAAGAATTCCTATTGACTATTAAGGCAATAAGGATCTTTTTTGGATTAAATTTCTTCTTATGCTTAAAGCCGGAATTGTTGGCCTCCCAAACGTGGGCAAGTCCACTTTATTTAATGCATTGGTTGCTAATGCCCAGGCTCAAGCGGCCAATTTCCCGTTTTGTACGATTGAACCAAATGTTGGCTCAGTGTCGGTGCCCGACGATCGGTTGAAAGCTCTTGGGAAATTGAGTTCTAGTAAGCAATTAATTCCAACGAGGATTGAATTTGTTGATATTGCTGGTCTTGTTAAAGGAGCAAGTCAAGGTGAAGGATTAGGTAATAAGTTTTTGGCAAACATTCGTGAAGTGGATTCCATTGTTCATGTAGTCCGATGTTTTGATGATTCAGATGTAATTCATGTCTCGGGATCTGTTGGACCATCAAGGGATGCAGAAATTATTAACCTTGAATTAGGTTTTGCCGATTTGAGTCAGGTTCAGAAGCGGAGAGATCGACTTAAAAAACAAATTAGAACTAATAAGGATGCTCACCTGGAGGATTTAGTCTTGGAAAGAATTCAAAATGCCTTGGATTTAGGATTGCCTGCAAGATCTGTTGATTTAAGCCCTGAAGAAGAGCAAGTAGTTGGCCCTTTAGGATTGTTAACTGCTAAACCGATTATATATGCGGCTAATTTAAATGAGAATGATTTGTCAATTGGCAACAAATACTCTGAAGAGTTAAATCACTTGGCACTTAATGAAGGAGCGGAAATGGTTAGGATTTCTGCTCAGGTTGAATCAGAGTTGATTGAATTGGGTCCAATAGAAAGAAGTGAATACTTGAAAGATTTAGGTGTTTCGGAGGGAGGTCTAAATGGGCTTATTAAAGCAACTTACCGTTTACTTGGTTTGAGTACCTATTTTACTACTGGAGAGAAGGAAACCCGTGCTTGGACTATTAGGACAGGAATGAGTGCACCAGAAGCTGCTGGAGTAATTCATACAGATTTTCAAAGAGGATTTATTCGTGCTCAAACTATTGGCTATGAAAAATTGCTTCAGGCAGGTTCTTTAGCCCAAGCTCGCAATAATGGATGGTTAAGAAGCGAAGGTAAAGATTACTTGGTACAAGAAGGAGATGTAATGGAGTTCCTATTCAATGTTTGAAATTTATTCTCTGAGATTTTAAGTTGAATATCATTCATTCGAATCATATTAATGTTAGTAAGCTTTTCTCAGAGGAATGTTATGCTGATACACCTTTCCCTCATGTAGTTGTTAAGGATTTATTTTCA
Source organism: Prochlorococcus sp. AG-409-J19 (assembly GCA_003215635.1). Lineage (GTDB taxonomy): Bacteria > Cyanobacteriota > Cyanobacteriia > PCC-6307 > Cyanobiaceae > AG-409-J19. The sequence continues at coordinate 3,466 of QCKC01000027.1, forward strand.
CCAAAACTTAGCCAGTACCTTTATTCAAAAATTGAATATTTCCTTTCTCAGGAAGTTAATATTAAATCTCTCCAGGATGAATTTGATATTACAAAGAAAAAACTTCCTGCGGGTAAAATCCCTAGTATTACCTACAGGAATGATAGATGGTATAAGCTTGGTATAGATCTCTCTTTATATAAGACTATACATGCTGCTCTTTCACCATTAAAAGATAAGATATTTGAGTTTTACGTTCAAAGTAGATTTTCAGAAGAATATTATCTAGATGTGTTTTTTGCCTTTACTTTGCCGCAAATAAATTATGAGATACATGATGATATTAAAAGTAAGTGCTGGACGCTTGCATATTTTATTTATCCAGAGATGAGTGCTGCTACTAAATTATATAATATATCCAAGCAAAAAGTCTACAAATACGATTGGAGAATAAATGCTGGGATTGCATTCTGCCCGAAAGATTGTGTTACATGGCATAGTTATCATAACCCTTCCATTGATCAAGTTAGGACAGCACTTGTTATTAATATTGTTAGGAAGGAACCTTATCTGTGAAATTCTTCAATCTTAACAGCTTTTATTGCCTTTTTTATTTAAACATCAGTTCCAGAAGTCATGGCTTGAATCTGAGCAAGATTGATATTTCCTCCGGCATAGATAGCTTCTAAGGCTCCATCTGCATAAATAACAATACCCTTTAGATCAATTCCTGGATTGTCATCCTGAAACGTTTTTTCGAGATCAATTTCTAATGGCTTCGTAATTATCTTTGATATGTAATTATTTAAAAGTTGATGAGCAAAGGGGTTGGCTTTAATGATGGCATCTAGACTCAGGGGGGTGTCTGACTATGCTGTATCAAGTGTTTTATCCTAAACTGCTCCCTTGGCATAAACGGATATGATTTCTTTCCTATTCATTTTATGAACCTCAGAAAGTACTAACTTAAAACATTGGTCTTGAATTCTTCAGCTATTTCTACTCAGGGAATCAAATATGCTGGTTCAAAGCTGAAGCTTTTGAGTTACATTTTGGAAATGGCTGAAAGGACAGGATGTTCTACTGTATTTGATGGATTTGCAGGAACTACAAGAGTTGGTCAGGCTTTTGTGAAAAGTAATTATACAGTTGTTTCGAACGATATATCAGAATGGTCTCAAGTCTTTGGTAGATGTTATCTCGTAAATAAGAAAGATCCTAAATATTATTCAGAATTAATAGAACATTTGAATAATATAAGACCTTATGAAGGGTGGTTTACTCAAAGATATGGGGGTGATGTATATGATCTTACTTCCAGTAATGCAATTCAGCCAGATGGCTCTAAGAAGCCATGGCAACGAAAAAATACAATGAAATTAGATGCAATAAGGAGGGAAATCGACTTATTAGATCTAGATCCTATTAGTAAATCAGTTGCTTTAACTAGTTTAATATTGGCTTTGGATAAAGTTGATAGTACTTTAGGTCATTTTTCATCTTATCTGAGAAATTGGTCAGCCAGAAGCTTTAATGATTTGAAGCTAGATATACCAGCTATATGGAGCAATGTTTATGAAAATAAAGTAATTAAAGGAGATATTTTTGATTGTATCGGAGATATAGCATGTGACTTGTCTTACTTTGATCCACCATATGGCTCAAATAACGATAAAATGCCTCCCTCGAGAGTGAGATATTCTGCCTATTATCATATTTGGACTACAATAATATCAAATGATAATCCTAATCTATTTGGGAAATCTCTTAGGAGAGAAGATACTTCTGATAGGGTTTCATCATCAGTATTTGAAGAGTATCGGCAGGCAAAATCTGGTAAGTTTATTGCGGTAGAAGCTATAGATAGATTAATTAAATTGAGCCAAAGTGATTGGATTATACTTTCATATAGCTCTGGAGGTAGAGCAACAGCTAAGGAATTAAATGAAGCTATTAATGAAAATGGGGAACTCAAAGATGTAGTAGAGGTCGATTACACGAGGAATGTTATGGCTTCCATGAGTTGGACAGGTGCATGGCTTAGAGAATCTGCTGATTTAAACAAAGAATATTTGTTTTTGATTAAGAAATAACTATTAAACATAGATCAATAGAATTATTACTAGTTTTAGCAAATTCAAATTTAGCTCGAGCTTTGGATCTCTTCAGATTT
>QCKC01000028.1 GCA_003215635.1 Prochlorococcus sp. AG-409-J19
AAGTCCGACAGTAAAAAAGTACCTATTGCACGTAATCAAATTAAAAGTGTTTCCGACCAAAAACGAGATCAGAAGACCAAACTGTTGACCGTTTCTGTTTATCTAAATACCGGCAAAATCGCAGGAATAGTCTCAATAGGTATTGCCGCAGCAACTTTTCTTTCAGTGGGCCTGGCATTTTTAGCTAGGTAAAAGAATTCGATTATTAAACGTTTTGTTATGGCTCCAAGAGGTTTTTTAAATTATGACCACTCCTCGAGTGCTTGAATAGACTTCTACTACGGGATGTATCTAGTGCTAAAAGAAAGACTTAATGAATTACTAGATTTTGCCAGATCTGAATCTCCATATAGATCTGCTAACAAAGGTTGGATTACTGATGATGTTTATTTGCAAGTAGGGAAATCCCTTGATTCAAATCTTGACAATGGAGAAGAGTTAGCTGATGTGTCATTTTATTGGAAGCCAATACAGGAACTTTTGATTATTATTTTTGCAGTAGTTTGCTTGGGCATTATATTAATTTTTGGCTCTATTTCCATGGCTGAAGGTCGTTTCCCCTTGCCTACATCGAGCATTCAAAATTTCAGTCAAGATATCGAACCACAATCAAAAGAAGAAGTCTCAGTTGCAATAGATGTTCAAGAAGGAATCGATACGACAGTTCTGGAATCAGATTCTGAGTTGAGTACTCCTACTCTTTCAATACAGTTAGAGAAGCCAGTGCAGTCAGCACCAGTTGTGAATATGCTTCAGCCAAAAGCCCGCTAAACCCTTTCCATCACTGGATTTCTTTGGTTGACGAGCCAGGTATCTCTTCACGAATATTAAAGGTGGTGTAGGAATGTTTTATGTGAGACCTCTATCAGCACTGATGGGGAATATGTGGTGCTTGAATATTGGTAGTGATTGAAGGAATTCCAAGTGGCAGAAAAAAAAGGCAATGAGTTGGCGACCATATCCGTTTATCTCAACACACCTATTGCGGCAGTCCTTTTAGCAGTTGGATTTATCGCAGCATCCATATTGTTTGCAGGAATTACCTTGTTGGCTCGTTAATTAATTAGAAGAAAATAATCTTCCCCTCTCTATCTTTGCGGAAAGAGAGGGGAATCTTCTTGTCTCTATAAGGTTTACCTCGATTCTATTTAAGTTGTTAAAGTATGAAGTCTTATGGACAGATTACATTATTCTATAGGTCTTGATAATGCTTTCAAGGGATTTTTGATTTAATTTTAACTACCCTAACCACATGGATTCGTCAACTATAAAAAAGATTTCTCCTTTGTATGAATATTGGAATTCTGATCAAGATGATGATCAGGAGGCCAAGAGACTTTTAATGGCTAATAATGAAAGTCCAGCAGTTTCTTTATTTTCTAATGAACCATATAAATGGGAGATCTTATATCAAAGTATTGTAAGAGAGATTGTAAAAGGTGACCAGTCATCAATTTCTGGTTTGAAATTATTAATAAGCACAATTAAACTGGAACATTCTAATAAGATGCTGGTTGAATTCTCTAAGCAAAGAGTGTTTGATGAAAGTATTATTGAGCAGTTAAGTGAACCTATAGAATTTCAAACTAGTAAGAAAAGAAATCTATTGAGATTCCTTAGAATATTATTATCAATCTTTTTTAACCCTTATGGGATTATAATTAGAAGAAACAAAAATCATATCTACGAAAAGACTGGATCATGGATGAATTATATAATCAGGAAAAGGTAGGAATTGGTTATTCCTCATTATATAAATGGTAATGAAATAGTTCGTTTGCAATAGCCGGTAGTAAGAAAGTATCTTTGGCTCTTTCTTGGCCTTGACTAAATATTATCAATAGCATTGCTTTGCCATCTGGTGAACATGACCATGCTGCATCGTGTCTAGCTTGACTCATTAATCCTGCTTTGCTCCATAGCCTTGTTCCTTGAGGTAGACCTTCTCCAATAAAGCCGTCTACTTGATTCTCTGGATCGTTCTTTCTTTGAATTAAATCTAATGATCTTGAAAGTATTTTCTTGGTTCGTCTACACGCTGGTGGTGAGACAAGAGCATCTGTCATTATTCCTTCCAAAATCCTCGCTGTTGCTAATGTTGAAAGTGCATTCCTATTAGTATTGCCAATACCGTAGAAATTACGTTCTCGACCATACGGAGAATCTTCCCATGTTTTTTGGCAACAATTAATTTTGTTTAGCTCTTCCCAGCAAAGACTATTAAGCCATTTATTTATTAATCCTCTTTGTATTTGCCAGGCATTCCATCTATCTCCTGTTAGTGCTGGACCACTGGTGGTTCCGGTAAGCAAATCTATAACAAGACTAGTTGCATCGTTGCTTGAATCTGCGACCATTGCCTTAAGAGCATTTCGCAGTTCTTCATTATCAGGTATTAACTCTTTCTGAATCCAGGCTTCTGCTGCTATCGCATAGATTATTTTAACCACACTCGCTGGGTACAAAAGTTTGTCTTCTGACCATCCTGTCCCTAATCCGCTGCAAGGAGATGGATTAACTTCCGTATAACGAATCCATGTAATTGCAATGCTATCTTTTAGACCAGGTCTGCCTTCTTCCTCATATTTGTTGAGTAAGCTTGTTAAGTGAGAATGCATGCTTTGATCAGAATTGTAAAAAGTCATATTTTTTATGAAAGAATTAGATGTGGATCTTAGGAGGTTTTGTTTATTTGAAACAGGCAGTATCAGGTAGTTTTTGGCATTTGAAAAAGTCCGTGAATGCTTATGCTAGAGAATATGGAGCAGAGCTGGCCACTGAAATTGATGCACGCAGAAATTTAAGGTTAATTAATACAATAAATTTCAGAAACATTAATCACCCTCAAAGATTAAAAGTTCAGTTGTTGGAAGATGGTTATTTTTGTTGGATTGATACTTTTGATTTCATCCAAAATTTACAACCTATTAGCAACTGGGAACCTAATCTTTTGAGCATTGCTGATATAAAGAGTCGCTTAACAGCTGTCTTAAATTGGGTAGAGGATGCAGCAAATACACCGAACAATTATTTATGGGGAGGAACGCTGGGCCCTAATTTTGATTGCTCTGGTTTGGTTCAGGCAGCCTTTTCTAGTCAATCAATATGGTTGCCTAGGGACGCCTACCAGCAAGAAGAATTTTGCACTTCAGTTAAAGCAGATCAATATGATTATCATTTACTTTCGCCTGGTGACCTTTTATTTTTTGGCACTCCTATATTGTGCACTCATGTTGGAATTTATAAGGGGGATGGAAAATATTGGCATAGTTCAGGTAAAGCTAATGGAAGAGATGGAATTGGATGTGATGGGCTGAATTTTGATGATTCAAATCATGTTGCTTCTCACTATCGGGCTCAGTACAGAGGTGCTGGAAGAGTTGAATGTTGCAAAGACTTTAGGCAAGATTTTTTTAAGGAGACAGTCTAGGTTGATGTTCCAGGAAGCACTATCAAAACAAAATGTCCTTAGACTTATCAGTAGTTGTTCCCCTCTTTAACGAAGAGAAAAGCCTTGAACAACTAGTTAATCAATTGCTCGATGCTCTAAGACCTACAAAAGAAAGCTTTGAGTTAATACTAGTAAATGACGGTTCGATGGATAGAACTGCAGAGGTTCTTGAAGGCCTTAGTGAACAGATTCCTGAGTTGGTGGGAGTCTTGCTAAGGAAAAATTATGGGCAAACTGCCGCAATGGCAGCAGGATTTGATGTGGCTAATGGAGACATAGTAGTTAGCCTGGATGGTGATCTCCAGAATGACCCTGCAGATATTCCTTTATTGATTGAAAAATTGCGTGAAGGTTATGACCTTGTTAGTGGGTGGCGTTATCAGAGAAAGGATGGTGCATTGTTGCGTAAGCTGCCATCAAAAATAGCTAATAGATTGATAGGACGGGTAACGGGAATTCGTTTACATGACTATGGTTGTTCATTAAAAGCTTATAGGAAAGAAGTTCTTGCAGATATGCGTTTATATGGCGAATTGCATCGTTTTTTGCCTGTTTTGGCCAATATTGAAGGCGCAAGAATCACAGAGGTAAAAGTTAATCATAGGGCTAGACAATTTGGAAATAGTAATTATGGCATTGATCGAACAATAAGAGTCCTGATGGATTTGTTAACGGTTTGGTTTATGAATCGCTTTTTAACCAGGCCTATGTATGTATTTGGTTTTGGCGGCCTATTAGCTATAGCAGGTAGTCTAACTGTGAGTTCTTATTTGTTACTTATTAAGTTTATGGGTGAAGATATAGGTAGTCGACCTTTGTTCTCTCTAGCTTTAGTTTTAGGACTTGCCGGAGTGCAACTGTTTTGTTTTGGCTTGCTTGGGGAACTTCAGATTCGTACTTATCATGAAAGTCAAGGCAGGCCTATCTATCGCATAAGAGAAACATTACGAGGTGGACGTTTTCCTTGAATTTTTGGCCTACTCGGTTTACCTCTGAATGCTGCAATAACATCTGCTGCGCTCTCGATAATTCGACTATCTGAATCCTTTAATCCTCGTCTTAGGTATGGCAAGATTGAAGAATGCCCCCAAATCCGAGCGATTTCTATAGCTTCTAACCTTTCCTCGGGAGAGCCTTGCATAAGCAGATGAATTCTTTTTTTGAGTTCTAGACGTTCTTTGTCGTTTGATGGTGTCAAACAAGCAATTTTGGTCGTTTCT
>QCKC01000029.1 GCA_003215635.1 Prochlorococcus sp. AG-409-J19
CAGAACAAATATACGTATATTCAAGCACTTATGTAGGTCTGAAATTCCTGCCAAAAATTTTCCCTTCACTTCGTTAAATGAATTGAAATAAGGAAATCTCAATTTCAGAACAATTAAATGCTTATAAAAAGAAAGCTAAGCAAAAGCGCAGGCAATTGGGAGATGCACAATCGCTAAAAAATCTAGTCAAGTCAGGACGCATCAGATTTTTAGCCATTCGGACTGACTAAAGCTTCAAAAACAAATCATTCACAGGAAAGGAATTTATACCTAATGACTAATGGATCAACCTTTGACTAGAAAGAAGTCATCAGAATGCTCCTCACACGACTTCTGATCCAGAAGGGCACCTAAACAGTGAGCGGGTGCCCTTCTTTTTGATTCGCCATCGGAATTATGATATGCACATTCTTAAAGATGCGATACTTCAAATCATTTAATATAGTGCGGGAATAATTAAATTTCTGATTCAACACTATGTTCAGTCTATTTTCATGCAAAATAAAATAACTCATCTTCCTGCTATTCGCCTTAGAAAACAAGAAAATAGAACATACCCAAAGTCAAATATTCACGTAGATCCCATAAAAACAAGGAACATCAAGAAGTGAGTTTTCCTGAAATCAATGATTTTTTAGTGCTATTATTTATAGCTTTTCTTGTGATAATCAACTGCATAAGAAACAAACAGTGATAGTGGCATCTGGAATCGCTCAATAATCGTAGTAATCTCTTCTCAAGTGGTCATGAAGCGTGATGGATAAGGAGGCAATTGCAAAACTTTCATCCAATGGCAGCCATCAGGAATGTCTCCATGCTTGTCAAACCGTTATTCAAACCAATCCAGAGGAGTCATACGCCTGGAAATATGCAGGTAAATCACTACTTGCTCTAGGACAAATCGAAAATGCAAAGCAATGCCTAATTACTGCTCAGCAACTTGATCAAAATGAGTTTGCTCCTGCGCTAAGCAATATTGGGCATCTCAAACGGCAATCAGGCAATTACCAAGAAGCTATTAATCTTTTCAGGCGCGCCATAGAAGAAGATCCAAAGCTAATCCAGGCATATATAGGAGCAGCAGCAAGCCACATTGCGCTGGGGGAAAGTGACCAAGCCGAATACTTCGCGAATCATGCCCTAATGCTCAATGAGAGCACTCCAGGCATGCATGAAATACTTGGAATGATATTCCAAAACAGAAACATATCCGACAAGGCAATTGAACACTATCAGCGAGAGATAAAAAACAACCCATCGGCAACTAACTCTCTTATTAACCTAGGGCTTCTATTCCTACAGAAAGGACAAGCAGATGCAGCACTTGAATCACTTACAAAATTATCGGGTATTGCGCCAAGTGAGCAATGCTCACTGCTCCTAGCTCAAACATATCAGCAACTTGGGCAATTCAAAGAAGCAAGCATTGAATACAAAAAATTCAATATTGATCAATCCAAGAACAAGCTCATTCCATACAATCTAGGGCTATGCCTGCTTCAGGCTGGCGATAATAAAAATGCCGTGAATGCTTTCAAAAGAGCTATTCAATTAGATGAAGAATTTATTGCCGCTTGGGGAAACATGGGTACCGCTCTTAAAAATGTTGGCAGTCCACAAGAAGCATTAGCAGCAGCACAGAAAGTTCTAGAACTAGAGCCTAATAACCCCGATGCTCTCATCAACCTAGGAGGTATCTATAAAGATCTCGGCAACCTTGATCAAGCCCTTGCTTCCACTCTCAAGTCCCTAGAACTCAATCCTGATAACGTCACTGCCCATATCAACCTGGGGGGGATCTACAAAGATCTCGGCAACCTTGATCAGGCCCTTGCTTCCACTCTCAAGTCCCTAGAACTCAATCCTAATAACCCTGATACTCATATGAACCTTGGAGGTATCTACAAAGATCTCGGCAACCTTGATCAGGCCCTTGCTGCTACTTTAAAGTCGCTAGAATTTGAGCCCAATCACCCTGAAGCCCAGTTCAATCTTGGAAGCATCTATAAAGATCTCGGCAACGAAAATGAAGCCATAAAATACCTAGAGAAAGCATCAAGTGACAAAAAGTGTAGAGATGAGGCAATCATAAACCTTGCGGAAATCTACTACTATTCCCGAAGATATAGCGATGGCGTCAGGCTGCTAACAAACGCAAAAAAAGATCAAGAAATAAGCTTTTTGCTTTCATTTTATCTTTGTCTAGGTCAGAAGGAAGAATTCAACAATTGTGCTAAATATTTAATCGCCGAGAATAAATTTACAGCAAAAAGTATTGCAGCAATTGATCATGCAAATATTATATACAATCAAAGACTTAGCAACGGCCTCTCCCGAAGCACTCTAGACACAATACACAATTACAAAATTAGCGAGAATGAAATTTCCGAAGAGAGTCTATCCGAAATTATTAGAACAATCTTGTCAAATAAGTTTCAACAAAGATCTCAAGGTCACCTGGAAAATGGAATACAAACCGCAGGGAATATATTAGAGTATCCAAGCAAACCATTCCAAATACTTAGGGAGGTTATCCTGTCAAGGTTGGTGGAATATAGTAGATCATTCGGGGTCGGTAAGGATGCCTATTTTGAGAGGAATCTTTTAACTGGTAAATACTATTTAAATAGCTGGGCAATGGTTATGGAAAAGGGTGGTTGTCTCAAATACCACAATCATGAGCATGGATTAATAACTGGAACATTCTATTTACAAGTACCGAATTGTGGCGAACAGTCTGAAGAAGCAGCAATCGAGTTCACTCACAAAGGTCCTAATTATCCAGCAGACAATGCATCATTTGAACGAAAAATATTCGCACCAAAAAATCGAGATTTGAACATTTTTTCCTCAGCACTTTTTCATAGAACAATACCTTTTAGTTCGGAAACCAAAAGAATATGCGTTGCTTTTGATGTAACCATCAAAAAGTTTTGAGATGGAATAACTAATTTCAGGTAGGGCATTAGGTGCTAATTATTTTATGATCTTAATTACTTGCTAGTCTTTTCAGTTTGAACAGATAAATCATGCCTTGACTTTATTGCGATCAATAATCTTGCGAATAGTGGCAACTGCGAGACCTGTCTGATCTCTAATGGTTCTATATGAGTCACCTTCTTCACGTAGTCGCAGAACAAGTTTTTTCTTCTTGTCAGAAGTCTTTGGTCGTCCACCTAAGTTTCCACCAATCGCTCTTCTGTATTGGACACTTTATTTAGTTCTTTCTTGAATGAGAGACCTTTCAACCTCAACGAGACCAATCAATACTGGAGCGAACGTCCCTAAAGCAGAAGTATTCACGAGACCATCCAAAGTACGAACGTTGATTCCTTATGCTTGAAGTTCATGCAAGCGATTAACCACCTCAACTTGCAATCTTCCAAGACGATCTAGTTTTGCCAAGACAAGTTCATCACCATTACTCAGCATTGCCAGTGCTACTTGCAGTTGAGGTCTGTCTTTTTCTTTCTTCCTACTGCTGATCTTCTCTTCAAACTTTGCACAGTTTTGCAAGTTGGTTTTATGAGTTTATTTCTTGATATTTATGCGTTTGAGTAAGGATTTCAATAGCAGGTCTAAGCATATCTTTGTAGTTCTTCCATCCACCAATTGATTTTGCATTGATTGGGTAACGGACTTCAATATTACTTCTTGTTGAAACTGAGCGTGGATTTAGATGCGGTGTTAAATATGAGTCGTCCCATTGCCAACATAACCAAGCGATTAGATCTTTAATCCCTTGGTTAGGATTGCTCACTAACGAGTCATAATTCAATTCATATATCTTTGATCTAAACTTATTCTTATACTTAGTCATTAATTCTTCTTGATCTAAATACACTTTTGCTGAATGGACCAAGGAAGAGGAATATTCATTTCCTGTTGCAAAATGTGCTCGGTAAATTGAAAGAATATTATCTAAAGGATTTCTATAGCAGTGAATAATTTTTGCGTTTGGCATATGCCGAGCAATAATACCTGCGTATTGGTAGTTGTATAACCATTTGTTAGTTGTGATATTCAAGTCCGTCTTATTATTTACTTTTTCTCTATACAATTCAGCAAGATTTATATCTTGTTTCCACTCCTTACACTCTAGGAATGATTCCTCTAGAATATTTGTTTCACCTAGAGCATATACATCATTTCTCATACCAAGAATTGATTCTAACAATGTAGAACCACTTCTAGGCATTCCTACTATAAAAATACTCTCAGAAGAATTTCTGTGTTCTTTTTTATTAATTTCCTTTTTATTAGATTCAATAAGTAATGCTTTGGACTTATTGAATAACTTATTAGGTTCAGATGGTTTAATATTAAGTTTTAATTTATTCGCCAACTTAAGGTATCTAGAACTTTCTTCGTATTGTTTTGCCTTATGAAGAATATTTGCTCTTGCGAAGTAAATATCAACTTGATCTTTTTGTGATTTGTTAATTAAGATATTTTCAGAAAAGAGTTGATCTTGCCATATCTT
>QCKC01000030.1 GCA_003215635.1 Prochlorococcus sp. AG-409-J19
TCCCAATTTATATTCGTTGTTATGCGGAAATTATCTATTATTTTGGTTGCTGGATATAAATCCCTTTGACCTGATTTGGCCTATGAGGAGAGCTTGTTGTGGGCTTTGTCCGCTTTCTTGATTAATTTCTGAGCCTCTTCTCTTGACAGGCACTCTTGGGCCTTGGTTTGCAATTTGAGTAGCTTGGCGTGTTGCTTGTTTGGGTTCATGTTTAAATTATATCCTTTGTTTTTATCTAGCTCATGATTCTATATGCAGTTTTTTATCTGCATATTCTTTGTTAATCGACCTTGAAGCATAACTTGCGTACATTTTTGCCTAATGCGACAAGAACAAGAATTGGATATTTCGCGGTAGGCGGAAGAACAGAAGGAAGCCGGAATGTATCAAATGATACATTCCGGCTTCCTTCTCTGGGTGAAATCCTATGCTTACTATTGTATGTATATCAATCGCCTAATTTAATGGGTAAGCAGGTTTGGCAGTCAGAGGACGGAGAGCTTTTTGACTCTGAAGAGGAATGCCTGAGGCACGAAAGAGCTCGTTTCTTTTGGCTCGAAATGAATAACAACGACAAATTTCGGCAGAATGAGGAGAGATGGGATCTACAAGAAAATTTTAGTAGACATTTTTTGAATGGATTTCAGAAAATAGAGGACTTTTGGAATTATTCTGATAGTTTTAGGACGGTTGGAGACATATTGGATGGCAAGCGTCCTGATTTGCCAAAGGATATTATAAGTACGGTAAAGGCAAAAAGGAAACTCCTGCCCGCCTCTAAGAGGAGAAGGGCAGTATAAAATATGTTCGGATTGATATTTTTGATAAATTAAAGAGCTTGTATTCACTTTTGTAAGTTCATGATTATGGGTGAGTTGTATTGTGATTGATATTGATTGAGAGATCATGGCTAAATGACTTCCTTGCTGGTATGATTTACGATGTCTTATGACAGTATAAAAGCGAATCATCATTACAATGAAAGATCACAGATTTACAGAAGAGGAGCTTACAGAGATGTGTGAAGATGCTTTTGTGAACGTAAAGGAAGCTTGCGTAAGGCTTCAAGAAAGAACGCAATGCTCTAATCAAGTGGTTATAAATATGCTGAACAATGTCGTTGAATTCTATTCTTCTCAGGAAGGTGCATGTTAACCTTAGACACTTGCTCTTTTGTTTCAGAAAATTGCTCCTGGCATCTATTTATATACATTTAATTCTTTTCAGGTGAAATCCGCTTTATTTGATATTAATAGCAGTTACCTGACCCTATGTTGAAGTTCTCTATGTTAATTGTATTTTGCTATGGTTGACTTTAGAATCTTATTCCTTTTTAAGTTAATATATTAGTTGTTTGTCTTTTTTGGGGAAATTAAAATAGCCCGTTTCATTGAAGTTGTTTAAGGCCCAATGAATTAAGAGTAGATCTTCGAAATAATTTCTTTCTTGTCTAAATATAGCGTTGAACTTGTTGAAATTCCTTTTGCAAACTAAGACTTTGCGCTCATTGATAGCCGATAGTTTTGTATTCGTTTGCTCTTTGCTTGTAAAATCTCCTTGGATATATGGAATTTTGTTGGATCAGGAGTGGCCTTTGGCTGCAAGCAAAGTAAACGATCCGGTCAGTGTGATAAAAGGCACAAGAGCTGGTGTCAAGGAATACAGCTACTTGCACAATTGGAATTGCGCTATGCGCTTTTTGTGTGAGGAATCCTATGAAACTTTTTCAGAAACTACTTGTAGCTCCTGCTGCTTTGGGACTACTGTCACCACTGGCTTCTTTTGCATCAGAACAAAATTTTCATTCTGTTGTTGATTATTTCTCATCTTCAGAAGAAGTTAAAAGTGTTTTAAAATCATCTGATATTCAAGAATCAGAACCGACTTACAAAGCTCTAGTCAATTTAGCTCGCCGTTATGGTTGCTCACTCGGACGTGATAGTGGCAACATCACCAGACATGAAGCAGCTGCCATTCTTAATGCTTGTCTTGGAGAAGTTGCGCAAATTAATGAAGAAGAGCGTCTTCTTCTTAATGAATTCCAGCCTGAAATAGCTGTTATTAAAGGGAGAGTAGATGGAATAGAGGCTCGGCTTGGTGAATTTGAAGCCGGACAGTTCTCAACTACTACCAAGCTCAAAGGTAAAACAGTTTTTGTAATAGGTGGAGTTGATGGAGTCCAAGGCAAAGAGGCGGTCTCATTTAATTACGATACGAAACTTGGATTGGCAACTAGTTTCAATGGAGAGGACCTGCTGAAGACTGTTATTCGTTCAGGTAACTTTTCTTCTGCGGATCCTTTAGGCTCTAGTGGGGATGCAGCACTTGAGACTGCTTTTAATAGCAATGACGAATTAAAGATTCATCGTGCTTATTATCAATTCCCAGTTGGAGAATCACTTACTGCGACGGTCGGGGCTTTGCTCCGTCAGGACGACATGCTGGGAGTATGGCCAAGCTCCTATCCCACCGACTCTGGTTTGGATGTTTTGACTTACGCAGGTGCTAATGCTGCTTATAGTCTTGCAATGGGAGCTGGAGCTGGGGTTACTTATACGAATGAAAGTCTCAGCGCTAGTCTTTTGTTTGTATCAGATGAGGCTAAGGATGCGAGCCAAGGTATCCTCACTGATCAAGCTTCTGATGACATCACTGCTCAAATCGCTTGGGTAGGAGATAAACTCACATTGGCAGCTGCCTATACGATTTCAGACGGTGGCAATACATCCAATTCTGCTAATGCTGCAGATTTTGATGCTTGGGGTTTAAGCGCTCAATATGATTTAGATAATCGAATTTCTTTGAATGCTGGAATGGGTTGGAAAAGCCCTGAGAAGGAAAATGACGCTAGTAATATTGAAGATGAAAATACTTGGTCTGTTGGCCTTGTTTGGAGTGATGTAGGAGCACAAGGAAATGATCTTGGTTTTGCTATTGGAACGGCTGAAGGACATAGAGATGATTCTGGCTACGATGACCCACTTGCCTATGAGATTTATTATTCACTGTCTGTTAGCGATAATGTAACTGTTACGCCATCCTTCTTCTCAATTGAAAAGGATGGTTCAGATGATATTACTGGTGGTGTAGTGAAAACAACATTTACTTTCTAAGATTAAATAGGGCTCAAGGTTTTCTGGTCTTAAAACATGCCTCCTCTGATTTCAGAGGAGGCATGTTTTTTATATACTATATGAAAAATGATTGGATAAATATTGTGATATAGTCAAATAATTAATTGTATTTACTTGTTCTATATTAGATGGTTAAAATAAAATATTGCGATTGACCTTGATTGAGAAAATATGAAAATAGTTAATTGTAAGCATTAAAAAACCTCCTGAGAATAGAACCCGCAGGAGGCTTGTTTGAGTTATTTCGTGTAAGAAATGCCTCTATAGTTTAGTTCTGGATGAAGTTCTCTCTGGGCTTCATCTCTGCAGGTGTTGTAGTGTTTACGTCGGTAGGTAAGTTCAACACATTGCTTGCTTGAGATGGGTTCTTTGTGCTGAATGTACTTGGATCCTCGATAAAGGAGAGTGGTCATGATACAGAGTTCGATAGAGGCCCAAGTCCCCGTTCCTTGGCTTGGGTCGAACTGCGCCTGGCTTTTGTAGCGAGGTGAACGTTTTTGTAGCGGTTGCTACAAATTTAATTATGGAGGTTCTTATGGGTTTTGTAAAGTTCCGTCTGATACACATTCGGGAAAATCTTTAGCGATTTCGCTTAAACGCTTTCCTGCCAGTCAATTAGCGAGACTTTCGACTTGGTTTCAGAATGTGAAAGAGAACAACAAAGCAGGGTTGCAGTTACGTTGTTGATTCCCATGCCTAAAAAGCTTCTTAGGCATATTCCGACTACTTTTCAGAAAGTCATTGGGCATTCTGATTCATTAGAGAAATACTTAAAAGATAGGAACTATATTTGATTACCTTTCATCATTTAATCTAGAGGAAAAATATACTTATGGATGAGTTAGTGCATGCCTTTCTATAAGGCGGGTATCATTAGATAAAAGATTGCTTGGTTACCTAAAAGTTCATTACAATCCAGAGAAGGATTTGAGGGAAAGGATTCAGAGCTTTCTAGTTGATAAAGAAAATTTCTCTGCGCTGCACTTCTTCATAAAGTAGTGATTTAATTTGCATTGGTAA
>QCKC01000031.1 GCA_003215635.1 Prochlorococcus sp. AG-409-J19
GATTGCGAAAAACTCTGAGATGGCAGAAAATTAGATTTTGAGAATGCTGGGATCAGATATATGGCTTTGGGATGACGCTAAATCTAAATGTTGGTTTCATTAAAGACGAATGATTCAAAGCCAGATTTGCAAAAGTAGAACCCGAATAGATTTGATTTAGAGGAATCACCCGAAAAATCGGATCATGTACTGCAAACAAATTTTAGGAGAAGCTCTTGAAAAACAATTTTTCAAGAGCTCATGAATCCAAAGAATAGTTTAATTGCTTCAGTTCGCTCGATGAGTCAAAAATTCCATCCAAGAAAATCCCATAGAAATAATCTGTTCTTAATCGCCTAAGCAAGTTTGATGATTCTTAGCAATACATACGGTTTGTATTGAGCAATGCAAGATCCAAGCCAAGTATCAAAATCCAAAAAACTAGCCAGGATACCATTTTGGCATCCTGGCTAGTTTGATAAGGAGTGGAATAATTAAAACTCCAATCCTTTAGAGAAGAAAGATTATTAAAGGATGATCGGGTTAGCTTTCACCTTCTGGAATAAGACGGAATCCTTTACGGCCCATCTTAATTTCAAAGTTGTCGCCAGGCTTGAGATCAAGAAGAGCTGTATAGGCCTTACCAATCAATAGATTGCCGTTGCCTTGAACAGTAGCGACATAGCTAAGCTTCCTGCCTCCTTTGCCGACACCTCCACTGCTTTCTGAAGCAAGATTTACACCTTTAGCTTCAAGCAGAGCTTCGTAAAAAGCGGTGAAATTAAGGCGCTCTCCGCCCCCCTTCTTTGTGGATACATATCCACATGCCTTAACCAGATCAGACTTTCCAACATCACCCAAGTCCTTGACTTTGGCTAATAAATCCTTACCAGTGAGCATGATAAATAATTAATAGACATTTCAAATTAACACAAATAGAAGAAACTGACCACTGTCAGTTTATGAGAAGAACATGAATAGAGGATCACCCACTATTTGACACTGATTAATTCCTGCCAAGATCTGCAGTATTCTTCAGAGGTATCAATAGGATTATCTATATCTTCGACTGGATCGTCAGAAAAATCATTACTTTCGACTCGCCAAGTTCTTCCAAGCTGCAAAGGCTAATCTGCAAAGCTTTTCATCTATTACAAGACCCACAATCAACATCAGTAGCCAAATGGTTCCTATCCTGGATTTGCGCCTAAGCTTTCCATGAGGCTTGGCATGACGTTTGAATCCATTTCTACTGACCTTATATATATAAGTGTTGCCCCTTTAGACCTCAAGAATGAACTCTAAGGAGAAAAATTCCTTGAATTGGAAAGCAAGAAAATTTTTTTTAGCGATTTTCAGTAAAACTTCGAGACAATCTGAAAGGCCTCTAGTGCTCTTAATTCAATCCATCAATAAACCAGCAGCCAACTTTAGGTACCACCAATTAGCAAAACTATTTAAGAAGGCAACTACAAAGAAGTGCTCAGGAAAGAATCCAAGAGGATTTAGCAGGGCGGTCTGAAATGGCCTGCTTCCATAGGGATATCACTGAGAACTAATTATTTGAAACCCAAATCAATCAACAAATGCAATGATTGAAGAGGATCGATTAATTCTTCCTTTTGACTCTTTGCTCAGCTGCTAATCCGATTGACGGCAGCGCGCGACTGGAGAAGGATCTCACCCTTAATCGGGACAAAACCTAAGGCAGAAGCTTTTCCCTGGGCAGTATCACTAAGTAAATAATTAAAGACCTCCTTTATCGCATCTGTTTTGGGACCATTACCAGTCTCATATGCAAGGATCCAAGTCAAAGTAGCGATTGGATATGCATTTCTCTCAATTGGATTGGGATTTGTGCCCGCCAAGTCTTTATTCAAAGGGATACCATTTATGGCAACAGCACCTGATTCTCCAGTTGGCTTTATATAGTTACCTGAAAGGTTTTGCAACGCCGCCGCCCTGATTTCTCCTCTTATATAGGATTGATTTACATAGCCTATTGAACCTGGTGTATTCCGAATAAGGCCAGCCACTCCAGCATTACCTTTGGCACCTATACCTACAGGCCATTTAACCGACTTACCAGTTCCTAAATTCCATTCGTTGGAGAAAGATTGCATAGAAGAAGAAAAAGCTTTAGTTGTGCCTGAACCATCAGCACGATGAGTCCATGTAATAGGCCCAGAGGAACATCCCAACTCACTCCAATCTTTAATTTTTCCTATAGCAACACGTACAGCCTGCTTTTGAGTTAATTTCAATTCGCAATCAGGTTTGTTATACCCAAAAGCAATAGTGCCACCCACCATGGGAATTTGAACCACACCTCTATCAACTTTCGCCATATCCTCTTCATTCATTGGATCATCTGAAGCTCCAAAGTCGACTGTTTGATCAATAAAAGCTTTCCTCCCAGAACCGGAACCAACTCCTTGATAATTAACTTTAGGCCCACCAGATCTTGCCAGATCTGAAAACCATCGTGTATAAATTTTGGCTGGAAATGATGCACCTGCGCCACTAAGGCGAACTTGGGAGCCAGAATCTGATGGTGAGCAGGAGGTCATTCCTGCACCTATTAAAAGGACAGAAGAAAAGATTAAAACCTTCTTCGAGAAGGTCATGCTTACACCCATGAAGGTAAAAAGAAGCTCATAACTAATTAAATAATATATAGCACAATTACGAGTGAGTAGTTATTTTCTGAAGCTGATTTAATTTTTAGAGAGCGTTAAAAGCAAGGGAATTCTCCAGACAAGCTCTTGATGGGAATAAAGATCACCTACATATTGAGGGATGTATAAAGTTTCAATAGCGGCTTTAGTCGGGATGAATAACTGTATAGTGATCGAGAAAGTGATGGATCCTATGATAAAAACGAATAACCAAAGGTGGAAGAAAAATTTATCTAGGCTGCTAATAATTCCTATTGCTACTATAATGCAAGGGAATCTTTACCTCCACGCAGGGGAAACTAGATATAATTTAATCAATGGTGACAGCGTCTCAGGAGAATTGTTAATAGAAGAAAGTGATGACAACGTAAAAGTGATAATCAACCCTCATCTAGGCAAAATACGTATACAAAACAACTCGATAGCTAAACCTAACAAATGGAAAGGCAAAGTTCAATTGGGTCTAAGTTCTGCAAAGTCGGTGAAAACTAGCACAAGCGACTATTCGATTAATGGTTCAGCAGACTACAAAGATGATAGAAATGAATTAGGAATTGATCTAAGTTACGAATACAAAAGCGAATCCCAGGGGAGAAGTCGCTCTTTATCAAACAATGTAGGTTCATTCGATATTAGGAATGATCGTGCCATCAACAAGATATTTTCACTTTATACTTCTAGTAATT
>QCKC01000032.1 GCA_003215635.1 Prochlorococcus sp. AG-409-J19
GGGATATATCGATAATAACTCTTTGTATAATTCAAGGCAGCTATCTTTTTTATTATTCTGTTTTAGATAAACAGCAAAGTTTCTTAGATCCTTTAGCTCTATTTTCGCTTTTCTTATTCGTTCGATATAATCAAGCTTATTTCTTCTAGGATCTATATTGGCTAATTCTTCTGATATTATATCTTTTATCCTACCAATATTTTCAACATATTCAGCCTTTCTTTTATGTTTGATTTGCCTGATCTTAAATTCTTTCATCCTAGATCAGTATTTGTATTTGGAGTATTAGAGATTATTCCGCTCCATTGGCAAGCTTGAGAGCTACCTCTTCTTTTTGAATAGAATATTTCGTGTGACTTGAAAGTACATAATGGGCAAACACTTATTTGTTCCGTTTTTATTCCAAAATTTTGTAATTGTAGAACAGTAGCCTCTCTTAGATCTATATTCCATTTGCTTTTCGAATGTTTTCCTCTGATTATTAGGTGATTATTTTTTTTGCTAAATTGATATAGCTCCTCATGGCATTTGCTTTTTGCTTGAACAAGCTTGTCAACACTTATAATTATTTTATTTGCTACATCTAAATCTACTTGATAAGAGTCGCCACTTATTGCAGGACCTAATGCGACAATGATATCATTCTTTTGGCAACCAACTGTTATCATCCCTTCTAATATTCTGGCTACTATTTTTTTTTCTATACCTCTCCATCCCGCATGACAAGCGGCCGTAATTCCTGTATTTCGATCAGCAATTAATATAGGTATACAGTCTGCACTGTAAACCCAAAGGCTTTGTTTGCTTTTGTCACTAATTATTCCATCTGATTCTTCTGGATGATCAAGTGATGTTTTGGATGCATATATATATTTGTTGCTATGTTTCTGCAATACTTTATGAATACTGTTTGATGTCCCTAGATGTTTGGAGGATTCTATTGGACCATTATTTGCATCACATTTAGTAAAAAAGCCATGCTTGAATCTTGATTCTAAGAGTAAATTTGACTGTAAAAATGCAATATCATTCTTTACTATGAATTTCCATTCTTGATTATTAGCGAAATATTCTTGATATTTATTTAGTTCTAGTGCCATAAAGCAATTGTATATTGCACATTATAATTGAGGCAAATCACGTAGCATCCAAAATCCGGCAAATGTTTTTTCAGATGGTGTTGATTGAACAGCTATGAATTGCAGTCCCTGCGAGTTTTCTCTTGTGTCCATAAAATCTTTTTGAGCAGTTACTGATGTTGATTCATCTAAATCAGTAACTAGCCATCTATCTTCTTGACCTGCTTCAAGAAGCAGCTGTTTACCCTGAATTACTAGTCTCACAGGTTCAAGCCCTCCAATCCAACCCGCCAGAGCTAATGAACGTTTCTTGCTAAATAGCCTTAATCCTGGAATAGGTATCGTTTCATCAGAAGTTTTACCTATCGGAAGTAATCCTCTAAATTCAATTGGCCAGTCTTTTGCATCTCTAAGTGTTCCTATAGGTAGTGAAGCAAAGCTCCATGCATCACCTCTTGCAGCTTCTGGTAAAGGCAATGGCTGATTGAGAATAGGTGATAGGGGCGGGGCAAGTGGCCCTGCCATATATCCCTCTTGTTTTGGATATAGGTCTTTTTCTCTTTCGGCAAGCCAGGAAATTAAGGAATACGTCCGTCTACTTGCGATGACTTCTAGACCTAACTGTGAGGCGGCTTTTTTTACCATTGTCTTCATTGAGGTTCGCCAACATCTCAGTTTTAAGGGCTGTTCCCATCCTTGCTCCTGAGCATCCGTTAGAGCTTCTGAGAGAGCTTTTGTTAGCCATATTGAATTCACTTCGTTGGCGGGACATCTTTTTTCCCATCGGAATGGATCTTTGCCTGATATGTCTTCAGAACTGCTAATTAACAGTTCCCACCTTTTCTTTCCATTAGGTTCAAGAATTGGTCGAGAATAGAAGTCCAATTCCCAATCCGCCTCTTTTTTAGGTGATTTGTTGTTTGGCGGAGTTTGCTTCATTGTTCGTTTGATTGGTGATGAGTTGATTCGTCATTAGAAGAATCTTCTTCTGGCTTTAATGCTTGAGAAGCTTTTACAGCCCTTTCTTCCGCCTCATTCATTACTTTCTGAGTCTCAGAAATCATTTCTCCTGGTTGATTTTCTAGTAAAGCTGTATTTAAACCAATTCGACCACGTGAAGGGTCTAGTTCAGTTATTAGTGCCTTAACTTTGTCACCAGGTTTGAAAACTTCTCGAAGAGATCTGAAAGTACCATTGGTCACCATTGAATGGTGGAGAAGTCCACTAACACCACCTATATCAATGAAGAATCCATAGGCTTTTATGGCAGTTACTTTTCCTTCAATTAGTTTCCCAACTTCTAGAGAAGAAAAATGTTCAAGAACTGCAGCCCTTTTTTCAGAAAGGATTAATTTTCTTGTCTCAGGATTTACCTCTAGGAAAGCAACAGATAATTTTTTGCCAACAAGCATTTCATGGTTATCACCTTCTTCCAGTTGAGATCGAGGTATGAATCCACGTAGTCCTTCTAAGTCACAAGTTACACCTCCTCTATTGAAGCCATTTACTAATACTTTGGTGGCTTTGCCTTTTTTTTCTAGGTCTTGAACTTTTTCCCAACTTTTTCTTAGAGCTAGTGCTCTACAGCTAATGGTGACCATTCCATCAGCATTTTGTTCCCCAGTGACTAATACTTCTAATTCAAGTCCTTTAGGGAATTTTTCTTTTAGATTAGTTATTACTCCAAGTCCTGATTCATGCTTGGGCATAAACCCTGGCGCTTTCCCTCCAATATCAACCAATACACCATCTCGATCTACGCCTATTACTGAGCCTTTGGCAATTTCACCGGTTGTTCCAATTGGTTCATTTTCGTCTAAAGCAGCAAGAAAAGCTTCTTCATCAAAATCAAATTCGTCGACACTATGTTTAAAGTTGACTTGCTGTGAATTTGAGTGACTAGTTTCAGTCTTATTGATCCCTTTCCCTAGGAGGTCCCCCATTGAGACTCCTTCATAATCTTCAAGGCTAAATAATTCCTCTTCAGATTTGGATGGGGCTGCAAATGGCTTTTGAGAT
>QCKC01000033.1 GCA_003215635.1 Prochlorococcus sp. AG-409-J19
ATTCATTTGAATTTAGCAGATTGGATTAAACTACTCTTTAGGAATGTATTCAGATATTACTATTAATTTACCACAAGTATATAGCTATTGCTCTTTTATTTATAGCAAAAGGGTAGCAAAGATGTAAATGCGTCTTAACGCTGAGGTGGTTATGCTCAGGTGGTTATTCTCACGTAATTAATCCTATTATCGGTTTAGTGAATTAAGATTAATAGGAATGAGTTAATTAAGTTATAAAAGATTTTGCAACCATTCAAAACCTTTTAAAATCTAATCAATTCAACTGAACAGCATTCATTCAACTATCGAGTAAAAAAATGCTATCAAGTGAGCACACAACTGAAATCTCTAATGTACTAGTAATAGGTAGTGGTGGAGCCGGCCTAAGAGCTGCCATAGAAGTAAAGATGGCCGGCCTAGATGTACATGTCTTAGGGAAGCGCGCCAAAACTGATGTACATACTGTTTTAGCAGCTGGTGGAATAAATGCCGCTTTAGGGAATGTAGATCCAGAAGATTCATGGAAACAACATTTCTGCGACACATATCTGGAAGGATACGGAATTGGAGATCCTCGCCAAATCGAAATAATGGCAAAAGAATCACCCACACTTGTTAAAGAGATAGACGAATGGGGGGCAAGGTTCTCCAAGTTGAAAAATGGTAAACTAGACCAGCGATTCTTTGGAGCACATACATATAGAAGGACATGTTATTCAGGAGATTTTACAGGTCTCTCAATACTAAATACTCTTCTCAAAAAAGCAAAATCGTTAAATATTCAAATCCAAGATTCCCAATATGTAACTGATCTGCTTATTTCAGAAGGGATTTGTTTTGGGGCAATGTCGTTTAATACAAAAAGCTGTGAAAGAACAGTACATCTTAGTGATGCGGTAATACTTTGCACTGGTGGGCATACAAGGATATGGAAGAAGAGCTCTTCTCGTAAAAACGAGAATAATGGAGATGGATATTACTTAAGTCTTAAGGCAGGGTGCGAATTGACTGACATGGAAATGGTTCAGTTTCATCCCACAGGTATACTACTACCAGAAGAAATTGCAGGCACATTAGTTACTGAAGCAGTAAGAGGTGAAGGTGGTCTACTTATTAATGGAAAAGGAGAAAGATTTATGGCCAACTATGATAAGGAAAGAATGGAATTATCAACTCGGGATAGAGTTGCAATGGCAAATTATACTGAGATAATACAAGGACGTGGAACAAATAATGGTGGGGTTTACCTAGATATATCTCACAAGGATAAGGATTTTATTTTAACTAAAGTTCCAAATGTCTATAGACTTTTCTTAGATACTCAGATGATTGATATTTCCAAAGAGCCTATGGAAGTTGCCCCAACAGCACACTATTCCATGGGAGGGATTGCTGTTGATCCCAAAGAGCACTCTACCGCCATCAGAGGTTTATATGCAGCTGGAGAGGTCGCGGGCGGGCTCCATGGTGCCAATCGCCTGGGAGGAAATTCCTTGGCTGAGATCCTAGTATTCGGTAAGCATGCAGGTAAATCTGCTACTAAATATTCAAAACGATTACATTCACAAATAAGATCTAATAAATCAATACAGCTGGCCCATGAGAACATAAATAGTCATATTAAATCTGGATCGAATCTTTTGAGGCCATTGCAATATCAATTAGGGAATATCATGTGGGACTATTGTGGAGTAGTAAAAGATCATGATTTACTAAAAACTGGATTACACAAAATTCATGACCTTAAGAAGGCAGCAAAAGATATAGATGTTCGGATTGATCATCAGAATTGCGAAGATTTAATTCTTGCATTTGATTTAGAAGCCTCAATAGTATCTGCTGAAGCAACAATGATTTCTGCATTAAAGAGGGAGGAAAGCAGAGGCGCTCACCAAAGAAGTGACTATTCAAAGACTAAAGATTCTCAAAATTGCAATTATCGAATCATATTAAATAAGGACACTCTAGGTTTAGAGATTTATACTAATTCACTAATTACTTTAGATGAGGAACTTAAACGTATTGTCAGTAAGGCTCGAAGGATAAAAGACCTGAAGGGAAAGCTAATTGAATAACCAGGTGAAATTACAAATTGCGTTGCGATAATTGGTGTTAAATATCTATTAGAGGAATAAAGAGAAGAGTAAACTTCCTTCGAAGATATAATCATCATTTGAACCAATATCAAAACCTCATATTGATTTGGATTTAATAAAAAACTACTAAAGGATAGGCTGGTAAACAGTAAGATGCTAGCCAGAGTTAATTACTGAACTAGTGCATATCCGTAGTAGATGATCACACCAAGAATGAGCGCTATAGAAAGAATCCTTGTCATCATAAAAATCTTTTCTGTATTCTGCCAGACCAATTGACTATCCTCAAGGTTAAAGACACGCCAGCTCACATCTGAGCCAAGGACGAAAGCACTTAAAAGGAAATCAAGCTTGAATACATTAGTGAAACTTTACTATAGAAGAATTAAGGGACAAGAGTACTATTGATTCATTAAATAACGCGCAAGCGAAAGTGCAATACATATTCCAATGCCTACATTCCAAATCAAAGAGTAATGTTTTCGAATCCACCGCATCAACAAGTCACCAAGAGGCTGGAGCATCATGCATATAATACCAACCAATCCATGCGATAATATTTAAGGAAATAACAAACAGCCATGCTCGCAAAGGTTGTTCTTTAATTGGCTTTGGAGTGACGATAGTAAATTCATCAATTAGGAAGGTTAAAATTTTACAGAAATATTGCGGACAAATCTAATCTTTAAAAAAAACTTTACGAAGATCCGCAAGGAAGGGTAACTCCTTCCGGTTG
>QCKC01000034.1 GCA_003215635.1 Prochlorococcus sp. AG-409-J19
CTGAATCCTTTCAAAGCAGAACTTGTCGGCATAGGATTCTGTTGGGGTGATGGGAGAAAAGATATCGCCTATGTTCCAATTGGGCACAAAAATCTCAATGACAGCATTCTAAAAAAAACAAATGAAAAGATACAGCTATCGGTTGATCACGTATTAAATAAGCTTGCTGATTGGCTAAAAAGCCTCGATCACCCAAAAACTCTTCAAAACGCCAAGTACGACCGCTTAATACTGCTTCGCCATGGAGTTAATTTAAATGGGGTCGTAATGGACACCCTGCTTGCTGATTACCTTTATGACTCCAATCAAAAACATAGCCTGCAAGAAATTTCCTCTAGAGAAATTGACTATAAACCTCTTGGATTTGAGAATCTTGTAGGGAAAAACCAAACTTTTGCAGATGTTTCTATAAAAGAAGCTAGCCTTTATTGCGGGATGGATGTTTATTTAACAAGAAAGCTTTTTTCAATCCTCAGCAACAAGCTTAAAAAGTCAAGCAAGAAACTAATAGATTTATTAATAAAAGTCGAGCAACCTTTAGAGCCAGTACTTGCTGAAATGGAATCCACAGGAATAAGAGTAGATATTCCATATCTTAAAGAACTTTCCAAAGAACTAGAGAAAAAAATAAATAATCTAGAAAAAGAAGCTTACAATACAGCTGGAATTGAATTCAATCTTTCTTCGCCTAAACAACTAGGAGAAATACTTTTCGAAAAATTAAAACTTGATCGCAAAAAGTCTCGTCGTACAAAAACGGGCTGGAGTACTAATGCAAGTGTGCTAGAGAGACTAGAGAAGGATCACCCTATCGTTCCTTTAGTTCTTGAACATCGAACTCTAAACAAGCTTCGCACTACCTATATAGATTCTCTTCCAGAACTAGTTGAAAAAGAAACAGGAAGAGTGCATACTGATTTCAATCAAGCTGCAACCGCAACAGGAAGACTAAGTAGTAGTAATCCGAACCTTCAGAATATACCAATTAGGACTGAATTCAGCCGAAGGATTCGCAAAGCATTTCTGCCTAAAGAGAACTGGAAAATATTGAGCGCTGACTATTCGCAAATTGAACTAAGAATCCTTGCACATCTTTCTGGCGAAGAAGTTCTTCAAGAGGCATATCGGCAAGGAGATGATGTGCATTCTTTAACTGCAAGAATGTTGCTAGATAAAAAGAAAATCACATCCGAAGAAAGGCGCCTAGGTAAAACAATAAATTTCGGAGTGGTTTATGGAATGGGCCCGCAGCGATTTGCCAGAGAGACAGGCGTCAGCCAGCTAGAAGCTAAAGAATTCTTAGCAAAATACAAAGAGCGTTATCCTAAAGTCTTTGCGTTTCTTGAACTTCAAGAAAGGCTTGCTTTAAGTCAAGGCTATGTCGAAACTATTCTTGGTAGAAGAAGGAAGTTTCAATTCGACAAGAATGGGCTAGGAAGATTATTAGGTAAAGAACCTTATGAAATAAATCTGGAAATTGCTAGGCGTGGTGGCCTGGAGGCCCAACAACTTCGCGCAGCAGCTAATGCCCCTATTCAAGGATCTAGCGCAGACATAATAAAAATCGCGATGGTCCGCCTACATCAAACAATAAAAGAGTCCTCATTACCAGCAAATTTATTACTACAAGTTCATGATGAACTTGTAGTAGAAGCTGCGCCAAACGCAATGGAAAACATTCGTGATACTGTAGTAAAATGCATGGAGGAAGCTATAAAGCTCACAGTTCCACTTGTCGTAGAAACAGGGATTGGGAATAATTGGATGGAAGCCAAATAGATGTATTTCAACCTCGCGGCCTTAGCCTCTTTATAAAGGCCACATAAAAAAAGTGTCCCTAAGGCTCACAAACACTCTCACTCGCAAGAAGGAACTATTCATATCACTTCCTTCCAAAGAAGTAAGTATCTACTGCTGCGGGGTAACAGTCTATGACTTATGCCATCTTGGCCATGCACGAAGTTACATCGTTTGGGATGTCCTTCGCCGTCACCTCATCTGGCTAGGTTATAAAGTAACTTTTATTCAGAATTTCACTGATGTAGACGACAAGATTCTTAAGAAAGCTGATCAAGAGAACTGCTCAATGAATGAAATAAGTGAACGCAATATCAAAGAATTTCATAAAGACATGGATTCTCTAGGAATAATTAGACCTGATAAAATGCCAAAGGCAACTCAATGCATAAATGAAATTTGCTCTCTAATAAGTGAATTAGAACAAAAAGGAGCTGCATATTCAATCGATGGAGATGTTTATTTCTCTGTATTAAAGTACAGCAAATATGGAAAACTTAGTGGGAGAGACATTAGCAAACAAATAGAGAATGCTGACGGAAGAATAACAGACCTAGAATCAACCAAGAAAAAAAATTCTGCTGATTTTGCTCTTTGGAAAGCTGCCAAGAAAGGCGAGCCTAGCTTCGAATCTCCATGGGGGGAAGGTCGTCCTGGTTGGCACATTGAATGTTCAGCAATGGCAAGGAAAGAGCTAGGAGACACAATAGATATTCATTTAGGTGGAGCAGATTTAATATTTCCTCATCATGAAAATGAAATTGCTCAATCAGAAGTAGCCACAGGAAATACACTAGCTCGTTATTGGCTTCACAATGGGATGGTTAATGTGTCCGGAGAAAAGATGAGCAAATCTCTTGGCAATTTCACAACCATTAGAGAATTACTAAGCCAAGGAATTACTCCTATGACTCTGCGACTTTTTATTTTGCAAGCCCATTATCGAAAACCTCTTGATTTCACAGA
>QCKC01000035.1 GCA_003215635.1 Prochlorococcus sp. AG-409-J19
TCATAGCCAAGGCTCTGTGCAATCTTAGCCACATCATCTGCTGTTGACGAAGACAAAACTTGTTCCTTGATCTCTAGATTATCTTGCATCTTCTTAAGAAACTTTTTGAGATCACTGATAGACATAAAAAACAATTATCTATTAATAATATTATAGAGGGTTTATAACACATAGCCAAGAACATATTCTATTAATTGATAGTCTATATACTTAAAATAGTCTTGTGCTTTAGCTCAAAAAACATCTACTTCATCAAATACTGCAGGCAAATCTATTAGAGATTAACAATAAAAAAGCCTCGTCCATTTAAGGAACAAGGCTTTTTATCAATAGAATCTTAATCCATCATTTGGAATTAAAATTTCTACTCTAAAAACTAATCAGCTGCCATTGGAGCAAGATTAGCTATAGCGTTTGTTACACGCCTAAAGTTGAATCCCATAGCACGGAGTGCATGCCAAAGGTGACCTTGGATAAAGAAGAAACCAAGATAATAGTGAACATTTGTCAACCAAGCACGTGAGGTATGGATACCTTCAGGCAAGTCAACAGTATCAATCCAATAAGGTGAAATACCAAACTTGAACGCTAATGTTTCTCCATACCAAGTTTCTGGATAAACAGTGGTATTAGTTGCGCACCAGAAAGCTGCGACAATTGCCATCCAACCAATACCTGCAAGGGACCAAGACAAAACTGCTTCCGCAGATAGAACGCCTGCACCCTTGAATTGGTCGTATTCACCCCATTGACGAGTAGCTATATGCCAAGCACCACCACTTATTTGCATAAATGCTAAAAAGGCGTGCCCACTCATTACATCCTCAAGACTGTCAATGCTAAGGAAATCAAATTGATGATTCCAGACCATTGTGAAATCACCATATCCAGGGAAAATAGTACGCACGGCATCTATTGATGGGTCATAAATCCCATGCACTCTGGCCCACTCAACGAACCAGATATTTGCGACCCCAAAGAAAATAAGGTGATGTCCAAGGATAAAAGTTTGATTATCAGGATTGTCCCACTCCAGTTTAAATTTCCTGGCTTGAGCAAGTCCAGAATCCTGCATGTCGCCACTAAATAGAAGCGAGTGGAGTAGTGCACCCCCTGCATAGACCAAAGAACCAATCAAATGAACAAGAGCCACAGAAGCAACATTTGCTCCGGTCCATACAGCTCCTGTCTCGTCAAAACCAATTCCTATTGCAGCCAAATGAGGAAGTGCAATCAATGGCTGATGTCCCATGGGGACAGAGGGGTCGTAACGGGCTAATTCAAAAAGAGTGATGGCACCTGCCCAGAAAGTGATCAAGCCGGTATGTGCGGCATGAGCAGCAATAAATTTGCCTGAGCTGTTGGTGAGCCTAGAATTTCCAGCCCACCACCCATAGGTGACGTCTGGATTTCCATAGGTCTGCATGATTTAAGAAGGCAAGACGGAAATACGTCAGGCACACTACACTCAAACAGCCCTAGAAATCCAAACGCTTCAGCATCCGTAAAATGGCTGAGAGAGGCGACTTTTTCCTTCCTTTTTTATTAAATACTATTTAACTTAAAAAGAAAACAAAAAAAAAGAGTAATTCATAGCCTTATGAGCACTAGTTTTTCACACCAATTTATTATCTAAAAGATAATGAAGTATACTCAAAAAGTTTCCGAACAATTTGGAGCCTACTAATAAATTACTGAAACAAATGAACTAAAATGAGAGCCTGAGATTTAACATGAATTAACTGTTGAGATGAATCACCCCATAAGTTCCTGGGACAAAAATTCAACGATCCGTTAAAAATAAAAAATTCTCCCATCTCAACTAAAAAGAGAGAAGTGAGAACATCAACCAACAAATCAGATCAGATCAGATCAAGCTGACCAAAGAATTGAGCAAATTCGATTCCAAATAATCGGGAAGGAATTCAGAGAGAAGAATTGGAAAAAATATGGCTTAATATCGCTGTTAATGAGATCAAAGATAAAAGTGCCATGGCCATTCTTCCGTGAGCTATCTCAGACCTAATGAGGCGGTCAAATGTCAGCATAGTTGACTCCTAAACTAGTTAGCCCCCAAAAGAAAGGGAGCTTTTGATTTAAGACCGACTGATCCCCATCACCCGATCATTGGATTAATTTTAGTGTTGATCAATACAATCGCCATGAGTAGTAAGCACTATTTATATTTGCAAATTTATTAATAGAAAAAGATTTTTAGTCCAAAAGATCTGATGCAATTGAAGAAATTGATAAAATCAATTAAATCTATAGGGAAAACACAAAAAAAAAGCCTTGTCAAAAGACAAGGCTATAAGCTCTATATAAGTTTTTATTTCATGCTCAATTAAGAGCTAGAAATCAATTGGTAGTAACGGTTGCATTCTTCTCGTTACCAATTGCACTCGAGACTTTGGAGAAATCAAATCCCAATGCTCTGAGTGCATGCCAGAAATGACCTTGGAGGAAGAAGAAACCCAAGTAGTAATGGACATTAGTCAAAGCAGCCCTAGTGCTGTGTCCCCAGAAAGCTGTTGAATCTGAAAGATCACCAGTATCAATCCAGTATGGAGCAACGGTAAATTTGAGCTGTAATGGCTCCCCATACCAAGCTTCTGGATAAACAGTTGTATTTGATGCACACCAGAAAGCTGCAACAATCGCCATCCAACCGATACCTGCAAGAGACCAAGATAAAACTGCTTCTGCAGAAAGCAATTCAGCTCCTTTAAATTTGCTCCATTCACCAAGCCGCTTGTT
>QCKC01000036.1 GCA_003215635.1 Prochlorococcus sp. AG-409-J19
TCGCAACAGTTACGCAATCTCTCGATCTATCTACAATTGAAACTGTAGCCGAGGAATTCGGAGTCCCTGTTCTTCAAGACGATATAGAAGAAGCGGCTAAGAAAACCGCAGAGATGATTGAAGAAGCAGACAAGGCTCATTTAATTCGTCGTCCACCAGTAGTAACAGTGATGGGTCATGTAGACCATGGGAAAACCAGTCTTCTAGATGCCATAAGAAAATCAAGAGTAGCTTCTGGTGAAGCAGGAGGAATCACGCAACATATTGGTGCATATCAAGTCGAAATCGAACATGCAGGAGAACCTAGAAAGCTAACCTTCCTAGATACCCCTGGCCATGAAGCCTTCACTGCAATGAGGGCAAGAGGGACGAAAGTCACTGACGTGGCTGTTCTTGTAGTGGCAGCTGATGATGGGGTAAGGCCTCAAACTCTCGAAGCAATAAGTCATGCCAGAGCCGCTGAAGTTCCAATAGTTGTTGCAATCAACAAGATTGACAAAGAAGGAGCTTCTGCCGATCGGGTAAAACAAGAACTGTCTGATCAAAATCTCATTGCTGAAGAATGGGGAGGTGATGTCGTAATGGTTCCTGTTAGTGCAATCAAAAATGAAAATATTGACAAGCTTCTCGAAATGGTTTTGTTGGTAACCGAGGTTGAAGATCTACAAGCTAATCCTGACAGACTTGCAAAAGGAACAGTTATTGAAGCACACCTCGACAAAGCTAAAGGACCTGTTGCCACCTTATTAATTCAAAATGGCACTCTTTCAACAGGCGACGTACTTGCTGCAGGTCCTGTGCTAGGGAAAATACGCGCAATGGTAGATGACAATCGTTCAAGACTTAAGAAAGCAGGACCTTCTTATGCTGTAGAAGCTCTGGGATTTAATGAAGTACCTACAGCAGGTGATGAATTTGAAGTTTATCCCGATGAAAAATCAGCAAGAGCCGTTGTAGGAGAACGAGCCTCTGATGCAAGAGCAACACGACTTGCACAACAAATGGCTTCTAGAAGAGTATCCCTATCAGCAATGTCCGGACAAGCAAGTGAAGGTGAATTAAAAGAACTAAACTTAATTCTGAAGGCAGATGTCCAAGGTAGTGTAGAAGCAATTCTTGGTTCTCTTGAACAGCTTCCTAAAGATGAAGTACAAGTCAGAGTATTACTATCAGCTCCAGGAGAAATTAGTGAAACAGATGTAGATCTAGCAGCAGCTTCAGGAGCAGTAATTGTAGGATTTAATACATCTATGGCACCAGGTGCAAAGCGTGCAGCAGATGCCAATGGAGTTGACGTAAGAGATTACGAAGTGATTTACAAACTATTAGAAGATATTCAATTAGCCATGGAGGGACTCTTAGATCCAGAGATGGTAGAAGAGACCCTTGGTGAGGCCCAAGTTAGAGCAATATTTAGCATTGGCAAAAGTGCAGTGGCCGGTTGCTATGTAACCAATGGAAAATTACAACGTAATTGCAAAGTGCGTGTACAACGAGCAAATCAAATTGTTTTCGAAGGAGATCTTGACTCGTTAAAAAGAAATAAAGATGACGTCAAAGATGTAGCAACTGGTTTTGAATGCGGAATAGGTTGCGATCGTTTTGCTAACTGGGAGGAAGGGGATATAGTCTCCGCCTATAAGCTTGTTACACAGAGAAGAAAACTTAGCGCCTAGATATATCAATTTTCAAAACACGCACTTGGCATTGTTATGCTTCCCATATTAAAAATTAAATTGCTTTATTAAATTTAATTATTTACCTCTGTCAAACCAAAGCAAGCCTCCAAATAAAATAACAGCTGACGTTTGTATTAGAAAATCATTCAAAATAATTGCATCTCCACCTATCGGTCTTGAGAGCATTACCATAAAGCCTAAACATGCAGAGCCAAAAAAGGCTATCCATAAAGCTCTTCGAAGCCCCCTAAATGGCTTATTTGATTCATCCAAAAGCTTTTCCCTAAGTCCAGGATCTAGAGTGGGTTTGGATCTATTTGAAGGATTCACTCGATTAAAGAATAATTAACTAGAATGGTAAGTTCTTTTAGATGCCGGTGTAGCTCAGTGGTAGAGCAACTGATTCGTAATCAGTAGGTCGCAGGTTCAAATCCAGTCACCGGCTTCCTCAATACTCTTGAGTTTTTTAGTGAATTAGAATATGTGCTGCTCTATTTCTGAATTTGCATCGTTCAAATAACCAAAAA
>QCKC01000037.1 GCA_003215635.1 Prochlorococcus sp. AG-409-J19
GATTCTCCCAACAAGCAGGAAGCTGGGCATGAAGTAAATTAAGCTGATCATTCCAACTTTGAGATTCTTTCCAACAAATCATAATCCATGTGGGTTGTCCTTCCGATATTTTTTGGAGCCAAAGTAAATCAGAAGCCTTTAAAGGTAGCTGCAAAGAATAGATTAATATATCTTTTTCATAAATAAATTCTGGCAAGGATGAATCTCTATCATTAAATGAAAGAGATTCGAACCAAAATATATTGAATGGATGCCTACTAGCTATAGCAGCTTTAAACTCTTCTTCCTCTAAAGAATAATTCTCTGGTTTCCCAACAAAAGCCAAACTAAGAGGGGGCTTTCTATTAATTATTTCATCAAGAGATTTAGCACGCTCTTCATGCCCAGAGGTACTATCAGATGAATTTTCTAAGGATTTGAAGTCTTCTAAAACTTGATGAAGCCTAGCAATCCATTCCTTCACCGATACAGGGGAATCAAATCCCGCAACAGTAGGTTTAACTAACCAATAAATTCCTACTCCAAAAACAACAAGGCCCAATCCACCACCAGGGAAATGAACAAAATCAGTTAAAACCCATTGGCCTAAGACAACTGTCCCAAGCAGGAAGCCTATACGGCCAAGTCCCCAGTTCCAATTGCGGACTTGCATTTGGTTATCGGAGAAAATTTTCACTGGAATGACCTCACTCTCCATTCTTCTTAGCTCATATAGCTTATGAAGCAATACAGCAAGTTAGGACGGATTCAAAGAAAGCTAAAACCTTTGCAGTCAAAGTTTTATGATCTATGCATGGTTTTGTTAAAAACCTGCTTCTTAAGATGTGAATCTGCTGAAGCTACAAACTAAATGGAGCTTCATCAACGATGATGCATCCTAATTCCGCTTGATTGCAGCGAAAGTTCATGGGTGATTCCTACAGAGATATTCCTCATAATGAAGGGAACCGAGGATCCTTTCGAGGTGGACGCGGACCTGGTAACCGGGAAGGCGGAGGATTCCGAATTCGCTTAAGCGATAACGAAATGAGGGCTGCCAGATCTCTCCAAGAAGCTTTTAGGCTTCGTTCCACTGTTGCGGTTCTTGGATTTGCATTGAGAACTCTTGCTGAAATGCTCGAACAAGGAAAATTAGATGAACTAATAACCCAACATCGTTCACAACAACAAAATGGAGGAGGTCGTAGAGACGATTCCAACAGAAGAGGAGGAAATCACAAGAACCTAGAATCAGCTCAGAAAGGCCCCAAGCCCAATCCATTTGCCAGGCCGGCGAAACCACAAGCTGCCAAACCACAATCGGAGGATGCTCATCAAAGCTCACAAGATGAATTAGAAAACACCCAAATTAATGAAGAGAAAATTTCCACTGCAAATTCATTAGTAGATTCATCCTCGTCGCATGATCAAACAACTAGCGAGACGCCTGAGTTAACCAATCCCTCAGAAGAGGTTTGATAAATGGAGCGACCACGGGTTCTCTCCGGAGTTCAGCCAAACGGTGCTGTACATATCGGCAATTGGCTTGGATCTATTCGGAATTGGGTAGAACTACAACACACACATGAAACTTTTTTCTGCGTAGTTGATCTACATGCAATTACTGTTCCTCACAATCCCAAGTCATTAGCAGAAGAAACCCTTTCAACAGCCGCTTTATATTTAGCCTGTGGATTAGATCCACAAAAAAGTACTATTTTTATTCAAAGTCAAGTATCTGCTCATAGCGAACTTT
This sequence comes from Prochlorococcus sp. AG-409-J19, assembly GCA_003215635.1. GTDB lineage: Bacteria > Cyanobacteriota > Cyanobacteriia > PCC-6307 > Cyanobiaceae > AG-409-J19. Next base: position 1,736 of record QCKC01000037.1, read on the forward strand.
GCTGGCTACTTAATTGCGTAACTCCAATTAATTGGATGGAACGAATGATTCAGTTTAAGGAGAAAGCAAAAAAACAAGGAGATAATGTTTCAGTAGGACTAATGGATTACCCTATATTGATGGCCGCAGACATACTCTTATACTCTGCTGATCTAGTTCCTGTTGGCGAGGATCAGAAACAACATCTTGAACTTGCAAGAGACATCGCCCAACAACGTATAAATTCTTGCTTTGGGAGCAAAAAAGAACCTATTTTAAAAATACCTAAGCCCCTTATTAGCAAGAATGGGTCTAGGATAATGAGCCTCACTGATGGAACTCAGAAAATGAGCAAAAGTGATCAAAATGATGGAAGCAGAATAGGACTTCTAGATTCAAAGGAAGTAATAATAAAAAAAATAAAGCGTGCTAAAAGCGACTCAATAATTGGGCTAGAACTTAACAACAAAAACAGGCCCT
>QCKC01000038.1 GCA_003215635.1 Prochlorococcus sp. AG-409-J19
TGCTATAGGGGTGGAAGTCTGTTGACTCAAGTTTTTTAATAATTTTGAAGGAGGTTTTTGCTCTGCAAATAAGACTTTCACATTTTCTTCTTTTAGCTCCCCTAATACTGTGGCAATAGTCTGAGGCCTAAGGCTCCCTAAATGACCCATAAAATCTAATAAGCTAATAGTTTTCAAACCAAATGCATCTCCGTAGTATTCCATAGCTTTGTGCTTAGAAACGATCGTCCTTTGATTAGAAGGGATTGTGGATACTTGTCTTTGAGTCCATTGATCTAAATCTTCTAAAAGAGAATTAATAGATTTAGATCTTTCACTTACAATTTTCCTATTTTCTCTATCAAAAAATGAAATGTTCTTCTTGATGCTTCTAGAAATAATATTTCCCATCTTGATAATGTTATGAGGATCATGCCAGATATGAGGATCGGCTCCTCCATGGTTATGGTGATGATGATCACCGCCATCGTCTGGAATTTGGGCTATCGGTTCGACATCATTGCCTGAAACATCTTTAAAGAAATGCTCATCGGCTTCAAACTCAAAGGGCATATGCTCAGTAAAGAATACATATTTACCAGCTTTTTTAATTTCTACATTGAATGTTGTGCTTTCTTTCCTCTCATTAAATGTGAGAACATATGCTTTTTCCTGTGCAACAAGTTGATCATTATTACGTTTAAATTCTGAATTGTTAGATTCTAATAATTCTTCAGCAAGTTCTTCTGATGCTTCAATATCACCAGACTTGAGAATGACCATTTTCATAGCAGGGTCGGCATAGTCTCCATCGACTTTTGCAAAAGACCATGTGTAGGTTCCTGGTGAAAGTTCAAAGACACCAGCCCATTCAAAAGCTTCTTCTCCATGACCTTTGCCGTGGTCATCATGATCGTCATGCTTCGCAGATGAGAGTTCATCATGGTCGTCATGGTCATCAATCTCTATTGCACTTACACCGACAACAGTAGTTATGGGTTTATCTTGCCAATTTTTTATTGAAGGAGTCATCTCTTGACCAAGGGTGAAAACTTGACTTGCATTATTTAGAGCTTGAGCCTGTCTAGGAGAAAATTTGACATCATGAACGTCTACTTTTCTGCCAATCAAACACTTAACTTGCTTTGAAGGTGGAGCAATTGCCTTGACCAAGTCACAGACCAGCGGCTCTATTGCAACTATTGGTTTCTCCTTGGCTTGTACTCCTTGAGCCGTTCCAGATAAAAAAACCGCTCCTGCTAAAAGATAAGTTTTTAAAATTGATCTATTGATCGAAAGCCTTCTCGGGCTTGATTGCCCTAAGTGATCTGGCATGCGAAGCGAACGAGTGTTGATACAAACGATAATGGTTATCATTTCTAATCGGCAAGCGTATTGTTGTTTCATCTGGAAATGCTCTTATCCATGGCCAGTTTGATTGCTGAAAATTTGACATATTCCTATTCAAGGCAAAGTCATCTTGTTTTGGATGAGGTCTCAGTTGAGCTCAAACCTGGGACTATGACTGCACTTGTTGGTCCAAATGGTGCTGGTAAGTCAACATTGTTAGGTCTACTCCAAGGCCGCAGTAAGCCTAATAAAGGTGAAATCACCATTGATGGTCATCCGTTGTTTGATAGTCGATCCCAAGTTGCTCTAATGCCTCAAAGAGGAAGGTTGAACTGGAATTTTCCAATTACTGTTGAAGGCTTGGTCTCTTTAGGGCGAGTGAATCATTCAAGATCAACATGTTGTGAACTAGAAGCTGCACTACAAAGAGTGGGAATATCTGATTTAGCAAATAGGAGACTCGATTCCTTGTCTGGCGGGCAACAACAAAGAGCATTACTTGCAAAAACTTTAATGACTCCATCAAAAATAATTCTTCTTGATGAACCTTGTTCTGCATTAGATCCACCTGCAAGAGAAGATTTTCTATTAATCATTCGCCAGCTGGCTGATGCTGGGCTATCACTTTTTATTAGTAGTCACGATTGGGGGATATCTCTAAACGCGTATGACAAGGTCGTTGCTTTGGATAAGCATGTTTTGGCTTCTGGTACTCCTGAAGTAGTGAAAGAAAAACTTGATTCATTTAGCTGTATGCATAGTAGTTATTGCCGTGCTTAATGTTTACTCAACCCTTGAAACTTGGTGGTTAATTCCTTTTTGCGTAATTCTATTGAC